>NZ_KB906242.1:0-567188 GCF_000381245.1 Thioalkalivibrio sp. ALD1 | reverse complement strand
TTGTGCAGAATGACTGCACGGCAGTCACCGCGCCTTGTTCCCACGCAAAAGCGACTCGAGCGCGGACGCGCGATTAAATCAGCGTCTCCCTAGTCTGGCGGGGCGACAGGTGCAATGGGCGCGGCCTCGCCCCGCCAGTCGAACAGGGTGTGCAGAATCGGTTCGATCGCAGGGGGATACTCCGTGAGGGGGCCGGGCACCAGCAGGCCGCGGTGCGAGGCCTCCAGTACCAGTGGCTCGGGATGCCCTTCGAGGGCCAGTGATTCCACTGGAACGACCCCATCGCCCAAGCCCTCGCTGGTTTCCTCCCACCAGTCCTCGATGTGCTTGGGCAGGTTCTCGATGCCGAATTGTTCACTAAGGGCCGTGAGGCTGGCTTCCATCGCCGGGGTAGGCTCGGGCACGACGCCACCGATGATCTTCACCGGGATGGCCTCGGGCCAGGGGCGTTCATTCAGGTCTGTGAGGAACTGACTGTCGGGCCTGAGATCGATCTTGGCCGCGCCGGTCCCGTCGCGAAGCCCGGCGAATAGCGAAAAGCGCTGTTCGCGGATATCCACAAGCCACTCCCGGACCTCGAGCCAGACCCGCAGGCGCGCCCAGTCGGAGCCCTGATTGGGAGTGGCGACCAGGATTACGCCAGCGATGGGGGGACCTTCGACTCGGGGATCCCCGTCCACCGGGTGTCGCCAGCGGGTAACGAAGTCGCGGATCACCAGCCCGCCCATGCTGTGGCCGATCAGTACAACGGGCTGGTTGCGATCCAGTGTCTCCCAGTACTCGGCCAACAGGTCGGCGCTGTGGTCTACCGCCTGGTCGTTGGGATAACGAAACTCCCAGCCATTGATGCCGACGGAATCGAGCGCGGGTACCAGCGTGTCCCAGATATTTCCGGGTTCGTCGAGACCGTGCAGCATGATGATCTCCGGCTCGGCGTCGTCATCGAACACCGAGGATCGGGGGATAAAGCCGCGCAGCTCGTCGGGGAGTGCCATGATCTCGGGAAACCACTCGTGCAGGCGATCCTGTACCTCGACGCGAAGCTCGCGTTCCTGCTCGGGATGCTGCTCCGTCCAGGCCACCCAGGCGACGAACGCGAGGAGCGGCAAGCCAATGACGAGGGCGGCTGCGTACAGCCGCTTGCGCAGGAGTGTTCGGCGGCGCGGAGTGCGGTTCATGTCCGATTACGATTGAGCATGCGCAAATGAATCGCAAGTCCGGACGGACGCGGGATTCGGTGAATGGGGCCCGGGATGGGCGCGTGGTGGTGTGTATCATGTGGTGCACCCGTCGTCAGGAATTCCTTCATGCGTTATTCACCGCCCTTGCTGTTGCTGTGGCTTCCGTTTTTCCTCTCCGCCTGTGCTGGTCTGGATGTCCGTGACTTCGGACTCAACGGCGAGGGGAGTGGTGGCGACCGTGCAGAAGAGGCGATTCGCGAGGCCCTTCAGGTGAGTACGGAACGTACCGTCGAACGTACGGGGCAAGAAGACGGCTACTGGGGCAATCAGGCGATTCGGATCGGCCTGCCGCAGGAGCTGCAGCAGGCCGGGGATGCGCTGCGCCGCGCCGGGCTGGGCAGCCAGGTCGATGATCTTGAGCGGCGCATGAACCGTGCCGCAGAGGCCGCCGCGCGGGAAGCAACCCCGGTGTTCGTGAGCGCGATCCGGAAGATGCGGCCTACCGACGTTCAGGCCGTGCTGCGCGGCGATGACGATGCCGCGACCCAATATCTGCGCGGCGCGTCAGAATCCGAGCTGCGCGAGCGTTACGAGCCCGTCGTGCGCGAGCACATGGAGGGGGCCGGGGTGTATCGCGTGTACCAGCCGCTGCGCGACACGGCGCGCCGCATCCCCGGGCTCGCGGATTTCGATGTCGACCTGGACCGCTATGTGACGGATCACGCGCTGGATGGCCTGTTCACCATTCTTGCGGACGAGGAACGCCGGATCCGCGAGGACCCGGCGGCGCGTACGACGCAACTCCTGCGCGACTATTTCGGCTCCCGCTAAGTCCGACACCTGACGTTTCCGGCCGAGGCTGTGGGAGAAGCATCCCACGAGCCTGGGTGTCATGTGCTGTGCCTATCAATCCGTTAGAAACACAATACTTCCGGCGCATTTCGGGACGGGTGTAGCGTGAGATGGAACGGACAAGGCAATGACGAGTCCCTTGAAATAGAGATTTGGACCGAGTCCAGATTTCCAGGGGCGGAAGAGGCCTTGTTCACCATTTGATGGAAGGAGAACGCTATGGGTGCCAATGATCTGAATAGGGAAGGAAAATGCCCGGTAATGCACGGGGCTCAGACCCGGCTTGGCGGTCGCGGTACCACGGTCGAGCAGTGGTGGCCGAGCCAGCTGAACTTGAAGATCCTGCACCAGCACACCCCTGAGTCCAGTCCGCTGGACGAAGGCTTCGATTACCGCAAGGAATTCCAGAAGCTCGACCTGCAGGCGGTGAAACAGGATCTCTACGCCCTGATGACGGACTCGCAGGACTGGTGGCCAGCGGACTACGGTCATTATGGCGGTCTCCTGATCCGCATGGCTTGGCACAGCGCAGGGACCTATCGCACGGGCGATGGTCGTGGCGGCGCCTCCACCGGCAACCAGCGCTTTGCGCCAGTGGACAGCTGGCCGGACAACGCCAACCTCGACAAGGCCCGGCGATTGCTGTGGCCGATCAAGCAGAAGTACGGCAACCAGATTTCCTGGGCGGATCTCATCATCCTGGCGGGTAACTGCGCGCTGGAGCACATGGGCCTGAAGACCTTCGGCTTTGCGGGTGGTCGCGAGGACATTTATGCCCCGGAAGAGGATATCTACTGGGGTGCCGAGAAGGAGTGGCTGGACGACAAGCGCTACAGCGGCGACCGGGATCTGGAAAACCCGCTGGCAGCCGTGCAGATGGGCCTGATCTACGTGAATCCGGAAGGTCCGAACGGTGAACCCGATCCGGTCAAGGCCGCACGCGACATCCGCGAAACCTTTGCGCGCATGGCGATGGACGACTACGAGACCGTGGCGCTCATTGCCGGCGGACATACCTTTGGCAAGGTGCATGGCGCGGGCGATCCGTCCCACATGGGACCGGAGCCGCAGGCGGCTCCACTGGAGCAAATGGGGCTTGGCTGGAAAAGCAGCTACGGCACCGGCAAGGGCGACGACACGATCACCGGTGGCCCGGAAGGTGCGTGGACGGCGAATCCCACGCAGTGGGACAACGGCTACCTCGACATGCTGTTCGGCTACGAGTGGGAGCTGACCAAGAGCCCTGCCGGCGCCTACCAGTGGAAACCGAAGGATGTGGCCGACAAGGACCTGGTGACCAGGGCGCATGACCCGTCGACCAAGGAAACGACGATGATGCTGACGACCGATCTGTCGCTGAAGGTCGATCCGGATTACGAGAGTATCGCGCGCCACTTCCACCAGAACCCGGCCGAACTGGCAGAGGCGTTCTCGCGCGCCTGGTTCAAGCTGGTCCACCGCGATCTGGGACCGAAGGCCCGTTATCTCGGGCCCGAGGTCCCGGAAGAGGACCTGATCTGGCAGGACCCGGTGCCAGCGGTCGATCACGAATTGATCGACGAGGAGGACGTGAAGGCCCTGAAGGAAAAGATCCTCGCGACCGGCCAGAAGCCAGCCGACCTGATCAAGGTGGCCTGGGGCGCTGCATCGACCTTCCGCGATTCCGACAAGCGCGGCGGTGCCAATGGCGCGCGCATCCGGCTGGCGCCACAGAAGGACTGGGAGTCGAACGAGCCACCGACACTGGCCCGGGTCCTTGATGCACTCAAGGGGGTTCAGCAGGACTTCAACGCCGCTCAGTCCGGCAACAAGAAGGTGTCGCTGGCGGACCTTATCGTGCTGGCCGGGACGGCTGCAGTTGAGCGGGCGGCACAGCAGGCGGGACATGCGGTGGAAATCCGGTTTCGCCCAGGCCGTACCGATGCCACCGAAGAGCAAACCGACGTCGAGGCGTTCGAGGTGCTGGAGCCCGAGGCGGATGCCTTCCGCAACTACATGAAGAAGCGCTTCACCGTGCCGGCCGAGGAGATGATGCTCGATCGTGCCCAGCTGCTGAAACTGAGTGCGCCGGAGATGACGGTGCTGCTGGGGGGTATGCGCGTGCTGGACACCAATGTGGGCGGGTCACGCCACGGTGTGTTCACCGATCGTCCCGGCGTGCTCACGAATGACTTCTTCGTGAATCTGCTGGATATGGATACCGAATGGGAACGCACCTCCGAGGAGGCCGAGGAGTTCATCGGGCGTGACCGCAAGACCGGTGAACAGAAGTGGATCGGCACGCGTGTCGATCTGATCTTCGGGTCCAACTCGCAGCTGCGTGCGATTGCCGAGGTCTATGCCCAGGAGGGCGCACAGCAGAAGTTCGTGAACGACTTCGTCCGGGCCTGGGACAAGGTCATGAACGCGGACCGCTTCGACCTCAACTAGAGCAACAGGATTGACGTACGCGCTCGAGTTGGCAAGCCCCGGGGTAATCCTGCTCCGGGGCAGTTTTCGTCCCCGCCGAAACGGGTCAGCGCGATACGGGTCGAGGTGATTCATGTGTCGAACTGACCCGCTTTTGGAGGCGATTCGGGGACACGCGAGCCGGTGAGATTGTGCCAATAGGGGATGATGACGCGCAATGCGGGTTGTTCGGGAGGGTTGGCATGAGGTCTGCATCATCCCGGTCGTGACCGTCCGCGCAAGGTGGCGGATGGTCAGCAAGCAAACCGATCTTATGAACAGGAGGCGCAAGATGGGACACAACACAGCCACGGCCTGTTCGATCACCCTGGCCCTGGGACTCGCGTTCGGTGGTGCCTCCACGGTAGTCGCCGATGACAAGGACGTTTTCGAGAAGGAATGGACGGATGACCCCGAATTGTCCGCCGAGGACGTTAGCGAAAGCGATCTGGAAAGCTTTCTGGCCGCTGCGGATGCCTCTCAGGACATCCGCTCCGAATATGCGGACGATATCGCCGAGGCGGAGGGCGAGGACGCCCAGGAGCTGCGCGACGAGGCGAATGACGAAATGGTGTCCGCGATCGAGGACGAAGGCCTGACGGTCGAGGAGTACCGCAGCATCGCCTATCTGATCGATAACGACAGCGATCTCGGGGAGCAGTTCGCCGAAGTGGCCAAGGACTCGTAGTTCGCAGGAGCTTCGGCTCGTGTTCTACGCCTGCAACCCCGCTGACTTACTCGGTCGGCGGGGTTTTTCCGTTGGGGCGGAAGGAGGCAGGTGGCCGCAGGTCCTGGTCCGCCGTACTGGCTAGCAGCAGGGCAGGGACCTCATCGGACCTCAACGGACGAGCAAAGTAGAAACCCTGCATGAGGTCAAAATCGAGGTCGTGACCGAGTTCGACCTGCTTCTGGGTCTCGACGCCCTCGGCGACCATCTTCAACCCGAGCGAGCTGGCCAGCAGCACGATCCCACGTGCGAGATCCTCGGCCGAGGGGTCGTGGTCGAGTCTGGAAACAAGCTGACGGTCGAGCTTGAGTGTGTCGATCGGGAAACGGTTGAGATAGGCCAGCGATGAATATCCCGTGCCGAAGTCGTCGATGGCAAGTTGCACCCCCAGATGATTCAGGGCCTCGAGGGCGGGTTCGGCGTCTTCCAGCGCGAGCACGGTCTCGGTAAGTTCGATGGTCAGCAGTTCGGGCGGCAGGTGGTGTCGCTTGAGTGCGGATGCAACGTCGTATGCCAACTCGGGGCGAATCAGGTCCCGAGCGGACAGGTTGATTGCGGTATACCAGGGCTCCTGGCCCTGCGCCTCGGCCAGGGTCTTCCAGTCCTCGGTTTGCCTGCAGGCCTCGGCGATCACCAACTTGCCGATATCGTGTATCAGGGACGAGCCCTCGGCTACATCGAGAAAGTCCACCGGCGTGAGTTCCCCGTGCACCGGATGTTGCCAGCGGATCAGTGCTTCGACGCCTACGAAGCGGCGCTGGCGGCTTGAATAGATTGGCTGGTAGCGGAGAAAGAATTCGTTGTGCCTGAGGCCTCGTCGAATATCGAACTCCTGACGCATGCGCCGCAGTTCCTCGGTGACGGGGGTCAACGCGGGAATGACGAGCCAGGCCATCAATTGCCCGATGCCGACGAAAAAGGCGGTGCGCGTGAGCCAGCGTTCGGTCTCCTGTGCGGTGCCCGCCGCAACATCTACGTAGGTCAGCGGGCCGGCCAGTATGCCGGCTGTTAGTGCGACGATCAGCGCGGCCCCAGGTCCGAAACGTGCAGCGGCGATTAATATGGGTACGTAATAGAGGTGTGGTACGAGGTTGTCGGCCCCACCGGCCAGATAGGTCACCGACCAGGAGACCAGCAGTCCCAGGATGACGATCAGCGTAGCGGAGAGGAATGACATCCCGACCCAGGAGCGGAGTGTGGACCGTGCCAGGTAGTCGGAATACCTTGTCCCGCCTGTCGGGAAGAGTGTCGAATCGGGCCTGGACATCGCGCCTTCCTTGAGGGTCCGCCCCGGCTCATCCATGGCGCATTGCCTGCCCCGGTGGCTTCGGGAAGTCGAAAAACTATGTTGACTAACGTAACGCTCGGACGTGCTGGGAGTTTAGTACTTCGCCGCATGACCTGCTGGCGATGTCTTTTTGTGCTGGTATCGCTGTCGGAACGGGTGGGGGTGGCCCGATGTGGTCGATGAACGAGAGCCGGAAATGATGTTCTCGGGCGTTGCGTCATACAAGCGATTGCCTGCACCGGTACTGTGACGCGTTTGGCTATTCCGGCACGAAGCGGATCTCCCCATACCAGGCCTCGATAGTGCTCTCGGTGTCATCGCAGTCCGTCATGATGGCGATGGCGTCGATGCTGTCGACCGCGCGATCATGCAACCGTTGGAAATCCTCGCGAACATTGCGCCGCTGGGAGAACCATTGCCCGGTTTCGGCGGGCGGGCCGGAACGCACCGCGAGCATGCGGGCCTGGCTGGCGTAGGCATTCGGCCAGTCGGCACCTTCCGGTTTTTCGCTGGCCCAGACGTAGTTGATCGCGCGTGTGCGCCACCGTAGCAGTCCACCGTCCTTCACCACGTACACGCGCGCCGGATAGTCGTCACCGGCACGCGTGGTTTCGTCAATGCCGGTGAACGTCTTGTCCACGCGCCAACTCCACTCGAGGATGGGAGTCCGCTCGAGATCGATCGTCTTTTTCAGGTAGAGACCGGACGCACTGTTGTCGCAACTCGCGTGGACGGCATGGCGCCCGTCAATTTCGACGGACTTGTATTGCGTTTCACCTTCGAAGGCCCTGGTCTCCCAGTTCAGGATGTCGGCTGGGCTGAAAATTGGTTCCGACGCAAGGGCAAGGCCAGGGAACCAGACGAGAGCGGCGGCAAACAGTAACCGTGGGCGCTGTTTGTCAGTCGATGGGCGACGGAATGGAGTGCTGTTGGCCATGGGCCACCCGGTGCGGCGTCATGAATCTACAAGGGTAGGTGACGCACCTGCCGATCGGAAGGCGTGCACGGGTATCGGTTCACATCCATCAGCCGCTAACAGGGCCTGGATATGGCTCCGCTTCGAAAATGCCCGAAGCGCATGGCTGCGGCCTCGGGCGGGAAAGGGTGTTACTCGTGAACCACGATGCGTTGGCTTGTGGGGTGGAGGTCCACGCGGGACTTGGACTCCGCGCAGGCCTCTGCGACCTGCTCCAGACCAGGCATGTCGTTCTGTCGGGCCAGGTGGCGCAGCAGTTCGCCGCCCTGGCAGTCCATTAGTGCCTCGCCGTCTTGGCGACAGCGGAATGTCGTGTCGTCGACGGACCAGTCCATGTCGTCCGGCATGTTCAGCACTACGGGTTCTTTTTTCAGAACCTGCATTTTCGCCTGTGTCGCGTGTTGTCCGTTATCCCAGTTGACTGCGGGTACGTTGTCGTAATGGTGCATGGGGTGTCCTCCTGTTGCCTTCCTTGTGGATTCGGAAGAGAAGCTTCATCCCTGAGCACTACGCCCCCACGTTAGGAAATATCCCCCGGGGGTCGTCAAATACCTGGATGCCGCCTGTTGCCCATGATCTGTGCATTGAACGCGGCGCGCCGAGACCCTATAAGAAAGCAATATGCACAGTTAGAGGTGCGAACGATGAAACTGTCCTCAAGCCGGGACATCAGGCCCGTTTCATTTCGACACTGGGTCCTGGTCGCAGCGCTCACACTGCTGGCTGGCTGCGCGACCACCTTTCCGGAGCCGGATCCAGGAAAGCCGTTTGCCGATGGGCTGACCGCGGAGGAGCTCTTTGCCCGGACGATGGCGGCGCATGGCGGGGATCTTCGCGCGTATGCCGGTGACCTGAACCAGTCCACGGACGGGGAGTGGGGCCGGATGGTGCAGCGCGTACAACCACTGGTGGCGGATGGCGGCTACCGTGGGCAGGGCGAGGAGCGCTATCGCCCCGCGGATCAGCTCTACGCGGTCCATTACACGGGGCCTGAGGGTACCAAGACCGTGGTGCGGCAGGGTCGTGATATTCGCTTGTACTACGACGGCGAGCGCAGCGACGACGAGGACCGGATTCGCGCGACCGCGATGACGACCGATGCCGGCAAGCTGTTCCACTACGGGCCGACCTTTGTAAAACACCGCGCTGAGTCCATCACGCGGTTGGAGGATCGCCGCGAGGATGGTGTCGAGTACCGCCGCTTGTTGGCGACCATACAGCCGGGGTTTGGCAAGGCGGATGAGGATCAGGTAGTGATGTGGATCCATCCTGAAACGGACCTTCTGTACCGGGTGCACATCACCCTCACGGGATTCGAGCCGACGCGGAATGCGCATGTCGACACCACTTTCCTGGAGTACGAGGAGGTCGGCCCGTACACGCTCCCGTCGCGTTTCGAGGAACGCGTGCTCGGGCCGATTCGCCTGTTTGTACACGAATGGTGGGTCACCGGCCGTGATCGCGATCGCGGGTGGACCGACGACGATGTGCGGGGACCCGAATTCGCCGGGGCGGCTGCACACCCCGCAGGGGAGTAGGCGCTAGCCTGTTGGTAATTACTGGAGCAGCCGCAGGAAGTTTTGTGGGAGTGCGTTGGCCTGGGTCAGCACGGCGATGCCGGCCTGCTGCAGGATCTGGGCGCGCACCAGCCGTGTAACCTCCGCCGCATAATCGGCATCACGTATGCGGCTGCGGGCCGCCGCAAGGTTGTCACTGGTCGTGCCGAGATTGTTGATGGTCGACTCGAAGCGGTTCTGGATGGCCCCGAACTGGCTGCGCCTTGCGTTGACCGCATCCAGCGCAGCATCCAGGCGCGAAAGGGCGTCGCTCGCCCCCTGGCGCGAGGACAGGTCGATGCTGTCCAGACTCCCCGCGGGCGCGGTCGTCGCCGGCAGCCGGAGGGTAGTGAGCGCGGCTTCGCCGGAGAGGGTCAGGGACTCGCGGGCGATCAGGTTCAGTCGGCCGTCGTCGGTCAGGACCGCCCGTGCGGTGGATCCCAGGGCGCGATCAATCGCCGTTGCCAGTTCCTGTGGGCTTCGATAGGTCCCTGAGGGAACGTGGACTGGGTCACGTGCGCCAACGGTGATGGAGAAGTCCTGGTCCACAGTCAAAGACCCGTTAGCGAAAGCGGTGTCCAGCCTTTCCGAATAGGCGCTGGATACGGCACCGATAAAGCGGGTGCGCATGCTGTCGCCCAGGTCTATGGACAGGGTTTGTCCGGCATTGGCCCCAATCTGAAACTGCGCGGTGCCCATAGAGCCGTCCAGAAGGCGCCGACCGTTGAAGGTCGTCTGGGTGGCGATCCGGTCATTCTCGGCCAGGAGTCGGCGCGCTTCGCGGTCAATGGCGCTGCGGTCGGAAACCGACAGAGTGGCGTTGGCGGCCTGTACCGACAACTGGCGTACGCGTTGCAGATTCGCGGTCATGGAGCCGAGCGCGCCTTCGGCGGTCTGGGCCAGGGAGATGCCGTCCTGCGCATTGCGCATGGCCTGATTCAGGCCGCGTATCTGGGTCGTGAAGCGTTCGGAAATGGCGAGCCCGGCCGCGTCGTCACGGGCGGAGTTGATGCGCAGCCCCGAAGACAGGCGCTGGAAGGCCGTTTGCAGGGCCGCCTGAGACTGACGCAGGTGGCGCTGGGCATTGAGCGACAGGAGATTGGTGGAAACACTCAACACCTGGGCCATGTTGTGGAGTCTCGCTCGCCGCAAGGGCGATCCGGCAACGGGCCGGATTCCGCAGCCGAACTCTCCCGGCTACAGCAGGTTAACGGCCTGTGTTGAACGAACTTGAATCCAGGCAAGCGCTGGTCCATCCGCGGGGGCGCGGCGCAAACGTGCACATTGGCCCGTGTTTCCTTAGGCTGCGTCGATTGGACTGCATTGGGAGAGGGCCATGGCGGATACACAACCCGGTCGCCGACATTCACCCTTCTGGCGGACGCTGCTCGCGATCCTGCTTGGGGTCGGCCTGGGGATCGTCTGGCTTTATGTGACGGTCTTGCTGGGTCTCGGCGGTGGAATCGATTTTATGCCCGTGGCACTGGCGCGGGCCTTTGAATGGTTAACGCCTGTGTTGCTGTTGGGCGGTGTCATCGTGCTGGCGCTGGGGTGGTCACGGCGTCTGGCTGCGGCGCTATTCGGAGTGGCGGGGTTGTTGTTGCTGGTGGCGCTGGCCTTCGAGGGAGCTCGCGTGATGATGCAGGATCCCGAAGCGCTGAGCTACGAACACCAGATGGCGCAGACTGCCCGCGAGGGGGCCCGACAGGTGATCGAATGCGACAACGGCGAGATGCTCCTGGTGCGCGAGGACCGCGTGACGTCCGAGGAGATCGCGGTGCTTCAGATTCAGCGTATTCGTGCTGATGGGCGTCTGGACACGGAATTGCTGGCGAGCACCGGGGTCGGGTATACGCCCACTATCAGCGAGGGTATGCGGCCCTACCTGGATGGCTCGGTCGAGTGTAATGAAGGCGGTTTTTCGAGCGCCGGGGAGGTCCTCGGGCACCTCGAGGCATTCATTCAGGAGCACGAGCCGAGGCACTCCAGTGCCGTGGTGCCGGTGGCGCCGGAGTAGCGGTACCGGCATTGGGCTGGTGCACCTGGCAGGTCCAGTAGATGCCGTGAAACTCCAGCATGGCGGCCTCTCCCTTGGTCCAGAAGACGATCTGCTCGTCGGGGTTGGCATAGCGTGCCCCGGAGGCGACTTCGGTCGCCTGCAGCACGGCCCTGGAGCGCCCAAAACGCAACGCGGCCTCGCTGCCGCTGAACGTCGCCGTCAGGTTGGGACCGCGGTCACAGGTGTAGGGCACATCACGTGCCTGTTCGGCGGTTGGGGGCAGGGTGCCGCAGGCGGTCAATGCCAGTGTCGCGCCAATGACAATCCAGGTTCGCACGCGCCGGTTCTCCCGCGGTTCGACGTCGCTTTCCATCATACGCACAGGTGGATGCTCCGCGCGAAGCAAACACTCGGGTTCCGGGTTCGCGACGCCAATATGCGTACAATCAGGGTTTCCCCACACGACAGGTGATTGCGTTTTGTTTCCTCGGTGGTTTCTGATCGCTTACCTGCTGTTTGTCTGCGTCCTGGTGCCGGTCTACGCGGTCCACTACGGGTGGCTCAATTTCCTCTGGCTGTCCAACTTTGCGCTGATTGCCGGGTGTGTCGCGGCCTGGTTCGAGAGTCGGCGGCTGGCCAGCATGCTGGCCGTGGGGGTGGTGCTGCTGGAGATGGGCTGGGTAATCGACTTCCTGCTGGGTCTTGTGCTGTTGGGCAACCCGCCCTTTGACTTCGTGGCCTACATGTTCGAGCCGGACTATCCGCTTTATCTGCGGCTGCTTTCGCTGTACCACTTGCCACTGCCGTTCGTACTGTTGTGGATGGTCTGGCGCCTGGGATATGACCCGCTGGCGGGGCGGTTGTGGATCGTGGTTGGCTGGGGCGTATTGGTGTTGTCGTACCTGCTGTCGACCCCCGAGGCGAACGTCAACTGGGCGCTGGGCCCCTGGGCTCGTCCCCAGGACGTCGTGCACCCGCTGGTATGGCTCGGCGTTCTGATGGCCGCCTGCGCACTGGTCTGGTGGGTGAGCCATCGTGTCCTGTGGTGGGGCGCGAAGCGCTTCGGCCGCGTCGTTGAGGATGCCCGTTGAGGGTGGGTGGGCATGATCTGACGCTTCACGCGTCGGACCCCATCAGTTCACACTCTTCCGCGAGATCCGGCTGGGGAATTGGGCGAACATGATGCTTTTCTGGGTAGCCCTGGTGCCGTTTGTGGTTCTCTTTGTCTGGCTGGTGCCATTGCGGCGGCCGGCCTACGAGGCGGCCCCACTGGCCTATCTGGCGACGTTGATTATTGCCTTGTGGGTCTGGCAGATGCCGGGCGAGGTACTCGGCGCGAGCCTGCTGGATGCCGGTGTGGTGTTCATCGAGGTCATGCTGATCGTGGCGGTGGCGCTGCTCGTGCTGAACGTGATGATCGCTACGGGTCACATGGATGCGATCCAGTCGGTCATCGCAAGCGTGTCGCGCGACCAGCGGGTGCTGGCGATGCTTCTGGGATGGGGCCTGGTCGGCTTCGTCGAGGGGATTGCCGGGTTCGGGACCCCGGCCGTGCTGGCGGCGCCGCTACTCGTCTATTTTGGGATGAAGCCCCTCAAGGCGGTGGCGATTGCCCTGATCGGGAACAGTACGGCCGTGCCGTTTGGCGCGGCCGGTACCCCGGTCGTGATCGGCTTCGCAGGGCTGGGTCTGGATGACGCGGTCGTGCAGGAAGCAGTCGTGCGCACGGCGGTCATTCTGGCGGTGCTGGCAGTGTTCATCACGACCTTCATGATCTGGGTCGCCACCCTGGGGGAGGAGAAGGGGCGCTTTCGCGAATTCGTCCCGTTTGCGGTGTTCTCCGCTCTTGCATTCGGTATCCCGTACGTACTGGTGGCGTGGTTGATCGGGCCGGAACTGCCCTCGATCGTGGGCGGCGTTGTGGCGATGGTCGTCATCGCGCTGGCCGCGCACAAAGGGTTTCTGCTGCCGGAAGGACAACGCCGTACCGAGTCCGAGTCCGCCCCGGTCAAACGCGTGCTCGCTGCTTTTGTGCCATTCGCCGTAATGTCGGTGGCCCTGATCGCCTCGCGCACGGTGATGCCCTTGCGAGAGGCACTGCAATCCGTTCGCTGGTCGCTGGGCGAGTTTCGGGGGGTGGAGCTGGGGCAGAGCCTGGCGCCTTTGTACACGCCGTATTTCTATTTTGCCCTGGCGCTGGTGACCGCCCTGATCCTGTTTCGCGTCGGGCGGGTCACACTGGGGGAGGCCGTGGTGTCCACCGGGCGCAAGCTGCGGGCGGCCGCGATCGTATTGATGTTCATCATCGGACTGACTCAGATCCTGCTGATGTCGGAGCTCAACGGGGCGGACCTGCCCTCGATGCCGCAGGTGCTGGGGCAAGGGCTGGCCGAGTGGCTGGGCGGTACGTTTGTGCTCTTCAGTGGATTCCTGGGAGCGCTGGGGTCGTTCATGACCGGTAGCGCGACGGTCTCCAACCTTCTCTTTGCGCGTCTTCAGGCCGATACGGCGCAGGTAGTCGCGTTGTCGTTGCCTTCGATCCTCGCCCTGCAGTTGATCGGGGCCGGGGTGGGCAACATGATCTCGTTGCACAACATCGCCATGGCGGCTGCGGCCTGCGGACTGAAGGCACGTGAAGGACAGGTGGTGCGGGAGACGATTGTCCCGGTCGTTGTGGTGTGTCTCGGGGCCGGCCTGTTGGCGTTCGTCTGGTAGACCCGGCCCCGAGCATCATTCGCCGGATTGTGGCTAGGGAGACGCTGATGTAATCGCACGTCCGCGCTCGAGTCGCTTTTGCGTGCGAACAAGGCGCGGTGACTGCCGTGCAGTCATTCTGCACAAGGGAACCGCAACGCCGTTCCCGCGCCCGTTTTTGATCAACAACGGGCGGCCGATCCCCTGCTTTCAATGGCTTGTGGGGTTGGTGCCCCCTGTTCCCCGATCCTGCGTTGCGCCGCTTGCGGGTAGAACCACTACCCGCTGCACGACGCGCCTTGTCTCGGAAAACAGGGGGCACCAACGCGGACGTGCGATTACATCAGCGTCTCCCTAGAAGTTGTAGCCAAGCCCCACGGTGTAGGCAAAGGCGCCATCGCGGAAGGCCTCTTCCGCGTCGCTCGAACGCCGGAAGAACCACTGATACTCCACCCGGCCCAGTACGTAGGTGTTTTCCAGAACGTAGTACTTCAGTCCACCCTCCAGACCGGCAAAGCCGCTGTCACGAACGCCATCGCCATAGATCACGCCCAGGCTGCCCCCACCGAACGGGCGCAGCCGGCCGTCCCGCGTTTGCAGGTTGGCGTATCCGCGGGTTGATCCGTTCCAGAAGTCATCGCGCAGCCTCTCGCCTTCGATGTTGGCGTAGTTGACGCTCTGGCGAATCCCCAGAATGAAGTGATCGCGCAGATACCATCCCATCTCGCCGGAGATGCCGAAGCTCGTATTGTCGAACTTGCGGTCACTGCTGCCGGTGCCGGACAGCGAGAATTCGCGGTCGCCCTGGGAAGGACCGAAATTGGCTGCGGACCCTTGCTGTGCCTGTGCGGCCAGGGGAAGGGCTCCGGCCAGACAAAGTGTCAGCGCCAGTAGTTTTTTCATGATGCAGGGCCTCGTTGTAGGACCCCGGTCCAGGACGGATCGGGGTCATGTTCCAGGGTTGGTGCCGGCGATGCCGACCCCAACCCCTGAGGCCAGATTGCACGTGCGGGAGAGGGCGGTTCTGTACGGTGGCGTACACAGAACGTGCCTATTGTTTACCGCAAACCGAAGAAGCTCAGTATGACCAGCACAATCACAATGAAGCCCACGATCCAGATGATGTTGTTCAGCATGAGATAAGGCCTGATTCCGGGAATGGAGATCCGGAAGCTACATCGGGAGGGGGCGAGTGTCTGTGCGTGGGCGCACAGACCACGTCCGGAGGGCCTGCCTATACTCGAAATAAGGTCGGCAATGCCGCCGATCACCACTATGGGAGAACCAAGCATGAACTGGGATATCGTCAAAGGTAACTGGAAGCAGTTCAAGGGCAAGGTCAAGGCACGTTGGGGAAAGCTGACTGACGACGAGCTTGAAACGGTGGCAGGTAAGCGCGAAGAACTGGCAGGGCATATTCAGGAACGGTACGGCGTCACAAAAGATGAGGCGGAACAACAGATCAAGGAGTTCGAAAAGAAGCTGGATCGGGAGAAGCACTGAACAGCCAGGGAGCGCCAGCGCCGGGCGCGCCTCCTTCAATAATGCTGCGTGGTAGCGGGCTCATCGAGGAGACGGCTGTACTCGCGGGCAATCACCCGATAGCACTCGCAGCTGCGTGCCTCAAGTCCCGGGCGATCCAAGATGATGAGACGCCCGCGGTGGTAGGTGATCAGGCCGGCCTTTTGCAGTCTGCCCGCGGCCTCGGTGACGCCTTCGCGCCGAACACCCAGCATGTTCGCGATGAGTTCATGAGTCATGGTGAGCTCTCGACGCGGGGCCCGGTCATCACTTAGCAACAGCCATCGGCAGAGCTGCCGCTCCACCGAATGGTGGCGGTTACAGGCGGAGGTCTGCGCCATTTGTGTAAACAGCGCCTGTGTGTAGTGCAGCATCAGGCGCTGCAGTTCGCCCCCTTGCGAAAAGACCTCTTTTACGATGGTGCTGCGAATGCGGTAGGCATGGCCTGGCATGCGCACTGTGGCCCGGGTAGGAGTCGTATAGCCGCCCATCAGCAGCGAAATTCCGACCAGTCCCTCACGGCCTGCCACCGCGATCTCGCCACACTTGCCGTCTTCCATCACGCACATGAGAGCGACAATGGCCTCGGTGGGGAAGTAGACGTAATGGGTTTCCTCGGCGGATTCGTACAGGCTGGCCCCTTGCGGCAACAGCGCCGACTTCAGATGAGGGCGCAGGTAGTCGTATTCGCTGTCGGGCAGGGCCGCGAGCAGTCCATTGTCGAGGGGCGATAGCCCGATCGGTCGGGGTAGGGGCACCGGCAGGTCCGTTTGTTTTCCGGGGGAAGTGGAAAGTCCGAAAGATTCGGATAATGAATGACTTCAGCATAGCCGCTCGAGCAATGCCGAACCCCCGGGGTGGCGACTGAAATCTTCCAGACGCGGGCACTATTTTGCTGTTAAGCCGATTGGCTCAGCCGCGCCCGATCGTGGCGACCGGCGGGCCCGATGCAGTGTGAAAACTAATCCCGAGGGAGAAAGCCCCCTCGGGACTGGACGCAGGGTCCTGTCTAGTCGCGCTCGTACTCGGGCGCCTCCTTGAGCGTGTCTTCATCCATGTCAATGTAGAGCTTGACCTCGTCGTTCTCGGTCGACCGATCGATACGGTCCCAGGCGATGGCCACGTCCTTCTCTCCCATGCCGAGGACGCCTCCCGTACCGATCACAACGGCGACGATCCGGCCGTCCTGGTCGATGACCAGGTCGTTGATCTCGCCGATTTCTTCATCGCTGTCTCGACTATGAACCTTCTTGTCCATCAGGTCGGAGGCATGCAGTCCCTGCGCGGGCATCCGGTCGATATGGGGCGCATCGTTGCGATCGTTGGCAGCCTGTTCCTCCATCGCATTGCCGTCATTGGTGTCCATCTCGTGCTCGGCCGCCATCGCGTTGCCGATGCCAAAGGCGAGCACGGGAATCATCGCAGTGGCAAGTTTCAGTGATGTGAATCGGTTCATGGCTTGACTCCTCAGAAGTATCCGGCCTCAGGCCGGGGGTTTTGATGTCACGCCGACCGCAAGGGCATGCAGGCCCCACGATTCAGGCGTATCGCTGATACTGGGAGGGGCGACAACAGGCGTCTGTACGCTGAACCACAAACACGGTGCGAGGATCCTTGTGTATCGGCGCGGAGATCGCCGGGGTTCGTGTGTCGCGAGCCTTTTCTATACTGCTGCGCTCTGTACACATTTTTTTCGGAATGCAGTGCTAGTCTCAGGATAAAGACCGGCACTCTATTGCCCGGCGATCCAAGGGGCGCCGATGACGCTTGTCCAGATCAGTGGCCTTCGCAGCCAATGGCCTCGGCTGGGTCTGGGTGCGCTGTTGTTGCTGTTATCTTCGGGGCCTGACTTCGCGGCACCGGATCCACAGGACGCAGCGTCTCTAAACCAGCATTGCCTCGTGCAGGACGCGCAGATGATCCGACGGGGTTCTGGATCACCAGAGCGGAAAGAACGAGCGCTTGCGGATTGGCTTCCACCCGACGAGGCGACCGGGGTATCCCGCCGCCAGTCCGGTACCAAGAACATGGGGCTCGGCGGATCGAACAAGAAGGCTTGGAACCGGCCTCAAGGCGTGGTCTACAAGGGGAGCGGTGATCCGGACGACAAGTGGTGGTACCGCATTGCGATGATCGCGGTGGGTACGTTGCTGCTGGTCAGCCTGCTTCTGGCTCACTACATGCGTCTGAACCGTCGCTTGCGCCACGAGGCCACCCTGCGCCAGGAAGTGGAGGCGGTGCTGCGAAAACAGCAGGACGAGCTCGTGCGGCTGGCCAATACGGATCCGTTGACCGGCGTCTGGAATCGTTTGAAGTTCGAGAGTGAGGCGAGCCACGAGATCGCACGTGCCGAGCGTTACGACCTGCCGCTGTCACTCATTTTTCTGGATCTGGACTATTTCAAGAACGTCAACGATCGCTACGGGCACGCGACGGGCGATGCCACCCTGCGCGAGATGTGCGAACGCATCAGGGGCAGCCTTCGGGAGTCGGACCTGCTATGCCGCTGGGGTGGCGAGGAGTTCCTGGTTCTGGCGCCACACGCGGATCTGGACCGGGCGGTATTGCTGGCGGAGAAGCTGCGACAGGCCGTTGAGGCTAGGCCTGGCATGCACGGTCAGCCGATGTCGATTAGTCTCGGCGTTGTGTCGCGAGAAAGCGGGGATTCCCTGGAAGACCTTGTTCGCAAGGCCGATGTGGCCCTATACCGAGCGAAATCCCGCGGTCGAAATCGTGTGGAGACCTATCGTCCCGGAGAGCCCCCTGAAGCCGTGCCCTGAATCAGGTGGCGGCAAGCGGCTCGATGCGCAGTTCCACCCGCCGGTTCAGGGCCTGCCCCTGTAACGTATCGTTGTCGGCAATTGGGCGATCCGGGCCGTAGCCGATGGCAATGATGCGAGTTTCCGCCACACCCTGGTCGTGCAGGTGACGCCCGACCGAGAGGGCTCGTTGCTCCGACAGGTGCTGATTGAATTCGCGTGCGCCGGTGGAATCCGTATGTCCGGCGATCGTGATTAGACTGGCGTCGTACTCGTCCAGTACCCGCCCCAGAATACCGAGGATCGGAGCCATGTCCGGGTGGATCTCCGCACTGTTGGTCTCGAAGGCCTGGCTGCCCGGAAACGTCAGGGTGATGGCGCGGTCCGCGCGGTCAAGGTCGACATCCCGACCCGCCAGTTCCTGGCGCAAGCGGGCGGTCAGGACATCCATGTAGAAACCGACGCGGTCCAGGGCCACGGACTCATGACCGTCGTCGAGCAGTTTCTGGCGGCGTTCCACAATGGCCTGATCGTCGGATGCAAGGTAGACCACGTTACGGCTGTATCCGTCCGAATTGTCCCCGGTGCTGCCATTGTGCGCTTCCGCCGCTCGTTCAGGGAGCGGTTCGGCCGCGGGCTCGCTGGCCGTCGTACCGGTTTCGCGGGCCGGCATCAAGCCGCAGCCGGTCAGCAGCACCACAGCCATGGTGGCGAGGATGTTGCGGTGGAGGTTCTCGCTCACTTCGATTCCCCGGATTGCTGGCACCAATTGCGAAATGCATCCGCCGTGAGGGGTCGGCTGAAACGATACCCCTGTCCAAATCCGACACCCTGCTGGCGCAGCCACTCGACCTGATGACCGGACTCGATGCCCTCCGCGACGATATTCAGCTTGAGCGAGCGGGCCATTACGATGATATGACTAATGATGTTGCTGGTCACCGCTTCATGGCCGATCGCATCGGCGAAGGTCTTGTCGATCTTGAGTGTATCCAGTTCGAAGCTTTCTAGATACGAGAGGCTGGAGTACCCGGTGCCAAAGTCGTCAATGGCGATGCGATGGCCGCGAGTGCGCAGTGCCTTGATCCGCTGGCGTACGTCGTCCGTATTAAGCAGGGACCGTTCCGTGATCTCCAGCTTGATGGCGCAGGCGGGGACCCTGGCGTTCTCCAGTTCGCGCTCAAGCGCCTCGCTGAAGCGGGTGGAGGCCAGGTCCTGCCCGGTGATGTTCAGGTTGACCGGGCAATCCGGGCGGTCGCGAAGCTGGGGCCCCAGTTCGCGGAGAACGCAGCGCAGGATAGCGAGTGTGAGATCCGTTCCCTGCTCGGTTTCCTCCGCCAGTGATACGAACACATCCGGACCAATGGTTTCATGGTTCTCGCGGCGCCAGCGGGCAAGGGCTTCGGCGCCCTGACAAGCGCCAGTCTCCAGATCGACAATGGGTTGAAACACCACCTGCAGCTGGTCGTGGGCGATGGCCTCGCGAAGTTCCGAGGCCAGGCTGAGCTGGTGGCGGAAGTACCGCAGGATCAGAAAAAGCCACAAGCCCACCAGTGTCAGTCCCAGAGAACCGACTCCGGCTAGTGTCGGCAGATACCGCTGCCAGAACTGGGCCATCGGCTGCACGGCGATGATATCGATTGGGAAGAGTGTTCCCAATGACGTTCGGCTCACGACTCGCTGCTCAGCGCGATCCACGGTCAGGCCGGGTTCAAAGGCGTGGTAGTTCGGGAGGACTGCCCCGGAGGGGTGCGCAACCATGGGCATGGATTCGACCCAAAGTCCGACTTTCTGATCCTCCAGCAAGCCCGGGGTCAGCAGCAGGCGTGGGTCGATCGCGACGTCGTATTGGCCGTATCGCATCAGGAACAGCTCTACCCCGCCCACTTTGGTGGAGGGCCCGGGCCACCAGGCCACGACTCCGCTGTCATAAATGCGACTGGCCTGGGGTGGGGTCAATGCATCGCCCTGTACAAAGCCGGCGCCACACTCGCGCTCCACAGCGCGCCAGTACCCGACGGCACGGATGTAGGGCCGTGACATTGCGGCATTCTGGAGCTTGTTCAGGTGCTCCGTGGAGCAGGGTGTCGCTTCGATCGTGTTGAGTTTGTCCAGCAGATCGCGTGTGTCGATGATGGCACGCTCGGTCTGCTCGCCCAGGCGCTGTGACAGCTCATCCAGGCGCTGTTCTTCCGCGACCACGGACCCTTGCCATAGGTACCAGCCGAGGAGGAGGAGCGGGATCAACAGCCCCAGAACCGTAACACCGAAAACGGCAAACAGCACTTTGTCGCGCCGTGAGGCCATGGCGTGCCGCCCTCCGAGGAGCTCGAATAGCCGGGATTTCAGGAGTGTAGCACGGGGTTATTGCACCCTTGCGGGAATTACGTGGAACGTGGTGGCAGGCCCGTATTTCGGGAGACCGATGATGGACACAAGAACCGTTGACCAAACAACCTCGGGGCAATCCCTGAGCCAACACGACGGGATATCGGCTGCTTGTGATTGCTGCTCCTGCGAGGCGGAACCCTACTGGTGGGGTGTCGCTGCGGAAATGGGGATCGATCCGCAGTCGGAGAAGCCGAACCGGGCGGCAATGGCCGCCCGGCCGGGAGGTGATTACTCCACTTCTACGGAGCCCTCGGCACCACCTTCGGCACCGGCTTCTGCGCCGCCACCGTCGTCGCCTTCGGCTTCGCCGCCAGCTTCGGCCCCGGCACCTGCATCGGCACCAACGCCGCCACGGGCATCGCCGTCCTGACGGACATCACCGCTGGCGCCGGCATCGCCGCTCGCGCCGGCACCACCCTCGGCACCCGGGGCCTGGCCTTCGGCCGCTGCACCGCCGGCGGTCCCGCCGCTGGCTTCGCCGCCCATTTCGGAGCCGCCGGCGGCTCCACCGCTGGCTTCGGCACCGGTCTCGGCGGCACCTTCGGCAGCCGGCCCCAGGTTTTGCGCCTGTGCGGTGGCGAGGCCACCCAGTGCGAACATCGAGGCGAGGGCAAAGGCAATTGCAGTCTTGCGATAGCTATACATCAGTACAACCTCCTGTTTCGAATTTAGGAACGGTACTTCCGTGCCTCGCGACCGACCCGCCATCGGCTCGTGTCGGTCTGCGTATGTCAGGTTTTAGCTTTCAGATCCGGGTGGGCGAAAGGGGAGGTGGGGCAAGGTGGGACGACACTCACATGAGGAGGTGGAGGAATCGAATCTCCATCACTCTAATGGAGCGCACTCAGTCGTCAGTGCTGGATTCGCAATGACCGGTGGAGCCCGCGCGGCAGACGCGCCCGTCGGTCCATATCGCGCGGCCCAGCTGGACGCCACTGAGCTGCGCTCCCGCCAGATCGGCCCCGCTGAGGTCGGCGTGACGCAGGTCCGCACCCTCGAGTCTTGCGCCCTGCAGGCGGGCACCGCGCAGATCCGCTCCAGTTAGCAGGGCACGGGACAGATCGGCCCCCTCCAGGCGAGCCCGATCGAGGCTTGCGTAGCGCAAATCGGCCTCGGTCATTTGCGCGCGCTCCAGACGGGCCGCGCTCAGGCGAGTGTCATAGAGGCTGGCACGGGTCAGGTCGGCGCCGCGCAGTGGCGCGCCAGCCTTGTTGCAGTAGTTCCAGTTCACCGAGGGGCCGGGCGGAGCCGCACAATCCCGTGCCGGCGTGGCCTCCTGTTGAAGGGCGAACCACACCAGAAGCCCCGCAGCCAGACCCAGCGCCAGCCCAGAAACGATCCAGGGGCGAGGGCCCCGGATCCATCTCTGCCATGGAAAGGGCGTCCGATCGAGCAGATCGGCCCATAGTTGGCGATGGCTCTGGGTTTCCAGGTTTTCGGGGCAGCGACGATCGCCCCGGCGCTGCTCGCGGAAAATGGGTTCGGAGGCACGAGATCGTCGTTCCCGCAGGCGCTCGTCCTCGCGCAGCCGGGCCCGTTCCAGCCGCTCTTTTCCTCCTGGGGCATCGGCCATACGGACTTCTTCGGGGATCAGGTGGGGGCGTTCTGCAATCTGCACCCAGAATTGCCGGTCCTGGCTGATCTCGTCCTGCACGGTCAGGCGCCCGAGGATCAGGAAGCGTCCGATCTGGCGCGCGGGATACGGTCCACAGACACCTTCCGGACGGCGCAGGAACCACTGTTCGTAGCGTCCCGAGCCGGGTGATGCGGGATTGCGCGTAGCCTCGTTGGCCGTGCCCGGTGTATCGGAAGGGGACGGTGTCACCGGTCGGGTCCCCGATCATCCGAGCGTGAATCGCCTGGCTGCCAGTCCCTCAGGTGCTGGCGCAGTTCTGCCGCGCTGGGTTGGGCTGCATCCAGGATCAGATGGATACGGTTGAAATGGAGCAGTTGCGCACCGCCGGTATCGGGCGCGAGATAAAGATCCGGTTGTTCACGTCGGATCATCTCGCGGATCAGTGACTTCTGCATGATGCTGAAGGTCTTGAACAGGAGGTCGGTCAGCCCGGGCAGCGGTTGCTCGGCGCTGTTCCAGGCGCCGGACACATCCACCGCGATGACGATGTCGACCTTGTCCCGGAGCAGGTCGTAGGGCAACGGGTTGGAGGCCCCGCCGTCGATTAGCAGGCGGCCGTCATCCGATGGTACGGGTTCGAACAGGCCGGGTACCGCCATGCTCGCCGCAATGGCCGGAAAGAGCTCGCCGTCCTGGAGGGTGACGGTCTGGCTGGTCCAGTAGTCGGTCGCCACCACGGTCAACGGGATGCGCAGGTCGTCGAAGGTGCGGATGGGGGTGTGCGCAGCGAGAAAGCGCAGAAAGGTATCGGCGTCCAGCAGGGCGTTGCGTCCGAGGCGCAGGGGAATCAATTCGAACAGCTCGAGCTCCGACCGTGCCAGACGCGACAGGGCATCCATCTCCGAGCCGGCAAAGTCGTCAAAGATGTCGAGGATCTCCTCGGCGCTGAGGCCGGCGGCATACAGACCTCCAATAACTGCGCCGATACTGGTACCCGCAACGTGGTCCGGTTGCAGGCCGAGGTCGTCGAAGGCCTGCAGTATCGCGATATGCGCCAGACCGCCCGCACCTCCGGAGCCCAGAGCCAGGCCGATGGTGGGGCCGCCATCGGCGGCAGGCTCGGAATCGTCCGCGGTGGCGGGCATTGCGAGCAATGCCACCAGCACGGCCATCAGCAGGCTCGCCCCTGAGCGGGCCCACTGGATTCGGTGCAGGAGGGATTTGATCACGGCCACGCGGATGCTCCGGCAGGTACTGTCCGCAGTATAGCGGTCGGTTTTCCACGCCAGGGCTTGCTACCCTGAATCTCCAGCCCATCACCCGCATGGCCGATGAACGCGCAACCAACCCCCACTCTCGGCGTTTCGCAGTGTCTGCTGGGTGAGCCCGTGCGCTACGACGGGGGGCATCGGCGAGAAGCCTTTCTGGTTGAACGGCTGGCTGGCCATGTGGCCTGGGTTCCGGTTTGTCCGGAGGCGGTGCTTGGGATCCCGCGTGAGCCTATGCATCTGGTTCGCGAAAACGGCGTTCTCGCGCTGCGTGGAAACGCGTCGGGAACGGACTGCTCGGAACCTGTGCACTGGTTTGTCCAGCAGCGCGTCACGACGCTCGCGAATGCCGGGCTCGACGGCTACGTACTCAAGGCACGGTCGCCCAGTTGCGGGCTGCAGGTGCAGGTGGCCAACGAGACAAATCCCTCTGCGGGATTGTTCGCTGGCGAGCTGGTCGAGGCCCTGCCGGATCTACCGCTGATCGAGGAAGATGCGCTGGCCGCGCACAACACCCGCGAGGCTTTTCTCGAACGCGTGTTTGCCCATGCGCGGGTCCGCGCACTATTTGCCACGCCGTGGACCCCGGCGGATCTGGTGCGTTTTCATACGCGGGAAAAGATGCTCCTGCTCAGCCATGATCGTGCCGGCTATGACCAACTGGGGCGCTTTGTCGCGCAAGCGGCTACGCAGCCACAGGAGGACGTGGCAAGGCGTTACAGGCGGCGGTTTATGGGGGTGCTGGCCAAGCCCGCTTCGGTCGGCCAACATGTGAACGTGCTTCAGCATATGGCTGGGCACTTTCGCGATCGCCTGGATCCATCCCGCCTGACGGCGCTGCATGAGGCGATCGATGCCTGCCGGCAAGGCGAGCACCTGGTGCGAGACCTGTACGCACAGATTCGTGCCATGGCTCGGGAACTCGATATACGGTGGGTGGGCGAGCAGAGCATTCTGACCCCGTTTCCCCAGGAACTCCTGACCGAAGAGCTTCATGACTGACGTTGCCACGATCCCGATCATTGTCCGGCTGGCCCCGGAGATCCACCTGAAGTCCCCCAGTACCCGGAGGCACTTCACGCGCGTCCTGAGGCGCAACCTGAAACGTGCACTGATCGGGATTCCGCATGATCTGCGTACCCATCAGGGCCGTCTGGTCCTCTATACTCCGGAACCGGAGGCGGCGCAGTCAGTTATTCGAAAGACATTCGGGATCAGTACCTTTTCGCCGGTAGATGTAGTTCTGCATGAAGTGTCGGTCGATCGGCTTTGCGAGGTCGTGGCCGATCGATTTACCGAAACGGTGCGCGGACGCCGGTACGCGGTACGCTGCAAGCGCCACGGTCGCAAGAACATCTCGGCCAGCGATGTCGAGCGCCGAGTGGGCGCGGTGCTGGATGGACCTGGTCGTGTGGATCTCGACCACCCTGAGGTCGTCGTCCGCATCGATCTGGACCGTGACCAGGCCTGGATCTATTCGAAGCGCGAGCCGGGTGGGGGTGGATTGCCGCTGGGCGTGCAGGGACGTGCCATGGTCCTGATCTCGGGCGGGTTCGATTCCGCGGTGGCGGCCTGGTACATCATGCGCCGCGGGACGGCTGTCGATTTTGTGTTTTGCAATCTCGGTGGGGCCGTGCACGAGGAGATGGTGCTCGCGGTCTGTCGCCGCCTGGTCAGTGCCTGGGGCGCGGGCATTCGTCCGAGGATGTTCAGTGTAGACTTTTCGGGGGTGGTCGAGGACCTGCGAGCGCAAATCCCCGGCGATGCCTGGCAGATCGTGCTGAAGCGGCTGATGTATCGGGCGGCCCTTCCCATCGCCCACGAGCGCGGCGCGGAGGCGCTGGTCACGGGTGAGGCGCTTAGTCAGGTGTCTTCCCAGACGCTGTCGAATCTGCAAACGATCGATGCGGTGGCGGATCTCCCGGTGTTGCGGCCACTGATCGGCTTCGACAAGACGGAAATCATGAATCGCGCTCGCGCAATCGGCACATTCGAGTTGTGCGAAAAGGTCCCCGAGTTCTGCGCGATTGCGAACGAGCGGCCCATGGTGACCAGCAAGCGAGCACACATCGAGGGTATGGAACGTGCGCTCAGTGACGACTGCCTGAAGCGTGCCGTTTCCGAGGCACGGGTGCATGACCTCGGTGCGCCAGAGCGACCGGAGCAGGACCGCACAAGCCCGCTGCTGGTCGACCGGATTCCGGAGGCAACGGAGGTCATTGATTGCCAGCCGCCGGAGTTCTATCGGGACTGGCATGTTCCGGGTGCGGTCAATCATCCAGCGGACGAGTTCGCAACGAGCTTTGTGCATCTGCCGCGCGACCGTTCGTATGTGCTGTACTGCTTTCGCGGTACTCAGTCCGCGATACTGGCCGAACGCATGCGCGCCGCAGGCTACGATGCTCGGGCGTTCGCGGGTGATGTGGCCAGGCTTCGCCGGCTGTGGGGCCAGCAGCCCGTGACCGAGGCGGATGCCTGAGAGCGCTCGTCAGCCGTCTTTTGGAGTGACGAGGACGCGTCCGCGGACCTGGCCGGCCAGCAGCGCATCCGCGCGCTGCGAGAGCTGTGACAGACCAACCTCTTCCGCCAGGCAGCGCTCCAGTACCTCCGTTGTCAGCAGGTTGCCGATGCGCTGCCAGACCCGTTCGCGGTCGTTCGCCGGATATTGCACAGAGTCAATGCCCTGGAGCCGAATGCCACGCAGCAGGAACGGGATGACCGTGGTCGTTAGTTCGGTACCGCCCGCGAGTCCGCAGGACGCCACCACGCCGCGCGTCTGTGTCTCGGCGAGGGCGTGGGCAAGGGTGTCGCCACCCACGCTGTCGATCACCCCCGCCCAGCGTTCTGACAGCAACGGGCGGGAAGGCCGCGCGGCAAGCTCGGCTCGGGACATGATCGACCGGGCCCCCAGGGCCTCCAGGTGTCCGGCGTTGTCCGGCCGCCCGGTAACCGCCGTGACGGCATAGCCCAGGGCCGAAAGGAGTGCGGTCGCCAGGTTGCCCACACCGCCGGAGGCACCGGTGACCAGAATTGGGCCCCTCTCGGGCGTGATCGCGCCCTGTTCCAGTGCCTCGACCGCCAGCATGGCGGTGAATCCGGCCGTTCCCACAATCATCGCGCCACGGGCATCCAGGGTGGCCGGGATAGGTGTGAGCCAGTCGCCGTTGACACTGGCGTACTCTGCGTAGCCACCCCAATGGCGTTCGCCGACATGCCAGCCGGTCAACAGAATGCGATCCCCTGGCCCGTAGCGGGCATCGCGGGATTCGCTCACGGTGCCCGCCAAATCGATCCCCGGGACGTGGGGATACTCCCGCACCAGGCGACCGAGACCGTTGATGACCATGGCGTCCTTGTAGTTCAGCCCAGAGTGCTCAACGGCGACAAGTACTTCCCCTGCGGAGAGGTCGACGGTGTTCAGAGCGACTACCTCGGCGCTCGGTCGCGGATCGCCTTTCTGGAGCAGAAGCGCGTTGAAAGTGTCAGTTGAGGTCATGGTGGATTTGTAACCGACGGTTTGGCGATGTGTGGTTCCGGTATGGGGAGAGCAAGCCCGCGCGAAAGAGTTCGTCGCAGGTTGTCAGGCCCCGTTCGGCCTTGTCCATGCCGTCATCAAGGAGCCTGCGCTGGCCCTTGTCGAACAGGCGTTGCCGGAGCCCCCGATCATCGTGGTGATCAAGGATAGCCGCGGCGTCATCGTCGTCGAGGTACCAGACCTCGAAGATGCCGATTCGGCCATGGTAGCCCAGATTATTGCAGGCCGAGCAGCCGTGCGCGGCCCAGACCGATTCGGGTGCCTCGCGTCCAGCGATGCCGAGCCACTGTCGTTCCCGGTCGCTCGGCGGCCGGCGCTCCTGGCAATGTGGGCAGAGGCGTCGGACGAGGCGCTGCGCGATCACCAGCTCGAGGGTTGGAGCGATCTCGAAGTCTTCAAGGCCCATATTGCGCAAGGAGGCGACCGTACCGACTGCATCGCGGCTGTGCAGGGTGGCCATCAGGGAACGTCCGCTGTTGGCGATATTCATGGCGCCGCGGGCGGACCCACCGTCGCGGACCTCGCCGACCAGCACATAGTCCGGATCGAGTCGGAGCAGCGTCTGGGTTCCGCGTTCGAAGTCCAGACCCTGGTCGCTGTTGATCTGGATCTGATTCACGCCGGGGACGGCGTACTCGACGGGGTCCTCGAGCGTGATGATCTGCTGTGGCGTCTGGCCAATCTCGTGCAGCAGGGCATAGAGCGTCGTTGTCTTGCCGCTGCCTGTGGGGCCGGTGACCAGCAGCACGCCGCCGGCGGTTTGTGTCCATTGGCGGATCGCCTCGACTTCCGCCCCCGGCAGCCCCAGGTCGCCCAGATCCTGAAAGGCATCCGGCTCGGACAGGATACGGACGGCCAGCTTGTCGCCACTGACGCAGGGAACCGTAGTGACTCGAAGATCCAGATGCCCCGTGTCTTCGTTGCGCCATGCAAGACTGCCTTCTGCCGAGGTCAGGGTTGGCATTGGGTCCAGACCGGCGAGGGTCTTCAGCTGATTGGCCAGAAGCTCGCCCAGTCCTGGCTCGAGGGTGGTGGCATCCACCATCAGGCCATCGATGCGCAGGCGAATGCGGTAGCCGTGGGGTTCCGGGTCGAGGTGGATATCCGAGGCGCGGACGGCGACGGCGTCCTCGATCAGGGCATGGGCCTCGAGACGGCCTTCCGCGTGTTCGTCCTCGTCGAGGTACTCGCTCAGGCTTGGAACCAGGTAGGGTTTGAGTGCGCGCCCGTCGCCGGGCGCTTGGCGGAGGGATTCCGGCATTCAGCCCCCAGTGAAAGGATTGGGGAGGGCGCGATCCCGGTCGGGACCGGCAAGAGCTACCGTTGCGGGCGCTCGCGCAGCTCGCTCGCGGAGCGGGTCACCTGCGCTTCGCGGTCCAGCATGATCAGGGCCTGGGTTTCCTCGGGTTCTTCGCTCGCCAACTGGTCCCCTTCGACGCCGGGCGGAGGACTTTGAGGGCGCATTTCCATGACCTGTGCGAGGGTGGGTAGTTCGACCCTGGACATTACCTCGGCCGCGGCGTCCTGGGCCTGCGGGTTCTGCATCGTCAGCACGAAGCCGGTCGCGAGCACAAGCAGCGACAGGATAAACGGATGCTGTTGTTGAGCCGTATGTAGCGGACGCGTATCGAACATCGATGCAGCCTAGTGAGGATCCTGTTTCATCGACAATACCCGCGGGAGCGGGTTCATTCAAGAAACCCGCTCGGGTGGCGAACGTCGGCGCAGGCGACCTTGCGGCAGACGAGGAAGACCTCGCCCACGTCTTCGGTCGGGATCATGCCCGGGTAGAGCTGAAGTGGCTTTTGCCGTTTCAGGGCCAGCGGCATGAAATAACGGTTGTAGTAATGCATGGCCGTGTCCCGATGATGCAGCAGGAACCACATGCCGAGGCGGGTAAGGAGTGACGAGCGGGGCTTCATGCCGAAGACGCCGCTCTGGTCGATGGTAAGACCGTGGCGTTCCAGCAACGCGAACAGGCTGTTGGGCGTGTAGCGGCGATAGTGACCGACGATCTCGTCGAAACGGGTCCAGTACTGTGGATGGAGCGGCGTCGAGAGCAGGATGCGCGCGCCCGGTGCGGCGACACGCGTTAGTTCACGCATGGCCTGTTCGTCGTCCTCGACGTGCTCGATGATGTCGAGCGCGCAGATCAGGTCGAAGCGACCATCTTCGTAGGGCAGGTGGCCGATTACTGCGGACTCCGTATGCCCCCCTTCGGTTCGCAGTGTGCGCAGCGCGGGTTCGCTGATGTCGGCGAAGTGAGTGCCGGTTATGGGCAGTCGTGGGCGCATTCCGGGCCCGACTTCTAGCCGCTCGCAGCCTTCCCGGCTGAGTCGGCAGACGAGCGGCCACGTATTGAATTGATCGGGAGGCACCAGGCGCGAGTCTTTCCACAAGTCATTGTAGAAACGACGATTGGTGTCGAGCAGCCGATCGTGGTCGGCCGTATGCGGTGAGGCGGGATCTGGCAAGCCGATTTCCGGAGCGAGTAATGTGCAGAAAGTATAGGGATTCCATACAACCCCATGGCGGATACCCGGGGACGCATGTGGAAAGCTGTGACGAGGTCCCGGGTTTCCAGGGAAGCACTGATCAATGTATCCGCGCGCGCACGAGTCGCTTTTTTGTGCGAAAAAGAGGCAGTGATCACTGTGCAGTTATTCTGCGCAAGCGAGCCGCAACGCTGTTCCCGCGCTTGTTGTTATCAAGAACGAGCGGCCGAGCCCCTTCGGGGTTGGTGGATTGATCAGTGTTCCCTAACAGGATTTTGGCAGTAGAGGGGTGAGTGCGTCTGCCTGCATGGCCCGCCCAAAGTAATAGCCTTGGCAATAGGTGCAGCCCATGGCCGCCAGCATGTCCGCCGCGTCGGGGTGTTCGATGCCTTCGGCGGTCACCTGCAAGTCCAGCGCTTGCGCCAGACTAATGATGGAACGCACAAGATTCGTGTAGTAAGGGTCCTGTCCAAGGGGTTGCACGAAGCTCTTGTCGATTTTGAGCGTGTCGAGTCGCAGCCACTGGAGATAGCCCAGCGACGAGTATCCCGTACCGAAGTCGTCGAGCGCGATATGCACTCCGCGCTCGCGAACGGCGGCGATCCGGGCGCGGATGCTGGAGTCTCCCGCGAGGTAGACGTTTTCGGTGATTTCAAGACAGACGCAGTCGGCGGGCAAGGCGGTTTCGGACAGGGCACGGTCCAGTACCGTTAGAAAGTGGTCGCGTTTGAGTTGGACTGGCGAGACGTTCACCGAGATGCGCTGGAAGTCATGGCCGGACGCGCGCCAGTCGGCAGCCTGCTGCAAGGCGGTATTCAACACCAGGTCGCCAACGTCCAGCATCAAACCGAGTTCTTCCAGTATAGGAACAAACTGATCAGGCCCGGGTGCACCGGGGCGCTGCCAGCGCAGCAGAGCCTCGGCGCCGACAATGCGCTGGCTCGGCAGGTCCACGATGGGCTGAAACCAGGGCACCAGCTCGCCGTTTGCCACTGCGGTGCGGAGTTCCTGCTCCAATTCGGGACGGCGCGCGCTGCGCTCCGCCAGAGCGGGATCGTATACCGTAAGGCGTGCCCCACCTTCACCCTTGGAGCGTTGCAGGGCCATCTCCGCGCAGCGGGTGAGCACTTCCGCGTCGTGGGCGTCGCCGGGGAATACCGCCACACCCGCGCTCATGTGTGGGTCGAAGCCTTCGGGGACGTGTGCGGAATAGTCCCGGTACAGGGCATTCAGCACGCGCTGACATAGCCCTTCGACATCCATGGAGGAGTCAACCCCGTCAAACACCACAACGAACTCATCACCACCAATGCGCGCAGCAGTGTCGGTGTCGCGAATAACGGTGCGCAGGCTGTTGGCCAGCGCTACCAGGAATTGGTCACCCGCCTGTTTGCCGACCATGTCATTGATGTCGCGGAAACGGTCGATGTTCAGAGCCAGAACCGCCACACATTGCTCGGCCCGCCGGGCGCGCCGCAGCGCCAGGTCGAGCCGGTCGAAGAACAGGGCGCGATTGCCCAGCCCGGTGAGGCCATCAAAATAGGCCATGTGCTCGATCACTTTGCGGTCGTGCTCCCGCTTGTACACATGTCCGAGTGCCTGGGCGATCCCCTCGATGACCTCACGGCTGAGGTCCGGGTCGATATCCGGGGTGTCGGCGAAGGCCTCGATCAGGCCATAGCAATGGCCATGGACATAGATGCTGCAGATACAGCAGCGAACCGGGTCGTTGGGCGATTGGGCAGCGAGCCCAAGCTGGCTTTCGATGCCGCTGGCCGAGTCCAGTAGTACCCGACCTGCGGGTGTAGGTTCGATCGCACCATCCTGTGCGGGGAGGTTCAGCTCGGCAATCCGCCGCAGGTGTCCCTCCGGGTTGCGGTAAAGGGCATGGCCGCGCTTCCAGACGGTGTGGGCGGCGAGCTGCTGCAGCCCCTGAGCCGTGGTGTCTTCCAGACTGTCGCTGGCATTGGCCAGTCGCGTGACTTCCAGGATGGTTGCGAGCTTGATCTGTTCTCGATACAGGCGCCGGGTAGCGTCTTCGGCGATCCGCTCGGCTTCCTGCCGAGCCTGCCGCTCGCGATGCAGGCGGCGATCACGTTGTGCCGTCGCAGCCCTTGCATCCTCTTGGTGGTGCGGGTCAGCCAACGCGCGGCTCGATATGGATCTGGAAATGGCAGCGGGTGTCGCCTCGATGCTGGCACTCGGGGTGATCGACATGGACGGTTTGCCCGTAGCGATCGCCAGTGCCCAGCATAAGCCCGTGTGCCAGTGAGCAAAGTCCGCGTTCGGAACGGTAGTCCATCGACAACTCGTGGGGTCCAGTTTGCTCACAGTCAAACACAGGGACTTGAGCGCCCGGGTAGAGTTTCACGACCTCCGGGTGGATCACGTCGTTCAGGGCCTGGAGAAGCCCCATCGAATCGGGGTAGGGATCGAATACACCCGGGTAGGCCTGTTCGAAGCGCGGAAGCATCTCGCGCCCGATCCATTGCAGACAGTCGGAGGTATCGAGGCCCGTGATCTCGCAGGCGGCGCTGACAAGTCGCATCATCTCGTCATCTTCGTAATTCCCGAGCGAGGTATAGACGCCGCTGACTTCCGCCCTGCCCAGGACGTCGTCCCAGCCAGCCTCGCCGTAGTGTTCCGTCACGATATCTTCAAGGACGTTAAACACAATGCCTTTCATTCCATTGTTCCCATTCGAATCTCTAACTCGTGACCCTAAAGGATCGAACCCTGAGAAAACAGGGCGGATTCTGTGACCGCGATCAGCCGTAGTACTCCACTGCAGGGCTGTCATGCCGGCTGGGGAGTGAAACCACGCAGTTTCGTCCTCGGGCCTTGGCGTTGTAGACCGCTTCGTCGGCCGCGCGGAACAGGTCGTTGATTCCGGCGTTGCTTCCGGGCTCCCGGCTGGTGACGCCGAACGAAGCGGTCAGCGGGAGGCCGGCTGGATGCAGCTCCTGGATCCGCTGGCGCAGGTCCTCGGCACGCGTATGCGCGTCGAACAGGTCACTGCCCGGCATCAGGATCAGCAGCTCTTCGCCACCGAAACGGATAGGGACCTCGCCAGGAGTGGCCACCGTGCGCAGAAGTTCACCAATGGCCGCGAGGACCTCGTCGCCAACCAGATGTCCGTGGCGGTCGTTGATGTCCTTGAAGCGGTCGAGATCCATCAATATCAGTGCAATCGGTTGTTCCTGGCTGCCGGGCTCGTCGAAAAATCGGCTGGCGAAGTCGCTCAGGGCATTGCGATTGCTGAGCCCGGTCAGGGGATCCACCATGGCCATCTCGTAGTGCTTCTGGCGCTGGAGGCGGACCTCGTCCATCAGGCGCTTGTTGTTCAAGAGGTTGCTCAGACGAGCACGTAGCTCATCTCGTTGAACGGGTTTCGTTATAAAGTCGTTGACACCCAAGCGAAATAATTCCGCCCGTCGATGCTGATCATCCAGGCCCGACATCGCAACGATCGGCATCGCCGTCATGTCCGGGCATTGCTGTCGGATACACCCTACGAGGCCCATGCCACTGAGTTCGCCCTCCACGAGAACATCGCTCAGGACCAGGTCGAAGTGAGACGGGTCGAAGGCCGCGAGGGCTTCGGACGCATTGGTGTAGTGCACGATATCGAGTCCCATGGGCTCCAGTGCACGGCTCAGGTAGCGTGCGGCAGTGGGGCTGTCCTCGACATACAGAACCCGCCCGCTGTGGAGCGTCTCCAGCGGTTGTGCGTAGCGTTCGGCCTGCTGGAACAGATCGCCGATGTTGGTTCGGTCGTGCACGTCCGTGGCCCCCGCGGCGAAGGCGCGTTCGCGAATCCGCAGGTCGGGGTTGGACGTAAGGATGATCAGCGGGAGCCCGCGGCCATAGCGCTTCTTGCGCGCCGCGCGGCAAAATTCCAGACCATCCATGTCGGGCAGGCTCAGCGAAACACAGGCCAGCTCCGCGCGAAAGATGTCCAGGCGTGCGAGGCCCTCGGCGCCGGTGCCGGCCATGCTCGCTTCGTGTCCGGCGGCTCCCACCATGCGGCTCCACAGGGCGCGGAACACGCGTGAACGGTCCACCACCAGGATCCTCATGATCCCGGCCCTGGCTGCCGATCCATCGATGGCGTCCTGTGCCCGCGCATGCCTTGCTCCCGAGTCCGTTCCGTAACGCCAGCGTCCTTGCTGCCGCTCCGTATAATGCGCGTCGCATGCGTTTTCAACAACCGCGCGCCATTTGCGGCCTGTCAATGCGTAGCGTATGCCGTGATCCGGGCGCGTCCGGTTGCCTTGGCCTGGTATAGGGCCTGGTCGGCAGCGGCCAGGAGGGCATCCGGATCCGGTGGCACCTGGCCAGAATGCACAATACCGATGCTGGCGTCGACGTGGGCCACGTCCGTGGCTTTGGAAGCGGGAAGCTGGATGGGTTGACGGATCACCTCGCGCAGGCGCTCGCCGGCTTTGCGGGCCTGTTCGTAATCGGGACAGTGCGGCAGCACGATCACGAACTCGTCGCCGCCGAAACGAGCGACATGGTCCGCGGCCTTGCAATGGCGTTGCAGGCGTTCCGCCACGATGCGCAGAACCGCATCGCCGGCTGCATGACCCAGTCGATCGTTCACGGGTTTGAAACCATCGAGGTCCATCATCAACACGGCGAACGGCGGGCCGCCTTTCGGTTGCATATCTGTCAGCCCATCCAGTGCGCGCAGCAGCTGGGCACGGTTTGGCAGGCCGGTGAGGGCGTCGTGGTAGGCGAGATATTCAAGTTCGGCTTGTCGTGCCCGGTCGGTAATTGCCTCCTCCAGGCTGCTTTGAGCGCTTCCGATAATGAGAGCCATCAGGCCGAACGCGATGATGTGGGCCCCGATGATCCAGATCGGCAAGGCGTGGTCGGGGGACACGCCATTGATCCCGACCACACCCAGGACCAATAGCGTGACTGCAATCGCCGCACCCGTCTCGCGCAGGAACACGCTGGCCCAGAGCAATAAAGGGAGAGAGGCGTACAGCATCGCCTCCACGGGGTTGTGCTGGGTGAGCTGGTAACCAAGGATCAGGCCAGTCGGGATCAATAGCCCCATCAGGACAATGCGTGCCTCGACGCCGCGACCGTGAAAGCGGGGAACACCGTGGACCAGCAGATTGCTGACCAGAGGCACGATCGAGGCGATTCCCAGGACCACGGCCACGAACCAGTTACGGGCGATGAGATAGAAGGTGTCGCCATCAATCAGGCCCAGCAGCAGGAGCCAGCTCGCCGCCAGCAGGGAACCTGCCAGCGGGACGACCAGCAGTGCGATGAACGTGAAGCGGGCCGTGCCGCGCAGATTCAGACGGGGTGCGAGGCCGGGCCGTCCGCGTTGCAGCCACAGCGATGCCAGTCCCATCTCGGCCACGGCTATAAGCGCCCAGCCACTGCGGGCCAGCCAGCCGAGGTCACTGCCGAGCCATTGGCTGGTCAGCAGGTGCACGATGGCGAGGACTGGCAGCAGCCAGTAGCCCCAGATCAGCACCGCCGCAAGCCCGACGCCGCTGGCCAGCCAGATGGTACTGGTTTGTAGCGAGACCTGGGCCAACAGAATGCTGATAGCTACGGCGATTGCGTAGCACAGCGCGACGCCGATCCCGACCTGCAGGCGGGGCAAGCGGAGCAGCCAGTCGGGGTATGCGGGTAGAGGCCGTTCTCCGGATTTTGCTGCGGTGGGATTCCGATTCACCAGCCGGGCTCTCGTGGGGTATGTGGGGCCGCTCCCTGACCCTACGGGGCCGGAGAGGCTATAGTGCCACGGTCAGTGTGGAAACCGAAGAGGCTCCCGTTGGACCTGCGCTTCTACCGTGGATTGGATGCCTGCGCCTGTGCGCTCGCTGTACGCGAGCGGGAGGTGACGCCGGAGTCCCTGCTTCGTTGCGCGCTGGAACGGCTGGATGCGGTCAATCCGGTGCTCAATGCGGTTTGCATCGATGCCCGTCCGCGTGCTCAGGCGCGAATCGGCGAGGAGATCAAGGGACCATTCGCCGGGGTCCCGTACCTGGTCAAGGACCTTCTGCAGGACGTGCAGGGGCTTCCCACGACCTCGGGTAGTCGAGCCTGCCGTCGGTTGATTGCGCCGGTCAGTGCCGACACCGTGCGCCGGGCCGAGGAGGCGGGGCTGGTGATCCTCGGCAAGACCACCACGCCGGAATTCGGGCTCAAGGGGATTACGGAGTCCGCGCTTTGGGGGCCAACGCGGAACCCCTGGGATACCGATCGGTCGCCCGGTGGTTCCAGCGGTGGGGCGGCTGCGGCCGTAGCCGCCGGGATCGTGCCCATGGCTGGGGCCAATGACGGGGCAGGATCGATTCGCATACCGGCCTCTTACTGCGGGCTGTTCGGACTCAAGCCTTCCCGCGGGCGGGTGCCGACCACGCCACTGGCGGGCGAGGCCTGGGAGGGTGCAGTGAGCGAGGGTGTGCTTTCGCGCAGCGTGCGTGACAGTGCTCGAATGCTCGATGTTCTGTCCTCGGGACAGAGTGCTTCCGCACCTTTTCGTGTGGAGGCGCCCCCCGCGAGCTTCGAGGAGCTCGCGCAACGCGAGCCGGGTCGTCTGAGGATCGGCTGGAACGTCGATTCGCCCGTTGGTGGACGGGTCGATGGCGACAGTGTGGAAGCAGTGGAGCGCGCCGCCGGTTTGCTGGAGGGTCAGGGGCACGTTGTCGAGCGGGTGGCGGACTGGCCGGTGGACGGACAGCGCGTAGCGCGGGCCGTGCTGGCGTTGCTTTACGGGCAGGCGGCGGCTTTCGTGGCGCGAGCGCGCGAACGGGGTGCCCGCTGGGACGAATTCGAGCTGGATACGCGTACGCTGGCGCGGCTGGGGCGGGCTTTGACCGCGGGGGAATACGCCCGTGCGCGGCAGGGCTGGCATCGCGTCAGGCTGGCGCTGGCGACGCTGTTCGAGCGCTACGATCTCCTGCTCCTGCCCACCGTGGCGATGCCGCCGCCGCGGATCGGCGAGCTGGAGCCGGCTCCCCTGGTCCGCACCCTGCAGCGGCTTGCCCTGTACCTCCCGGTGGGCCGCTGGATGCTCAACAGCCGCTTTCTGGAGCGGATGACCTTCGAGAACCTCGAGCGCACCCCGTTTACCCTGGCGGCCAATCTGGCCGGTATCCCGGCGATGTCGGTACCGCTGCACTGGGATCGTGCCGGGCTGCCCGTGGGTGTGCAATTTATGGCGCCCTGGGGCGAGGAGGGGCGGCTGCTCTCGCTGGCGACCCAGCTGGAAACCGCGCAGCCGTGGTTTGACCGGGTGCCGCCAGCCCTGCCGGACACTCGCCAGGGCTGAGGGAGACGTCCTGGCACCGTGTCCGGTCAGGCGATGCTGCGGCGCCAGTCCGTGATTTCGTCGTGGAGGTGCTGGCGGGCGGAATCGTTCAGGAAGGCGGCTTCGGCCGCGTTACGGGCGAGCTTCTCCAGGTCGTCTAGGGACAGTCCCAGCGCGTTCGTAGTCGCGCGGAAGTTCTCGCCGATGTAGCCGCCGAAGTAGGCGGGATCGTCGGAGTTGATGGTGACCCGCAGCCCGGCATCGAGCAGGCGCTTGAGGTTGTGGTCCTCAAGCCGGTCGAACACGCAGAGCTTGATGTTCGACAACGGGCAGACGGTCAGCGGGATCTGCTCCTTCGCAAGCCGTTGCAGCAGGGCGGGGTCCTGTTCGGCCTGCACGCCATGGTCGATGCGATCGACTTGCAGCAGGTCCAGTGCCTGGTGGATGTATTCGGGCGGGCCCTCCTCGCCAGCGTGGGCGACGACGCGGAAGCCGGCCTCGCGCACGCGATCGAATACCGCCCGGAATTTCTCCGGCGGGTTGCCCTGTTCTGCCGAGTCCAGGCCGAACGCCGCAATGCGGTCGCGGTAGGGCAGAGCCGCTTCGAAGGTCTCCATCGCGGCCTCGGCGCTCAGGTGGCGCAGAAAGCACAGGATCAGCCGGGTGGAGATACCCAGCTCGCGTTCGCCGTCGTCCAGGGCGCGGGTGATGCCGTTGATCACCGTCGCGAACGCCACGCCGCGTTCGGTATGCGTCTGGGGATCGAAGAAGATCTCCGTGTGGCGTACGTGATCCTGCTGGCAGCGTTTCAGGTAGGCCCAGGTCAGGTCATAGAAGTCCTGCTCGGTCAGCAGGACGCAGGCCCCCGCGTAGTAGATATCCAGAAATGACTGCAGATCCTGGAACTGGTAGGCCGCGCGCACCTCGTCGATCGAGGCATAGGGCAGTTCCACGCCGTTGCGCTCGGCCAGCTGGAACAGGAGTTCCGGTTCCAGGGCACCCTCGATGTGCAGGTGCAGCTCGACCTTGGGTAGGCGGGCGATGGCGTCTTGCATGGTGGCGTCCTGAAGTCTGTACGGGGCGAGGCATGGTAACGGCTTGATCCGATAGGTGCCTGGTGGGGCCGACGGTTACGGGTCGATACGCGTCTCGCTGGCGCCGCCGTGCTCGATCCAGCCATGGATCATGCGCGGGGTCGTGGTGCCGGCCGCACAGCGGCCCTCGCGGTCGATCACGATTGCCCCTCCGTAGCCATCCAGCCGTTCGTGCAGCCGTTGCAGGCTTGCGGTCAGGGCCTCGGCGGCACCGAAGCCCAACAGTTCAATACGGTCGGCCAGGTCCTTGGCGAAGACACTGCGCAGGAAATGCTCGCCGAGGCCGGTCGCCGAGATGGCGGCGGTGTGATCGTCGGCATAGACGCCTGCCCCGGCGATCGGCGAGTCCCCGACGCGGCCGGGGCGCTGGCCATTCATGCCGCCGGTGGAGGTCGCCGCCGCCAGGTGGCCGTGCTGATCGCGGGCGACGGCGCCGATGGTCCCCGGGGCGGGCTCGTCATGGTCCAGCGTGACTGTGCCACGCCGCAGCGTTCGTCCCAGTTGCTCCCGCCGCTGCGCCGTGATCAGTCGGCGTTCGTCGATCAGGGGCAGTCCGGCCTGCCGGGCAAAGCTTGCGGCACCCTCCGCAACCAGCAGCACATGCGCGCCGTCCTCCAGGATCGCGCGGGCCAGGCGGATGGGGTTGGCGATGCCGCGAACCGCACCCACGGCCCCCACACCGAGGGTTGTACCGTCCATGATCGCGGCATCCAGCTCGACCGTGCCCTCGCGCGTCAGCGCGGCTCCGGTCCCGGCGTTGAACAGCGGGTCGTCCTCAAGTAGCGCCGCGCAGTATTCAACGGTATCGAGTGCGCGCTCGCCACGGGTCAGGTGCTCGCGGCCGGCTTCCAGTACCCGCAGTATCGCGGCGTGGTACTGCTCGGCAACCAGCGGGTCCTGCGCCTCGCGGATGCGCCCGGCCCCGCCATGGATCATCAGCGAGAAGGACTCCGAGGCCATCAGCGGTCCTGAGTCTGTCCACGGATCAACAGGATGTCGCTGTGGCTGCCCGGGACGAAGCGGCTCTGGGCAATCGCGATCTCGCCAGCCGCGTTGGCGGCCATCCGCCGTTTCAGCTGTCCCTGAAGCCCGCCGCTGTAGGGCCGGTCGACGGTCCCCCGGACGGGTTCGACGGGCGCGAACGCCAGGGTGTCCAGTGGGGCGTGGGTAAACGCGAGGCCGTACGGGCGATCGGTCGGGTGTTGATAGCGTTGCCAGATGAGATAGAGCCGTTCGTTAGAACGCGCCAGCGTGGGGAAGCCGCCCGGCCAGTCGTCCGCGTCGAGTTGGGTCGGCGGGGTGAACTCCAGGGTGTCCGCATCGGCCTGGGTGATGTGCAGTCGACGGTGGTAGGGTTGCCGGTAGTCCTCCAGGTCGTTCGCCGGGATGGCCCCGAACGCCAGATGCACGGTGCCTTCGTCATCCACGGCCAGCGAAGGGGCGTCGGCGTGACCGGGCGTTTCAAGCGCCGTCGCGGGTGCGGTAAAACCGTCGCCCAGCTCATCCGAGGTTGCGATGCGGATATCGGCATACGGGCTGTCGCCCTCCGACCAGGCGAGCAGGATCCGCCCCGAGGGAGCCCGAGCCAGACTCGGTGCGCGGGCCGGTTTGTCGGCCCCGTCGTTGATCGTCTCGGGCTCCGCGAAGCTTTCCCCGTTGTCGGACGAATAGGTGACACGCAGTGGACCCCGGTATTCGGTCCAGGCCGCGACGACTTGTCCATTCCCGGCCAGGAGCAGGTCCAGGCTGCCATTGTCCCAGCGGTGCGCGGTGATGCGCCCCTTGCCGGCTCCATCGCGGGAGTTCGAAAGGTTCTGGTGACCCTCGAAGGAGCGTCCGCCGTCCCGGGAGCGGGCATAGAAGATCTCCCCGCCGTGGTCGCCCCCGGTAAACAGGATCTCCTGCCAGAGCAGATGCACGGTGAAGTCGTCCTCGTCATCCGGTGCCGGCTCGATCGCCACGCGCGGCAGCCAGGAGAAGGTGTCCGGTTCCCCGCCGATACGGGTGGGTTCATCCAGGACGGCCTGACCGTCCCGGTTGTAGCGTTGCAGCAGGATCGCCTGCTCCACCTGGTCAACCCAAACGACGACCACCTCGCCATGATCGTTAATCGCCACCGAGGCGTCGTCCACATAGCGAAAGTCGGAGGCATTCATGCGCCAGGGGCCTCGGTAGGCCTCGCCGCGGGCCACCTCGATGGGTTCCTGCCAGACGACCCGGCTCCCGGCTCCGTCATCCGCCAGAGTGGGTGTGGGTCCAAAGGCGAGAGCCAACCCGGCGAAGAGACCAATGGCCGGCCAGGCGTGTGCGTATGTGGTTCGAGGCATGCGACCTCCTGTGGCGAAATCGGGCCCAGTCTCGTGTAACTGCGCTTTATGGGACCACCGGGTGCCCGGAAGGATTCACCTCTATCCTCCAAGCGGCGACAGCAGTTCCTGGAAGAAACGCCCGAACAGCGCTGGTTCCAGCAGGAGCATGAAGCCTACGCCCCAGGCGCCGCCCCACAGGTGGGCGCTGTGATTCACATTGTCGCGTGCCTGCCGCTGCGCCCAGAACGAATAGGCCACGTAGGCGGCCGCGAACACGATCGCCGGCATCGGAATGAAGAACACGAACAGCATCGACCAGGGCTGAAGCAGGATATAGGCGAACAAAACGGCCGAGACCGCCCCCGAGGCGCCCAGGCTGCGGTAGAAGCGGTTGTCCCGATGGCGCAGGTGGGTGGGCAGGATCGCCAGCACGATGCCGGCCAGGTAGAACGCCACAAAGCCGAGTACGCCGATTGCCGGGACGAGTACGCGCTCCATGGCCATCCCGAAGAAGAACAGGGTGATCATGTTGAACGCGAGGTGGGTCCCGTCCGCGTGGATGAACCCGTGGGTGACCAGCCGCCAGTATTCGCCGCGGGCCACCGCCGGTGGCCAGTAGATCATCCGCTCCATCACACGCGGACGCTGCCAGGCCCAGACCGAGGCGGCCACCGTGCCAGCAATAATAAATAACGTTATATAAAAGTCGTATTCCATTGAAGAGTAGTATGTTCCTCGGCCAGTTATCGCCAACTGTTTCCTTGCCTCCGGCTTGAAAAATCCGTGCTACAACCTAGTTATTGGAATAGAACACCCGAATGCAAGGTACCCGGGCTGACCGGGATCAAGGAGGTGAGCACATGGACCTGCAAAAGCTCAAGCCGTGGAACTGGTTCAAGCGAGAGGAACAGGAGCGGCCCGAGGTCCTGCCCGCGCGGCGAGAGGACACCAACCTCGATCCTCTGGTGCGGATGCACCAGGAGATGGACCGTATGTTCGAGCAGTTCTTCGGTCGTGCCCCCGGTGGTGCGCTCGCAGGGAGTCCCGGTCCCCTGTGGCTGAAGCCCAGCGTGGACATTGCCGAGGGTCGCAAGGCCTATCGGATATCGGTGGAGGTGCCCGGGATTTCGCAGGAGGAGATTGATCTCGCGATCGATGGTGATGATCTGATCGTCTCGGGCGAGAAACGACAGGAACACGAGGAGGACGAGGAGGGCTACTATCGGGTCGAGCGCAGTTATGGCCAGTTTCGTCGCGTCCTGAGCCTGCCCGGCGACGCCGACACAGACGGCATATCCGCGCGTTTCAGGAACGGCGTGCTGGATATCCATGTGCCCCGCCGCAAGGATGGCGAGCGCCCCGGGGTGCGGCGCATCGAGATTGGCCGTTAGTCAGGGAGAGCCGATTGGCATGTGCGCACCGGTACCGTGCAGTCTAGGCTGAAGAAGAATTAGGCGGCAGGGAGGCCATGGATGACGCGTCGTATCGTGATCTGCGCGGACGGGACCTGGAACCGTCCGGAGGAGGATGTCGAGTCCGACGTCCCGACGAACGTATTGCGCCTGGCCCGGGCTGTGGCGCCCGTGGACGCCGCCGGCGACACCCAGCAGGTGTTCTATGACTGGGGTGTGGGCTCATACCACGCCCGGGTCAGCGGTGGCGTGATCGGGCGGGGCATCCACAAGAACATCACCGATGCCTATCGCTACATCGTGCAGAACTATGCGTCGGGCACAGAGCTCTTCCTGTTTGGATTCAGCCGAGGTGCGTATACCGTGCGCAGCCTGTGCGGTCTGATCAACAACTGCGGAATTCTCAGGCGCCCGGACGCGCGCCTCATCGAGGAGGCATTTCGGCTCTACAAGCGGACCGGGGTGACGCACAAACCCGAGGGCGAGCGCTCGCGCGCGTTTCGTGAGGCGCACAGCCATCCCTCGCGGGAGATCCGCTTCGTTGGTGCATGGGATACCGTCGGGGCCCTGGGCATCCCGTTTTCGGTGCTCGGGCTGTTCGACCGCACCGACGAGTTCTACGACACCAAGCTGGGGCCAAATGTCCGGGTTGCCCGCCATGCCCTGGCGATCGACGAACGTCGCGCGGATTTTGAACCTACCCTGTGGGAGCCACGCGAGGGGCTAGATCTGGACCAGCAGTGGTTCGCCGGGGTTCACGCTGATATCGGGGGCGGCTATCCACCCGATGACCAGGGGCTGCAGGTCGCGGATATCGCCCTGAGCTGGATGCTGGACGAGGCCGCCAGTGCGGGGCTGGAGTTCGAGCCGCACCTGACTGCAGGCCTGCAGCCTGACCCACGCGCCGTCATTCACCAGTCCCGGCGGCATATCTATCGTCTGCGCCGCACACTGATCCGGGATCTCGATCCCGAGGATTCGCCGACCCGGCTGCACCCCTCGGTCGATGGGCGCTACAAGCATTTCCGCGATTACCGTCCGCGGAACCTCAAGGCCTATCTGGACAAGCAATCGCGCGGCATCTGACGCCAACGGTCCCGGCTCGTGTCATCATGGAAGCCCTGGCGTGAAGGGGCGATGGACGAATCATCGTCGGTGTGGCTGGCCGCCGGGCTCAGGTCAGAACAGTAGCGAACCTATGTTGGGAGGGGGAATGGCGAGTTCGCGTGATGCGACCCAGGAACGGTGGATCGATCGTTTTCGTGTTCTGGAGACGCTGGGCGAGAGCACACGTGATGGGTTGTACGTCGCGCATGATGGGGTGCTGGATCGGCGTGTGATGGTGCGTACGCTAACCCACCATGCCCTGGGTGATACCGAAGCTCGCGATGAGCTGATGCGCTCGGCCCGAGCGGTGAGCCGGTTCAGGCACCCCCATTGCGCCGCGATCTTCGAAGCGGGGCCGTATGAAGCCGGCCTCTATCTGGTGTTCGAGTACATCGAAGGCGAGACGCTGGATGTGTTTCTGGAAGGAGCCCGTCTCCCGCTGGACCGCGCCCTGACGCTGATGCGCGAGATTGTCGATGCGCTCGCGGCGGCGCACGATCAGGGAATTGTTCATGGCAGCCTGCAGCCGGCCAATATTACGGTTGGAAAGGACGGCCATGCGCGGGTAACGGGTCTTGGTCTCGCCTTGCCTCGAGGCGGAGAACAAACCGCTGGGCATCAGACCCACACGCGGCATTACCTGGCCCCGGAGCAGCTTCGAGGTGGGGTCCCCTCGTGTGCAGCGGACGTGTTCTCGCTGGGCGCACTGTTTTTCGAGCTGTTGGCAGGCCAGCGGGCCTTTTCAGGGGACTCCGAAAAGGAGATTGCGGACGCAATCGAAACGGGTGTGTCCGAACCTCCTTCAAGGGTTGCGGGGGAGGGTGACGAACGCCTGGATGCCATTGTCTTGAGGGCCTTGCAGCCCGACCCACACGACCGATACGCGACAGCCCACAGCCTGCGTGAAGCGTTTCTGGCCGTCGCCGAGGGTCGAGAGAACGAGGAGGGCGATGCGGGTGACTTCATTCTGCGCCGGATCCGTCGCAAGCCCGATTTCCCCGGAGTGTCCGCCCATATTCGCGAGATTACTCAGTGTTCGGATGACAGCCAGCGGCGCTCGGTCGCCGAGTTGTCGAATGCCGTGTTGAAGGACTACGCCACGACCCAGAAGCTCCTGCGACTGGCGAATTCGCCGTTCTACAGCAACTTTGGCGGCAATATCCGCACGGTCTCCCGGGCCGTGGTGCTGCTCGGGTTCGAACAGGTGCGCACGGCTGCGCTGGGCCTGGTGCTACTGGAAAATCTCAAGGGCGGGAGCCAGTCCACTCGCCTGATGCAGGCGTTGGTACAGACGTTGTTCAGCGCCATGCTGGCGCGCAACCTGGCCCGCCAGCTTGGTGGCGTCGAGAGCGAACAGGCCTTCGTCTGTGCGCTCTTCCACGACATTGGGCGGATGCTCGCTCTGTACTACCTCCCCGAGGAGGCGGACGAGATCCAGATACGGCAGACCCAGGGCGTATCGGAGGAGACGGCGGCCCGCCAGGTCCTCGGCATTTCCTATGAGGCACTGGGCCGGTCCGTACTCGAGGACTGGAATTTTCCCCGCGAGATCGTTCAGGCGGTGGAGCGAGCGCCCGAGGGCGCGTTGCCGCCCGTTCATGATGCCGACCGACGCTTGCACCGAATTGTCACACTTGCCTCGGAGATGGCGGGCCGCATCATTCACCATGAACCGTCCGAACAGGAACTGGCGCTGGCCGAGCTGCGACGCCGTTACAAGGCCTCGCTGGATGTCGAGGCCGCGGGTATGCGCCGGGCGATTCATGAGGGCCGGGACCACCTGGATCAGTTTCTGAGTGTGGTCAAGCTGCCTCGCGAAGGACAGGAACACTTGCGTCAACTGCGCCACAATCTCGGGGTTCGTGAGTCCGGAAGCGGACACGACACCCCGGACGAAGCGGTCCTGCTCGATGTCACCGATGATCCGTCAGCCGAGGGTCCGGACTCCGTGCCCGCACCGCCGACCGAGCAGGCTGCGGCGCTGATGGAATCGCTTACGGACATGCTCGACGCGATGGTTGACGGGTTTGAGCTGCACCCGCTGGTGCAGACAACCCTGGAGAACATCTACCAGGTGCTGGGTTTGCGGCGGGCAATGCTGATGCTGGCGGACCGTGAGCGCCGCACGCTGGTGGCACACACGGCGTTTGGGCACGAAGCCGAGTCGCTGTCCGGGCGTCTGCGCCTGTCCCTGACGGGGTCGGGAAACGTGCTGTCCCTTGCGATGACCCAGCGCAAGGACATGGTGATCAGCGACAGTTCGGATCCGGCAATCAGCCGCTATATCCCGCGCGAGTTCCGCGATGCGCTGGATGCGCGCAGCTTTCTGCTACTCCCTCTCGGGGTGCGCGAGCGCTGTGTGGGACTGCTCTATCTGGAGTTGCCATCAGAAAGTACGGAGCTGGATCCGCTGGTCCTGCGTGCACTGAAATCGGTTCGGAACCAGCTGGCACTGGCAATCTGCGAAGCGCGCTCCTGACGCGTGTCCGGCCCGAATCAAGGCTGGTCGTCACCGGCGAGTACGCCGATGCGGTAGTCGGGGAGCATGTCGTGGGCACGGCGGCTGTGGGGACGGCCGACCCCCTTGGTATCCCACCCGTGCGAGGCATCCGTTCCGCAGTCGTCCTCAATCGGTGTCGGATGACGCGGCAGGTACTCGGTGAAGTCATAGACCACGCCATGGATCGCCATCCAGCAGTCGTCTTCGGTGGCGTGGCGGGCCAGTTCTTCGTGTGTGATGCCCTTGTCACCCTCCACGACCGGTGGCGTGGTGTCCGGGCCCAGCAGATGCACGGCCAGGAGGGTCAGCAGGCTCGCGATGAACGCGACTAGGAGCGTATAAACAGTCTGGCCGGTTTTTGTCATGGCGTGCTCACAGTAAATGGAAGGCCTCGGAGTGGATACGTGAGTTCGGTACGCCTTCGGCATGCAGTAGTCCGCGCACGTAACGGTCGACGACCTCCGGGCCGCAGATCCAGAATTCGGCGGATGTGAAATCCGCACAGTGCTGCCGCAGGAAATCGGCGCTGAGCAGGCCGTCCCGTTCGCGCAGGTGCAACGTCAGGTCCAGATCCTCGATCGTGTCGGCGAGACGCTCGAGTTCGTCATGGTAGGCCGCCGCCTCCCGCCGATCGGCCAACTGGAAGAGATGCACGGGAGGGGCAGCCGAGCGTCCTTCGTGCGCCAGATCGCGCACCACGGACACAAAGGGGGTGATGCCCACTCCCGCGCCCAGCCAGACTGCCGGGCGCTTGCGATCATGACCTTGCAGGAAGGTCCCGTACGGGCCCTCTACCTGGACCGTGCTGCCCGTGGCGATCCCCTGCAACGCACGCGACCCGTCCCCCAGCGCCTTGATCCCGATGCGCAGGTGTTCCTCGCCGGGTGCGGAGGCAAGGGTGAATGGGTGTTCCTCGCCCTGGCCGTTGGCCAGTCCCGGGTCGAGCGGTGTCAGATAGACAAACTGCGCCGGCTGGTAATCCAGTGGCTTTCCTTCGGGGCGCAGACACAACTCGACCATGGTCGGGGTCAGTCGGTCCAGACCTTCCACCCGATAGGTATGCCGCCCGATTCGCGGCGAGATCAGCTTGCGCCAGAGGTAGGCGGAGAGGGCCAGTAGGCCAAGCACCCACCAGGGCCAGGTGGCTTGAGCCAGCGGCCAGGCATGGACAATCCCCAGCAGCAGTGCGAGCCCGGAGAACACATGCAGGCGTTTCCAGCGGGCGTAGCCGGGTTCACCGAAGAACTTGAAGGTCGGGGCCAGCACGATGACGAGGACGACCAGCGCGAGCCATCCGGCGACGATGGGCCAGTGGTCAGGGCCCGGGAACAGGCGCTGAACGGCCGACGTCACGGAATGCCCCAGTCCGCTTGCCGCGACGAACCAGACATGCACGATGGCGAGGAGCAGGGATGCGGCTCCCAGGGCGTGGTGGCGTGTCCAGAGGATGTTGAGGCCTCCAAACAGCCGGTCGCCGCGCGGAAGCCGGATGCTCAGAATTCCAGCCAGCAGCATACAGGTGAGCGCCAGCACACCGGAGGCCTGGGTCAGCCAGCGGATGACCTCGTCGCGTTCCCAGATGATGGGCGCGAAATGGCCGCCGGCCCAGAGCGGGACGACCAGTGCCAGCAGCAGTAGAAGATCGCCCCGGTGGAGTTGGTTCACGGCAGCGCCCTTGAGGATGTCCGTTGCTCGAGTATGGAAATGGGCCGCGCACTTCGCAAACTAGAGTCAAAGCTTGCGCCGGTACCAGTGGATTACGATCCAGTCATACAGCGCGTGGGTGATGATGACCACCAGCAGGTTACCCGTCAGGTAATAGAGCAGCCCCAGATAAAGGCCGATGGCCGTGGCAAAGACGAAATACAGGCGGGTGATCGCGTGGGCCAGGCCGAAGACGACAGCCGCGATCACGATTGCCAGGCCGGCGGGCATTCGGGTGTCCAGCCAGGTCTGCAGGACACCACGCACGAGGAGCTCTTCGCCGAGCCCGGCCAGAAGCGAGATCAACAGTATCGCTCCGGGCCAAGCGTTTCCGAACAACCTGCCGATGAACTCGCGTACCTGACTGGACAGGGTGTCGTAGGCGGTCCCGCCGAAATGCGCGACCAGTCCGAGCATTGCCAGCATCGGAAGGACCGCTATCAAGCCGATCAACACATGATCCGGATCCCAGTGGAGATGTTCGCCCAGCGGGATCCCCGCGAGCGCGGCCAGAAGGAGAGCGAGAGGAATCAGGGCAGCCTGGAACATCAGGCCGACCAAGAGGGGATGGCTGCGCAGGTTCATGGGCGCAGGGTACCGCAGGTACGGGGTCGAGACGCTGCTATCTGAAGTCCATCAATGCCCGGACATGGCTGCGCACGCTGCGCGAAAGCGCGGCAAGGTCATACCCGCCTTCCAAAACCGAAACCAGCTGGCCCGCCGCGGATTGATTGGCGATTGCTAGCAGTTGGCGTGTAACCCATTCGAAGTCACTTTCGACCAGATTGAGCCCGGCGAGCGGGTCCTCCCGATGCGCGTCAAAGCCGGCGGACACCAGGATCAGCTCCGGCCGGAATCGCTCCAGGGCGGGCAGCCAGTCGAGTTCGATCGCAGTGCGGAAGGCGCGGCCGTCGGTGCCCGCCGCGAGCGGCGTATGGATGAGGTGCTCGCGACGGGACAGGGGACGGTCCGGATAGAACGGATGCTGGAAGCTGGAGCAGAAAAGCACTCGGGGATCGTCGCGGAAGATGTCCTCGGTCCCGTTGCCGTGATGGACGTCGAAGTCGGCGATTGCGACACGGTCAAGGCCGTGTACATCCAGCGCCCAGCGTGCAGCGACGGCCACGTTGTTGAACAGGCAAAAACCCATCGCCCGATCCCGCTCCGCGTGGTGGCCGGGGGGGCGAATCGCACAAAAGGCATGGGCGGCCTTGTCGTCCAGGACCCGGCGAACGCCCTCGATCGCCGCGCCGGCCGCATGATACGCCGCGAGGATCGAGTGCTGGTTGATGCGGGTGTCGGGGTCCACTGCGACACGAACGCCGGGCCCGGGTTGTGCGGCTTGAATCGCGTCTACGTGGGCGCGGGTGTGGGCACGCGTCAGGTCCTCGTTCGTCGCCGGTAGCGGGTCCTCGACGCGTTCAAGTCCATCGAGGTTTTGCAGCGCGGCATCAATGGCGGCCAACCGCTGAGGGCATTCAGGGTGTCCGGAGCCGGGATCGTGAAGCCGGCCGGAGGGATGGGTGATGTACAGGGTTCGCGCCATGGGCTTCGACCTTTGCTGGCTGGCTGCGAAGTCCGAGGGGAGTCATCGCAATTGGCTGTCCTTGGAGGCGCGCCGGTTGTAGGGGCTGAAGGCCGCGTCCGCCTCGTCATGCGCTTCCTGGCAGGGGACGCACAGGCGTACGCCGGGCAGGGCGCGGCGGCGGGCCTCGGGGATCGTGGCCCCGCATTCCTCGCACGCCTCGAGGCTCTCGCCCTCGGGGAGCTGGCTGCGCACACGCGCCAGCGCGTCCTCGACGGTGTCGTCGATCTGCTCCTGTTCCGCACCGTCTTTGGACCAGCCACCCGCCATCACACCCCTGCGTCAAAACCTGTGGGTGTTAGATACCCGGGTCCTGGCAGGGAGTTCCCGAGGTGCTAGTCGCCGTGGCCGAATTCGCGGACGACGTAGTCGATGTCCTTGTCGCCCCGGCCGGACAGGTTGGCGAGGATTGTGACGCCGGGGTTCTCGCGGCCGTATTTCATCGCCCAGGCAACGGCATGGGCACTCTCCAGCGCCGGGATGATGCCTTCGGCACGCGACAGGCGATAGAAGGCCTCCAGGGTCTCGTTGTCGCTGATCGCATGGTAGGCCACGCGTTCGATGGTCTTCAGGTAGGAATGTTCCGGGCCGACACCGGGGTAGTCGAGGCCCGAGGCGATGGAGTGGACCGGGGCCGGGTTGCCTTCCTCGTCGGCCAGCAGCATGCACTTGAAGCCGTGGATCATGCCGGGCTTGCCGTAGGTCATGGTGGCGGAGTGTTCGCCCAGCTTCGTGCCGCGTCCGAGTGGCTCGACCCCGTTCAGCTGGACGCCGGCGTCCTCGATGAAGCCGGCAAACATCCCCATCGCGTTGGAGCCGCCGCCGACGCAGGCCACGACGTGATCGGGCAGTTCGCCGCCGGTCATCTCCATGACTTGCTCGCGCGCCTCGATGCCGACCACCGACTGGAAGTTGCGCACCATCAGCGGGAACGGGTGCGGGCCCACCACGGAGCCGATCGCGAACAGGGCCTCGTCCGCCTGCGACAGGTAGGACTGGAAGGCCGAGTCCACCGCCTCCTTGAGTGAACGGCCGCCGAAGGACACCGGCACGACCTGCGCGCCCATCAGCTTCATGCGGGTGACGTTGGGCGCTTCCTTGGCGATGTCGATCTCGCCCATGTGGATCTCGCATTCCATGCCGAAGTACGCGGCCGCAGTGGCCAGCGCGACCCCGTGCTGGCCGGCGCCGGTCTCCGCGATCAACTTGCGCTTGCCCATGTGCTTGGCCAGCAGGGCCTCGCCCATACAGTGGTTCAGCTTGTGCGCCCCGGAATGGTTCAAGTCCTCGCGCTTCAGATAGATATGCGCGCCGGCCTCGCGGCTCAGGTTGTGCGCGTAGTACACCGGGGTGGGGCGGCCCTGGTAGTGCTTGCGGATGTAGCGCAGCTCGTTCAGGAAGTCGGCCGAGCGGGCGAGCGTCAGGTAGGCGCGGTTGATCTCGGCAAAATGGGGTTCCAGTTCGGGGGGCAGGAACGCACCCCCGAACTCGCCGAAATAACCTTCCTGGTTCGGAAAATCCTTCAGGTACGGCATCGCCCGCCCTCGTGCATGTTCGAAAGGGCGAATGATCCTGTGCCGGGCGCCCTTTGCCAAGCCCGTTCGAGAACTACGGGCCTCGGGAGGGAGAGAGGCGGTCGCAGACCTGGGCGGTGAGCTCCAGGGAGCGGCAGCGGGCGTCGTGATCGAAGGTCGTGGTGGTCAGGATCAGCTCGTCGACCTGCGTGGCCTCGAGGAAGCGGCGCATTTCCCGCTCGATGGTGTGGGGTGCCCCGATCGCGGAGCAGGCCATGGTCTGCTCGACAATCGCCCGTTCGGCGCGGTCGAGTTGTTCGCGGTAGTGCGGGATCGGAGGCTGGATCGGTTCTGGTCGGCCGCGCCGCAGGCTGATGAAAGCCTGCTCCATGGAACTGGCCAGCGTCTGTGCATCGATATCGGTGTCGGCCACATAAACGTTGTACCCGGCCATCACCCAGGGCGCATCCAGGTCCGGGGACGGCCGGAATTCGCGGCGGTAGATCGCGATCGCGTCGTGCAGCTGTCCCGGCGCGAAATGGGAGGCAAAGGCATAGGGCAGTCCCAGGTGCGCCGCAAGCTGGGCCCCGAACAGGCTGGAGCCGAGGATCCAGACAGGAACATGAGAACCGGCGCCCGGTATCGCCCGAATGGCCTGGTCCGGAGCGGGGTCGGCCAGGTAGCCCTGCAGTTCCACCACATCCCGCGGGAACTGCTCAGGGTCGCTCTGCGTGCTGCGACGCAGGGCACGGGCCGTGGCGGGGTCCGTGCCCGGTGCGCGGCCCAGTCCCAGATCGATCCGACTGGGAAAGAGGGCATTCAGGGTGCCGAACTGCTCGGCCACGATCAGCGGCGCATGGTTGGGCAGCATGATGCCGCCAGCGCCCACGCGGATGCGCGTCGTAGCAGCCGCGACCTGGCCGATGAGCACTGCGGTCGCCGCACTGGCGATCCCCGGCATGTTGTGGTGTTCGGCGAGCCAGTACCGCGTGAATCCCAATTTATCGGCGAGTCTCGCGAGGTCCAGCGTTCTGTGCAGTGCCTCACGAGCATCTGAACCGACCGTGATCGGGGCGAGGTCAAGTATGGAAAATGTAGTCATCCGATCATTGTATCTCGCGCCTTGGGCCTCCTTCGAATGATTCGCTCCGAAAGGTCAATCCATATTCCCTGACTAATCAACATTCGAGTGCACGATGCCGTGGTAGTGCGGCAAACGTGGTGGCCCTGGCGATTGGCGCGTCTGGTTAGCCTGAACAGGCAATTCTCAGAAAATATATATACTTAGCATAAAAAGGGAGCGTCATTTTTGCGGCCCGTATCCTGCAGTTGTTGGCGGTCAGGGGCGCTATGCCAACCGAATGTGATTATGCTGAATCCAGTCGTCCGGGGTTGTCGGGAAAGATCAGCCTGGACCTGCAGTGTTGGTTCTGAGTCAGTCTCGATTTTCGGTTCCGCGTCACAAAAAGTGGTGGTGCGAAGAGAAAAATCGTTGACGATTCGTGTAGATTCATCCGTTGGTAATGTAGTGGGTTCGCATTAACTTGGGTTAAGTTCAAGTGTAATGAATTGGTATTAACGTAAGTTAATGGAGGTAGCAGCATGTTCTGTGCTGTTAAGGCTCCCGGAGCGGCATTTGTGAAGGGTATTGCGTAGACAAAAAGTGCCACTCTCGAGCCATGACCAGAGTGCGAATCAACGTGTTTGAGGAGAGCGGATGACCGTAAGGGCACCGGAAGAAATTGAGGCCGAACATCGCGTTCTGCTCGTGTCGATATTTGCCACTCTGGGATCAGTGCTGCTGGTTGCATTTGGAGTCCTGGCCATGTCGACCGGGCGAGCGGTTCTGGCAACCGTGCTCTTGACCACCGCGGTGCTGTGTCTGTCGTTGATGCTTTACAGCAGGCTTACCGGTGATTTCCGTAACGTCAGCTTTCTGTTGTCGGCATTGGCTTTTCTGCTCGCAAGTTTCCTGATCATGCATGGCGGCGTCGAAGGAACCGGGGCCTACTTCGCGTTTGCCATCGTGATCATCATGGTGATGGCCGGGTTCACGAATATCCGGGTGACGATGTCCATTTGCGGGCTTTTTCTGGTGGCCGTGGCCATGGGGCTTTTTGGCTCGGTGTCCCAGCATTGGGTTTATCCGTACAGCTTTGTTGAAAAGGTACTCATCCTGGTGGCGCTCGCGGCCCTTATGCTGCTGGCAATAGTGTCCGAATGGATTCGTTTGCGATCGTATTCGGCGACGGTGGATATACATGAACAGGTTTGCGTGGATGCTCGCCACGACGCATTGACCAAGCTATTGAATCGTCGAGGTCTGGAAGGTGCTCTTGCCGCTCTGCCGCCGCCACGCTTTCCGGCATCCCTTGCGATCCTGGACTTGGATCACTTCAAGGCGGTGAACGACACACACGGGCATGATGCCGGTGATCGGGCGATTTCGGCTTTTGCCAGGCACCTGCGTTCCAGCGTCAGGGCACAGGACATCGTGTGCCGCTGGGGTGGAGAAGAGTTCGTCCTGGTCATTACGGATGCGCAGTGTGCCGAGGCGTTGGCGATCGTCGACGACATCCGGATGGACTTCGCGAGGACCACCCTGCCCATTGGCGATAACGGACTGCGCTTGACGTTTAGTGCCGGCCTGGCAAGCCTGGAGTCTGCTGGCGCCTTTGAGCGGGCATTGGCGGACGCCGATCAAAGCCTGTACCGCGCGAAAAACGACGGTCGCAATCATCTTCAGGTCGCCGAAGCGGATGAAATGCCCTTGCACTCTGATGATGACACGCCGCCTTCGGGGTCGGCGGTTGTCCCGTCAAATCTGGCCGCGAAGCCCCCGAATATCATCCCAGTGTAATCCTCTGCGTCTATAGTCCAGGTGGGAAGCGCAGGAGGATTTTCGGATGAGTGTCGCGAGGCGTCTTAGCCAGTATCTCGCTGATCAGGGCATTGTCTATGCGAGAGTCCAACACCCGTATTCAAGCACCGCGACGCGCACGGCGGAGGCCGCCCATGTGCCGGGTGACCGTCTGGCGAAGGGCGTACTGGTCGAGGATGCGGGCCACTACATGCTGGCCATTCTGCCCGCGTCGCGGCGCTTGCATCTTGGGCAGCTACATCACCTGATCGGGGAGCATGTCGGGCTGGCGACCGAACAAGAGGTCGTCGAAACCTTTGCAGACTGTGCCCGTGGGGCGATCCCCGCACTGGGAGCGCCCTATGGGCTGGAGAGCATCGTCGATGAACACGTGCCAACCGAAGGGGATGTCTACCTGGAGGGTGGCGATCACGAAACTCTGATCAAGCTGCCGGCGGTTACCTGGCGGGAGTTGTTAAGGCCAAGTCGGCAGGGACTCTTCAGTCGCCATTTATAACGTGTAGCTGTTGCGCCATTGCTTGGTGCAGTGAATGCTACGGCGATGGAAATCGCAATTCGCCTGCAGGGACTGGTGCGCAGTTACAACGGCATCCGCGCCGTTGATGGCATCGATCTGGAAGTCCCGCCCGGAAGCATACTGGGGCTCCTGGGGCCCAACGGAGCCGGCAAGACCACCATCGTGCGCATGCTCTCCACCCTGATTGCCCCGGATGCGGGCATGGCCGAGGTCGGCGGCTTTGATGTCGTGCGCGATGCGGAACGGGTGCGAGAGATTATCGGGCTGACCGGACAGTATGCATCGGTAGACGAGAAGCTTACCGGGCGCGAGAACCTGTTGCTGATCGCGCGGCTGCTGGGTCTTGGGCGTCGCCACGCGCGCCGCCGTGCGGACGAGTTGTTGGGGCAGTTTCATCTACAGGATGCTGCGAAGCGGCCGGTACAGACCTATTCCGGGGGGATGCGCCGCCGACTGGATTTAGCGGCCAGTCTGGTCGGGAATCCCGCCATTCTCTTTCTCGACGAGCCGACCACGGGGCTGGACCCGCGGGCGCGCCGCGCTCTGTGGCGCCTGGTGGGGGAACTGCGGGAGCAGGGCACCACCGTGTTGCTGACGACCCAGTATCTGGATGAAGCGGACGCCCTGGCAGATCGGATCGTGGTGCTGGATCGCGGGCGGATCATTGCCGAGGGAACCTCGGCGGAATTGAAGGAGCGCGTGGGTGGCCGCTCGCTGTTCGTGGTGGTGGCGGACTCGGCCCGGGTCGATGAAGCGGCCAAGGAGATCGCACGTATCGTCGGTGAGCGCCCGCAGACGCGGGACAACACCCTGAACGTCGCCGTGACGAGCAGTGCCGTGGTACCGAGGGTGCTGAGGGCCCTGGATCAGGTGGGGATCGAGGCGGTCGAACTCGGTCTGCGCACCGCGAGCCTGGACGATGTCTTTCTGGCGCTGACTGGGCATGCGGCCGAGGCCACGTCCGAGATGGCAGAGGAGGGCGTATGAAGGCACTGGACCAGACGCTGGCGCTGGCCTGGCGCAGTCTCGTGCAGGTGCGTCGCAATCCCTGGGAGCTGGGGGATTACTCCATCCAGCCGATCCTGTTTCTGGTGCTGTTCCTGTTCGTGTTCGGCGGCGCGGTGGCGGGCTCGACCGAAGCCTACCTGCCGTTCGTGCTGCCGGGCGTGATCGCGATGAACATGTTGTTCGTCACCGTGTATGTCGGGCACGGTCTGAATACGGATCTCACGCGCGGCGTGTTCGACCGCTTTCGCGCCCTGCCCATTCCGCGCTGGGCGCCCCTGGCCGGGAGGATTCTGGCCGACCTGCTGAAACAGGCGCTTTGTATCGCGCTGTTGCTGATCGTGGGGGTGTTGCTGGGCTTCCGGATCGAGACCTCCCCCTGGGAGGTATTGGGGATGGTGGCGCTGGTACTGGTCTTCGCTTCGGCCGCATCGTGGATCATGGTGCTGGTCGGCGTACTGTCGCGCGATCCTGAACATGTACAACTGTTCGGCTTTACAGCGTTGTTCCCGGTGACGTTCGTCTCCACCGCTTTCGTGCCACTAGAGACGATGCCCGCCGTGCTGCAGCCCTTCGTGCAAGCCAACCCCGTCTCGCTGCTTGCGGATGCCTCGCGCGCCCTGTTGAGTGGGGGTCACGCGCTGGAGCCTGTTTTGTGGACCCTCGTCTGGGCTGCTGCGATTGCGGTGATTTTTGCACCGCTATCGGTCTGGGCCCTGAATCGGCGTCTGGCCCGGGGATAGAGGCTCAGGAGAAGGGCTCCTCCGGGATTACATGCGCAGGTCCACGCGTTCGGAGCCTGGCGCATCGATCCCGCGGTGTAGCAACAGCGTACCGCTTGCGTTCAGCAGTTCAGTGCTCAGCTGGCGAAAGCGCACAACCGTCTCGGTCAGGCGCAGGCGGCTCTCCAGCAGGTCACGTTGAGCCTGGGCCACGGCCAGCGCCGTCCCGGCACCGACGCGATAGCGGGTCTGTTCCACGCGCAGGAGCTCCTCCTGCAGTTCGATGGTCTCTTCCTGAGCGCGAATCTGTTCGCGCACGCGGGCGGCGTCGAACCAGACCGAACGCACGTCCTCGATTGCCAGTTGTTCCAGATTGGCTAGCGTTTCGATGATCTGCTGTCTGGTGAGGCGCGCGCGTGTGTGTTCGGCCTCCGCGGCGCGGTTGCCGATTGGCATCTCGAAGCGCAGTCCGGCCGCGAGGTCGTAGCCGTCGCCCTGGGCGTCGCGGAAGGTGCGGCCGAAGCTGTCCGCATAACCCGACTGTCCCAGCGTGACAAAGAAATCCAGCCGGGGCAGGAGCCCGTTGCGAGTGCGGATCACTTCGAGCTCGTCGCGCTGTACCCGCAACCGGGTCTCGTTCAGGTCGGCGCGATGGTCGCGGGCCAGTGCTACGTAGTTGTCGAGTGGCTCGATCTCGTACCGGTCCAGGGCTGGTTCGGAGCTGGTTAGCAGGCGCGTGTCCCAAAGGCCCCCGTCGCCCTGGATCAGGCGCGCCAGGGTGTCTTGCGCGCGGGCGCGCTCGCTGCGGGCGTCGATCAGCCCCTGTCGGCGCAGGGCCACCTCGGCGCGTGCGGACACGGCCTCGGTTTCCGGCCGGTCGCCGGCATCGATGCGTCGCTGCGTTTCGTCCAGCTGCTGGCTGGCCACCGCCAGGGCCTCCTCGAAGATCTCGATCTGCTCGCCCGCCAGAACCAGGTCCCAGTAGGCGGTCTCGACGTCGGTGATCAGCTGTTCGACGAAGGCCCTTACCTCGTACTCCGTGGCCTCGACGTCCAGCCCGGCCTGCTGCAGGCGTACGAGGTTCGACTCGATCCGGCCCCCGCGCAGAAGGGCTTGTGTCAGCGTCAGGCCTGCGCGCGAGGAGAACTGAGTCTGGTCGACGCGTGAACTGCTGGCGCGCTGGCTGCGCACGGACAGGCTCAAGTCCGTACCCGTCGGGAGCTGCTGGCGGATGCCCGCCTCGCCGAAACGCCGGGTGGAGGTGACCTCGTCGGTATCTTCTTCGGCCTCCTCCAGCAGGCGCACGCTCTGGTCACGGCTGACCTCGATCTCGGCGAACAGCTCGGGGTCGAACACGGCTCGCTCCTGTGCCTCGAAGGTGCCCGCGATCGCGGTCTGCAGACGTTCGGCGCGCAGGCCGCGGTTGCCTTCCAGCGCCCGGGCCACGGCCTCCTCGAGGGATAGCGTTTCCTCGCCGACGGGTTCGCGGGCAAACGGGTCGATCGCCATCAACTGCTCGGCCGGCAGGGACAGGCGCAGCCCGTTGCCGGAGGATTCGTCTTCCTCAGCGCTGGCAGAAGAAACGATCAGGGCCAGCAAGGCCAGTAGCGGCACGGCGGCGCGGAGAAACCTAGGCATCTTCGGTTCCGACTCGGTAGACGGGTTGTGGGCGTTCGCCACGACGGTGGAACAGCAGGTACAGCGTCGGGATCAGCAACAGGGTAATCAGGGTAGACGACAGCAGTCCGCCGATCACCACCCGCGCCATTGGGGCCTGCGCCTCGCCGCCATCGCCCATGCCAATGGCCAGCGGCGAGAGGGCCAGTATCGTGGTGAGCGTGGTCATCAGGATAGGCCTTAGCCGCTCGCCCGCGGCGGCCACGACCGCCTCGTGCAGGTCCATGCCGTCGTCGCGGTGCCGACGGGCCATGCGGTCCACCAGCAGGATCGCGTTGTTCACGACGATACCAACCAGTAGCAGGATCCCGATCAGTGATTGCACATTGAGCGTGGTGTCGGTGACGATCAGCGCGCCGGTGACCCCGATGATCGCCAGCGGGATCGAGAACATCACGATCAGGGGATCGCGCAGCGATTCGTAAAGGCTGGCCATCACCATGTACACGAGCAGTGTCGCGAGCATCGTACCCAGGAGCAATTCCGAGAATGCCGCTTCCTGTTCTTCGATATCGCCGGTGACGGAGTAGTCGATCTCCTCGGGCAGCGGGATTTCCGCCAGCGCCTCGCGGACCGATGCGGCGACCTCGCCCAGTGAGCGATCTCCCAAATTGATGAACAGCGTGCGCACGCGGGCCTGCTCGCGCCGCTCGATGCTGTCCGGGCCGATCTCGGTGTCGAAGGAAATAAGACTGCGCAAGGCGACCCGTTCGCCTTCCTCGCTGCGCACGGTCAGGTTCAGCAGGTCGTCCAGCGAGCTCTGGTCGGCGTCGCGCAACTGCACCCAGATGCGGGTTTCGTCGCCACCGGCACGCAGCTCCCCGGCGCTGGAGCCCCCCAGCGCGGTTTCCAGCGTCTGGGCGATGGTACGAACATCCACGCCGAGGTCCGCCGCGCGGTCGCGGTGGATACGGGTGGCGAACTCGGGCTGTCCGCCATCGGTTCCCACGCGCGTGTCGGTGATACCGGGGACATCGGCCAGTGCCTCCTCGAAGCGCTGCAACACGGCATTCATGGTCGACAGCTCGAAGCCGCGCACCTCCACCGACAAGCGCTCCTCGTCATCACCTCGGCCGAAACCGCGGAAAAAGATGCCGCTGGAAGCACGAACCCGGATCTCGGTCCCGGGTGGGTTGCCCAGGGCTTCGCGCAGGGCAGCGGCAATCTCCTCGGAGGAACGGCTGCGGCTGTCGCGCGAGCCAACCATGACACGCATGTTTCCAGAGGCGGGGGAGGAAGCCCGAAAGGCGGATGCGCCGGAACTGGAGACGAGGTTCTCGAGCTCGGGTACCTCGTCGCGAATGATTTCTTCCAGGCCCGCCATGGTGGAGTACAGTTCGTTGAGTGGGGTCCCGGGCTCCATGGAGACATTCACGCGCAGTTCGCCCTCGTCGGTGGCCGGCAGAAACTCGGTGCCGACGCCGCGCAGACCGGCCAGCGTCACGACCAGGAGCAAGGCACTGATCCCGATTACCATCCAGGGATGGGCCAGGGTGCCGCGCAGCAGCCCCTGATAACGCCGCTCCATACGGGCAAGGGCGCTCGTGTCGCGCTTCGGCATCGGGGCACGGGCCATCAGCATCGGCACCACCGTCAGGGCCACAATCAGCGAGGCGGCCAGAGCGAAGGCCACCACGGCGGCGAGTGGTTTGAACAATTGCCCGGCCAGCTCCTGGGCGAAGAACAGCGGGAGGAAGATGGCCACGGTGGTCAGTGTGCTGGCGATGATCGCGGGGGCCACGCGGCCGGTACCGCTGATGGCGGCCTCAGTGGCGCTTTGCTCCGTATGCTCCTCTCGCCTTCGGGCGATGCTCTCGATCACCACGATCGCGTTGTCGACCATCAGACCCACGCCCAGCGCGATGCCGCCCATGGTCATCAGGTTGAGCGAATGGCCGCCGAAGTAGACCAGTCCGAACGTCGAGATGACCGCGAGTGGGATCGCGGTGGCGGCGACCAGCGTGTAGCGGATGTTGCGCAGAAAGACGAGCAATACCAGTACGGCCAGCGCGCTACCGTACAGGATCGCCTGGCCGACGTTGGTGATGGAGCTGCGGATGAATCCCGCCTCGTCCGTGACGGCGCGGATGTCAATCTGGGGGAAATCGCGGTTGAGGCGGATCAGTTCGGCGTGGACCGCCTCCGAGACTTCGACCGTATTGGCATCCGCCAGTTTGCGCACGGCCAACTGGACGCCTTCTTCGTGATTGACCCGAAAACGGCGTGTTACCCGTTGGTGCGTGTCACGAATCTCGGCGACCTGGTGCAGGTAAGTGACGCCATCGTCGCTGCGCTGAACCACGGTGTCGCGAATCTCGCTCACGGAGCGGAACTCGGCAGGTGTCCGCAGCCGGTATTCGCGGCGACCGTCCATGATGGGGCCGCCGGGGGTGATCACGTTGGCATCGCGGATTCGGTTGCGCAGTTCATCCAGCCCCAGATCGATCGCCTGAATGCGGTCCGGATCGACCTCCACGCGCACCTCGCGTTCCAGTCCGCCAAATGTGTCCACCGCGGCCACGCCGGGGATGCGCTCCAGGCGTGGGGCAATGCGGTTGTCGATCAGCGTGCGCAGGTGGATGGCGTCGAGCTGCGAGCCCACGCCCAGGCGCATGATGGGCGAGTCCTGCGTGTCGAACTGGCGCACCAGTGGACGATCGGCCCCTTCAGGCAATCGGCCTTCGATACGCGCCAGACGATCACGCAGATCGTCGACGGCCTGGCGGATGTCCGTGCCCCAGGCAAAGTTGACGCGTACGTTGCTGTTGCCTTCGGCCGATGTGGAACGGATCTCCTGGGCCCCGGTAATCGCGGCCGCCGCCTGTTCCACCGGGCGCGTGACCAGTTGCTCGACCTCCTCGGCCCCGGCATTGGGGTAGGAGGTCATCACCGTGACCACCGGGTAGGTGATGTCAGGCAGGAGGTCGACCGGCAGGCGGGTCAGTGCGGTCAGGCCCAGGATCACCACGATCAGGGCGACCATGCTGGTCAGCACGGGGCGGTGGACAGTGAGGCGAGCCGGATTCACGGCTCTTCGGTCTCCGAGATGCCCGGGGCGAAGTCTGTGCCCGGCACGCTGCGCGGGTCGGTCAGGCGCACTGGGGTGCCGTCGGCGAGCAGGTGCTGCCCCAACACCACTACCTCGGTGCCCTCGGGCAGTTCAGGTTCCAGCAGCTCGATCCAGTCGCCGTCACGCACGCCGGTGATCGCCATGTGCCGGCGCGCCTCGGGGCGGTCGCCACTGCGGTCAACGCTGAACAGCGTGGGACCGGCCTCGCGCTGGATGATGGCATCCCGGGGTACGGCCAGCGTCTCCGACCGTTGCCCGAGGGTGATCGCGGTTTCGACGAACATGCCGGGACGGAGGCGTCCGTCTTCGTTGGCGACTTCCACCTCGATCCGTGCCTGGCGCGAGCCCGGACGAAACTCCGGGGAGATTCGCGTGATCGTGCCCTCGAATACCTCGTTGGGGTGTGCGGACGTGCGCACGGTGGCGTCCTGGCCGCGCGAGATCCGCGCGTAATCGGCCTCGGTAACCGCCAGGATGGCGCGCACCGGTTGCAGGTTGACGAGTGCTAGGGCAGGTTCGTTCGCGCTGATCACCGAGCCGGGATCGACCAGCCGCTCGGCTACCCAGCGGGTGGTACTCCCGGCATCGGCGTCGATGCGGGTATAACCGAGCTGTATCTCTCGGGTACGAAGAGCGGAGCGCCGCTGCCGAATCTGCGACTCGGCCAGGGCCACCCGGGTCTGGGCCAGGGCCAGCTCGGTTTCGGCGGCCTCGAGCTCCGAGCGCGAGGCGATCCCCTGGTCACGCAGTTCGCGGGTGCGCTGCAGATCGCGTTGGGCGGCGTTGCGACTCGCCACCGCCTCGGCCAGGCTGGCCTCGGCCACCTCGAGTTCGGCCTCGGCCTGGGTAACATCCTGTTCGAACTCCTCGGTGTCCAGTTGCAGCAGAGGGTCGCCCGGTTCCACTCGATCACCAAGGTTCACGAAGACCTCGGCCACCCGTCCGCCGACTCGCGGCGTGACCGCGATACGATCGGCACCCTCGATGCTGCCGGTGAAACGGCGGCGTTCCACCAGATCCCGCTGCTGGACGGTAGCCACGGCGACGGCCACGGGCCGCGTTTCACCGGTGCCAGGGCGCGCGGAGGTGGCCTGTTCGTCATCGACGCCCCATACAAGCCAGGCCAGTACGCCGCCCGCCAGGAGAAACAGGACCAGCGTGATTGCAGTGGAGGCCTTGGGCATGCGGGGGCTCGAAATTGGTGAACGGGATCACGATATGCTGCGAGTGTGCCGCAAGCCGCTGAATCGCGCATGAACCTCGTTCATTTTGCTTATTTCGGTTCAAACCCCTCGGGTGGACGTCCAATAGCAACGGTGCGCGAGGCGCGTGAGGAGGGTCGATGATCAATACAAGGGATGGGGTCGGACTGGTGGGCTGGGTGGGCCTGGTGTTCCTGGTCGCTTCCGCGGGCGGGTATGCCACCAGCCTGTCAGTACAGGACTGGTACCGGACGCTGGAGCGGCCCGAGCTGAATCCACCGGATGCCGTATTCGGCCCGGTCTGGACCGTCCTGTTTGCGCTGATGGCCGTGGCCGCCTGGCGCGTATGGCGTCGCGTGGGCGTCGCGGGGGCGCCGGTCGCGATGGGGCTCTTTCTCGCCCAGCTGGTGCTGAACCTGGGCTGGTCCGTACTGTTCTTCGGCATGCAGCGGCCCGATCTGGCATTGATCGAGATCTTGATCCTGTGGCCGCTGATTCTGGGGACCCTGATCGCTTTCTGGCGCCACGACCGGATCGCGAGCGCGTTGCTGGTGCCGTATCTGCTGTGGGTGGGCTTTGCGATCTACCTGAATGCGGCGATCGTCGTCCTCAATTAACGCGAGCGTCACATGAATCCGGTAGCCTGACGCGCGCTTTCGCAGGCCCATGCCTTGGAGGTGTGGTTCGGCAGCGAGGGATCAGCACTATCGGCGGATGGTGACGAGGTGTCCGAGAGCAGGATGAGCAGCGTACCAGGACAGCCAGACCCGGGCAGCCCGCCTACACTGGGGCTGGGTGCTTATGCGCGCATCACCGCAAACTACTGGGCTTTTACCGTCACCGACGGCGCGATCCGCATGCTGGTCGTCCTGTTCTTCCACCAACTGGGGTACAGCCCGCTCGAGATCGCGCTTCTATTCCTGTTCTACGAACTGTTCGGAGTGATCACCAACCTGACTGGGGGCTGGCTGGCCGCGCGGCTGGGGGTGAACACGACGATGATCGCCGGGACCTTGCTGCAGGTCGCCGCGCTGCTGATGCTCACGGTGCCGGAGGCCTGGCTGGGCGTGGCCTACGTGATGTTCGCGCAGGCCCTGTCGGGCATCGCCAAGGACCTGAACAAGATGAGTGCCAAGTCCGGCGTGAAGCTGGTCGCCGGCGACGGGGAGGGGCGGCTGTTTCGCTGGGTCGCGGTGCTCACCGGCTCGAAGAACGCGCTGAAGGGGGTGGGCTTCTTTGTCGGCGGTGCGCTGCTGTACTCGGTCGGGTTCCAGATGGCGCTGGTGATCCTGGCCGGGATGCTGGCTATGGTGATGCTGCTCTCCATCGTCGGCCTGCCGCGCGGGCTGGGCCGGGTCGGCGGCAAGCCGACATTCACCCAGATGTTCTCCAACTCCGCTGCGATCAACGTGCTCTCGGCCGCGCGGTTCTTCCTGTTCGGCGCGCGCGATGTCTGGTTCGTGGTGGCCCTGCCGGTGTTCCTGAGCGCGACACTGCACTGGAACCACATGCAGGTGGGGGCGTTTCTGGCGTTGTGGGTGATTGGCTACGGCATCGTACAGGCCTCTGTGCCCCGTCTGCTGGGCCGGGGCGGGCTGCACCCGACCGGTCTCACCGCGCGGTTGTGGGCCTTCATCCTGATGCTGCTGCCCATCGGCATCGTGATCGGCCTGGAGACGGGCCTGGATCCGGCCTGGGTCCTGATGGTCGGCCTGGGCGTGTTCGGTGTGGTGTTTGCGATCAACTCCGCCGTGCACTCGTTCCTGATCCTCGACTACGCAGAGACCGACCGGGTCGCGATGAAGGTCGGCTTCTACTACATGGCCAATGCCGGTGGGCGTCTGGTCGGCACCGTCGCCTCCGGGGCCATCTTCATGGTCTGGGGCCTGGAGGGCGCGTTGGTCGCCTCCACCCTGTTCATCTTCGCCACCTGGATGATCTCCTCCCTCCTTCCTCGGGAACCTGCTCGGGTCTGAGAAGGCGGCCCTCGCAGGGTTCCGATTACTGCAATTCCTCGATGACCGCCTCAAGGGTTCGCGAGCGGTAGCGGTGCGCATGACGGACCCAGCCGAGCTGGCGGGTGATGGGTGGGGCGGACCATTCGAGGATGGCCAGGTCGTCGGTGGCCATGGTGCGGGGGAGGAAGCCGATGCCGAGGCCGGCCGCGATCATCATGCGGATGACCTCCAGGTACGGGCTCTCCTGGGCGGCGGCGGGGTGCAGGCCCTGTGCGGCCAGCGCCCGGTCGATCTGGCGGCGGGTGGTGGAGTCCACCGGCGGCAGGATCGCCGGCCAGTCATGAAGGCGCTGCAGGGTGTGCTGCGGGGCATCCTTCGCACGGTCGCGGGCAACCATCGGGACCAATTCGTCGGTCCAGACGGGCTGGGCCTCCGAGTCTTTTGGCAGGTCGTCTGGCAGGGTGGCCAGCGCCAGATCGGCGTCGCCGTGCATTACCGCTTCGATGCCGGCTTCGGAATCCATGAATGCGAGTTCCAGCTCCAGCTCGGGGTAACGGGTGCGCAGGCGAGCCAGGGGAGCGGGCAGGCGGTGCAGGGCGATGTGGTGCGAGGTGGCCAGGCGGATGCGGCCACGAACGACCTGGTCGAGGTCCGCCACCTGCTGCTCGATCGCGTGCAGGCGGGCCAGGATCTCGCGTGCTTCGGGTAGCAGGCGTTCGGCGACCTCGGTGGGCCGCACGCGGCGCCCCTGGCGCTCGAACAGGGGACGTTGCAGCGTTGCCTCCAGCGACTGGATGCGTTTGCTGATCGCCGGCTGGGTCAGGTGCAGACGCTCGGCCGCGGCGGAGAAGGCGCCGGTATCGACCACTGCCACGAAGGCCTGCAGGGACTCGATGCTGAGCTGTTCCGGGCGCATTTCCGCCGCCTCCGTGGGATAATGACCGGCTGACTGATGCGGTGCCGGATCGCCAATCCATAACCATATGGAATGGTAAAGATAATAAATCGGATTTGAAAGAATAGAGGGGCGGCCGCAGACTGGCAATGCGGTGGTGCCGCCCGTCTGTAGGAGGCCAGCCCTCTGGCCGATTTGCACCGGCGTCGAATCGGCCAGAGGGCTGGCCTCCTACAGGGGGCTTTGGCGGCCGCTCACCGAAAACATGGCTGGAACATCGCGGCGTGGCCGCGGGAGCAGGTAATGGCAGGCAAGACACTGTACGACAAGCTGTGGGAGGCCCATGTGGTGCGCGAAGAGCCGGATGGTTCGACGCTGCTCTACATCGACCGCCACCTGGTGCATGAGGTGACCAGCCCGCAGGCCTTCGAGGGTCTGCGTCTGGCCGGGCGCAAGCCCTGGCGCGGGGATTCCGTACTGGCGGTACCGGACCACAATGTGCCCACCGCCAATCGCGACCGCGGGATTGAGGATCCGGTCTCGCGCACTCAGGTGGAGACGTTGGAGAGCAACGTCACGGGCCTGGGGCTGAAGTTCTTCCCGATGGCCGATGTGCGCCAGGGCATCGTGCATGTGATCGGTCCCGAGCAGGGCGCGACCCTGCCGGGCATGACGGTCGTCTGTGGCGACTCGCATACCTCCACCCACGGCGCGCTGGGCGCGCTGGCCTTCGGCATCGGCACCTCCGAGGTCGAGCATGTGCTGGCCACGCAGTGCCTGTGGCAGAAGAAGACCAAGGCCATGCAGATCCGCGTGGAGGGCGAGCTGCGCCCGGGCGTGACCGCCAAGGATGTGGTGCTGGCGATCATCGGCCGCATTGGCACCGCCGGCGGCACCGGCTATGCGATCGAGTTCGCCGGATCGGCGATCCGCAGCCTGTCGATCGAGGGCCGCATGAGCATCTGCAACATGTCCATCGAGGCCGGGGCCCGCGCGGGCATGGTCGCGGTGGACGAGAAGACGATCGAGTACGTGCGTGGCAAGCCGCAGGCGCCGTCCGGCGAACGGTTCGAGCAGGCCGCCGCCTACTGGCGCACGCTGGTCTCCGACCCCGATGCCGAGTTCGACGCGGTGGTGGAGATGGATGCCGCCGAGATCGCCCCGCAGGTGAGCTGGGGCACCTCGCCGGAGATGGTCGCGCCGATCAACGGCCGTGTGCCGGACCCGGCGGCCGAGTCCGATCCGGTGCGCGCCGAGGGTATGAAGCGTGCGCTGGAGTACATGGACCTGCAACCGAACACGTTGATGGCGGAGATCCGTCCGGACAAGGTGTTCATCGGCTCCTGCACGAACTCGCGGATCGAGGACCTGCGTGCGGCTGCCGAGGTGGTCAAGGGCCGCAGGAAGGCCGACAACATCAAGCTGGCAATGGTGGTGCCGGGCTCCGGGCTGGTGAAACAGCAGGCGGAACAGGAGGGGCTAGACCGGATCTTCCTGGACGCCGGCTTCGAGTGGCGCGAGCCGGGGTGTTCCATGTGCCTGGCGATGAACGCAGACCGGCTGGAGCCGGGTGAGCGCTGCGCCTCGACCTCGAACCGCAACTTCGAGGGCCGTCAGGGGCAGGGCGGGCGTACCCACCTGGTCAGCCCGGCGCTGGCCGCCGCGGCCGCCGTGGCCGGGCACTTCATCGAACCGTCGGCACTGAAGGAGGCGTAAGCGATGCAGGCCTTTACCGTTCACAAGGGGATTGTCGCGCCGCTGGATCGCTCCAATGTCGACACCGACGCGATCATCCCGAAGCAGTACCTGAAGTCGGTCAAGCGCACGGGCTTCGGGCCCAACGCCTTCGACGACTGGCGCTACCTCGACCCGGGCGAGCCCGGCATGGACAGCTCGCAGCGCCGGATCAACCCGGATTTCGTGCTCAACCAGGCGCCGTTCGACCAGGCAAGCATCCTGCTGGCCCGCAAGAACTTCGGCTGCGGCTCCTCGCGCGAACACGCGGTGTGGGCGCTGACCGACTTCGGTTTTCGCGCGGTGATCGCGCCGTCGTTCGCGGACATCTTCTTCTCCAACAGCTGCAAGAACGGGCTGCTGCCGGTGGTGCTGGCCGAGGATGAGGTACAGGCGCTGTTCGATCAGGTTGAGGCGAACCCGGGCGCGCAGGTCGAGGTGAACCTGGAAGAGATGACCGTAACGGCGCCGGACGGTACGGTGTTTCGTTTCACGCTCGACGAGGACCGGCGCCACCGCCTGCTGAACGGCCTTGACGATATCGCGCTGACGCTGCAGTACGCCGATGACATCCGCGCCTACGAGGAGCGCCAGCGCCGCGAGTGGCCGTGGATGGCGGAACACTCGCAGGGCTGAATGGTGCCCCTTGTAGGAGGCCAGCCCTCTGGCCGATAGGGCCTGTCCTGGCGCCCCATCGGCCAGAGGGCTGGCCTCCTACAGGTAGAAAAGAAATGGGATTGATCTGATGGTTAGGAGAGGTTTGTGAGCCGAATTCTGGTATTGCCCGGGGACGGGATCGGGCCCGAGATCGTGGCCGAGGCGCTGAAGGTGCTGGAGCGTGTGGGCGAGATCGGCGGGCTCGATCTGGAGATTGACCAGGGCCTGATCGGGGGCGCGGCGCATGATGCGGCCGGACATCCCTACCCGGAGGCTACCCGCGGGGCAGCGCGCCGCGCCGACGCGATCCTGCTGGGTGCGGTTGGCGGCCCGCAGTACGAATCGCTGGAGCGTGACCTGCGCCCCGAGCGCGGGCTGCTGGGCATCCGTTCGGACCTGGGCCTGTTCGCGAATCTGCGACCGGCGATCCTGTATCCGCAGCTGGCCTCGGCCTCTACGCTGAAACCGGAGGTCGTCAGCGGGCTGGATATCCTGATCGTGCGCGAGCTGACCGGCGGGATCTACTTCGGTCAGCCGCGCGGAATCGAGGAGCGAGGTGGCGAGCGCTACGGCTTCAATACCGCCGCCTACAGCGAATCGGAGATCGAGCGCATCGCACGGGTGGGCTTCGAGGCCGCGATGAAGCGCGGCAAGCGCCTGTGCTCGGTGGACAAGGCCAACGTTCTCGAGGTCTCCGAGCTGTGGCGCGAAGTGGTCGAGCGGGTCGGGAAGGAATTCCCCGAGGTCGAGCTGTCTCACATGTATGTGGACAACGCGGCCATGCAGCTGGTGCGTGATCCCAAGCAGTTCGACGTGATGGTGACCGGCAACATGTTCGGCGACATCCTGTCCGACGCCGCGGCCATGCTGACCGGCTCCATCGGCATGCTGCCCTCGGCCTCGCTGAACAGCGAGGGGGTCGGTCTGTACGAGCCGATCCACGGCTCTGCGCCGGATATCGCCGGGCAGGGCAAGGCCAATCCGATGGCAACCGTGCTGTCGGTCGCGATGCTGCTGCGCCACAGCCTGAACCGGAATGACCTGGCCGAACGCATTGAGCAGGCCGTGGGGCGGGTGCTGGATCAGGGCTTGCGCACGCCGGACATCTTCGGCGAGGGCATGACACTGGTGGGTACCCAGGGGATGGGTGATGCCCTGGTGGCCGCGCTGGATGACTAACTAAATATCAGTAGCTTGAAGGCTAAAATTAAACCGGGAATGAACGATGAGTGACCGCAAGTTTGACGTGGCCGTGGTGGGCGCAACCGGCGCCGTCGGCGAGACCCTGCTCTCCATCCTGGCCGAGCGCGACCTGCCGCTGGGGCGGGTGCATGCGCTGGCCAGTTCGCGTTCGGTCGGCAAGACGGTCGCCTTCGGCCGCCGCGAGCTGGAGGTGGAGGATCTGGCCACCTTCGATTTCTCCACCGTGCAGATCGGGCTGTTCTCGCCGGGGGCCTCGGTATCCGCCGAGTACGCGCCCAAGGCGGCCGCGGCCGGCTGCGTGGTGATCGACAACACCTCGCAGTTTCGCTACGACCCGGAGATCCCGCTGGTGGTGCCGGAGGTCAACCCGGACGCGGTGGGTGACTACACGCGCCACGGGATCATCGCGAACCCGAACTGCTCCACCATCCAGATGCTGGTGGCGCTGAAGCCGCTACACGACGCGGTCGGTATCGAGCGCATCAACGTCGCGACGTACCAGGCCGTCTCCGGCACTGGCAAGGATGCAATCGAGGAACTGGCGCACCAGACGGCGGCACTGCTGAACGGCCGTCCGGTCGAGTGCAATGTCTATCCCAAGCAGATCGCATTCAACGCGCTGCCGCACATCGACGTCTTCCAGGACAACGGCTACACCAAGGAAGAGATGAAGATGGTCTGGGAGACCCGGAAGATCATGGGTGACGAGTCCATCCTGGTGAACCCGACCGCCGTGCGGATCCCGGTGTTCTACGGCCATTCCGAGGCCCTGCACATCGAGACCCGCGAGAAGATCAGCGCGGACAAGGCCCGCGAGATCCTGTCTGCCGCGCCGGGAATCACGGTGCTGGACAAGCACGAGGACGGGGGCTATCCGACCGCCGTGACCGAGGGTTCCGGCAAGGATGCGGTGTTCGTCGGACGCATCCGCGAGGACATCTCGCATCCCCGCGGGCTGGACCTCTGGGTGGTCTCCGACAACGTGCGCAAGGGCGCCGCGTTGAACACGATCCAGATTGCCGAGGTTTTGATCCGGGATTACCTGTGATTTAATCCGGTGAAAGTCCGGGAAAACTCATACCCGGCAAACCGCGGCCAGGGGGCGCTGGGGCAGTAAGGTGGCCCAGGCGATGACAGGCCGCGCGGCACATTCAGGGGGGATTCGTGCGCAAGTTACTTCTCGGGCTACTGCTCTTGCTGCTGGTTGCACCGGCATCATCGAACTCGGTGAGTTTTGGTGAGGTCAGCCTGCAATCCCATCTGAATCAGGCCCTGCGCGCGGAGATTCCTCTGCGAGGCGGTGCCGCGGCCAGTGACTCGCTGCAGGTGCGGCAGGCTTCGGAAAGCGACTATCGTCGCTCCGGCATGAACCGCGGAAGTGTACCGGGGGATCTGAATATCCAGGTTCAGGGACAGGGTGCGGATCGACGCGTGGTGCTGACCACCCGTCAGGCGGTTCGCGAGCCATATGTGGGGATTCTCCTTGAGGCTCGCTGGGATGGCGGACGCTCGATGCGCGAAGTCTCCCTGCTCCTGGACCCGCCCGACACTATGCCCGCGGATGCAGCCGCGCCGGTGCCGCGAGAAACCGCCCGCGACGCCCCCGCGCGCCGGGATGCACCGATGCCGCGCGAGGGCGAATCGTACACCGTACGCAGTGGTGACACGCTGTATCGCATCGTAGAACGCGCGGGTCTTGCCGGTATGGCCGATCAGGCGATGCTGGCCTTCCTGGAGGCCAACCCCGATGCGTTCGCCGAGCAGAACATCAACACTCTTCGTGCGGGTGCAGAACTGACGGTCCCGTCGCGTTCCGAACTCGAACAGCGAAGCGCGTCGGAGGCGCGCGCAGAAGTCCAGCGCCAGACGCAGGTCTGGCGTGACGGCACCGTGACGGCCGCGCGCGAGGAGCCAGAGCCCGAAGAAGCGGCCGAGGTGGAGCCGGAAGTCGAGCCGGTCCCGGAAGAGGACGAGGTCGTTGCGGAAGACGATGAAGCCGTTCCCGAGGAAGACGAGGTCGCGGCCGAGGACGACGTGGCCGCGGTGGACGAGGAAGACGAGGCGGCAGTTGCCGACGACCGGCTGGAGATCGTGACGGAGCTCCTCCCCGAGACGGATGAAGGCGCGGTTGCCGCAGCCGAGTCCCCCGATCTGCTCCAGGAAGCGATGTTGTCCCAGCGCGCGGAGATGGAGGGGATGCGCGATGAGATTTCCGAACTGCGCGAGGAGCTCGGTGAGCGCGGCCGTCTCGCGGAGATCTCGAGCGAGAACATGGCCGAGCTGGAGGAACAGCTGAGCCAGCTGCGCGCGGAACGCAACGAGTTGATGGCGCGACTCGACCGGGCGGACGCAGAACGCAACGCCCCGCTGCACGAACGGATCATGAACGACCCGCTGCTGTTGATGATGGCGATCGCGCTGGTGATCCTGCTACTGCTGGTACTAATGGCGTTCGCGCGGGGCGGTCGGCGTGAGATGGTGGTCGAAGAGCGCGCCGCTGGCATGCCGGGGCGTGCGGACAACAGCCGTGTGCAGGCATCGGCAGTGGAACCGGCGGGGTACGAGGCGCGCGAAGTCGATGAAGCTCGGAGCGGTTCGACCGTTGCCGGGGCTGCGACAGCCGTTGGTGGCGCCGTGACCGGCATGGCCGCTGGTGCGGTCGCCGGAAAAGAAGACGATCGTGATCAGCCGGTCGAGCCCGATGAGCCGGAAGAGTCGGTCGGCGAACCGGTGGTGGTCAGTTCCAGTGGGGACTCCTCAGTGGACGATGTGCTGGCCGAAGTGGATGTCTGCCTTGCCTACGGGATGAACGATCAGGCCGAAGAGACGCTCACCCAGGCCATCGAGCGCGATCCGGAGAACACCCGGTATCGATTGAAACTGGTCGAGGCGCGCGTGGCGCTTGGCGACGAGGCGGGGGCGCGCGAGGCTGCATCAGGCCTGCGTGAGCGCATGGCGGCCGATGACCTGGATACCCGGAATCAGTTGGCCGAGCTTGAGTCGCGTATCGGTGGGGCCGGTGATGTTGGTCCCGGGTCGAGCAGCTCCCCGGCTGATGACGATGAGCAGGTGCCGGCTGCAGAGCCGACACCAAGCGGTGACGTAGATGCCCGCAACGAAATTGACTTTTCCGGATTGGAACTGCCGGATGTGGAATCCGGCGCCGATGAAACAGCGAAATCCGCCAGACAGCCCGATGAGGTGGATTCCGGCCTTTCCTTCGATTTTGAAGACTCGTTCGACCGGGATGGCGTGGAGCCGTCGGCCCCCGAGAAGGCAGACGAGGGCGGGGATGACCTGAACGACCTCTCGTTCGATATCGATGACAGTGATCTCCCCAACCTGGATGATGACGGGCGGGAGGACACGGAGGCCGGAAGCGATATTCCAGCCCTGGATCTGGGCGACGAGGATACCCCGTCTGCCGAAGCGGAGACGGCTTCGTCGGCACCGGGCGACGCCCAACCGGTTGGCGCGGATGATGACAATGAAACGCGTCTGAGCCTCGCCCAGGCCTATGCGGACATGGGCGACGAGGAGGGGGCGCGTGAATTGATTGACGAGATCGTCGCCTCCGGCACCGAGGAGCAGAAGGCAAAGGCGGAAGCGATTCGCCAACAACTGGACGGGTCGTGATCCGCCATCGGATCTGCTGAAGCAGTATCCTGTCGCGATGAGGCGACGGGGTTTCGACATCAAGTACGAGACGGCCGGATCGGCGTCCCTGTGGGCGCTCCCGGCCGTTTTGCTGTTGTCGGCGATGCTGGCGACTGCTAAACCGGTCGTGGTGCTGGCGGTGCTGCTGGGGGTTGCCGGACTTGTGTGGGCGGGGCCCTTTGCCTGGGAACGCTGCGGACGCCTGCTCTGGCGACTGAAATGGTTTTATCTGTCTTTACTGGTGTTCTTCGGGGTCTGGCCGGTCGAAACACCAGAAGGCCCCGCGCTGGCTGGCTTGATCGAGGCATTCTGGCGGATTGGGGCGCTGGCCCTGGTGGTAGTCCTGGTCGTCTGGCTGACGGAGCGGTTCTCGCGAGGCGAGCTGGTTCGGGCGCTGTCTTCGTTTCTGGCGGGTCCTCGTGGTTGCTTTGGCGGGTGGGGTGAGCGGTTCGCGCAACGGCTGTTTCTTGCTCTGGCGCTGTTCGAGTCGGACCGGGTGGATATTGAACGGGAGCGTGAGGGGCTTCGTGGCGGGTGGCGCGAGCGGCTGCATGGGGCGCGGGACTGGCTGATCGTGCGTCTGGATCGTGCCCTGAGTGGCGAGGTGCCGGAGCTGGCGACCGACGCGTTCACCGGGCGCAGCAGCACAGTTCCCCAAGGGGGTGCGGGGGCGGTGGTGTGGTTGTGGATTGTGGCGGTTGCAGTCGGCGGGCTTGCCTGGTGGTGGTGATCAGGTGATGCCAAGGACAACATTGACGGCAAGTGATACGGATCCGGCCCGTCAACGCTGGGCGTTGGGAATCGAGTACGACGGGCGCGGGTTGCTGGGCTGGCAGCGCCAGAAGGACGGGGCCAGCGTCCAGGGGCACCTGGAGGCGGCGCTGAGTTTCGTGGCAAACGAGGGGATTGAGCTCACCTGCGCGGGACGCACGGATGCGGGGGTCCATGCGACCGCTCAGGTGGCGCACTTTGATACTGCGGCGGTCCGGGAACGGCATTCCTGGGTGCTGGGGGTGAACAGTCGTCTGCCGGACGGGATCACCCTGCGCTGGGCCGAGCCGGTCGACGACGATTTTCATGCACGCTTCAAGGCGTTCGGCCGTCGCTATCGCTATGTGATCGCGAATCGACCGGTACGCCCCGCACTGGAGGCCGGGCGGGTGGCGTGGTGGCGACGCCCACTGGATGCTGCACGGATGCATGACGCGGCGCAGACCTTTGTTGGCGAGCACGACTTTTCCAGCCTCCGTGCCGCCGGATGCCAGGCGAAATCACCAATTCGGAATATACATTCGATTGGTGTCCAGCGGCGCGGTTCCTACGTGATCCTGGATATCCATGCCAATGCCTTCCTGCATCACATGGTGCGGAACATTGCCGGAGTTCTCCTGGCGATCGGAGACGGACGCGAGGAGCCAGGCTGGGCCGCGCGGATCCTCGCCGCCCGCGACCGGCGAGTCTCGGGCATCACGGCCCCGGCCGGGGGGCTTTATTTCGTTCACGTAGACTACCCGCCCGAATTCGCTCTCCCCAGTGCCGAGGGGCCGGTACTGGAGGGGATCCCGGGCAATGGGGCGGTCTGATTGCGGGAAAGAGGCTAGCCGCCGTGCTTCTGGTACGCTTTGCCGCTTGATAATTGAGGCCGGAGCGGGATGCGCTATCGGGTAAAGATTTGCGGAATCACGACGCCGGAACAGGCGGAGGCCGCGGCACGTGCCGGGGCCGACGCGATCGGCCTGGTGTTCCATCCGCCCAGCCGCCGTTATGTCGAGTCCGACCAGGCGGCGGAGATCGCGGCGGCATTGCCCCCGTTCGTGACCACGGTCGGACTGTTCGTCGACCCGGACCCGGCACACGTCGAGCAGGTCCTGGCCGGGGTACGCCTGGACTGCCTGCAGTTTCACGGTCATGAGTCGGCAGCGGAATGTACGCGTTTCGGGTATCCCTATCTCAGGGCCGTGTCGATGAACGAGGGGGGTGATCCGCGGCCGGTGATGGACGCCCACCCCCAGGCGCAGGGCTTTCTGCTGGACAGCCATGGAGCCGGGCGCAGCGGCGGATCCGGCCACCGGTTCGACTGGGACACGGTGCCCGAGGCGCTGGACCGGCCCTGGCTGCTGGCCGGGGGACTGGACGAGGATTCGGTACGCGAGGCGCTGGAACACCTGCGCCCGTACGGGGTCGACGTAAGCTCCGGAGTCGAGAGTGCCCCGGGGATCAAGGATGCACGGCGCATGGAGGCCTTCGTGAAGGCCGTGCGCCAATGCGAGGTGAACGAATGAGCAAGATCGACTGGGCGGCGTTCCCGGATGCCCGCGGGCATTTCGGGCCCTATGGCGGGCGCTTTGTATCCGAAACCCTTATGGGCGCGCTGGACGAGCTGCAAAAGGCGTACGAGCAGTATATGGGCGATGCCGACTTCATGGCGGAGCTGGACCATGATCTGCAGCAGTTTGTCGGTCGTCCCAATCCGCTGTATCACGCCGAGCGTCTTTCGAGAGAGCTTGGCGGGGCACAGGTGTACTTCAAGCGCGAGGACCTGAACCACACCGGCGCGCACAAGGTGAACAACACCATCGGCCAGGCCCTGCTCGCGAAGCGCCTGGGCAAGACCCGGATCATCGCGGAGACCGGTGCCGGCCAGCATGGCGTGGCCACCGCTACCGTGGCTGCGCGTCTGGGGCTGGAATGCGTGATCTATATGGGCGAAGAGGACACGCGGCGGCAGACACCGAACGTCTATCGGATGCGTCTTCTCGGGGCCGAGGTCGTGGCGGTGAAATCGGGCACGCGTACGCTGAAGGATGCCCTGAACGAGGCGATGCGCGACTGGGTCACCAATGTCGACGACACCTTCTACATCATCGGTACCGTTGCAGGCCCGCATCCGTATCCGGCCATGGTGCGAGACTTCCAGGCCGTGATCGGCCGCGAGGCGCGGGCGCAGCACTTGGAGATGACCGGCAAGCTGCCGGATGCGCTGGTGGCCTGTGTTGGCGGCGGATCGAATGCGATCGGCCTGTTCCATCCGTTCCTGGATGACGAGTCCGTGGAAATGATTGGCGTCGAGGCCGCAGGCGCGGGCATCGAGTCCGGCCGGCATTCGGCACCGCTTTGTGCCGGGCAGCCGGGCGTGCTGCATGGCAACCGCACCTACCTGATGGAAGACGAGCATGGGCAGATCGTCGGGACGCATTCGGTCTCGGCCGGGCTGGATTATCCGGGCGTCGGGCCGGAACACGCCTGGCTGAAGGACACAGGCCGTGCGCGCTATGTCGCCGTGACCGATGACCAAGCGCTGGAGGGCTTTCATCGGCTCACCCGTACCGAGGGCATCATCCCGGCGCTGGAGACCTCACACGCGATTGCGCATGTCCTGGAACTGGCCCCGACGATGCGTCCGGACCAGAGCATTATCGTGAACCTGTCGGGTCGGGGCGACAAGGACCTCAACACCGTGGCGGAACGCGAAGGAATCACGCTATGACTCGCATCGAGCAACGCTTTGGCAAGTTGCGGTCGGAGAACCGCGCGGCGCTGGTGCCCTATGTGACCGCGGGTGACCCGGAGCCGGGCGCCACCGTTCCGCTGATGCATGCGCTGGTAAAGGCGGGTGCGGACCTGATCGAGCTGGGGGTCCCGTTCTCCGACCCGATGGCAGATGGGCCGGTGATCCAGAAGGCCTGCGAACGGGCGCTGCGTTATAGCACCAGCCTGCGGGACGTGCTGGACATGGTGGCCGAGTTCCGCAAGACCGACGCCGAGACGCCGGTGGTGCTGATGGGCTATCTCAACCCGGTCGAACGCATGGGTTACGAGACCTTTGTCGAAAAGGCCCGTGAGGCGGGGCTGGACGGTCTGCTGACGGTGGATCTGCCGCCCGAGGAGTGTGACGAAGTTGCGGGACTACTGGAGAGCGCGCAGATTGCACCGATCTTTCTGGTAGCGCCCACGACCTCCGACGAGCGTATTGGTCATGTGGCGCGCGCGGCGCGGGGTTTCATTTACTACGTGTCGCTCAAGGGCGTGACCGGCTCGCAGACGCTGGATACCTCGGCGCTGGCCGAGCGCCTGGAAGCCATCCGCCAGCACACGGATCTTCCGCTGGGCGTGGGTTTTGGTATTCGCGATGCGGAGACGGCCGGGCAGGTCGCGCGCGTAGCGGATGCCGTCGTGGTGGGCAGCGCGATCGTGCGTCTCGCCGAGGAGTTCGACGGTGATCCGGCCGGGTTCGCCCATGCGGCGTCCGAAGTCGTAGCGGGAATGCGCGTGGAAATGGACCGCGTGCGTGCGTCCGGCGTCGAGGCGTCGGTGTAGTAGAATGCAGCGCTCGCAGGACTGAGGGATTCAGGATGAGCTGGTTCGAAAAGCTGATGCCTTCGCGCATCCGTACCGACAACAGCAACAAACGGGGCGTGCCCGAGGGGCTGTGGGTGCGCTGCGAGGGTTGCGACGCCACGCTGTATCGCCCCGAGGTGGAACGCAATCTCGATGTCTGTCCGAAGTGCGGGCATCACCGACGGATGAGTGCGCGGCGGCGGCTGGAAACCTTCCTCGACGAGGAGGGGCGCGAGGAAATCGCCGCCCAGATCGAATCTTCCGATGTCCTGAAGTTCCGTGACTCCAAGAAATACAAGGACCGCCTGGTCGCCGCGCAGAAGTCGACCGGCGAACGCGACGCGCTGGTCGTCATGCAGGGCCAGTTGATGGGGCGCCCGCTGGTGGCCTCTGCGTTCGACTTCCGCTTCATGGGGGGGTCCATGGGCTCGGCCGTGGGCGAGCGCTTTGTCCGTGGCGCCAACCGTTCGCTGGAACAGCGTATTCCGCTCGTCTGTTTCAGCGCGTCCGGCGGGGCGCGGATGCAGGAGGCCTTGTTCTCGCTGTTGCAGATGTCCAAGACCAGCGCGGTGCTGGCGCGGATGCGCGAGGAGCGTATCCCGTTCATATCCGTGATGACCGACCCCACCATGGGCGGTGTCTCCGCGAGCCTCGCGATGCTCGGCGATGTCAATGTCGCGGAGCCCAATGCCCTGATCGGTTTTGCCGGTCCGCGCGTGATCCAGCAGACCGTCCGCGAGACGCTGCCCGAGGGCTTCCAGCGGTCAGAATTTCTGCTCGAACACGGGGCGGTCGACATGATCATTGAGCGCGGCGAGATGCGCCGCCGTCTGGCCTCCGTGTTGGGAATGCTGACTCATGGGCCGGCTCCGGCCCCTGAGGCGGCCCCGGTCGAAGAGGAAGAGCCGGAGGTGGAAGTGATTCGCGCGGATGATGCCAGCGAATCGTCGGATGCCCCGCGCTCGACCTGACTCCCTCCGTGCGCAACGCCACACTGGCTGAATGGCTGGCCTTCCAGGAGCGACTGCATCCGGTTGGCATGGACCTCACCCTGGAGCGTATTGCCCTGGTCGCCGACAGGTTGGGGCTGCGCGGCCCGGGGACGCCCCGTACGGTCATTGTGGCCGGCACCAACGGCAAGGGCACCGTAACCACGCGTACGGCGGCGCTGTTGCAGGCGCAGGGTCTGAATGTGGGGTTGTTCACCTCCCCGCATTTGCTTCAGTACAACGAACGCATCCGCCTGAACGGCGTGCCGGCCGCGGACGTGGACCTGTGCAGGTCCTTCGAGGCGATCGACCAGGCCCGGGGTGACGATTCGCTGACCTATTTCGAGTTTGGCGCTTTGGCCGCGGCCTGGCTTTTCTGCGAGGCCCGCGTCGATGTGCAGGTGCTGGAGGTCGGGCTTGGCGGGCGCCTGGATGCGGTGAACATCTGGGACGCGGATGTGGCGGCGGTTACCGCCGTGGATCTCGACCACCAAGCCTGGCTGGGGGATTCGCGCGAGGTGATCGGACGCGAGAAGGCCGGCATCATGCGCGCAGGGCACCCAGTGGTAATCGGGGAGCTGTCGCCTCCACAGAGCGTGCTGGACCAGGCTCGGGCGCTTGGGTGTCCTACCGTCCGCTTGGGGCGCGATTTTGACCTGCTGGTCGAACAGGAACGGCTCGTCTGGTGCTGGAATGGCGCTCAGGTGGAGTGGAATGTCCCGCTGGCGCGGGGGCTGAGCGGTGCCGTCCTCGCGAATACCGCAACCGCGCTGGCCGTGGTCGAGTCGCTTGGCATGGGCACCGGGCTAAGCTCGGCCTCGCTGGAGCGGGCGCTTCAGGTTCGCCCGCCCGGTCGTCTGCAATGTCTGGGCGGGTCTCCGGAGTGGCTACTGGATGTGGCCCACAACACGCAGGCAGTCGCCGAGCTCGCGCGCTGGTTGCGTGACAATCCCTCCGCAGGGCGGACCGTCGCGCTGGTGGCGGTCATGGCCGACAAGGAACGCAGGGCCATGTGGCGCGAGCTGCACGGTCTGGTCGATGTCTGGGTCCCGATCCCGCTTGATCTCCCGCGTGCACTCCCTGCACACGACCTGGCGGCGGAACTGGAAGAGGCCGGCCAGCCGGACGTCCGGCCGGTGGGCGAGATCCAGAAAGCGCTTGAACAAACGAAGGAATTGGCCGGAGCCCAGGGACGGTGTGTCGTGTTCGGCTCGTTCCACACGGTGGCGGCGATCCTCGAACAGGCCCCGGACCTGGCGGCTTCGGCTCTGCGCGAGTCATTGCCACCCGATTCCGTACCGAAAGGCATCGCTCATGGCTAGGGACGCAAGAAAGCTTTCGCACACTTGCCTTGCCCGACTGGGTGGACGCGGCGTAATGTCGCGGACAAGACCCGACATGCGGGATTCCAATACCATCACGGCATGACCACGGACAGTCCCATTCGTTTTCGCCTGACGGGCGCGGTGATCCTGATTGTGATCGCCGTGATCTTTCTCCCGTGGTTGTTCGACGGTGCCGGTTACGAATACATGAGCGGCATCGATGACCCGGTTCCCGACGCTCCGACCTTTGCGGCACCGGATATCGCGCTTCCTTCCGAACGTGAGGATGCGCCTCCGAGAGCCGAGCGGGAGCGGGGCGAGGAAGTGCGAATCGCCGATCTTCAGGCACTGGAGAATGGCGAGGAGAACCGGGAAGACGCGGCGGACAACGATGAAGCCGACACTCCGGAACCGCTGACACGAGCCCCGGAGTCGCGCGCGATCGAAGCGGGTTGGGCCGTGCAGGTGGGCAGCTATCGGGCCGGTGGGAATGCGCGGGAAGAGGAATCACGCTTGCGTGACGCCGGCTGGCCAGCCTTTATCGACGAGTCCGAGGCCGAAGGTCGCAGCATCTATCGGGTCAAGGTGGGTCCGGTGGCTCAGCGCGACGAGGCCCAGAAGCTGGTCGAGGAACTGAAGGACGATTTCGATATCACGGGCATTGTGGTGACCTTCCCATGATCTCCCACGACCGTGGACACGCAGGCAGCCGCCTGCGAACTTCGAGGCGCTGCGGTACACTACGCAGCCTTTTCGCACCGGAAGTCCGCCGCGCGTGAACTGGATCGACCTGGTCATTATCGCCCTGATTGTCGTCTCGGGGCTTATCAGTCTGTTTCGTGGGTTTGTGCGCGAGGCGTTCTCGCTTGCCACCTGGATTGTGGGCATCTGGCTGGGTATTCGGCATGCAGCCGAGGTCGCCGAAGTGCTGCCCGAGGCGCTGTCGGATGCCACATTGCGCCTGGGGGTCGGGTTCGCGCTGATCTTTATCGCAGTGCTGATCGTGGGCGGCATCCTGGGGGTGCTGGCCAATCGTCTGGTGCGCGGCAGCGGCCTGACGGGCACCGACCGTTCGCTGGGCGTGATCTTCGGTCTGCTGCGCGGCGTGGTTCTGGTCGCGGTACTTGTCTTTGCGGCCTCTCTGACACTGATGCCCGAGGAGGGCTGGTGGGAGAACAGTCGCCTGATTCCCGAGTTCGAACGCCTGGTCGAGTGGATGGTCGCGCAGTTGCCTGACAGCTGGCAGGAACAGATCGGCAGCCTACTGGCCGACGACCCAGCCGATCCCGCCGTGGATGAGCCGGCCGGTGAACCATCGGCACCGGAAACCGAGCCCCCCGCCGACCAACGCTAGTCGACCGCCTTGTTGGAGCCCTGAACCGTATGTGTGGAGTAGTCGGAATCGTCGGGCGTGGCCCGGTGAATCAGCCGCTTTATGATGCCCTGCTGGTGCTGCAGCACCGTGGACAGGATGCCGCCGGCATCGTGACCTGCGACGACTTAGGCCGGCTGCACCTGCGCAAGGACAACGGTCTGGTGCGGGACGTCTTCAACAATCAGCACATGCAGGGTCTGATCGGCAACATGGGCATCGGTCATGTGCGGTATCCGACGGCCGGCAGCTCGAGCTCCGCCGAGGCCCAGCCGTTCTACGTGAACTCCCCGTTCGGGATCACGCTCGGACACAACGGCAACCTGATCAATGCCCGAGAACTGAAGCAGGCCCTGTTCGCGACCGATCGTCGGCACATCAATACTGATTCCGACTCCGAGATCCTGTTGAACGTCTTCGCACAGGAGCTCCTGCGCTATCTGGACAACGGCCTGACCGCCGACTCCGTGTTCAACGCGGTCGAGCGTGTGCACGAGCGCGCCAAGGGCGCATATGGCGTCGTCGCGATGATCGCCGGTCGCGGTCTGCTGGCCTTTCGTGATCCGCATGGTATCCGCCCCATCGTCTACGGCTCGCGTGAAGGCGAGGAGGGGGGGCGCGAATGGATGGTCGCCTCCGAGAGTGCGGCGCTGGAGTCGCAAGGCTTCGAACTGGAGCGCGATCTGGCACCCGGCGAGGCCTTGTTCATTACACCCGAGGGCGAGCTCTCGACGCGTGTTTGTGCGGAAGACACGCAGCTCAACCCCTGCATCTTCGAGCACGTATATTTTGCCCGACCGGATTCGGTGATCGACAACGTGTTCGTGCATCGCGCGCGGATGCGGATGGGCACCGCGCTGGGTGAAAAGATCCGCCGTGTCTGGCCGGATCACGACATCGACGTCATCGTGCCCATTCCGGATACCGGGCGCACGGTTGCGCTGGAGATGGCGCACGAACTGAACATCAAGTACCGAGAAGGGTTCATCAAGAACCGCTACATCGGCCGTACGTTCATCATGCCGGGGCAGACCAAGCGGCGGAAATCGGTCCGCCAGAAGCTCAACGCGATTTCGCTGGAGTTTCGCGGCAAGAACGTAATGCTGGTCGATGACTCCATTGTACGCGGTACCACGTCGCGCGAGATCGTGATGATGGCGCGAGAGGCCGGCGCCAGGAAGGTCTACTTCGCCTCTGCCGCCCCCCCGGTGCGCTACCCGAATGTCTATGGCATCGACATGCCCGCGGCGCATGAACTCATCGCCCATGGAAGAGACGAACAAGAAGTATGTGAGGCGATCGCCGCCGACCGCCTGATCTATCAGGACCTGGAAGACCTGCAAAAAGCCGTGCGGCGGGGTAACCGGAGCATCGAGACCTTTGACTGCTCCGTGTTTACCGGCGAGTACGTTACGGGTTTGCCCCACGACTACCTCGAACACCTGGCGTCGCTGCGCGGCGAGGGACTCGTCAACACACCAGTGGCGGGCGAGGTACTGGATCTGGCCAACAAGAAATGACGAGAGAGTAGTGACGTTGCCGAGTTTGCAGTGGATCGAGCCGGTCATCGAAGCGGCACGAAAACAGGCCGGCGGCGGCGCAGCGACGCTGCCGACGGTCGTCGTGCGTGTCGACCAGCAACGCCTCTATGTCTGGGAAGGCGGCAAGGTCACGGATGTCTTCGATGTCTCGACTTCGGAGCGTGGCATCGGAAACCAGGATGGAACCTACAAGACCCCGCTGGGCCTCCATCGTATTGCCGAACGATTCGGCGATGGTGCCGCGCCGGGTACTGTGTTCCGGGCGCGCGCCAATACCGGCGAGATTGCCGAGATCCTGACGGGCGAAGGCGAGCGTAGTCGCCGGGACAACATCACCTCGCGGATCCTCTGGCTCGAGGGGCTGGAGCCTGGCCTGAACCGCGGGGGCAGTATCGATTCCTATCAGCGTTACATATACATCCACGGTACGGATGAAGAGGGACGCATTGGCGAGCCAGCCTCAGAAGGTTGTGTGCGCATGCGTAACGACGAGGTCATCGAACTGTTTCCTCGCCTCCCGGTGGGCACCCTCGTCGTGATCCTGAACGGCCCGGATTACGAAGCGGGTCGCGTCCTGCCTGTCTAAGCCCGACTTTGCTGCCCCCATCGGGCCGAAGTCGGCATTGATCCAGAAGTTCCTAATTTTCTAACTATTTCCGAGGGAACTCCGAGAGTCTCTGACGGCTCTCACAATAACCTGCGTCTGGTGTACGTGAATTCCCGGCAATCGCCTGATACAATCATGGAATTATTCCTGACAACAACTGTCAGGTAAGAAGGGAATTATTCCTGACTATCATTGTCAGGAAAGGTGAACGGATTCGATTCTGTGAATGGATGTCGACCTCGACACGCACAATCACGGTTTCTCGGAGGCTTTAGACATGAAACTCTCAACCAAGGGCCGCTACGCGGTGACCGCCATGATGGATCTTGCGATCCATGATCGGGTGGGACCGGTGACCCTGGCCGACATCTCGCAGTGCCAGGGCATCTCGTTGTCCTATCTGGAACAACTGTTTGCGAAGCTGCGCAAGGCCGACCTGGTGGAAGGCGTGCGGGGTCCCGGCGGGGGTTACCGCCTGGCCAAGCGCGCGGATCAGATCAGCATTGCCAACATCATTACAGCGGTTGACGAGTCGGTGGACGTGACCCGCTGCAAGGGCCACAAGGACTGCCAGGATGGGGAACGCTGCCTGACGCACGAGCTCTGGGATGACCTGAGCCAGCAGCTGTACGACTTCCTGGACGGCATTACACTGGCGCAGTTCGCCAACCGCCCGGAAGTGCAGAAGGTCGCTCGCCGTCAGGACGAGCGCCGCGGTGCCCGGCACCACTTCATCTTCCGTAACGACGCGGCCTGATAACGGCCGGACGACGCAGCGGCCCGGGACTCCCTCCCGGCGCCGCCTTGGAAGACCCGAAGGCCCGACCGGATGCTGGATCCGGCCGGGCCTTTTCTTGTTGGGAAAATCCTACGTCATCCGTGGTACGGGGTGGCCGGCGGCTGGCTTCCGCAGGTCGGATGCAGCCAGTCGCCGCAGGGCCGTCAGATGTCTGGCCCGGTCATCGGGCCGAGTGGGGGCGAAGCGGGTTTGATTGTAGTGCTCGGCGAAGGCATCGACGATCGGCGCGAGATCGGACCGTGCAGCCTTGACCCGTCGGGTCCATGTGACGACGGGCTCGTGCGCGTGTCGGCCCAGTCCTGCCTGCTGCCGTTCGATCCGCCGGGATAGGTGCTGCAGGAGCCGGTCCGGCGCAGCGCGAGGGCGGCGAGGCCGACGCCACACACTCCAGGCCAGGGCCACGACGGCAAGCAGGCCAAACCCGGTGCCGAGTGCAATGACGATGTCGCGCCAATCGGTCGCGTCGAGCCCGAAACGCGCGAAGAGTTCGCGCTGGCGCTCGGGATCGAATGCCAGCACCCAGCTCTCCCAGCGGAACCGGGCGAAATCGCGCCAGTCCTCGAATCCAAACCGGAGTTGCTGCACCCAGCCGAGTCCATCGCGGCGCAGGAAATCGGGCACGGGTTCGCCCTCGCCACCGGTCAGGCCGCCAATGCCGGCTTCGATGCGTTCCGGTGCGATCGCCGCAGTGGGGTCGACGCGAATCCAGCCCTCGCCATCCAGCCATACCTCGTTCCAGGCATGTGCGTCGGCATTGCGCAGGCGCAGGTACTCGCCCCGCTGCATCCATTCTCCGCCCTGGTAGCCCGTAACCACGCGGGTGGGAATCCCCGCCGAGCGCATTAGCACGGCGAACGCGGAGGCGTAGTGCTCGCAGTAACCCGCCTGAGTCTCGAACAGGAACTGGTCGGTGACATCGCCCTCGAGAGTAGGTGGCTGCAGGGTATACCGGTACGGTGCAGCCGCGAAGCGATCAAGAGCCGCCTGGATGATCGCGCGGTCATCGTCGCCATGCGTGGCGCGCCAGAGGGCGACCTCGGCGCGGGCCCGGGGAGCCGCACTGGGCGGAAGCTCGAGGGCGCGTTCACGGGCGCTTTCGCTGAGGGGGGCATCGCCGCCCGGTGGGCGCGTCAGGTCCGCCTCGGCGACGTACTGGATACGGTTCACGATCCGCCGATCACGTATGACCTGGTGGTTGTCGCGGTATTCGGCGTTGTCCGGCAGGGAAACGGGATAGTCGAGCACCGGCAGGTAACGCACACGGGTGGGTTCCAGCGTGGCGGTGTAGGCCACTACCTCGTCCGGCTTGCCGGGCGAGGGCAGCTCAATACTGGATTCCCCGCCCTCGGCCTGCCAGCGGCGCCCGTCAAAGTTCGTCATGACCAGTGCGCGCCAATACTGAGCCCGGGGCGGTGGCACGGCGTCATGGAACTGGACACGCATCGCAGTGGTTTGGTCCTGCAGGAGTTCCGCGATGTCACCAGGATTGAGCTCGCCCGAGAGGGCCGTGGTGGCTACGTCGTCACGCTGTGGGTCGCCCCACAGTGGCCCCTGTACACGCGGGAAGGCCACGAACAGGATCAGCATGAACGGAAGAGCGTGGACGATCATCCAGCCGGACTGCTTCGCGAGACGGCGTCGTTCGAGGGTTCGCCCAGCATGCACCTGGATCAGTGCGGCGGTGAGCAGCCAGGTGGACAGTAGGGACCAGGCGGCGATCACCAACGACTGGTCGAAGAAATAGGTGGTGACCACCACAAAATATCCGAGGAACAGGCCGATCACGATATCCCGGCGGTTGCGCGTCTCGAGCAGTTTGAGCGCCATCATGACCAGCAATAGCGCGGTGCCCGCCTCCTGTCCGAAAAGGGTGCCGTATTGAAGGAAGGTCATCCCGCCCGCGAACGCCGCCAGTATGGCCATCAGGCCAATGGAAGGAGGCTTGCGGTCGCTCAGATGGAGCCAGGTCCGCAGCAGGACGGCGGCCGCCACGATCAGCGTGACCCACGGTGGCTGGTACCAGGCATGCGGAAGGGCGGCTACCGGCAGGGCCAGCAGGGCGAGTTCAAGGCCCCGCAATTCTGGCGAATGATGCCGGCGCACACGGTTCACTTCTTCGTTCCCCTGGTTGTTTCCGGAATCGGCAAGGGGATCGGCTCGAAGCGGTATTCGGCGAGGGCGCGCAGGCCCCGTTCCCTTTGCGCGGGGCCCCGCCCGGGTGGAAGGATCTGGTCGGGCAGGCGCAGCCCCCATGCGCGGCCCTCCGCCTCGGCAGCCAGGATTTGATGGCAGAGCATGGAAAGGCGCGTCTCGGTGTCGCTGGCCGGCATTGCGGACCAGTCGATCCAGAACGTGTCGCGGGCTCCCTCGACCGTCTCGCGTATGTGCAGCTTGCCGGTGCGGGCCAGCGCCTTCCATAAGATACGGCCGGGCGGGTCTCCGGGGCGGTACGGACGGATGTGATCGGGTGTGGACGCATCATCCTGACGGCGCTGGACGCCGGCCTCGTCTCCGAGGCCAGTATGGGCGGCGCCTGGATCGACGGGTTGCGGATACACGAGCATCTCGCTGGTCAGCCCAAGCCAACTCCAAGCATTCAGAATACCGAGCGGGTACCGGGTGCCCAGGTGTTGGCGGGGTAGTCGGTACACCCCGCGTCCGAGCACCGGCAGGGGCACAGTGGCCACTTGCCGCCCGTTGGCCGGTACCGCAACGGCTTCGCTTGTGTATCCGCCGATGCTCAGGTGCAAGGACTCACGGTCGCGCCCGCGTGTATCCTCCAAGCGCAGGGAGACAGACAACGGCTGGCCCGCGAACACCGGTGTTGTGGAAAGCGCCGACACCTTGAGCCCGAGCAGGTTGCGATGGGTGTACCAGATGGCATTGTGGCCGATCCCCACCAGGAGAAAGGTCAGCAGAAACGCCATGTTGTTGGAGTAGTTGATCGCCCCGAGCAGCATCACGCCGAGGATCGCCAGTAGGGTGTAACCGGCCCGGGTCGGCAGGATGTAGATACGGTCGCGGCCAAGCGTGGTCTGCGCCCCGTCGGCGCGATGGCGCCGCGTGACCCAGCGGATCATGCCTTCGGGCAGATGTTTCCCTAACGAACCGGCACGCATTCCAGCAGCCGTTCCACCGTGCGTGCGGGGGTGTCCGGTTCGCGGGCACGGACACGATGGCCGGCCACGGCCGGCAGGACGTCCGCCAGGTCGTCCGGGGTCACGTAGTCGCGTCCGTCGAGGTAGGCATGGGCTCGTGCGGCGCGCAGCAGACCCAGCCCGGCGCGTGGCGAGAGCCCGTGGGCAAAGCGTGCGCGGTCGCGGCTCGCCTGAATCAGGTCCTGCAGATAGTCCAGCACGACCGGTTCGGCATGCAGCTGGGCGATCCGGGACTGCCATCCCTGCAGGTCGTCGGGTGTGACGATCGCACTCGGGGCAGGATGGGCGACGGGCGCCACCGCGGCACCGCCGCGCTCGAGCAACGCGCGCTCGGCGCGGGTGTCGGGATAGCCCAGTTCGATGCGCATCAGAAAGCGATCCATCTGGGATTCCGGAAGGGGATGTGTGCCGACCTGTTCTTCCGGGTTCTGCGTGGCGATTACGAAGAATGGCTCGGGCAGGGGGCGGGTGGTGCCCTCCACGCTGGCTTGGCGTTCTTCCATCGCCTCGAGCAGCGCGCTCTGGGTCTTGGGGGGCGCGCGATTGATCTCGTCCGCCAGCAGGATCTGGGTAAAGATCGGCCCGGGATGGAAGCGGAATTCGCCGGAGCCCTGCTCGAATACGGAAACCCCGAGGACATCGCCGGGCAGGAGATCGCTGGTGAACTGCACGCGGCGGTAATCGAGGTTCATCGCCGCGGCCAGCGCGTGCGCGAGGGTCGTCTTGCCAACGCCCGGCTGGTCCTCGATCAGCAGGTGGCCATTGGCCAGCAGGCAGGTGAGCGCCAGCCGGACGCGATCCGGTTTGCCTAGCAGGATATCGTTCAGTGCGCTTTCGACCTGGTGTAGAGCTTCGTTGGCCGCAGGCATTGGGCTCCTCGTAGTGGATGGTGTCGGGTGGCCAAGAGGCAGACGAGCAGGGTTGGCTCATCCCCGTTTCGCGTGTCGGGTGACTTTACGGCTACCATGGCCGCAATTGCCCCACGAGCGACAGTATGGACAAGCAGGCCGCCGATTCGGGCCAGACGTTTCACTATGATGCCACAGCCTCGCCGGATGCCCGCCTGCATCTGGCCGGTCGGCTGGACGTGCATGCAGTGGAGCGTGTCTGGTCGCCTCTGCGTCGCCGGGTGCGAGAACTTGCACAGGGTACGCAGACCGCCGTAACACTGGATGTCAGTGACCTCGTGTACTGCGACGGCGCGGGCGCTGCGTTGCTGCACGCGCTGGAGCGCGATATCGAGCGTGCGGGCAGGGGCGTTGAGTTGGTCGGTGTTCAGGGGTTGGTGGAAGAACAGCTGACACCGTACCGCGAACTGGAAACCGTAGAGCCCGCACGCCATGAAGATCGTGGAGGTGCCCTGGCACAGGCGCTTCAGGCCGTTTCCCGAGTGGGGCAGGCGGCCTATTCGCAGTTCGGCTTCGTTGGCGAGCTGACGCGGGCGCTGGGGGCGGCGCTGCTGAATCCCCGCCAGGTGCGCTGGGGCGATACTTTTCGGGTCGCCGAGGCGGCTGGTTTCCAGGCGCTGCCCATTGTCTCCCTGATTGCCTTCCTGCTGGGCGTGATCCTGGCATTCCAGTCTGCGATTGCGATGCGCCAGTTCGGCGGCGAGATCTTCGTCGCCAATCTCGTGGCCGTATCGTTGTTCCGCGAGCTGGGGCCATTGATGATGGCGATCCTGCTGGCCGGCCGCTCCGGGGCCGCATTTGCCGCCGAGATCGGCACGATGAAAGTCAACGAGGAGGTCAACGCCCTGAAAACGATGGGGCTCGACCCGGTGCGTTTCCTGGTGTTGCCCAAGGTGCTGGCTGGCATCGTGGTTGCCCCGTTGCTCGCAATGTACGCGAACATGATCGGCCTGCTGGGCGCCGCGGTGGTCATGCAGGGGTTCGGGATTCCCTGGGTCGCATTCTTCAATCAGGTAACGATGGCACTCAGCCTGTCGGACCTGTTCTCCGGGTTATTCAAGGCGGTGATCTTTGGTCTGCTGATCGCGGGCGTGGGCTGTCTGCGCGGGCTGCAAACGGCGAGCGGTGCGGCCGCTGTGGGGATCTCGACCACCAGCGCGGTGGTCACCTCGATCATCCTGATCGTGGTGTTTGACGGTTTGTTTGCCGTCCTCTTCTACCACATGGGGGTGTGAGGAATGGCGAATACGGAGCCGGTGATCAAGGTTCGCGAGCTCACCATGGGGTTCGGTGATTTTGTACTGATGAGGAACCTCGACTTCGATGTCCAGCGTGGCGAGATCTTCGTGATTCTCGGGGGGTCCGGCAGCGGCAAGAGTACCCTGCTCAAGCACATGATCGGGCTTTACACGCCACAGCAGGGCCACATCTGGATTGCTGGCGCGGATATCACCACCGCAGAGGGCAAGGCGCGCGAAAGCATATTGAGACGGGTGGGCGTGATGTATCAGATGGGCGCTCTGTTCGGGTCCATGACCCTGCTGGAGAACGTGCGGCTACCGCTGGAGGTCCACACCGACCTGCCGCGCGAGGCGATGGATGCGATTGCGCAGGCACGCCTTCAGTTGGTGGGGCTGGGCGAGTTCGCGAATTTCATGCCTTCGGAAATCAGTGGCGGGATGCAGAAACGCGCTGCGATCGCGCGTGCGATGGTGCTGGACCCGGAAGTGCTGTTTCTGGATGAACCTTCAGCCGGGCTGGACCCGATCACCTCGGCGGGGCTCGACCGGCTGATCCTGCGCCTGGCGCGCAGCCTGGACATGACCATTGTGATCGTCAGCCATGAACTGGCCAGTATTTTTGCGATTGCCGACCGGGTCATTATGCTCGACAAGGAAAGCAAGAGCATCGTTGCCGAAGGGAACCCGGCGACTCTGCGCGACACATCCGATCACCCGTGGGTACAGCGCTTCCTGCAACGGGCCGATTCGGCCGACTCCGAAGAGAGATCCACATGAGTGCCCGACAACATTTTGGCCTTGGACTGTTCATCGTAGGCGGCCTGGTGGCGCTGGTGGTCGCATTGACCATCATGACCGCGGGCAATCTCTTTCGTGCGTCCATCCCGATCGAAACCTACATCGACTCGTCGGTCCAGGGACTGGAGGTCGGAGCACCCGTGAAATTCAGGGGCGTGACCATCGGCGAGATTACCGAGCTTGGATTTACGTCTGTGGAATACCAGCGCGATGTCGACCCGCGCGATCGCAAACGCTATGTGATGGTGCAGGCGCGCCTGTGGCCCGACCGGTTTGCGGCCACTGCCCGCGAGCAGGAGTTCGAGCCAGAGATCCTCAAGAGCCTGGTCGACGCCGGGCTGCGCGTGCGGATCGCGGCACAGGGCATTACAGGGATGAACTATCTGGAAGCGGACTTCTCGGACCCGGAAGAACACCCGCCGCTGGAACACGACTGGGAGCCCCGGTCAATTTACATTCCGTCCTCCCCGAGCATCGCCGTCCGGTTCATGGAGTACGCGGAAAACCTGCTCATGAGGATCGACGGGCTCGATATCGAGGGGGTGATCGAAAACCTGAATTCGGTATTGATCACCGTTGACGAAACCGTGTCGAGCCTGGATACGGCGGGTCTGAATCAACGAGCCGATGAGTTGATTTCGGAGCTTGAGCAGACCATGCGCACCGCGGACCGCGTGATGCAGTCGGTCGAGCAACTCGTCGACCATCCGGATACGCAGGCTTTGCCGACGGAAACCCGTGAGGCCATCCGCGAGTTGCGCCGTACGGCCGAGGCAGCCGATGTCGCGGGTCTGATCGATCGCATGGACTCGATGGTCGAGCGGCTTGATCGTGGCATGGATGTCAGCGAGTCGAAGCTCCTGGAGACAATGGACGAACTGCAAGGTGCGATCTCGGGCCTGCGCAGCCTGTCCGATGATGTTCGCCGCAACCCCGGTGGTGCGTTGTTTGGTGCGCCACCCCCGCGCAGCCGTATGGACAAGGAATGAGCATGAACTGGTGGAAAACCCCGATCCTGATGCTTGTGGCGCTGTTACTGGGCGGCTGCACCCTGCTGCCCGAACGCGAACCGGTCGATCGCGCCTGGTATCTGCTGGAACTACCAGACGAGCCCGCGGCACGTACGGCCGACGAACCTGTGGCAGTGGAACTGGGCTCGGTCCGTGTCGCCCCGGCTTATGCCGGCAATGGGCTGGTGTACCGTTTGGGAAACCATCAGTACGAGTCGGACTACTACAACGAGTGGTTCCTGAGGCCTTCGGAGCAGGTCGAGCAGTTGTTGCGCGAACGCTGGACGCGCAGCGGTGCGGCAATCGAGTTGGTCGATAATGCGGCCGCTGTACGCGAACAGGGACGTCCCGCGATTCGGGTCCACGTGCTGATTACGGCTTTGTACGGCGATCTGGACGGTGCGAACGGGATCGAATCCAATGGGCTGGCGGCCTCGGGCACCGGGCATATGGGACTGCGCGCCCAGTTGAGTCAGGGCGAGCGAAGCCGTCTGGTGCACCTGGAATCCGAGCAGCCCCTGGAACGGCGCTCTGCGTCGCAGCTGGTGGGGGCTCTGTCGCGTGCCACGGCCGAGGTTCTGGTTGACCTGGAAGACGCAATCCTGGAAGAGGTCGGGGGCATGGATGATGACTAATGTCTTCGACTTCTCGGTACATGCCGCCGACGGCAGCGAGCAACTGCTTGGCGCGTTTCGCGGGGATGTTCTGCTGATCGTCAATGTAGCCAGTGAATGCGGGTTTACCCCCCAGTACGAAGGCCTGCAGGCATTGCACGAGCAGTTCGCCGATCGGGGTTTTCGTGTGATTGGCTTCCCCTGCAACCAGTTTGGGGGGCAGGAACCGGGTGATGCGGAGACGATACGCGCCTGCGGTGCGCGTTTTGGGGTCACCTTTCCGGTACTCGCAAAGATCGAGGTCAACGGCGAGGGCGCCCACCCGCTGTACAAACATCTCAAGCAGCAAGTCCCCGGTGCATTGGGCACTCAGGGCATCAAATGGAACTTCACCAAGTTCCTGATCGGCCGAGATGGGTCCGTCATCGACCGATTTGCTCCCCAGCGCAAGCCGCAGGACCTGGTCGACAGGATCGAAACGGCCCTTGCTGAACCGCGCCCGGGCGATGGCGGCTGAACTCGAACTCGACCCGCGGAGCATTAGACCCGGCGATCAAGGACCAGCGCCTACGGAACGCGGTGCGCATGCCTTCTGGATGAAGGTAGCGCTCGGACATGCCGAGCGGGCAGCCGAGGTGGGCGAAGTGCCCGTGGGCGCTGTACTGGTGGACGCGGAAGGGCATTGTCTCGCGGCCGCGCATAATGCCCCCATCAGCGAGCATGACGCGACTGCGCACGCAGAGATTAGAGTCCTGCGCGCAGCGGGACAGCGATGTTCCAACTATCGACTGACCGACACCACGTTGTATGTAACGCTTGAGCCGTGTTCGATGTGCGCTGGTGCGATGATCCACGCGCGGGTAGGGCGGCTGGTGTTTGCGGCGTCCGACCCTCGCACTGGGGCCGCTGGAGGTGCGATGGACCTGCTGCATCACCCCGCTCATAACCACCGTCTGGAATGCATCGAAGGGATCGAGGCAGAGCGGTCTTCCGAGTTGTTGAGAGGTTTCTTTCGTCTACGCCGAAAGCGTTAGATCCGCGTGATCCAAGGCCGTTGCCCACCGGCGCATTGAGGCGCAGAATCAAATCAATATGAGACGGCGTTCACGTTTTGCACCGACTGGGTGCGCGGGGCCGCCGGGATTCTGCGTCCAGATGCCGGGGTGTACCGATTAGCCAGCCTCCTTCCAACGATGACCGCGGGGATCCCGTCCTGGATTCCGCCTCGAGTGCTCCCGAGACGGAACCCATGGACGACGCTGACGCTCTCGAACCGGAACTGCCCGTTGTCGACACGGAAGGTCGAGCCGACACCCTTCTCGGTGGGCTGATTCTGATTGCCCGCATGCACGGGCTGCGCCTGACGCCGGACTCCGCGCTTGCCGGTCTGCCGCTGGATGACGGGCGGCTCTGTCCCTCCCTGGTACCACGCGCTGCGCAGCGCGCAGGCCTGACGACACGGACGGTCACCCGTGACGCGCGCGGCCTGAAGGACGACCTGCTGCCCGCACTGTTGCTGCTGGACCAGAACGAAGCCTGGGTGCTGGTCGGATGGAACGAAGACAAGAGCGTCGCCAGGGTCATCGATCCGGAGCTCGGTGACGCGGTCGTCGAAGTCCCCCTGAACCGGCTGAAAGAACGCTACGTAGGCCGAGCCATCTATGTACGCCCCGAATTCCGTATGGACGCGCGCGCGCCGCGGGTCTCGAAGGAGAGCAAGGGGCACTGGTTCTGGCGGGTCATTCGCGAGAACCGGCCGCTATATCGCGATGTGCTGATCGCGGCGGTGATGATCAACCTCTTCGCACTGGCGATGCCGCTGTTCGTGCTGAACGTGTACGACCGCGTGGTCCCGAATCACGCGACCGAGACGCTGTTCATGTTCGCGGCGGGTGTGGTCATCGTGCTGATCGCGGACTTGATCCTGCGCACCATGCGCAGCCACTTTGTCGACAAGGCGGCGATGCGTGCGGATGTAAAACTCTCCTCGCACATCATGGAGCGTGTGCTGGGGCTGCGCATGGAGAATCGACCGGCCTCGGTGGGTTCGTTTGCATCGAACATTGGCGCGTTTGAGTCGGTGCGCAGCTTTATATCGTCGGCGACCATCATTGCCTTTGTCGATCTGCCGTTCGCTTTGATGTTCATTGCCATCATCGCGCTGATCGCCTGGCCGCTGGCGATCCCCGTGGCGATCGGTGCGCTGCTACTGCTGTTTTACGCCACGGCGATCCATCGCAAGCTGCATGCACTCGCGGAAGAAAGCTACCGCGTTGCCGCGCAACGCAACTCGACCCTGGTCGAGAGCCTCGCGGGCGCCGAGACTCTCAAGGCCCTTGGGGCGGAGGGGCGGGTGCAGGCAACCTGGGAGCGTGCAACGACCCATCTGGCAAGGACCAGTGCACAGAACCGCCTGCTGACCGCAAGCGTGACCCACACGGCGATGTGGGCACAGCACACGGTGGGCGTCGCCATCATTGTGCTCGGTGTGTTCCTGTTAATGGAGGGAGATCTCTCCATGGGTGGGCTGATTGCCGCCTACCTGATCTCCTCGCGCGCGATGGCGCCCATCAGTCAGACGGCCGGGCTGCTGATGCAGTATCACCAGGCCTCGACTGCACTCGGCTCGCTGAACGAGATCATGGCGCTGCCGGTGGAGCGCCCGGCGGACTCGCACTTCCTGAGCCGTGAGCGGTTCGAGGGCGCCATCGAGTTTCGCAATGTCGGTCTCGCCTATCCCGAGTCCGCCACGCCGGCGTTGCAGAGTGTTTCGCTGAAGATCGAGCCGGGCGAACACGTCGCCGTGCTGGGGCGCGTGGGCTCCGGCAAGAGTACCCTGGCCAAGCTGATCATGGGTCTTTATCAGCCGACCTCCGGGGCGGTGCTGGTGGACGGAATCGATGTGCGCCAGCTGGACCCGGCCGAGCTGCGGCGGTCGCTGGGCTATGTGGGCCAGGAGGTCATGCTGTTCTACGGAAGCCTGCGCGAGAACCTGGTGGCGGCCGATCCGCTGGCCGGCGACGAGGCCATCCGCAAGGCGATAGCAATCTCGGGCATCGAGGATCTGATCAATACCCATCCAGAAGGTGTCGACCTGCAGGTCGGAGAGCGCGGGGGCCGGCTGTCTGGCGGGCAGAAGCAGAGTGTCGGCGTGGCGCGGGCCGTGCTGCATGAGCCCAGCATGCTGCTGATGGACGAGCCGACCAGCTCCATGGACAACTCCACCGAGCAGGGGATGAAGCGTCGGTTGGCGGAGTTCATTCAGGGACGCACCACCGTGATCGTGACGCACCGTACCTCGCTGCTCGAGTTGGTGGACCGAATTATCGTGCTGGATCAGGGCCGAGTGGTGGCCGACGGGCCGAAGGATCAGGTGATTCAAGCCCTGCGGGAAGGCCGCGTAGGCAAGGCGCAGGCATGAGTAAACGCACGCGCAGGGACGGCCAGGGGTTCGAGGCACTCGGCCGCGGTATGGACCACACCGGAAAGGTCGGTGCGCCGATGGTGGACCGGATCTTTCGCCCCTGGCTGACCAAGGGTGGGGGCGACCACCGCAACTGGGCATCGGACGCCGATTGGACGCAGATACAGGAGCGTCCGATCCGCGCCCGCGCGCTCCTCTACGGGATCCTGATCACGCTGGGCCTGCTGGTTTACTGGGCCTCCATTGCCGAGATCGACGAGGTGGCCCGCGCGGACGGGCGGGTGATTCCGTCGCAGAACCTTCAGGTGCTGCAGTCCATGGACGGGGGCGTGGTCTCCGATGTGCTGGTGCGAGAAGGCGATGTCGTGGAACAGGGCGATGTGCTCGTGCGTGTGGACCCGACGCGATTCCTGTCCGACCTGGGCGAGGCGAGGGCCAGCGAGTTCGCGTTGAAGGCGCGCCGGGCGCGCCTGATGGCGCTGCTGACGGAAACCCCGTTCCTGATTACACCAGACCTGCAGGAAGGGCCGCAGGCCATCGTCGAGCAGGAGCAACAGCTTTACGAAGAAAGCCTGGACGAGCTGCGCTCGCGGATTCGCATTGCCGAGGAACAGATGCGGCAAAGACGTGAGGAGCTGAACGAGGTAAGGGCGCGACGCAGCCAGGCCATCCGAGCCCTGGAGCTGGCGAGTCGCGAGCTGGAGGTTACCGAACCGCTGGTGCAAAGCGGGGCGGTATCCGAAGTGGAGATCCTGCGCTTGCGCCGCGAGGTCTCCAACGCCCGCGGCGACCGCGATCAGGCGACGGCGCAGATCGCCCGTCTGGACGCCGCGATCGAGGAAGCGGAAGAGAAGATCCGAGAGGTGCGGCTGAATTTCCGCAATCAGTGGCGTTCGGAGCTCGCCGACACCCTTGGGCGGCTGCAGGAACTGGCCGAGGGCACCGAGGGCCTGGAGGACCGTGTGCGGCTGTCCGAGGTGCGCTCGCCCATGGCGGGTATTGTGCAGCGGATGTTCATCACCACGCGCGGTGGCGTGATCTCGCCCGGGCGCGAGGTGGCCGAGGTGGTGCCGCTGGAGGACGAATTGCTGATCGAGGCGCGGGTCTCGCCGCGGGACATTGCCTACTTGCGTCCGGGACTCAACGCCAAGGTGAAGTTCACGGCCTATGACTTCGCCATCTACGGCGGCCTGGATGCCACCGTGGAGCACATCAGCCCGGACACCATTACCGACGACGACGGCAACACCTACTACAAGGTCCGCGTACGAACCGAGGAAACAGGCTTCGACGAGGAACACCCGATCATGACCGGGATGGTCACGCAGGTGGATATCATCACCGGGCGTCGCACCATCCTGCAGTACCTGCTGAAGCCGATCCTCCGCGCGGGCGAGCTGGCTTTTACGGAGCGCTGATCGATATGCAGATCTTCATGGTGGACCGGGCGTCGCGGCCTTCACCGCGCTGGGAAGAGGCCTTCCCGGACGCCCAGGTGCTGCGCCCGCCGTTTCCGGCGACGTTGCCGGAGGGCGCCGAGGCCTGCTGGATCGGCACGGACCTGGCCGACTGGGAGGTGCACGTCGAGCAAAGGACCCGGGTGCATCGGGTCATCGTGCACTCGCGCCACCCGCACGACGAGGAAGGCATTCGTGCGTTCGATACCGGGGCCCACGGCTACTGCCATACGCTGGCCAACGCCACCCAGTTGCGCACGATCGCCGCGACCGTAACGGGTGGCGGGCTGTGGGTCGGCCCCGACCTGATGACCCGCATGATTCGTACCGTCCGCAGCGCCCAGCCCCGCGATCCGGAAACCCCGCCCGAGGGCTTCGATAACCTGACGCCCCGGGAGCGCGAGGTCGCGCTGGCCGTCACCACCGGCGCGCACAACAAGGAAATCGCACGCCAGCTCGGCATGACCGAGCGTACCGTCAAGATGCACCTCGGCTCCGTCTTCAAGAAGCTCAACGTGGACGACCGTGTCCAGCTCGTGCTCCACCTGACTCGCCTGCGCGAATCCCACCCGACCGTCTGATTTTCGTGCCATCCGCGAAACCCGCCTCTAGCGGCGGCGATGCGATTCGCTTTGCTCATCCGCATCCTACGACCCTCATCAAACGAGGGGGGAGCGTCACGTAGGATGCCTATGAGCGGAGCGAATCGCATCAACCCAGCCCCCGCCCCACGCAACTTCCAGCCGCTTTCGTCCAACCGAGGCCCATATCGATTCTCCCGTAACCCCACAAACCCTGTACTTCGGTACACCTGTCGTGCCAAGACCGACTCCCCTAGGCTCGTACCCATCGAAAACTGTGAAGTACTTCCGAGTCCAAGGAGAAGGTCATGTCTGAAGTTGTCGTAGCTACCGTCGAATCCGTGGTGGGTACCGTCATTGCCAGGGACGAGGACGGCAACACCCGCGTCCTGCAACCCGGAGACGAGATCTTCTACGGCGAGGAAGTCATCGCCGAAGACGGCGCCTTCATCGAAATGGCCTTCGAGGACGGGTCCACCATGTCCCTGGCGGGCAACGAGTCGGCCACCATCACCGACGATCTGGCGGAAACCGCCGAACCCGCGCCTGAAGAAGGCGGGATCGCCGACGCTACGGTCGAAGAGATCATCGCCGCCCTGGATCGCGGTGAAGACATCACCGACATCATCGAAGCGCCGGCCGCCGGTGCCGACGGCGGCGCAGCCGGCGAAGGCGGCGGCTTCGTCCGCATCGCCCGCGGCTCCGAAGAGGTCGGCCAGATCGAATATACCTACGACCCGAACGCACTGGGAGGCCCCGGCGAAGCGGATGGTGAAGGTGGAGGGACCCTCGCCGGTACGGATGATGTGGATTCGGAACCCAGCCTCGTCATCGCTGTTACACCAGTCAATGATCTTGTATCGCGGGTGGGCTCCGATATCCGTCCCCTGGGTCAGGGCCCGATGGCCGCTCTGGCCGAACAGGGCGACATGCTGCCCTCTGAACAGCCCGGGGCCGGCATGGTGGTGTTCAGCCTGGGTGCCACGCTGGACCTGGATGGACTACCCGAATCGGCGGCCGGCCCGATTGCGTACGAGATTGTTGGCGGCGACTCGGCCTATCTGGAGATCGGTTCTGATGCCGATGGTAATCCAGCCATCGTTCTGACCGAACAGGGTGCATGGGCACTGCAGAATGGCCAGGTTCCCAATAACGAACTCTCCGTAGACGTTCAGGGTACCGTCGAGATTGACGGAATTGGCCTGGTTTCAGCCACGGACAGCTCAATCGTTGCCGTCGAAGTGCCGGAGCCGACATTTGATTTCCAGTTGTTGCCGGGAGAAGTATTCCCGATGCCTCCGCAGGGCGATCTGGGCGACGGTAAGGATCTCGGCGTGCAGGCGCTAAATACGGATGTAGAAGGCCCCTTCCCTGAGGATTTGGGATTTCCCTCCTCGGAAGTTGAAGAGGGTATGACCGTATTCTGGATTAACCCGCAGGCTGACTTTGATGGAATCGATGAGTCACTCGGCCAGTTTACTTACGAAATCGTCGGTGGCGACGTCGAATACCTTGAGCTTTCCCAGGATGAGTGGGGCCAATGGTCGGTTGCCCTGACCGAGGCAGGCGCCGAAGCGATCCAGAACGGGCAGGTTTCTGGAAACGATCTGAGCGTGACCATCGAAGGCACCCTGATTATCGGCGAGAACCTCGTTAACACCTTCACTCTCGAAGCGAGCGCCGAGGGTGGTGTCCTGGTGCCAGTGCCAAGCCCGGAGTTGACGATCGAGTTGTCGATGGCCGAGCAGCCTGAGGGTTGGCCGCAGTCAGCGGATGAAGGTGATGTGGTGTTTGAAGTCACCGCGGATCTGGAACTCGATGGCATCGACGAAGGGCTGGCGGGCAACATCGCTCTCACCCTGACCGAGGACAGCAACGGTTTTCTGACACTGGACGGCAACAATGTGGTGCTGACCAAAGATGGTGCCACTGCCATCCGCAACGGCCAACTCGGACTGGATGGTTTGATAGCGGCGGTTGAAGGCACGGTTACCATCGCCGGGGACGACGTGAACCCGTTCGTGCTGAGTGATGACGCGCAAGCGGCGATCGACGAGGTGCCGGTGCCGAATCCGGAGCTGACAGTGGAGCTGTCGGCAGTGGATGCCCCGGAGGGCTGGCCTCAGTCCGCTGACGCCGGTGATGTGGTGTTCGAGATCAGCACTGATCTGGACCTAGATGGCATCGACAGCGGCCTGGCGGGCGAGATCGCCCTGTCGCTGACCGAGGACAGCAACGGTTATCTCGCGCTGGACGGGAACCACGTGGTGCTGACGGCCAACGGTGCCGAGGCGATCCGAAACGGGCAGGTGTCGGGGAACGAACTGGCGGCAACTGTTGAAGGTACGGTGACCATCGCCGAGGACGGGGTGAATCCGTTCGAGTTGAGTGATCAGGCCTCGGCAGTCACTGGGGTTCCGGTCCCGGGGCCGGAAATTACAGGGTTGGGCGAGAAGGATTTCTTCTTCGACGAGAAGCATCTGGAGAACGGTACAAACCCGGATTCCGCTCAATTGGTGAAATCGGGAAGCTTCGCGCTCGTTGCCCCGGCAGGTATTGCCAGCTTGGCAATCGTAGGAACATTGAGCGGGAACAACGGCGTGGGGGCTACCGAGGAAGATGGATCTGTGGTCTTGACGCTCGATCAACTCCAGGCTCTTGGTGAATCCAATACGGTCAGTATCGAAACCGACAATGGAAATCTGCTGACCCTTACCGATTTCGACAGCGATACGGGCGAAGTCAGTTTCGATCTGGAATTCCGCGAGCCGATCGAACATCCCGATGGTCAGGGCCGTAACCTGGACTGGAAAGAGGCGATTAAGGTTGCGCTGACGGATGACAATGATCAGGTCGCCGACGACACCATTGACGTGTTGATTCGTGACGATGCTCCTGTGTTCGAAGGCGGTGAAGGTATCACCCTTTCTGGTTCGGTGACCGAAAGTCCGATCGAGGGCAATAACGGCCTTAACATTGGCGCCGACATCGACGGGGCATTCATCAAGGACATCGAGCTGGCCGTGAATGACGATGGGCATCTCGTGGCCCTTCTCGATGGGGAGGAGGTCCTATTGACGTCCCGGGGGGAGCAGCTCACCCTCAGTTTCGACAGCGATACAGCGACGCTCACTGCCTTCAATACGAATGGAGATCCAGTCTTTACCATCCAGGCTGGGCTTGATGGTAGCTACAGCGTCAATGTGCTCGAACCGATTGACCCGGTGGCGCGGAGCAGTTTCGACGAAGAAAGCCTGACCTCCGGTGGCGGAATAGACGATGACCTGTTTGTGTTCGACAACGGTCTGGAGGTCCAGTTTGCGTCGGACAATGGCGCGGTCAATTGGTCTGGAAGCGGTATTGGCGTCGCGAATAATCTGATCAGTGGTGGGCAGACCCTGTCGGCAAGCTTTAATCAGTATGTCACTGACCTCGATTTCACAATGGGGAACCAGGGGACACCGAGTTGGGAAATCTACCGCGACGGCGACCTTGTGGGCTCCGGTAACAGCCTGTCGATCAACGAACCAGGTGGTTTCGACGAGATCCGTTTCCTTGGGGCTTCGGGCGGGAATCAGTACAACATCAAGGGAATGTCCGGGACCTACATGGATGCCTCGGAGAGTTTCGAGCTTCCAGTGACCTTCCATGCAGAAGATGGTGATGGTGATGATGCCAGCCATGTGATTCCAATCGTTTTTGATCCTGCTGTGGTGGACTTCCCCGAGTCCGGGGAGCTACTGAGTCCATTGGTTTCGGTTGCGGTCGACTCCGAGGAGGGGCAGGAGACTGTCCTTAAGGACGATTTTGAGGATCTGGGTGTCGGTGGGTCCGGCGATGGGATTATCGACGACCCGAACCCTCCGGCGGATACCGAAACGCTGATGTTCGACTTTGGTCAGGCCAATGCTGGCCAGAGCTTCACTCTTACCTGGACTCAGCAGGCGAAGGGCGGGTGGGAGGACGGCAACCCAGACAATCTTCCATCTTGGCAGAACCGGGGCGGTACTCGGGATACTTTCAAGGTCTTTGCAAATGGCGAGGAGATCTACGAAACGTCTTGGTACGACCCGGACAATGCCGATGACACCGTGTTTGATCCGGAGGACGAATCGCTGACCGTGGTGCTGGACGAAAACGGGCGGGCGGAGATTATGTTTGAGGTCCGTTCTACGCATCCGGACGAAGTCGTCGATGTCAGCAACATTCAGGGACAGCTGGATGTCACGTCCACGATCTACACTGTTTCGCTCGACGGAAGTATCGATGATCCGGGTGAGATCGACTACTACCAACTGGAGGTTCAGGGTGGCGAACTCCTGGTCAACGGTAACGTGCAGACGTCGGTCGATGGCCTCTATACAGTGGATCCGGCGGACATCACCGGATTGACGGTCCGACCGGATGCTGGAGCCAATGAAATCGAGGTTTCGGCGCAAGCAGTTTCCACTGATGGCGTGTGGAGCGACGTGGACATCGACAGCACGGAGGTCGTGTACAGCAGCGCCGTGACCGCGGTCGACAATCTGAACACGGCCTACGTCGGCGAGTCCTTGGAAGAACACCTGAGCGGTCGTGAGAAAGGGACGGATTGGGCAGAGACTCGCGAGTTCACCATTGGTGAAGGATATTCGGGTTCCGTTGCGATAAATGCCGAATTTTCGGTGTTTTCCAGCGGCATTGCTGGAAACGGGGAAGCCGAACTCACATGGGCACTATTCCTTGAAGACTCGGATGACGGAGAGGTGCTGGTTGGGAATGGTGTGCTCACCCGCGACTCATCACAGGGGTCGGAGTTTAATGTGCCAATGGATCTTCCAGATGACCTGGGACCAGGTCACTACCGGCTTGAGCTGACCGGCGAAGAAACTAATGACGGAAGTTGGTTTCTCGGTTCTTGGGGCGGGGAGGTCGGATTCTCCGAGATTGTGGTAGGCCAGCAGGTCGACAATGCGGTTCACGGGAATGTTATTACGGATGAGGACGCCGAAGGCAATTCCGATGAGCCAGGCAGCGATTCGACGACCCTGAGCATCTTCGATGGCGATGGATTCGTCGAAGTCGATGGCGAACATACGGTGGCCGGGGAGTTTGGTTCACTGACCCTCGCGGAGGACGGGACGTATACCTATACGGCATCCAATGATGTTGCCAACGCCGGGAGCATCGAGACCTTCGATTACAAACTGACCCATCCGAACGGTGATGAAGCGGTTGCGACCCTTTCGATCCGTATCGACAGCCCGGATGTGGAGGTGATCTGGGGTGACGATGTCGAGCCGGGAGCGACCATTGCGGGTTCGGAGGCGGACGAGATCCTGGTGGGCACCTCGGGTGCGGATCAGATCGCGGCGGGTGCCGGCAATGACATCCTGATCGGCGGGGATGGTGCCGATACATTCATCTGGCCCGGTGACGTCGCCGGAGATGTCCCGTCGACCGGTGATATCAATAGCGGGGCCTATGATCCAGACGCGATGCCGCGGGATGTGGTGCGTGATTTCACTGTCGATTCGCAAAACGGCTTCACCGGAGAAGGTGAAGCAGACCAACTCGATCTTTCGGACCTCCTGGTGGGGGCCGACGCCGACAATGTGGACGAATACATCCTCGCGGAAGAGGATGGCGATGGAAACACGGTGCTGTACGTACGCACGGAGGGTGACACTTCGCCGGGCAATAGTGGTAACCCGAATAATAACGATGGTGACTGGGCGCACAATCAGTCCATCGTGTTGGAAGGGGTAAGCATGGATGGCCAGAGTTCGGCTGATTTCGTCAAGCAATTGATGGATAACGACCAGCTGAAGATTGACCAGTAGCGGGTCGCATGGGGAGCCCCGCCGGTCTGAATCGGCGGGGCTTTCTCGTGTCTGAGGGTGTAGGCTGGGAGCGGAAATGCCGAACGACCGGGAAGGGGCCTATGTATGTGAGACGGGATGCAGAGGGCAGGATCGATCTGGTGAGCCGGGACGTGAATGCCGAGTGCGTGGAGTTCGTGGCGGCTGATTCACCGGAGCTTCTGGACTTCCTGGCTGGCAATGGTGCCGAGCCTGCGCCCGCTGCGCTGCAGGCCTCGGACCTGGAGCTGATCCGTGTGCTGGAGGACCTGGTGGAGGTGCTGACAGACAAGGGCGTGATCCGGTTTACGGATCTACCGGACGCGGCACAACAGAAATTACTGGGTCGCAAGGATCTCCGGGCTTCAGCCAGGCGCTTGAATCTGGTCGAAGATGAAGAAGGACTGCTTTAAGTAGATTGGAAAATCATCTGCCCCTTGTTTCGGCGGACTGATGGTGGCTCCGGGTTTATGCCCTGGGGCATGAGCATGACCAATGGCTCGCGGCCAGATTCCCGACGATGGAAGCCAACGGGATATTGGGTCCGTTCCGTGGTGTTGACCGGCATTCTTGGTGAGCGCTTTCGCCGCGCCTACGATTTTCCTTTTTCTGACGTCACCCAAAACGGCTCTGCCCCTGTACTTCAGTACAGCTAACGCGATTTCTACGTTGAGCGTATCTAATCAGTCGTAAGCACCCCGGTGTGGGGAGCATGACGAGGAACACAACCATGAGCGCAGAAACGATTATCGCTACAGTGCAGGCGGTGATCGGCACCGTGATCGCCCGGGACCCAGAGGGCAACTCGAGAGTACTTCAGCAAGGTGACCCGATTTACGCCGGTGACGAGGTCGCAACCCAGCCCGGTGGCTTGGTGGAACTCGCTTTAGTGGATGGCTCGAGCGTGACCCTGGCGGAGGGCGAGGGCGCCACCATCACAGAGGACCTTGTGGACTCCACAGACGCTGATCCGATGGAGTCCCAGATTGGCGATGCCACGGTTGAAGAGATTGTTGCCGCTCTGGAGCGAGGCGAGACCCTGGATGATTTGCTGGAGGCCCCGGCCGCGGGTGTGGAAGGGGGAACACCGGGTGAAGGGGGCGGGTTTGTCCGGGTCGCTCGGGTGAATGATGACATCGACCCGCTCCAATACCTGTTCCCCGACAATGTACTGGGGCAGCCTGAACTGGGCAGTGGAAATGATTCGAGCTCACTTGCTGTCACGGCGGATGAACAACCCCCGGCTGTGATTCCTGATGACGAGGATCCCGGCGCGCAAGACCCAGGTGATGAGGATCCGAGTGACGAGGATCCCGGCGATCAGGATCCAGGCTCTCCCGATCCGCGCAGTATCTACAGTGACGTGAGCGCGCATACCGTTGGCAGCTCAACACAAGGCACCGCCGCGACCGCTTCAGGCTTGAAGCAGACAGGGCATCAAAGCGCCTCTGTCTCCCTCGATGAAGGTGGCTTCTATGCGGTCGACCATCAAAGCAATGCGGATGAGCCGAACGCAATCGAACACAACGAAGGGCTGTTGTTCGAGCTTGCCCAGCCGGTCGATGGCATTCAGTTCGCCGTTCAGGGACCCGTTACTGGTGCGACGTACGCTCTGTATGACGAGCTTGGGGGCCGGATTGCGACGGGTGATCTGGTAGTGATCGATGGTGTGGCCACGATCGAGCACAGCGAGAGCTTCTCCTATATTGCATTCTTTGGAGGGCGGGAAGGGCCCAACCAGAGCGCCTATTCGGTCAAGCCGCTGGGCGTCAGGCTCGTCGGAACCGACGACGAGGATACCCTGATCGGCTCGAACGGTGATGACATCCTGATTGGAGGCGATGGGGATGATGTCCTGTTTGGGAGCGAAGGCAACGATACATTGGTCGGCGGCGCCGGGAACGACACGTTAACGGGCGGAGGTGGAAACAACACCTTCGTCTGGAATGCGGGCGACCAGTCGAGTGTCATGGGACAACCGGCGCAGGACACGGTTACAGACTTCAAGCCCTGGGACGGGTCATCGGGTGATGTGCTGGATCTATCGGACCTCCTGCAGGGCGAAAACGCAGGCAACCTTGACGATTATCTCTACGCCCAGACGGAAAACGGCAATACCGTGCTGTATGTCCATTCACAGGGTGGGCTTGCCGGCGACAAGGACAACGCAGACCAGATCATCACGCTACAGGGTGTCACCCTTGGCGGCAGTTCCGAGGTCATTATTCAGACGCTGCTGGACAACGACCAGCTGAAGATCGACCAGTAAGATCGAGAGACCCGTATGGGCGCTTCAGGCCCCGCCGAAGGAGGCGGGGCTTTTTGTGTGCCTCAGGCGTTAAGGGACTGGACCGCCCGGCCGGTCACCCCGTCGATGCCGAGATCCATAAGGGGCTCGATATCGTCTGCGCTGTCGCAGCCTTCGGCGATCACCATGATGCCGATGGAATGCGCCAGGGTGCACAGTCCGCGGATCAACGCCTGTGCCTCGGTCGAACGATGCACGCCCTGGACCAACGATGCCTGCAATTTCACATAGTGCAATCCGTATGCGGTCAGGTCATGCGAGCGGAAGGCCTCCGGCCCGGCATGTTCAAGGCCGACCACAAAGCCTGCCACACGGGCGACGCGGCACAGATCACGCAACTCGGCAGGATGGGCCAGGGCTCCCCGAGCCGGAAACTCCAACCAGAGACGGCCGGCGATCTCTGGATCCGTCGACAGTCGGGTCTCCAGCCGCTGTCGAAAGTCCGTATCCCGCAGGCTGTCCACCGAGAGGTTGATGGCGAGGCGTTCGTTGGTGGTCTGAAGTTGTTCGAGCGCGGCGTCGAGCACTGCGTCGTCCAGCTGCCGAATCAGATCCAGACGGACCGCCCACGGCATGAAGTAACCGGCCGGGCGCGATTCGCCATCGAGCATCAGGCGCATCGGGGCCTCGTGATGCATCAGCTCGTGATCGGCATCGACCACCGGGAATCGCGCCAGTTGCACGCCGTGGGTGGCCAGAGCCACGGTTATAGCGGTACGCCATTCGTTCTGATTGGCGTGCGGCAACACCGCGTAGGGCTCCTCGGCGATGGAATCACCGGGTTCAAGTTCCGCACGGGCCAGTGCCTGGTCGACCCGGCTCAGGACTTCGCCTGTCGTGTCGTCGGGGTGGTAGGGCGTCCCCGCCAGGTGGAACGTCAACATCCTGGGCGCCTGGGAGCCCAGCTCGGCACGAATCGCTGTCAATAGGGATTCTGCAAAGCGTCGGCTGTCGCCGATGCCGTCGCCGAAGACCGCGATGTCCGATCCCTTCAAACGCCCCGCAGCACCGTAGTCGGTCAGACTGGCTTGTTGTTCGACAACGCTGGCGATGCGCCCCAGGAGCTCGTCCAGGGTGTCATGCCCAATGGCTTGATTAAGCTCTGGCAGATCGGAAATGCGCAGCAGGACAAAGCTTCCTGCAGAGCCGGAATGGCGGTTGTCCAGCGTCGCCTGGAAGCGGGCCAGGAATGACTCACGGTTTAGAAGCCTCGTGACATCATCATGCTGCAGTCGATTCTTCAGACGTTCCAGACGCGTGGATTCTTCCTGCAGCATCATCCGGACGTGCTCGGTGAGCCGGTTCATGGCGCGGACCAGGGCTCGAAACTCCCATGTCCGGGGCTCGGGCGTGGTCACGAAGCGCCGCTCACCGACGGCCTCGGCTTGCTCCACGACCTGCTTCAGTGGGCGTATCAACCGCCCGAGCAGGAAGGAGCCTATCAGCCCGATAATCAGCAATCCGCCGGCAAAAATGGCGGTGAGGCGAAGGGTGCCTTCCCACAGGGCTTCGTAGGCGTAATTGGTCTGGCTTTCGACAATCAGCGTACCGAATGACGACCAGCCATCGGAGACGTGAGCGATTCCTGGGCGAACGTTGAAGGCCAGGCGTTCCACGAACCACTCGGGTACCCCCTGTGGTGGCTCCGGATTGCGACGCTCGATCATCAAGTCGCCGGTCGGGTCAACCAGCCGGATGTGCTGGTAGTGGCCGGTGTCGAACTGGGAGGCGATCTGCAGCTCCACGGTGGTCTCGTCCTTGGGCAGCTGGGACAGCGACAAGGCCAGTGATGCTGCATTGTCGATGTTCTTGGTGAGTAGCTGCTGCGCCAGGTAATTGCGTGCAGACAGGGTGCTCACCACGATGCTGACCAGTAGCGCCAACAGCATGATGATGGCCACTGCGATCCAGAGTTGTTTTCTCAGCGTCATGGCTGCGCCCTCATTCCGGGGTCGAGTTGATGGGTCGGTCGAGATCAACGCCGTAGTCATCCAGCTGTTCCAGGACACGGCGCCAGCGTGACAGGCGGGCCGTGGGATCGGCCGCAGACTGCGTCTGCCCGTCCGGCCAGAGCCCCTCGCTGTTGAACGAAAAGATCGGTGTCAAGTCGTCGCGCTGGGAGGCGCGTTCAATACGGGTGACCAGGTTGTCCAGCACCTTGGGCTCGTCACGTGGGTCGGTGAAGTAGCCCAGGACCATGTGCGCCTGGCTCAGATTGCTTCCGGGCCCACCCAGCCGGGCGCGCACATAGAAGAGCCGAAGTCGTTCATCGGGGACGCCCAGCTTGCGCAAACTGACGTACTTGGCAATGGAATAGTCCTCGCAATCGCCAGCCCCCTTGTACAGGGCCTCCAGCGGTGTGGCCCAGAAATCCTCCTGGCCCCAGGTCACCTGGTCGTCCTGGTAGCGCAACTGTCGGTTGAAGAATTCGTTCACCCGCGTGATCTGCGTCTGCTCGTCTTCACCGGCCAGTTCCTCCAGCAATATTCGCCAGCGTCGGACGCGCTCGGCGGTTTCTGCTCCGTAGCGCTCGGCGGCGACCTGTTCCAGCTGAGCGAAGTCATCGAGACCCGCCTGGCTCGAGCCCAGCAGCCACGTTCCACCGACCAGTACGAGAAAAAGGCACGCGTACCGCATCAATCGGGGTGTACTGCGGGGCCAGATGCCAAGCACGTAGGCGCGCCCTCCGGTGGATGAAAAAAGCACTACTCCCCGAATGATGGGCTACGCCTGTCTGGAAAGCCAGAAACATAGTTGCAAGCGTAGTGCCGTGAAGTATTTCTCGCTGCGTCAGGCGTTTGTTTTCCGTTATGTGATCAACATCAAAAATCATTGCGCGGGTGAGGGCTTAGGCCTATCGTTCTTAAGTGTGAGGCGCATAGGAGCGTTTCGCCCTTTATGGGGCGTGCGAGCTCATAAGCGAGATCGTTGGGCGTGCCAGTTTTATGGGAGGTACAAGTGATGAAAGGAACCAGGCCCGCGGGCGGCAGAAGTGCTCTGCTTGCCCTGACGGCGGCTGTAGCGATGGTGGTAGGCGGATCGGCGCAGGCCGAGGCACCGGAGCCGTTGCGTGACGCCGCAATGGAAGCAGTACTCTCCAACCCCGATGTTCAGTCGCGCTGGCATGCCTTTCGCGCCTCCGGTGAGGAGCAAACGGGCGCGCGCGGACGCTTTCTGCCCGAGGTGGACCTGAATGCCCGCGCCGGGTATCAGCGTCAGAGTTCCAGTGACGACAACTTCGATACGTTCTCGCGCAACCCTCGTGGTGTCGACATCACCTTGACGCAGATGCTGTATGACGGCTTCGAGACAGCGAGCGAAGTGAAGCGACTGGGCGAAATTCAGCGCGTACGGTACTTCGAGTTGCGCGAGGCGAGCGAGGAGATCGCACTTGAAGCCGTCCGAGCCTTTGCCGATGTCCAACGTCAGCGAGCGCTGGTGGATCTCGCGCAGCAGAACTACGACGCGCACAAGGAGGTTTACGACCAGATCGTGGATCAGACCGAGCGTGGCGTGGGTCGAGGTGTAGACCTCGAACAGGCCTCGGGCCGTCTGGCACTGGCGGAATCCAATCTGCTGACCGAGCGGCAAAACCTGCACGACGTAAATGCCCGGTACTACCGTATCGTGGGGAAAATGCCGGGAGACCAGCGAGTGGAGATGGTCGGGACCTTTTCCGACGAGCCCATCCCCGGCACGGTGCAGGACGCCTTGACCGAGGCGATCACCAAGAACCCTGCGATGTTCGCCTCGCTGCGCAACATGGAGGCGGCACAAGAGCAGCGTAACGTCGCCCGATCAGCCTTCCACCCCCGTGTGGACCTGCAAGTGCGCCACGCGTACGAGAACGACGTTCTCGAACGTGAAGACATCCGTATCCATGACACATCGGCACTGGTGGTAATGACCTGGAACCTTTTCCGCGGCGGCACCGATCAGGCGCGGGTGCGCCAGTTCACCGAGGAGTTCAACCAGGCGCGTGATCAACAGGAGTCGGTCTGCCGCAACGTTCGCCAGACCGTCTCGGTGGCATACAACGACATTCGTTCGCTCGAAAGCCAGCTACGCTTCCTGCGCCAGCACCGAGACTCGTCCGACCGTGTGCGCACCGCGTATCGCCAGCAGTTCGGGATCGGGCAGCGGAGCCTGCTGGACCTGCTCGACACCGAAAACGAGCACTTCGAGGCGAGTCGCGCCTACGTCAACGCCCAGCACGATATGGAAATCGCCAAGGCACGGGCGCTGAATGGCCTGGGTCGTCTGCTTGAGTATCTCGACATCTCGCGCGGCGACATGCCGACCGCCGCCGACCTGGGTCTGGTGGATGATGCCGCCCGGATCGACCCGGAATCGGTATGTCCGGCGGATGCCCCGCAGATGACCGAGGCACGCCACGAAAGCATTTTCCGCTAGGATTCACCGGCGGAAATGCCAAAAAGCCAAGGGCCAGCCATTTCGGCTGGCCCTTTTGCTGTATGCGATATGGAGCCGGCGACAGGAGTCGAACCTGCGACCCTCTGATTACAAATCAGATGCTCTACCAGCTGAGCTACACCGGCCAGGTGCGCAGTTCCGGGCCAAGCAGTGGACCCGAAAGAAGGAGTGGTGCCGGGAGCGAGAATCGAACTCGCACTCTGTTGCCAGAACCGAATTTTGAGTCCGGCGCGTCTACCAGTTCCGCCATCCCGGCTTTCGAGGCGCTAGTGTAGCGCACCGGCTGGCCGTGACAAGGCAGATCGTCTCTTCGTTTATGCACTTTCGCGGGCGCGGCGCGTGGTAGGATCGCGCGCCATGCGTGTTTCCGATTTCGACTATGAGCTCCCGCAGGAGCTGATTGCCCAGTATCCGTTGCCCGAGCGGGCCAGCTCGCGGCTGCTCGTGCTGGAGGACGAGCAGCCGCACGATGCCGCGTTTGGCGCGATCGAGTCACTACTGCGGCCAGGTGATCTCCTGGTGCTGAATGACACGCGCGTGATCCCGGCGCGGGTCTTCGGGCAGAAGGCGACCGGTGGGCGGGTTGAGGTCCTCGTGGAACGGATCGAGTCACCCACGCAGGTGCTGGTGATGGTGCGGGCCAGTCGTGCACCGAAGCCCGGTACGCGCCTGCGCCTGGCGGATGCCTTTACGGTGCAGGTGACGGATCGCCAGGGGCCGTTTTCTCGGCTGCGCCTGGTGGATGGCGACGACATACTCGGGTTGCTGAAGCAGCATGGTCATATCCCGCTGCCGCCGTACATCGAACGGGCGGACGAGGGCAGCGATGCTGAACGCTACCAGACGGTATTTGCGCGCAAGGAGGGTGCGGTCGCGGCGCCGACGGCCGGGCTCCATTTCGATGACGCGTTGCTGGAGCGTCTGCGTGTGCACGGGGTCGAGACGGCCACCGTGACGCTGCACGTCGGGGCGGGGACGTTTCAGCCGGTCAAGGTGGACGATACCTCGCGCCACGAGATGCATGCCGAGTGGCTGGAGGTGGGCCCAGAGGCCTGCGCCGCCGTGGCGGCCTGCAAGGCACGTGGCGGGCGCGTGGTGGCTGTGGGTACAACCTGTGTTCGGTCGCTCGAGACGGCCGCGGCCGAGGGCGAACTGAAACCCTTTCAGGGTGAAACACGACTGTTCATCCAGCCGGGATACCGTTTTCACGTAGTGGACCGGATGGTGACGAACTTCCACCTGCCGCAGAGCACGCTGCTGATGCTGGTGGCGGCCTTTGCGGGATATCGACGCATCCTGGACGCCTATGGCCATGCGGTGACCAATCGCTACCGCTTTTTCAGCTACGGCGATGCCATGTGGTTGGCACCCGGCGATCCCGCCGATCTGCCGCCGAGCGTCCGGGAGGAGCGCGATGGAGTTTGAACACCTGGGCCAGGATGGCGCGGCACGCCGAGGCCGACTGCGGTTCCCGCGTGGGGAAGTCGAGACACCGGCTTTCATGCCGGTAGGGACCTACGGGACCGTAAAGGCCATGACGCCGGAGGAGCTGCGCGAGCTGGGAGCGCAGATCATCCTGGGCAACACCTTCCACCTGATGCTGCGGCCGGGTACCGAAGTGATCCGGGCGCATGGCGATCTTCATGACTTCATGCACTGGGAAGGACCGATCCTGACTGATTCGGGGGGGTTCCAGGTCTTCTCGCTGGCCGAGATGCGCAAGATCAGCGAGGAGGGTGTGCGTTTTCAGTCCCCTGTGGACGGGTCGAAGGTGCTGATGACGCCGGAGTCGTCAATGCGGGTGCAGCGCGAACTGGGCTCCGACATCGTAATGATCTTCGACGAGTGCACGCCCTATCCAGCCACCGAAGACGAGGCGCGAAAGTCGATGGAGCTGTCGTTGCGCTGGGCCGCGCGATCGCGCGACGCGCATGGCGACAACCCGGCGGCATTGTTTGGCATCGTGCAGGGGGGCATGTACCGGGCGCTGCGTCGGGAATCGGCCGCGGGTCTGCGCGAGATCGGCTTTGACGGCTATGCGATCGGCGGCCTGTCGGTGGGTGAGCCCGAGGACGAACGCCTCGCCGCGCTGGATGTAACATTGCCGCTGTTGCCGGAAGACAGTCCTCGCTACCTGATGGGCGTGGGCCGGCCCGAGGATATCGTTGAAGCCGTGCGCCGTGGCGTGGATATGTTCGACTGCGTGATGCCGACCCGCAACGCCCGTAACGGGTTCCTGTACACCCGGGAAGGGGTTCTGCGCATCCGTAACGCGCGGTTCCGCAGCGACACGGGCCCGATTGACCCAGAGTGCAGATGCTACACCTGCCGCAATTATTCAAGGGCTTACATGAAACATCTCGACAAATGTAACGAGATTCTGGGCTCGCGGCTGGCGACAACCCACAATCTTCATTACTACCAGGACCTGATGCGTGGCCTGCGCGAGTCGATTGCGGCTGGTGCCCTTCAGGATTTCGTCACCGATTTCTATGGTCGGCGCGGCATGGAAGTGCCGCCTGTGCCATAATCCGCGCGGCAATTTTCGCGATCCCGTTCACGGGGGTCGTGGGCGCCGCGCGCTCGGGCCGGTGCCGTAACCGATTGGCTAGACGGGAGTGTTTCGATGGATTTTCTGATTTCTGCAGCGCATGCCCAGGAAGGCGGTGCCGCCGGCGGCGGCATGATCGAGTTCCTGATCATGATCCTGATCTTCTTCGCGATCATGTACTTCCTGATCATTCGGCCGCAGAGCAAGCGCGCGAAGGAGCATCGCTCGATGGTGGAGTCGTTGTCCAAGGGTGACGAGATCGTGACCAATGGCGGTGTGGCCGGCACGATCACCGAGGTGGGCGAGAACTTCATCAAGGTCGATATCGCCAATGGCGTGAATATCGCCGTGCAGAAACAGTCCGTTCAGCAGGTTATGCCCAAGGGCACCCTCAAGGACCTCTAGGGTCTTCGAATATGCGCAATTCCTTTCCGGCGTGGCTGTACGCTCTGATCGTCGTCGTCATTCTGGGCGCGGGGCTTTATGCCGCGCCCAACCTGTTCCCGGAGGACCCGTCGGTCCAGATCGGGAACCCGACCACCGGCGAGATTGATCAGAACATCCGTGAACTGATGGGGACCATCCTCGGTGCCCAGGGTGTGACGCCGCATACGCTCGAAGAGCAGGATGATGGTCAGATCCTGTTGCGCTTCGAAACCACGGACGAGCAGTCGACAGCGGCCGAGATCTTGCGCAACGCACTGGATGACAACCACACCGTCGCACTCAACATGGCCCCGGCCACGCCGCGCTGGCTGCGGGCGATCAACGGCCAGCCCATGGCTCTCGGTCTCGACCTGCGTGGGGGGGTTCACTTCCTGATGGAAGTGGACCTGGATGCCGTGATCGGTACCGCGATGGAGCGATACTCGAACGAACTGCGCGGGCGCCTCCGGGAAGAACGCATCTCGTTCGACACCGTGGAGCGCGGCTCCCGCGATCTGTCCGTGATGTTCGAGAGCGAGGCGGATCGCGAAGCGGCGGAAGGCTGGCTCCAGCGCCAGTATCGCGATGAACTGGTCTGGGAGTCGCGGGGTTCGGGTGACACCAGCCGTCTGGTCGCGACCCTGGATGACGATCACCTGACGGAACTGCGCCGTCAGGCCCTGCAGCAGAATATCTCCACGCTGCGCTCGCGGGTCGACGAACTGGGCGTGGCAGAACCGATCATTGCCCAGCAGGGTGAGAACCGGATTGTGGTCCAGCTACCCGGCGTGCAGGACACGGCACGCGCGAAGGAGGTCCTGGGCGCGACCGCCACGCTCGAATTTCGCCTGGTATCGGAGAGTGGTGACGCCCAGGAGGCCGACGAGACAGGTCGCGCACCGTCGGGCACGCGGCTTTATCACGAACGCGACGGCACGCCGGTTCTGCTTCAGCGCCAGGTCATGCTGACCGGCGACTACATCACGGATGCCTCCTCGGGTATCGCCCAGGATACGGGCGGACCCGCGGTGTTCATCAACCTGGACGGGCAGGGCGCGCGGATCTTCTCGCGAGTGACATCCGATAACGTCGGCCGGCTGATGGCGACGGTGTTCATCGAAACAACGACCGAAACCGTTGAGGAAGATGGCGAACAGGTAATGCGTACCTCTCGCAGCGAAGAGGTGATTAACGTCGCGCGCATCAACGAGCCGCTGGGACGCCGATTCCAGATCTCCGGGCTGGACAGCAGCCGCGAGGCCCGCAATCTCGCACTGCTGTTGCGCGCGGGGGCTCTGGCCGCGCCGATGTCGATCGTCGAAGAACGCACGGTCGGCCCGAGCCTGGGGCAGGAAAACATCGATCGCGGCATGCAGTCGGTCGTGATCGGGTTCATCGCGGTAATGATCTTCATGATCCTGTACTACCGGGTGTTCGGGGTCATCGCGAACGTCGCCCTGGCGCTGAACCTGATCTTTATCGTCTCGGTGTTGTCAATGCTGCAGGCGACCCTCACCTTGCCCGGCATCGCGGGAATCGTGCTGACGGTAGGGATGGCCGTAGACGCCAACGTGCTGATATTTGAACGAATACGCGAGGAATTACGTAACGGACTGTCACCCCAGGCCGCCATCGCTTCGGGCTATGACCGCGCGTTCACCACGATTGCGGATGCCAATGTGACCACGCTTATTGCCGCTCTGGTGCTGTTCCTGTTTGGCACCGGCCCGATCAAGGGTTTCGCGATCACGCTGTCGATCGGGATCATCGCCTCGATGTTCACGGCGATCATTGTGACCCGCGCCATCGTCAACCTGACCTACGGGCGGCAGCGTCGGCTGAACCGCCTCGCTATCTGAGCGCCGGGAGACACATATGCTTCCGCATTTGAACTTCGCCGATTCGAATCTGAATTTTCTCGGCAAACGGAAATACGCGATCACCGTCTCGCTGATCCTGATCGTGATCTCCGTGGCGCTGCTGGCCACGCGGGGGCTGAACTTCGGGATCGACTTTACCGGCGGTACGCTGGTCGAGGTCGGATATCCCGAGGCCGTCGAGCTGGATCCGATCCGCGAGACACTGGCCGCAGGCGGCTTTTCCGGGGCACAGGTGCAGACCTTTGGCACCTCCCGCGATGTGCTGATTCGGCTGCCCCCGAGCGAGGATGACGACGACCCCGCAACCCTTTCCAACCGCGTACTCAATGTGCTGCAGGACGGCGGGCCGGACGACCCGGATCTACGGCGGGTGGAGTTCGTCGGGCCCGCCGTGGGCGAGGAGCTGCGCGAGCAGGGCGGGCTGGCGATGATCTACGCCCTGGCAGGGATTCTGATTTACGTGGCCGTTCGATTTGAGTGGCGTTTTTCGATCGGGTCGGTGCTGGCGTTGATCCACGACGTGGTGATCACGCTTGGCATCTTCTCGCTCTTGCAACTCGAGTTCGACCTGGGGGTGTTGGCCGCGGTGCTTGCGGTGATCGGGTATTCATTGAATGACACCATCGTTGTCTACGACCGAATACGGGAGAATTTCCGTATATTGCGCAAGAAGGGCACCGAAGAAGTCATGAATATCGCCGTGAACAAGACCCTGGCGCGTACGATCATCACCAGTACGACCACCTTGCTGGTGTTGTTTGCACTGGCCTTCCTGGGCGGCGCGGCGCTTCAGAACTTCTCGGTCGCGCTGATTATCGGCGTGATCGTGGGGACCTACTCGTCGATCTTTATCGCAGCGACGGCAGCCTTGCTTCTGGGCGTGGACCGCCAGGTGCTCCTGCCGGTGAAGAAGGAAGGCGCAGAGGAGGATCAGACGCCCTAGGGAGACGCTGATTTAATCGCACGTCCGCGTTGGTGCCCCCTGTTTTCCGAGACAAGGCGCGTCGTGTAGCGGGTAGTGGTTCTACCCGCCCGTTGCTGATTGATTCGGGGCGCAACGCAGGATCGGGGAACAGGGGGCACCAACCCCGCAAGCCATTTACTGCAGGGGCTCGGCCGCCCGTTTTTGATCAACAACGGGCGCGGGAACGGCGTTGCGGTTCCCTTGTGCAGAATGACTGCACGGCAGTCACCGCGCCTTGTTCCCACGCAAAAGCGACTCGAGCGCGGACGCGCGATTAAATCAGCGTCTCCCTAGGGGTGGCCCGTTTCAGTTGGGTATAAAAAAGCCCGGCAAGCCTTTGGCTGCCGGGCTTTTTTGGGTTGCGCTGGCAATCAGAACGCGAGGGCTTCCTTGATAATGCGCTCGACCAGTTCATTCACGGCCCGCAAGCTTTCCTTGGACTCTTTATCGCCGACCTCGGGTACCGGGGTATAGCCCATGTACACGACGCCGGGCTCGTCGGTCAGCTCGTAGACGGTGATGATGTAGGGGCAGAACACCATGTTGTGGGGATCGGCTTCCATCGTGGCCCGGGAATAGGTTGCGCTGCAGAAGTCCACTGACCTGCCATCCAGGTAGATACCCTCGCCGCTCTCCTGCCCGGCGGTACGGTCGAGCATGTTCGCGATGAAACCAACGTTGTTGATCACCAGACCTTCGGCAGAAATCGCTTCTTCCACCATCTCGAAGTAGTGATCGAAGTCGCCCTCGATCTTGAAGATCACGCGCTCGTCGGTGTCCATTACGGTTTCATAAGCACTGGCGGTCGCGCCCAGCGCCAGGCCCGCGCTCAGGGCCAGGGCGAGTACCGAACGGCACAGTAGTTGGGGCAGATGGGGGGATGCCTTCATGGTTCCTTCCTCGTAGTCGGTTCCAGGGGCCCGAGGCCCGCTTAGTCGAAGAAATGGCCTGCGAATCGGGTGCGCGGGCCCCAGTAGGGATTGTCGAGTTCCTCGATGCGGACTTGCCCGCGCGAACTGGGTGCGTGGACGAATCGGCCTTCACCGACATAGACCCCGACATGGTCGATTTGATTCCCGTTTATCGCGAAGAAGACGACGTCGCCGGGACTTGGGTCACCATCACGCTGGATGGCCGCCTCGGCCTGCTCGCCGGTCGTGCGGGGCACATCGCGACCCGCTTCGCGGTATGCGCGCTGTACCAGCGCGGAACAGTCGAGCCCGCTGGCGTCGGTACCGCCATAGCGATAAGGCGCATCCAGATGACCAAGCGCCGCAAGCACGACCTCCGAACGCTTCAGTTCCACCTCGGGCGTGTAGCTCATGGAGCCTTCGACTACCTGGGGCTCCGGGTCCACTTGGATCGGTTCCGGGGCAGGCCCACGTGGCTCGGGACTGCCCGCGCACCCGACCAGGACTAGTGCAAGCCCCAGCCCCAGAACAGGCAGGATACTGGCCGGCTCCAGCCCGTAGCCGGCCAAAGACCCCGGAAGACTAGAACATCTCGGTTTCTTCATAGCTTTCGGGCACCTGAAACAGGGCCTCGCTCAGTGGATCGGTGGACAGTCCTGCCAGCCGGGTTGTGACACCCTCGTATTCGCGAACCTCCAGCGGGATTCCCTCCACACGCGGGAGCAGGGACGCCCCCATCTGGGAAGCCATGGGCCCTCCCGCCTCGAGGGCGCGCAACGACAGCTCATAAAGCCGATCCATCAAGGCCCCGAGGGTCTGGAAATCGGATTCCTCCAGCCCCAGAGACTGCGCGTCGGCGACGCAGACCGTGCTCTGGGGGCGATCGTCGATCAAGACCTCGATCTCGCTACAGACAAACTCTCCGATATCCCGCTGTTCGCCGGTCTCGCGGGTACTGATATCGGCCTCGAATCCCTCGGGGCCGATGCCGAGCTGTTGTTTCAGCTGTTCGCGAACATCGGGGGGGAGCTGTTCCATCTGTCGGCGCAGGTCGCTGACCATGTCGGTCATCGCCTGTATCTGCTGGTCCATCACCTCGCGGGTCAGCGGCAAATAGGTCTGGTCGTCGTCGTCCACCACGGTGAGCTGGTCATTGCGTGCGTCGAACAACATGTAACCGGAAGTCCCGCTAATCGCCTCGTTCAACTCCATGCGGATCATGTGGTCACGCACCAGGATCTGACTCTCGAGCCCTTCGTCGTCGATGTAGTGCAAGAGAGCGTCGGCCTGGGCCGGCAGAGCCGCCGCCAGGGTCAGGAGGCCAGCGGCCGGGAGCAGGGCGAGAGTACGGGACATGAGCATTTGCAAGAGAGGAACCAGGGTCTATTGTGACATGGCCACGCGGGATCAGGCGGAAACCGGTTGCAAAAGCTGCCGTGCGAGTGCATCGGTGTCCAGGGGTTGTTCCGGCGCAACCTCCACCACCCCTTCCGCACCGGTTGGCCATTCCTGCTGCGGGCGTTGTTGCTGCATCACCTGGTAATCCGCATCGGAGGCATCCTGAGCAGCCGCTGCGCGCTGTTCGAGACGCTGGTGCAGTATCCGATCGCTGGCATGACAGGCGACCACCGCGAAGCCAGCCTGGTGGCGGGTGGCGAGCTTCTGGAATGGTGTCCGGTGGGCACGTGTCAGGAAGGTCGCGTCCACGATTACGGTATGGCCTAGTGCGAGAAGGGTATCGGCGCGCTCGCGCAGGTGAGAGTAGATCTGCCCGCGTGCCTCCTCGCTGTACGAGACCTCGTCGCCCATGCGCTTGCGCTCGATATCGGAGCGCAGCCGCAATGCCCCGAGGGCCTCGATAATTTGTGTACTGATCACGGTCTTCCCACTGCCGGATACGCCGTGCATCAGAATCAGGCGAGGCGTACCCGGCTCGGTCAGGCGTTCCGCCAGCGCAAGGTAACGGCCCATCTGCGCACGGTGTGCGGCCTGTTCGTCCGACGGCAAATGGGACTCTTGTGCATGGATGCCCTGCACCTTGGCTCGGATCAACGCACGATAGACCTGGTAGAGAGGAAGGAGTGCGAGCCCGGCGAAGTCTTCACGACCTTCGAGATACGCATTCAGCAATCGCCAGGCATGTGCACGCGCCTCGCGTGACAGAAGATCCATCGTTGTGAACGCGATCTCGGAGATCACGTCGATCCAGCGCAGATCGGGGTCGAACTCGATGGCGTCGAAGGCCGCGAGAGCTTCACCTCGTTCCGGGTCTTCGACATACACGATGTTGCCCAGATGCAGGTCGCCATGTCCGTGGCGGACAAAGCCCCCGCGGTGCCGCGACTCCAGAAACGGACCGAGACGGTCGATCTCGCGGCGGGTCCATCGTTCCAGCGCTGTCAGGCGGGCGCGCTCAGCTTCGCCACGTACTGCTTCCGAGAGCGCCGGAAAGTTATCCAGCATGGGCTGGGTCGCCGCCTCAAGAGTGCCATGAGGCGAGTCGGCGTCCGCCCGCTCCGTGCGTTCGTGAAACTCCGCGATGTAATGGCCAAGCGCGTCCATGGCCGCGCTTGGCAGTCGGCCTTTCTCCAGCAGGTTGTCCAGCTGCTTGCGGCGATCGAACCGACGCATGCACACGGCATAATCCAGGACTGGTCCTTCGCCGTTGATGCGCGGGGCCGTGGCCTCACCGTTCAGGGTCACCACGTCGAGATAGATCTGCGGGGCCAGGCGGCGGTTTACCTCCAGCTCGGTCTCGCAGAAGTGCTTGCGTGCCTCCAGCGTGGAAAAGTCCAGGAATCCCAGCGCCAGAGGCTTTTTGAACTTGTAGGCATAGTCACCCGCGAGGATGACCGTCGAGATGTGGGTCTCGATCCGCTGCACCTGGTCACGCGGCGCGGGTTCGGGAAACCCCAGTGTGGCAATCAGGGCCTGCAACTGTTGCTGATGTTCTTCCAGCGCGCTCATCACGTCTCCATCGGATTGCCGGCTCGCGATCGGGTGGACGGCTTTTGTGCCGATTCGTTCCCGGAAACGCTGCATCGCGGCATGCCCGTTCCTCCCGGTCAGGTTAACATTGGGGTGGTTCCCATTCCTTTCCGTGGTCTTCACACGCCCCCATGGCCCGAAAACGCACCGCTCGTTCCCGCCGAGGTTCTGCATCCCGAGGCCTGCGTCGCTTTCTTGGCGCGGGGGTGTGGCTGTTCGCGGGGCTGTTACTGGCCGGCATGGGCGTTGGCGCGATCTATGTGGTGTCGCTGGACCAGGAGATTCGCGAGCGCTTCGAGGGACAGCGCTGGGCCCTGCCGGCACGCGTCTATGCGCGGCCGCTGGAACTGTACGAAGGGCGGGTGCTCACGCCACAGGCACTCGAGACGGAACTCGAAGCCTTGAACTATCGCAGCAGTGAGCAGGGCAGTGGTCCGGGCGAGTATCGCGTGGATGGCAGCCGGGTGTCATTCACCACGCGGCCATTTACCTTCGGTGACGGGCCAGAACCGGCCCACTCGGTGCGGGTGGATTTTGCCGACGGACGCGTACAGTCCGTGCGCGAGCAGGAAAACGGCGGTCGCGTGGACCTGATGCGGGTCGAACCCCTGTTGGTCGGGAGCATATACCCGACCCATGGAGAAGATCGCATCCTGGTATCCATCGACGAGGTGCCGCGCGAACTGATTGGTGCGCTGCTGGCGATCGAGGATCGTCGCTTCATGTCGCACCGCGGGGTGGACCCGGCGGGTATTGCCCGTGCCGCCATGGCCAACCTGCGTGCGGGTCGGACGGTCCAGGGCGGCAGCACCCTGACACAGCAACTGGTCAAGAATTTTTATCTGACACGCGATCAGACCCTCGCACGCAAAGCCAACGAAGCGGTCATGGCCCTGTTGCTGGAGCGACGCTATTCCAAGCGCGAAATACTCGAGGCCTACCTCAACGAGGTGTATCTCGGCCAGGCGGGCGAACGGGCGATCCACGGATTCGGTCAGGGTTCCCAGTTTTACTACCAGCGCCCGCTGAACGAACTGCGGCTGGACCAGCTCGCCCTGTTGGTGGGGCTTGCGCGCGGCGCGAGTTACTACGATCCACGGCGGCATCCCCAGCGTGCCAAGGCACGTCGCGACCAGGTACTGCGCGCCATGCTGGAAACCGGCCTGGCCGATGCCGAGCAGATCGAGGCCGCTCTCGATACCGAACTGGATGTCTCCCCCGTGGTGCCGCAGGGACGCAGCCGTTTCCCGGCGTTTCTCGACATGGTGCGCCGCGAGCTGCGCGCCGACTACGCCGACGAAGACCTGCGCAGCGAGGGGCTCAGAATCTTCACCACGATGGATCCGGTCGTGCAGCTCACCCTGGAGGACCGACTGAAGTCGGGCGTCGATCGCGTGATCGAGCAACGCGGATCCAATCTGGAGCGGCTGCAGGCTGCAGCCGTCGTCACCGACCCGCAGGCGGGAGAGGTGCTCGCGGTAGTGGGGGATCGCAATCCGCAGTTTCCCGGCTATAACCGGGCGGTCGAGGCGCAGCGGCAGGTCGGATCGGTGTTGAAGCCTTTCGTCTATCTGGCTGCGCTGACGCAACCGGGGCGCTATACGCTTGCGAGCCTGCTCGATGACAGCCCGATGACCATCCAGCTGCCGCATGGTGAGCCCTGGACGCCGCGCAATTTCGACCGCGAGCACCGTGGCGACGTGACGGCCTGGGAGGCGCTCGTACAGTCCTACAACGTCGCCACGGTGCGGCTGGCCCAGGAGATCGGCATTTCGCAGCTGATCGACGTGCTACAGACGCTTGGCTTGCAGCGCACCCCGGCGCCGCTGCCGTCGCTGGCCCTCGGCGCGATTGAGTTGTCGCCGCTGGAGGTGGCCGGGTTATACCAGGCTCTGGCCAACGGCGGCTATGCGACCGGCACCCGGGCGATTCGGGACGTCCTCGACCTGGAGGACGAGGTCTTGTCCCACTACGGTCTGGAGCTGCGTGGCGCCGTACCGGACGGCGCCGTGAGCCTTCTGACGCATGCCCTGCATGATGTCACCACCGAGGGCACCGGGCGCCAGATCAGCCAGCGCCTCCCGGGGCGCGTTGTAGCGGGCAAGACAGGCACCACGAACAACTTTCGGGATAGCTGGTTCGCCGGTTTCGACGACCGTTACGTCACGGTGATCTGGCTGGGGATGGATGACAACGAAGCGACGGGCCTGACCGGAGGGGCGGCCGCGGCGCCCATATGGGCCGATGTGATGGCGGGTCTTGGCGCCCGTTCGCTGCGACTTGATCGTCACCCCGAGATTGCCTACCAGGAGATCGATCTGAAATCCGGCGGTCGTGTGGAACGGGAAGATCATGCCTGCGAGGCGGTGAAATCGCTTCCGTTCTGGCAGAATTCCATGCCCGAGAACCGTGCCGACTGCGATACGGGCCGAACCCCGGATGAACGGGGCTTCTTCGAGAGACTCTTCCGCTAATGATTCCAACTTCCCCCATTCACGTTCGCCTGCGGATTCGTCCACAACCGATCGGTGCGTTACTGACCGTCGTGTTCCTGGCTGCCTGTGCGGTACCGGAAACACGAGCACCCGCCCCAGAGGAACCGCCAGCGGCCGAGGCCCCGGAGCCGGAACCCATTCCGCACGAGGAGGCCCGCGATCGCGAGCCCGTGCCGGAGCCGGAGACCACACCGTCGGCCGCCCTGGCACTAGCCGAGCAGGCAGAGGGCTCACGCAGCGAGGGTAACCTCGAGCGTGCGGCTCAGCAGCTCGAACGCGCCCTGCGGATCGCTCCACGGGATGCATCGCTTTGGCATCAAATGGCCCGCATCCGGCTGGAGCAGGGCAACTATCCTCAGGCGGATCGCCTGGCCGGACGTTCGCTGCAACTCGACGGGGAGCGGGACCGCACCCTCGCGCTGGAGAACTGGCGTGTGATCAGGGCCGCGCGCGAGGCGATGGGCGACGAAGAAGGCGCGCGGGAGGCCCAGGACGCCATCCAGAGGCTGGAAACCGGCGTTGTCTGAGTTCGTCGAATCAGCTGTGTCGGCCACGTCCGAGTCGCCGGCGGTGCGCGCGCTAAGCCCCGGGGGGGACCTCGCGCAGGCGCTGCAGGGGTTCCGCCCGCGTGAGCCGCAGCAGCGCATGGCGGCAGCGGTGGAATCGGCCCTGGGGCAGGCACCAACGGCATTACTGGTCGAGGCGGCCACCGGGGTCGGGAAGACCTTTGCCTATCTTGTGCCGGTCCTGCAGGCGCGACGCAAGGCACTGGTTTCGACGGGCACCAAGACCTTGCAGGACCAGCTCTACGAGCGTGATCTGCCGACCGTCTGCTCGGCATTGGGCTATCGGCCGCGCACCGCGCTGTTGAAGGGCCGCGCCAACTACCTGTGCCACTACCGTCTGGAGCTCGCTGCCGCCGACGCCAGCGGGCAGACGCGGCGCAGTGCCCAGCGCGAACGAATGCCCGTGATCGAAGCGCTGCGCCAATTCGCGCGGACCCATCCGACGGGCGATCTGGGGCAGGCCGGGATCCTTGCCGAAGACTCGCCACTGTGGCCCCAGGTGACCTCGACGGTCGACAACTGCCTGGGCAGCGAATGTCCACAGTACAACGACTGCTTCGTAGTGCAGGCGCGCAAGCGCGCCCAGGATGCGGATGTCGTGGTGGTCAATCACCACCTCCTGCTGGCCGACATGGCGCTGAAGGAAGAGGGCTTTGGTGAACTCCTGCCCGAAGTGGACGCCGTGATCGTGGACGAAGCTCACCAACTCCCAGAAATTGCAGGTGCATTTTTTGGCGTTGCGGTAGGAAGCCGTGCATTGCGCGATCTGGCGCGTGATGTACGGCGGGAACAGGAGCAGGCGGCCTCCGACATGGTGGCGATTCGCGAGGCCGCAGTCGAACTCGAAACCGTGGTGAAAAAGCTGCTCGAGAGAACGCAGGGCATGGAATCGCGTGCGGCTTGGGAAGCCGTGAACGATCAGGGCCGGATGGATCCCCTGATCAAGGAACTTGAAGGGGCCCTGTGCGCGCTTGGCGATGCACTGGCGCCGGCCACCGAACGAGGCCCCGGGCTCGAACAGGTGCAGGGGCGTGTACTGCTGATGAGGGAACGCCTGCAGGCCTGGCGCGACGACACAGCGGATACCGTCGCCTGGGTCGAGCGATTCGCACAGAGCGTCATCCTGCACAGGACCCCGCTGGATGCGGCACGGCCGCTTGCTCAGCGTCGTGCTGCGCGTCCCGCGGCATGGGTGTTTACCTCGGCCACGCTGGCCGTTGGAGAAGACTTCACCCATGCGGCGCGGCGTCTGGGCCTGCCGGTGGATGTCGCCCAGGAGCGGCTGGAAAGCCCGTTCGACTTCGCCCGGCAGGCGTGCCTGGTACATCCGCACCCGCCACTGCCCAACCCGAACAGCCCGGACTATACCCGCGCCTGCGTCGCCTGGGCCTGGCCGTTGCTGCGGGATAACCCCGGTGGCGGGTTCTTTCTGTTCACCAGCCACCGAGCCTTGCAGGAAGCGGCAACCCTGTTGCGCGCCGAATTGCCCGACCGCGAACTGCTGGTGCAAGGCGAACAGCCTCGGGCCGACCTGCTGGCGAAGTTTCGCGAGAGTGGGACCGCCTGGCTGCTGGGCGCCCACAGCTTCTGGGAGGGCGTGGACATCCGGGGAGAGGCCCTGACGGTCGTGATTATTGACCGACTGCCATTCGCGGCGCCGAACGATCCCGTCTTGCAGGCCCGGGCTCAGGCTCTGGAGGCCGAAGGCCGCTCGCCATTCATGGAATTCAGCCTGCCGCAGGCGGTGCTGGCGTTAAAACAGGGAGCCGGGCGCCTGATTCGCGATGCCGATGATTCCGGGATTCTCGCCATCTGCGACCCGCGCCTGACCGGAAAGGCGTATGGACGTCGGTTCCTCGCCAGCCTGCCACCTTTCCATCGTACACGTGATCCGGTAGCAGCCTTGCAGTTTCTCGCGACGGCCCGGGAGCGTATCGGATGCGATTGATCGCCATCGAGACCTGTACCGAAATGTGCTCCGCCGCGCTGTGGGTGGATGGAGTCCTGGACTCGGTCGAGGCGCAAGCCCCACGCAAACATGGCGAGCTGATTCTTCGTCAGGTGGAGGAACTCCTCGCGCGAGCGGATATCGCTCGAACTTCGCTGGATGCCGTCGCCGTGGGGCGTGGACCCGGGGCGTTCACTGGCGTGCGCCTGGGGCTGGGGGCCGCACAGGGAATGGCCTTTGCTCTCGATCGCCCTGTCTTGCCCATCTCGACCCTGCAGGCGCTGGCGCAGCAGCTCGTACGCGAAGAGCCCGAGACATCTCCGGAGGAAGGACTCGCGGCCATCGATGCACGTATGGGCGAGGTGTACTGGAGCCTGAATGCCATCGTCGGCGGGCGCGCGCAGTCGGCCCAGGAGCAGGTATCGGCGCCAAGCCAGGTGCTGCCCGCATGGAGAGGCTCGCCGCAGCAGGGCATTGGCTCCGGATTTTTGGCCTATCCCGAGCTACTCGAGCGAAGTGGGCTAAGCCCGGGACGGGTATACCCGGATGCGTTGCCACGCGCGCGCGAGGTCGCCATGCTGGCCGTGGATGCGTGGGAGCGCGGCGAGGCCATAGCGCCCGAACACGCCCAGCCTGTTTACCTGCGCGACAACGTTGCGGAACCATCCAGGCCTCGAGGGTCGGGGGCATGACACCGGTATATCCCTGGCCAGCCCCGATCTCGGCGCGAGTAAAACAGGCCCCCGAAGATTTTTGCGTGTTCGAACTCCCAGCGACCGCGCCCGAAGGGAGCGGGGAACACCTCTGGCTGGAGGTCGAGAAGCGGTTGCTCAACACCGAGGATGTCGCCGTGGCTCTGGCGCGGGCATGCCAGGTACCGCGGGCACAGGTGAGCTATGCCGGGCGCAAGGACCGACAGGCCGTCACGCGCCAGTGGTTCAGCGTGCAGTGTACGACCAACGCCGAGCCGGACTGGCAATCGGCTTCAACCCTGACAGAACACATGAATGGGAGCGTCGAGGGCGAAGTTCGAGTACTGCGTGCGAAGCGGCATTCGCGCAAGCTGCGCACCGGCCATCTGGCGGGGAACCGCTTTGTCATCTGGCTGCGTGGCGTCACGGGTAATCGCGACGGGGCCGAGCAGGTCCTTCGGCGGATCTGTGAACAAGGGGTGCCGAACTACTTCGGTCAGCAACGATTCGGCCGCCGCAACCTGGAGCAGGCTGAGCGGTGGCTGGGTGGTGGACGGGCGCCCCGAGGACGCAACCAGCGCAGTCTGCTGCTGTCTTCGGCGCGTTCTGCAATATTCAACGCCGTGCTGGCCGAGCGTGTAAGCGACGGGACCTGGGCAAGTTTTCGGCCAGGTGACGTTGCAACCTTCCAGGGATCCGGCAGTGTGTTTGCGGTTCCCGAGGTCACGACCGACATCGAGCAGCGCCTGGCGACGGGCGTGATCCATCCGACGGGCCCGCTGTGGGGTCGGGGCGAACGATTGACGACGGGCGAGGTACACAGCCTGGAAGCGCACAGTGCCCGACGATTCGAAACCCTGGCGTCGGGGCTGGAGGCGCAGGGCATAAAGCCCGCGCGCCGGGCCCTGCGACTCCTTCCGGCGTCACTCGGCTGGGAATGGCAGGACAACGACCTGCGCCTGGAAATCGAACTCGGTCCTGGGGAATATGCGACCAGCATTCTTGACGCACTGATTGGCGAGGCGCCTGAAGCGGTCGCGCCGTAGTGGGGCGGGCTTCGCAAGGCAGCCCGGGACAGCCTTCAGGCGGAACGGGCCTCAGTCTGCTTGAGCTTTTGTTCCGCTTGTTCGGCGCGTTGCTCCGCCTCGACGCGGGCCGTGATGTCTTTCTGGATGCCAATGTAGTAGGTCAGCCGATCTTCGTCGTTGAACACCGGCGTGAGTGACAGCTCGTTCCAAAACAGCGAGCCGTCCTTACGGTAGTTGCGCAGTGTCACCCGGCAGGGCCGGTTTTCCTCCATCGCCGTGCGAATCTCCGAGCGCGCTTCCTGGCCGGTATCGTCCCCCTGAAGGAAACGACAGTCACGATAGAGGATCTCCTCGGAGCGATAGCCGGTCAGTTCTTCGAACGCGCGGTTCACGTAGATGAGGATGTTGTCGTCGCCTTCGCGTTCTGCGATGACGACGCCATCATTGGAAGCGTCTACGGCAAGGGCCAGGAGTTCGGCGTCAATCGTTCGCGTCATATTTGGTCAGATTCGTGTGCTGGGCAAGTGGCAGACCCGACCTGGGGACACCCTCGGTTCGGGTACTCTGCCGTTCTAAAAATAGCACGAATATGCTCTGACGCGGGCAATGTCGCCAACACACAAAAAAGCCGCCCGAAGGCGGCCTTTGAAGCACAAGGACTTGAGGCCTACATCTCGTGGGTGATCGTGAACGCGCCACGCACATCACCCTCGCTGAAGCCGGTGGCCTCATCGTCGGGATACAGACGCTCGAGCGCGTGTTTGACGTCGCTACTGATGTCAGTGCCATGGCAGGCCAGACATGCTCCGCCGGTAGGAATGGCCGCCATAAAGCGGAAGCGCGCGCCATCCTCGTCCTCAACGACCTCGTGGCGCGGATCCAGTTGGTCGGCCGGAGTGCCATCGGCACGCTGCGACTCAAAGTGCTCGAGCTGGATACGTTCCCACTCGTCCGGGCTGTTTTCCGGATTGCGGATTTTCAAGCTGGTGCGGCCGATGTCCCGGCCGAATTCGGCCGAAATCCTCTGCTCGATCTCGGGCGCACGCTCGTTGCACACCTCGATGGCCTGAATGGGGCCACCTTCTTCCATCGCCGCCATCAGTTCACTTTGAAGGGTGCTGGCGAACTGCTCTATCGCGGCACGACTCTGCGCGATCTGATCCTGCAGTTCTTCGTCGGTCATCTTGGTGGCGTCATCGTCGCCGAGAGCGTATCCGCTGGTACCGACGAACGCGGCCAGGCCAAGGGCGATCGGGGCTAGCTTCCAGTTCTTCATGGACAGGACCTCCCAATGCAATGTCCGTTGCGTCCCACAGGTCTGTACAATACCTATACAAAGCATGGTACGGATTGCTGGAGTTTGCAAGGATCGGTACAGGAAAAACGTGAACCACTTCCTGGCTTGAGTTTCCAGCGTAGAGCCTGGAATCAGTCTAGGCTCAAAAATCAGCGAATGGGAATATGTGACTGAAGTACATCTGCCGGCCGTTCTAACGTTAGGCTAACGGGCCGGCCCCGACGCGCGTTTCAGGAGGACGTAGACCGCACCGGTGCCCCCATCGGTGGGCGGGGCGGAACAGAACGCCAGTACGTCGTGCCGCTGGCGGAGCCAGTGATCGGTGAGTCCCTTGAGCACCGGCCCTCGCTGCCGTGAGCGCATGCCCTTGCCGTGAACCACGCGCACACAAAGCCGCCCGCGCTCGCGTGCCTGATCGAGAAACCGAGCGATGGCGTGTCTGGCTTCGTCCGCGAACATCCCGTGCATGTCGAGCTCGTCCTCCACACGGTAATGTCCATTGCGCAGCTTGCGAAAAACGCGGTGGCTGATGCCGTCGCGGGCATACCGCAATTCGTCGCCTGGCTGCAGGTCCGAGGCCCCGATGGGATCGCTTAGCCAGTCGGCACGGGCGGCCGCGTCATCCTGATCACGCTGGCGCGCACGGGCTGGCGGACGCGGCTTGCCTGTGTCCGCCTGATCATGGTGCAAGCGTCGCACATCGCCAATCGCACGCAGAAATTCATCCGTGTCGTCGGGCCTGTCGTTGGGATCATTGCCGGAGTTCATGGCAGGATACTCGCGTTTTCCGTGGCGTGGACGGAAAGAACTTCAGGGAAACGCTGAGGTTCATGACCGCGCTCGGTGTTCCGATTCCAGTATATTAGGCATCTTCCCGGTGACCCCCAATCCGCATGCGCATTCTGGTAAGTAACGACGACGGTATCCATGCGCCCGGCATCCAGTGTCTGGCGAATTGTCTGCGTGAGGTCGCCGAGGTGCGTGTGGTCGCGCCGGATCGCGACCGTAGTGGTGCGTCCAACAGCTTGACGCTGGTGCGACCCGTACGGGCGCGCGAGGTGGGTGGTGACGGAATTCAGGTCGACGGGACTCCGACGGATTGTGTGCATCTGGCCTTGACCGGTCTGCTCGGTGACTGGGAGCCGGATGTCGTGATTTCGGGAATCAATTCCGGGGCCAACATGGGCGATGACGTGCTCTATTCGGGTACCGTTGCGGCCGCCATGGAGGGCCGTTTTCTGGGCCTGCCGGCGATCGCGGTTTCGCTGGTGGGGATCGACCTTGAACACTATGATGCGGCGGGTCGTATCGTCCTGGACTTGCTGGACCGTATACACCGCGTGCCGCTGCCGGCTGCCACGATCCTGAACGTCAATGTCCCGGATCTGCCGCGCGAACGCATTCGTGGTGTACAGGCGACGCGTCTGGGTAACCGCCATCGTGCGGAGCCGATGATCGCGGACGCCGACCCCCGCGGGCGCCCCATCTACTGGGTCGGTCCGGCGGGGTCGGAACAGGACGCCGGTCCGGGTACGGATTTTCATGCAGTACGTGAGGGATATGTGTCGGTGACTCCAATTCAGGTGGATCTAACGCGTTACGACGCCATCGATACGGTAGGTCGCTGGCTGGAGGATGGAGCGCCGGGGAGCCACCATGGTTCCTGATGCGCGCGGCGCGGGGTTGACGTCGGGGAGAGCACGCGAGCGGCTGCTCCGTTTGCTGGAAGGGCAGGGTATCCACAATCCTCGTGTGCTCGAGGCCATTCGTACGGTGCCTCGGCATATGTTTGTCGAAGAGGCACTGAGCCATCGCGCCTACGAGAACATCGCGCTGCCTATTGGCCATCGGCAGACGATTTCGCAGCCATTTATCGTGGCGCGGATGACCGAGGCGCTGCTCGAGGGCGGCCCTGTGAGTACGGTACTGGAGATTGGCACCGGTTCGGGATATCAGGCGGCGGTACTGGCTCAACTGGTGGATCGGGTCTATTCCGTCGAACGCATCCAGGCGCTGAGCCGCAATGCACGGGAATTGCTGAGTCGCCTGGGGATCAACAACGTCAACCTTCGACACGGCGATGGGGCAGAGGGGTGGCCGGAACGGGCACCATTCGACGGCATCATCCTGACCGCCGCGCCACACAATGTTCCGGAAACGCTCCTGACACAGCTCGCTCTCGATGGTCGCCTGGTGGCTCCGGTGGAGGGCCCGGACGGACGGCAGCAACTGGTGCGCTATACGCGTACCGAAGAGGCCTACGTGCGCGACATCCTCGATGCGGTCATGTTCGTTCCCATGTTGCCGGGAGCCGAGCAGTGAGGTTTCCGCGTGTTCCGGCATGATGGTTCTCCCCCGAAGGGTATCGCGTGAAGCTGTTTGAGCCACTTTATGACCGTGTGATGCAGTGGTCGCGGCACCGACATGCTCCGCGTTACCTGGCGACGCTGTCATTCGCCGAATCCTCCTTTTTCCCGGTGCCGCCCGATGTCATGCTGGCACCGATGGCGGCCGCCCGTCCGCGGGCGGCCTGGCGCCTGGCCGCCCTCACGACGATCTTCTCCGTGCTGGGAGGGCTGCTGGGCTACCTGATCGGCTGGGCGGCTTTCGAAGGAATCGGACCATGGCTGGAACGCTGGGGATATGGCGAGGAACTCGCACAGGCCGAGGCCTGGTTCAGCGTCTGGGGGGTCTGGGTCGTGCTGATCGCCGGGTTCTCGCCGATCCCCTACAAGCTGTTTACGGTGACGGCGGGCGCCCTGTCCATGGCCCTAATCCCATTCGTGATCGCTTCGTTGATCGGACGCGGGCTGAGGTTCTTCCTCGTGGCGTTGGTGATGGCCTGGGCAGGACCCCGAGCCGAGCAGCACCTGCGGCCCTATATGGAGCGCATTGGCTGGGCGGGGGTAGTGGTTCTTCTGGGCGCGATGGTGATCGTGCTGTTCATGGAATAGCACCTTGAACCGGCGATTCGCTCAAGTGCTTTTACTGATAGCCATCGCCGGTCTGGTGGTTGCTCTGGTCACCGGCTGTGCCACACGAGCCCCCACGACCACCGACTCTCCCCGCACCAGCGATATCCCCACAACGCACACCGTTCAGCGCGAAGAAACCCTGTACCGCATCGCCCAGCGTTATGGCCTGAATTGGCGCGAACTGGCCCAGCGCAACGCGATCAGTGCCCCGTACATCATCTATCCCGGTCAGGAGCTACGCCTGCGCGGGACCGCGCGCTCGTCACCACCACAGGCACCCCGCCAGGAACGCGAAGACCAGCAGACCGCGAGTCGTAGCGACAGTGACAATGGGTCCTCTCGCGAAACGCAACGCTCGGATCCACCGCCCGATGATCCGGGTGACTGGCAGTGGCCGGCAGACGGGGATGTCCTTCGCGGCTTTTCGAGCAGTGGGACGCGGCGAGGCCTCGCCATTGGCGGGGAGCGTGGTGATGACGTGCGGGCCACCCGGTCGGGGGAGGTAGTCTATGCAGGTGGAGGCCTGGTGGGGTATGGTCGACTGATCATCCTGAAACACGACGCGCGTTTTCTGAGTGCCTATGGCCACAACGACGAATTGCTGGTCTCCGAAGGGGATCAGGTCGAGGCCGGCGACACGATTGCGCGTCTTGGGTCATCGGGCGCGGAGCGCCCAATGCTGCACTTCGAGATAAGGGTAGATGGAACACCCGTGGATCCGACCCGATACCTGCCGGATCGCTAGATAAATAAAGGGAGTACAGGGCATCCATGGCTAAATCCCGGAAGCCGGTTGATTCGGAACTGGACGAAGAACACCTGATGGACGACGGAACCGGCCTGTCAGGTGAGAACGAGCCCGCCGCCGACCACATCCGCGCGACCGACGACCCCCTGGCGGCTCGAGAAAACCCTGAAGAAGAAGAGTTGCCCGCCCCGGATGACGAGAAGGAACTTTCCCCGGAACGTGACGTTCCAGTGCGCCCCCGCACGCTGCGCGATGCACGTCCGGCCGAGCTCGACGCTATCCAGATCTATCTGCGCGATATCGAATATCGACCACTGCTGACGCCGGAGGAAGAACGCACGTACGCGCGTCTGGCTCGCGACGGCGACGAATCCGGGCGGCGGCGCATGATCGAGTGCAACCTCCGGCTGGTGGTGAAGATCGCGCGACGCTACCTGAATCGTGGTCTCCCGCTTCTGGATTTGATCGAGGAGGGCAACCTGGGCCTGATGCACGCGGTGGAGAAGTTCGATCCCGAACGCGGTTTCCGCTTCTCGACCTACGCGACCTGGTGGATTCGGCAGACCATCGAGCGTGCCTTGATGAACCAGGGGCGAACCATCCGTATCCCCGTGCATGTGAGTAAGGAATTGCGCATGCACGCGCGCATCGCCCGCAACCTGACCCAGGAGCTGGGCCGCGACCCCACCGAAGAAGAACTGGCACAGCGCCTGGGCAAGCCGGTTGCGGAGATTCAGAAACTTAGGGCAATGTCGGAGCCTTCGACTTCCATGGATCTACCGCCGGGCCCGGATGGTGAGCGTTCGCTAACGGATATTCTGGCCGATGTGAACGCGCAGGAGCCGTCCTCGTTGCTGGAGGATCAGGACCTTCAGCACCTCGTGGAGGAGTGGCTGGGAGAGCTGGATTACAAACAGCGTGAGGTACTGGTGCGGCGCTTCGGGCTGCACGGGTTCGAACGTTCGACGCTGGAACAGGTGGGCGACGAGATCGGGGTGACGCGGGAACGCGTGCGCCAGATCCAGATGGATGCGCTCAAACGCCTGCGGCGGCTGCTTGAATCGCGCGGTATGAAGGGCGATGAGGTACTGCCCAATTCCTGAAAGCGCTGCCGCGTCTCCCTCAGCGGTCACCGTCGATGATCAGTGCAGCGGCCACCTCACGACCTTCGGCCATGATCAGGTTGTAGGTGCGGCACGCAGCGGCCGTATCCATGATCTCCACGCCAAACCCCTCGTGACGCAGGTAGCGCCATACACCCCGATCCGGGAAGCGTTGTACCTCGCCTGTGCCGATCAGCAACACCTCCGGGGGGTGGTCAATCACGGACTGAAGGTGCTCCACTGCCAGGTCTTCGACATTCTCGACCGGCCAGTTTTGCTCCAGCGCATTCGGCCGCACGATCAGGCTTTGGGTATACCCGACCTGATTGATCCCCACCGCGCCCGACTCGTAGCCGGTCACGATGTAGGTTTCCTCGCTGGTGACTTCGGAGAACAGCATGGCTACACGCTACTCCGGGCGGGAGACAGGCTCAAGAACAGGCGTTCGCCGCGCGGTCAGTTTGGTGGCCGATTCGTTGACAGAGACGGGCCCGGGTTATACTTTGGCGCGCTTTCCGGTGCGGTATTTAAGGGGATTCCGCGGCGTTCCCCCCAGACCTGCCGCCGGCTCGCTTGGCCCAACCAGGACCTGACCCGTGACCGACGTCTTTCCCCGTATCGAGCGCCTCCCGCCCTACGTCTTCAACATTGTGAACCAGTTGAAGGCCGAGGCACGCGCGCGCGGCGAGGACATTATCGACTTCGGTATGGGCAATCCGGATCAGCCGACCCCGGATCACATTGTCGACAAGCTCTGTGAGGCCGCGCAGCGCGGCGACACCCACCGCTATTCGGTTTCCAAGGGGATCCCGCGCCTGCGCAGGGCGATCACGCGCTGGTACAAGAGCACCTTCGATGTGGACTTGGACCCCGAGACCGAGGCGATCGTGACCATCGGCTCCAAGGAAGGCCTTGCCCACCTGGCGCTGGCAACCCTGGGGCCGGGCGACGCGGTACTGGTTCCGAATCCCGCCTATCCGATCCACCCCTACGGTTGTGTCATTGCCGGAGCCGACGTACGCCATGTGCCGCTTACGCCGGAAGTGGATTTCTTCGCCGAACTCGAGCGGGCAATTCAGGATTCCTGGCCCAAGCCCAAGATGCTGATCCTGAACTTCCCGGCGAATCCGACCACGCAATGCGTGGACCGGGAGTTTTTCGAGCAGGTCGTGGCGATCTGCAAGGAGCACGGCATCTGGATCGTGCACGACCTGGCCTATGCCGAGATCAGCTTCGACGGCTACAAGGCTCCGTCGATCCTGGAAGTGCCAGGTGCGAAGGAGCTCGCGGTCGAGTTCTACACGCTGTCGAAGACCTACAACATGCCTGGCTGGCGTGTCGGGTTCATGTGCGGCAATCCAACCCTGGTGGCCGCGCTTGCGCGTATCAAATCCTATCTGGATTACGGCACGTTCACGCCGATTCAGGTAGCCGCCATTGCCGCACTGGAGGGCCCGCAGGACTGCGTCGAGGAGATTCGGGAGCTCTATCGTTCGCGCCGGGATGTGCTCTGCGAGGGGCTCGGCAAGCTGGGCTGGCAGGTGGAGAAACCGAAGGCGACCATGTTTGTCTGGGCGCCGATCCCCGAGCCCTACCGCGAGATGGGATCACTCGAGTTCGCCAAGAAGCTGCTGCGTGATGCCAAGGTGGCCGTCTCGCCGGGTGTCGGCTTCGGCAACTATGGTGACGACTTCGTGCGCTTCAGTCTGATCGAGAACGAGCAGCGCACGCGCCAGGCACTGCGCGGGATCAAAGCCATGTTCCGTGCCGATTCGATCCTCGCGGACGCGGCCACGGAGCCGGCAGCGCCCGCACGAGGCCAGTAGCCAGCAGGAATTCATCCGGGCTTCAACGCCCGAACTTAGACAAAGCAAGGCTTTTATGACGCCGGTAAAGATTGGAATCCTGGGACTCGGTACGGTTGGCTGCGGCACGGTCAATGTACTCGAACGAAACGGCATCGAGATCGCGCGCCGGGCAGGGCGCGGCATTCAGGTCGTAGCCGCCGCCGCGCGCGATGTCGAGCGAAGCCGCGAATGCAACTGCGAACAGATTCGCCTCACGACGGATCCGGCACAGGTGGTCAACGACCCCGAGGTCGAGGTCGTAGTCGAATTGATGGGCGGCACCGACCCGGCACTGAACCTGACCCTCGCCGCGATCGATGCCGGCAAGCACGTGGTCACCGCGAACAAGGCCCTGATCGCACTGCACGGCAACACGATCTTCCAGCGCGCCCAGCAAAAGGGCGTGATGGTCGCGTTCGAGGCTGCGGTGGCCGGGGGCATCCCGATCATCAAAGCCATCCGCGAGGGTTTGGCCGGCAACCAGATCGAATGGCTCGCCGGGATCATCAACGGGACCGGCAACTTCATTCTGACGGAGATGCGCGACAAGGGCCGCGACTTTGACGACGTGCTCGCCGAGGCCCAGGCGCTGGGGTATGCCGAGGCCGACCCGACCTTCGACGTAGAGGGCATTGATGCCGCGCACAAACTGGCGATCCTGGCGTCCATCGCCTTCGGTATCCCGCTGCAGTTCGACCGTGTGGCGGTCGAGGGCATCAGCAATATCACCCGCGAGGACGTCGGCTTCGCCGCCGAGCTGGGCTATCGCATCAAGCATCTGGGGATTGCCCGGCGCACCGACAAGGGCTACGAACTGCGAGTGCACCCGACCCTGATCCCGGAACGTCGGCTGATCGCCAACGTGGATGGTGTAATGAACGCGGTTCTGGTCAATGCCGACGCGGTGGGGCCGACGCTGTACTACGGGGCGGGTGCCGGTGCCGAGGCCACCGCCTCCGCGGTGGTGGCCGATCTGGTGGATGTCGTGCGCGCACTGACCACGGATCCCGAGAACCGGGTCCCGCATCTTGCTTTCCAGCCGGATGCTCTGTCGGACAAGCCGGTGCTGGATCTGTCCGAGGTGGAGACGTCCTTCTACCTGCGCCTGCGTACACAGGACCGTCCGGGCGTGCTGGCCGATATCACCCGCATCCTGGGTGAGCACGGCATCAGTATCGAGGCGATTCTGCAGCGCGAGCCGGATCCAGAGCGCGGCGAGGCCACGATCATCATGCTCACGCACAAGGTCCGCGAGGGCGCGATGAACGAGGCGATCGCCGCGCTCGAAGCACTGGATCACCTGCTGACCCCGATTACTCGCATCCGCATGGAAGGTCTGGGGCGCTAGGGAAACACTGGTTAATGTACACACTCGCGTTGGCACCCCAGGTTTTCCGAGACAAGGCGCGGTGCGCAGCCGGTAGTGGTTCTACCGGCAAGGGCCGCAACGCAGGATCGGGGAACCTGGGGTGCCAACCCCACAAGCCATTGAAAGCAGGGGCTCGGCCGCCCGTTGTTATCGAAAATGGGCGCGGGAACAGCGTTGCGGCTCCCTTGTGCAGAATGACTGCACGGCAGTCACCGCGCCTTGTTCGCGCGCAAAAGCGACTCGAGCGCGAGCGTGTACATCAATCAGTGTTTCCCTAGAGCTCCTCCTTTCGCAACGACAAAGAGAACACCATGGCCTTTGGACATCGCTATACCGGACTGATCGAGCGCTATCGCGACCGCCTGCCGGTGCACGACGACACACGCATCATCTCGCTGGGCGAGGGCAATACGCCGCTGATCCGCCTGAACAACATCCCGCGCGATCTGGCGCGCGAGGTGGAGATATACGTGAAGTTCGAGGGCCTGAACCCCACCGGTTCGTTCAAGGACCGCGGCATGACCATGGCCGTCACCAAGGCCGTTGAAGAGGGCTCCCGCGCGATTGTCTGTGCCTCCACCGGCAACACCTCGGCCGCGGCCGCCGCCTATGCGGCACGAGCCGGGATCACGGCATTCGTCGTAATTCCCGATGGCAAGATTGCGATGGGCAAGCTGGCCCAGGCGATGATGCACGGCGCCACCGTGATTCAGATCGAGGGCAACTTCGACGACGGCATGCGCCTGGTGAAGGAGGTCGCCTCCAACACGCCGGTGACGTTGGTGAACTCGGTTAACCCGTATCGCCTGCAGGGGCAGAAGACCGCGGCATTTGAGATCGTCGAGGAACTGGGCCGCGCCCCGGATTATCACTGCCTGCCGGTGGGCAACGCGGGCAACATCACCGCGCACTGGATCGGCTACAGCGAAATGGCGGCCAAGAGCAGCGACGACGTGACCGATGCGTGCTCCTACTGCAAGGGCCACTGCAAGTACGCCGGCGGCGGCATGGTGGGCAACCGCCCTCACATGGTCGGATATCAGGCCGCCGGGTCCGCGCCGTTCATGCGTGGAGCGATGGTCGACAGTCCGGACACCGTGGCGACGGCGATCCGTATTGGGCATCCACAGTCCTGGGACATGGCCTGGAAGGTGCGCGAGGAATCCAACGGCTGGTTCGATGAATGCCAGGATGACGAAATCCTGGCTGCACAGAAGCTTTTGGCCGAGAAGGAGGGCGTCTTCTGCGAGCCCGCGTCAGCCGCGTCACTGGCCGGCGCCCTGCGCGATATCCGCGAGGGCAAGATTCCGGAGGGCTCCACCGTAGTGTGCACCCTTACGGGTAACGGGCTGAAGGACCCGGACACCGCGATTGCCCAGAGCGTGATACAGCCGACCAAGGTCCCGGCGGAGCTTGACGCTGTCTCCCGCGCGATCCGCGACAACCTGGCCTGAGGGGGCCGCCTGGCAGTGGTAGGTCAGGGCTTGCTGCGCAGATCCAGATCATACAGCGTATCGCCCCCCAGGCGGAAGATCCTGCAGGGCGGACGCAGCGCCTGATCCAGCGTTTCGATATCGGGCAGGGTAATGCCGTGCCGCCCCGACCCAATCAGCATTGGGGCAACCGTCAGATGCAGGCGATCCAGGGTGTCACTGGCCAGAAAGCGGGATACCGTTTGGCCTCCGCCCTCGACCAGCAACCGATGAAGTCCATGATCCGCTGCCAGACGGTCCCGAATCTCCGGTGGAGCGAAGCGTCCGCTGTGGTCCGTGGGCATCTCCACGCATTGGACGTGGTCGGGCATCTCGCAGGGACCAAGGCCCGCTGCGTGCAGGACAAGCGTTTTCACCTCGCCGTCCTGGAAGACGCGGGCACTGGAGTGGATCCGCCCGTCCGGATCGAGGATTACACGCACCGGGTGGGCTCCTTCGGCCTTGCGAACGGTCAGGCGCGGGTCATCGGCCACCACGGTGCCTGCACCCACTACGACGGCATCGACCAATGCACGCAGCCGATGCAGGTGCTCGATATCCTCTGGACCGGTTACAAACTGGGAATGTCCGGTGTGAGTGGCGATGCGACCGTCCAGGCTCTGGCCCAGTTGCGCCACGGTAATGCTTTCGGCCTCGATGATCGGGCCGTACAGTTCCAGCAGGTCGTGTGCCGCCGGGGCAAGAGGACCGGGCAGGGGGCAACAGCCCGGGTCGGCGCGCTGCGCCAGCAGCCAGCGCCAGGCCTCTTCTTCGGTCACCGGGTAGGCAGTCATGCCGGTAAAACCCAGGTTTCGCGACCCTCCGGGGGCACATGCGATAGGCTTGGGGGAGATTGGGGCGGCTGGTGGCGGCTGGACAAGGTGGAATTCGCGTCCTGCGGGCTGGTCATAAGACAAACTCCATTGGGAAGGACCTGATGCACAACGCCGATCGTGGGATATTCGATCTTCGCCGGGGCCACCCGGTCTTGCTGAGCGGCGAGCAGTCCAGTGTACTGGTTGCCGCCGTCGAAGGTCTGACCCCGGTGTTGCTGGATCGCCTGACGCATATGACCGGCGGCCGTCCACGTCTGATTCTAACGCCCCACCGTGCGTCCGCAATGGGTTGGCCCCAGCCACTAGCCAAGGGATGGGAGGGGGTCGCCCTGGAGTTTGCTCCGGGAACCGATCCGGAGGCTCTGTTTACGCTCGCCAGCGCCCCGGAGGCCTCGAACGAGGGCGAACACCCCACCCATGCGCTTGACCAGGCGGAAGTGCGGACCGCCGAACCAGCCGAAGTCGCGGCCCTTGAGCTGGCCCGCGCCGGTCGCCTGTTGCCCGCTGTCGTATCGGCGCGGGTGCCCGAACCCGTACCCGACGCGATCCGCTCAGCGCTGGCCGACGGGATGTTCCTGAACGTGGACGAGCGGGAGGCACGGGCGGTCGCACATCACCCGCGCCTGGAACTCGCCTACGTGAGCGAAGCCCCGGTACCCCTGGCGGATGCCCCGGTGACCCGCTTTATGCTCTTCCGGGAGGGGAATGGGATCCTGGAACACGTGGCCGTGGTCATTGGCGAACCGAACGAATGGCCGGAGGCCGTCCCGGTTCGGTTGCACTCGGCCTGCCTGACCGGCGACTTGTTCGGCAGCTTGCGCTGCGACTGTGGCGATCAGTTACGCCTGGGGGTGAAGACGATTAACGAGAGTGGTGGCGGTGTACTGCTGTATCTGGCCCAGGAGGGGCGGGGTATCGGCTTGGCCAACAAGCTGCGCGCCTACACCATGCAAACGGCTGGGCTCGACACCATCGATTCCGACTGTCAGCTGGGGTTCGAGGCCGATGGGCGCCGTTACGACGCAGCCGTGGAAATGCTGGAGTTTCTAGGTATCGACACGGTCCGCGTCCTCACCAACAATCCCGCCAAGATCGAGGCGCTGCGCGCCGGGGGTATCCAGGTCGTGGCCCGGGAACCCGTGCATGGCACGCTGAATCCACACAACCTGCGCTACCTCAGTACCAAGGCCGACCGGGGTGGCCACTGGTTGCAGGAGTTGCTGGCCTCGGAGGCAGAGCGGGGCTGATCCGGGCTCCCGGTCCAAATCCCGATCAGATCAGCTTGAGGTCGCTGCGGGCCCGCACGATCTTGCGCAGCGCGATGAGATAGGCGGCCGTACGGTAGTCCAGCACCTGTCCATTGCTTTCCACCTCGCGCACCTCGTGCATCTCGCGAAAGGCCTCGCGCATGGTGTCATCGAGCCCCGAGCGGACCAGATCAATCTCTTCCGCGCCCCGGACGATCGACTCGCGCAGCCAGTCGGGCACACTCTGGTTGGTCATCATGTCGATCGCCGTGACCACATGCTGTCCCTGGGCCTGATCGTAACGACGCTCCATGCGCCCAAAACGGATGTGCGAAAGGTTTCGCACCCACTCGAAATACGAAACGATCACCCCGCCGGCATTGACATAGACATCCGGCAGGATGGTCACGCCGCGCTCCTGGAGGATCTGATCGGCCTCAAAGGTACACGGACCATTGGCGGCCTCGGCGATCACCCGTGCCTGGATGCGTTCGGCATTATGACGGTGAATCGCGCCCTCAAGGGCGGCCGGGATCAGGATGTCGCACTCCTTCTCGAGAATTCGATCGCCATTGCGCTCGAACTCGACCCCGGGAAAGCCTTCCATCGTTCCGGTCCGGCGCACATAGTCGTGAAGCGCTTCGACGTCCAGACCATCCTTGCAGTAGACGCCGCCGTCACTCTTGATGATCCCGACGATACGGGCATGGTCGTCCTGCTGAAGGAAATGGGCGGCGTAGTAGCCGACATTACCGAAGCCCTGGATGATGATGCGCTGATCGCCCAAACCACCTTCCAGCCCGGCATCCCGTGCCGCGTTGCTCTCGCGGAAAAAGGCCTGGAGGGCGTACTGCACGCCACGGCCCGTCGCTTCCAGGCGCCCGCGCATACCGCCCATCTCGACGGGTTTTCCGGTCACGGCCGCAATATGATTGATGTCCTCCGGGTGGCGCTCGCGGTAGGTTTCCATGATCCAGGCCATCTCGCGCTGCGACGTGCCAACATCGGGGGCTGGAACGTTCTGTGCGGGGCTGATGTAGTCACGCTGGATCAATTCGTGGGCAAAGCGGCGGGTGATCCGCTCCATCTCCCACTCGTCGTACCGACGCGGGTCGATTCTCAAGCCCCCTTTGGAACCCCCGAACGGGATGTCCACAATCGCGCACTTGTAGGTCATCAGGGCGGCCAGGGCCTCGGCATGCTCCTGATCCATGCTGGGGGAGAATCGCAGCCCGCCCTTGACCGGAAGGCGATGGGAGGAGTGCACGGCACGCCAGCCGGTAAAGACCTCGAGGCGATCGGGGAAGCGGATCGGAAAACTGACCTGGACCACCGAATCGCACTGCTTGATCGCATCGCATGCGCCCTGGGGGAGTTCCAGATAGCGCATGGCCCGGTCGACCATGTGTGAGACACTATCAAGAAAGGTTTCCGGCTTCGCATCTTCCGACATGTTCGATTTCCCTGCTCCATTGATGTTGCGCACACGCTGTGAGCGCGTGACGACGGGGTCGCGATGAACGCCCTGCGACCTGCACCCGATCCTCGCTTCTCGGTGGCACCGATGATGGACTGGACGGACACCTGGTGTCGCCAGTTTCACCGTCTGTTGACGACCCGTGCGCTGTTGTACACCGAGATGGTACACGCCAACGCAGTGCTGCACGGTGACCGCACCCGTCTGCTGGGCTTTTCGCCGCAGGAACACCCGCTCGCGCTGCAACTGGGCGGATCGGATCCTTCGACCCTGGCCTACGCGGCTCGGATCGCCGAGGATCAGGGCTTTGACGAGATCAACCTCAACGTCGGCTGTCCCTCCGATCGGGTGCAGTCGGGGAGCTTCGGGGCCTGCCTGATGGCACGGCCGGAGCTCGTGGCGGAATGTGTCCAGGCCATGCAGCGGGTCGTATCGGTGCCGATTACGGTCAAGCACCGTATCGGGATCGACGACCAGGACTCCGAGGCCGATCTGCAGGGGTTTGTCCGGCAGGTGGCGGACGCGGGTGCGCGACACTTTATCGTGCATGCCCGCAAGGCCTGGCTGCAGGGCCTGAGCCCCAAGGACAACCGCGACGTGCCCCCGCTGGACTACGAGCGCGTCTATCGCCTGAAGGCCGAATTCCCGGATCTGACCATCGTGTTGAATGGAGGCTTGAACGATCTACGCGGTGCGCACCCCCATCTGGAGCATCTGGATGGCGTAATGTTGGGCCGCACCGCTTATCACCAGCCGTGGGTACTGACGGAGGTCGACCGGCTGTATTTTTCCGACCCTGAAGCCCCTGTGACCCGGGAGGCGGTCATGCAGGGTCTCCTGACCCTTGCCGAGCGCATGCGATCTGACGGCACCCCCCTGGCCCGACTGACCCGGCATATTCTGGGCCTGTTCCATGGCGAGCCGGGTGCGCGTCAGTGGCGCCGCATCCTCACCGAAGGCGCCCACCGGCCGGATGCCGGACCGGAACTGATCGAGCGGGCGGCCGAGCCCTGTCGGCGCACCGCTGCCTGAGCAGGTCCCGGCCCAGCGGAGGTTGATTATCGATCCGCGGGCTCCAGCCAGCCTTCTTCCAGGCCGTCACGGCACATCTCCCGGACCGCCGGCCATTGCGCATCCCATTGCCGCGGGTCGAGGGTCTCCGCCGTGCACAGCCGCTCCAGATCCTCTGGCGACAGATTGCAGGCGGGGTAACTGTGTCCGGCAACGCAGAGGACCGGTCCTGCGGGCGCCTCCAGCCAGTGGCGGCGAATCCCCGGGTGAATGCGGCATACCCCGCTGGCGAAACCGGGATCATCAGGGTGCAGCTCGACGTTCCCTGCGGGACGGCTCAGGAAGCGCCCCAGGAAGGCATCCAGCTCCGTGTCATCGGCGGCGAGCATCTCGCGCAGAATGACACGCAGTTGAGTGCGGTCGTGCGACGGCAGTTCACTGGCGTAGGCAGGCGCCGGGCGCTGAGGATCGCTGTATCGGGCCTTCTCGCCGACCCGGTTGGCGCGCTCCTCCAGGAACCCGGTCAGCAGATCGAGGTGGGTCGGGGCACGAAAGCCGACCGACCAGGTCATGCACTGGTCATCCAGTGACAGGCCGTAGTGGGGCAGGTTGGGCGGCAGGTAGAGCAGGTCACCAGGCTCAAGATCCCAGCTCTCGCTTGGCTCGAAATCGCGCAGGATCGCCAGCGGCAGATCGTCGTGGCATTCCAGAGCCCCCGGTGGTGACTGGATCTGCCAGCGCCGGCGTCCGTCCGCCTGGAACAGAAAGACATCGTAGGCATCGACATGGGGCCCGACCGAGCCCCCGGGTGCCGCGTAGGAAATCATCAGATCGTCGCGGCGCCAGCGGGGGACAAAGTCGAACCGGGCCAGGAAGTCCCACCCCTCGGGCCAGAAGCGCTCGACGTCGCTAACCAGGAGAGTCCAGGCGCGATCGGGCAGGGACACGAAGCGATCTTCATCGAACGGGCCGTACTCGACTGCCCAGTCCGCGTGGTCGGTGTCGCCGAGTACGAGCCGGGCGCTCGCATCCGGATCGCAGGCGAGGCCGGCCAGGTCGTCGGGCTCGATGGGGTTGGCGAAGCCCGATACCGCGCCGCGTACCAGCAGCGGCTTTTGTTGCCAGTAGTCCCGGAGGAACTCCGCCGGTGAGAGCCCGCCCAGCAACTCCAGGCCCTGGTTCGGGTCGGGGGCGGGCACGCTTTATTCGTCGCGCGCCAGCTGGCTGGCGATCCCCGTGTAGCGGTCCGGGGTCAACTCGCGCAGGCGCTGTTTCGCCTCGTCCGGGATCTCCAGGCCATCGATGAACTCGGCCAGCGCCTGCGGCGTGATGCGCTGGCCGCGGGTCAGGGCCTTCAGCTTCTCGTACGGAGAATCGATCCCGTAGCGGCGCATTACGGTCTGCACCGCCTCGCCCAATACCTCCCAGTTCTGGTCGAGATCCTCGTCCAGCCGGCCGGGTTCGATCTCCAGCTTGCCCAGACCGCGCTGGAAGGCCTTGTAGGCGATCAGCGACCAGGCGAAGCCCATCCCAATGTTGCGCAGCACGGTCGAGTCCGTCAGGTCACGCTGAAAGCGCGAAATCGGGAGCTTGCTCGCCAGATGGTCGAACACGGCATTGGCGAGCCCGAGGTTGCCCTCGGCATTCTCGAAATCGATCGGATTGACCTTGTGCGGCATGGTCGAGGACCCCACCTCGCCGGCCACGACCTTCTGCTTGAAATAGCCCAGCGAGATATAGCCCCAGATGTCGCGCGAGGCATCCAGCAGGATCGTATTCAGACGCATGAAGGCGTGAAACAGCTCGGCCAGGAAGTCGTGCGGCTCGATCTGCGTGGTGTGGGTATTGGGGACCAGCCCGAGGCTCTCCACCATGCGCCGCGAGAGCGACGGCCAGTCCACCTCCGGGTAAGCCGCGTAGTGGGCATTGAAGTTGCCCACTGCACCGTTGATCTTGCCCAGGCACTCGTTCGCAGCGATCGTGGCGCGCTGCCGATCCAGACGATGGACCACGTTGGCCAGCTCCTTGCCCATGGTCGTAGGCGAGGCTGGTTGTCCGTGGGTGCGGGCCAGCAGGGGCTGATCGGCGAAGCGCTGTGCCAGCTCGCGCAGCGGCTCCAGCACGGCATCAACCGCCGGCAGCAACACATGATTGCGCGCCTCCCGGACCATCACTCCATAGGCGAGGTTGTTGATGTCCTCGGAGGTGCAGGCGAAGTGCACAAATTCGATCTGGCTTTGCAGATCGGACCGGCCGCGCATCTGCTCCTTGATGTAGTACTCGATGGCCTTGACGTCGTGATTGGTCTTGGCCTCTATCTCCTTCACCCGGGCGCCGGCGACCTCGTCGAAGTCCATGGCGATCTCGTCCAGGAAGGCGTCCGCTTCGGCGGTCAACGGCGGGACCTCGGGGATGGCAGGCTCGGCGGCCAGCGCCTTGAGCCAGGCAATCTCCACCCGCACCCGGGCCTGCATCAGGCCCTGCTCGGAAAAATAGGGGGCCAGGTCGCGGGTGTGCCGGGCGTAGCGGCCATCGACGGGACTGATCGCGGACAGGGGGCTCAGGGACATGGTGCACTCGAGTCGGAATGGATGGGTCCGTCAGGGAGCGTGGGTCATGTGTCCTGCGGACGGTCGATTGACGCGGCGCAGTATAATACAAAGCTACGCCCGATCATTTGGAGGAGTGCATGTCGAAGTCCCCGACCCGCCAGGAGCAGGATAGCCTCGGACCGGTGGAAGTCCCCAGGGATGCCCTCTGGGGTGCCCAGACCCAGCGCGCCATCGACAACTTCCAGATCGCCGGTCGACCCATGCCTCATGCATTCATTCGGGCGCTCGCGCTGACCAAGGCGGCCTGTGCGGAGGCCAACCAGGAGCTGGGGCAGCTCCCGGACGCCGTGGCGAACGCGATTGTGGCAGCGGCCGAGGCGATCGCTGGGGGCGAGCATGCGGATGCCTTCCCGGTCGACGTCTATCAGACGGGCTCGGGTACCAGTACCAACATGAACATGAACGAGGTGCTCGCGCACATTGCATCGGGTAGTGGGGAACCGGTCCATCCGAACGATCATGTCAATCGCTCGCAGAGCTCCAACGACGTGATCCCGACCGCCTTGCATGTCTCGACGGCGCTGGAACTGGAACAGGAACTGATGCCTGCGCTGCGCCACCTGATTGCGACAATCGCTCGGCGCGAGCGCGAGGTGGGGGCACTGGTCAAGACCGGGCGCACACACCTGATGGATGCAATGCCCGTGACCCTGGGGCAAGAACTCTCTGGCTGGCGCCGCCAACTGGAGCTGGACGTGAATCGCCTGGAACATACCCGCGTGCGAATTCAGCGTCTGGCCATCGGCGCTACTGCGGTGGGCACCGGTATCAATGCACCCCCGGGATTCGGCGAGCGTGTGGCGGGCCGTCTGGCCGAGCGAACCGGATTGTCGTTTGTGCATGAGGGCAATGGCTTTGCGGCACTGGCCAGTCAGGACAGCGCGGTGGAGCTCTCGGGCCAATTGCGGACCGTTGCCGTGGGGCTTATCAAGATCGCGAACGACCTGCGCTGGATGAATTCCGGCCCGCTGGCGGGGTTGGGCGAAATCGCCCTGCCGGCCCTGCAACCCGGCAGCTCGATCATGCCGGGCAAGGTGAATCCGGTGATCCCGGAGGCGGTCATCATGGCCTCCCAGCAGGTGCTCGGTCTTGACGCGGCAATTGCCGCCGCGGGCGCCGGGGGCAATTTTCAGCTGAACGTGGGACTCCCGCTGATTGCCGACAACCTCCTGACCCAGTGCGGCCTGCTGGCCCGGGCCTCGACACACCTGGCGGATAGGGCGATCGCGGGCTTTACCGTGAACGAGGACAACCTGCGCGCCGCGTTGGATCGCAATCCGATCCTGGTGACCGCCCTGAATGCCGAGATTGGCTACGAGGCCGGTGCCCGTATTGCCAAGGAGGCCTACGCTTCGGGACGGCCGATCCTGGATGTGGCGGAGGAGCACACGGATATCCCGCGCGAGCGCCTGAAAGTGCTACTGGATCCGGCGAGACTTACTCGCCCGGAGAACAGAAGCGGCTGAGGCCTATCCGGTCCGGGGTAGGCGGGCGCGGTCCTGCAACAGGGCGCGGAAGTCGTTAAAGGCCATGGGACGCGCAAAGAAATAGCCCTGCGCCTCGTTGCAACCGAACTCACGCAGGATCTCGGCCTGGCGTTTGGTTTCAACGCCCTCTGCGATGATGTTCAGTCCCAGGGTCTGGGCCATCTTCACAATAGCCTTGACAATCTTCGCGTCGCTTTCGCTGCGCTCTAGGTCCTGGACAAAGGACCGGTCAATCTTGAGCGTATCCGCCGGCAGTTTCTTGAGCTGAATGAGCGACGCATGGCCCGTCCCGAAGTCGTCCACCGCCAGCCGCATGCCAATCTCGCGCAAGCGCTCGAACATCCGGGCCGCTCCTTTGGGATCATCCATGATGGTGGTTTCGGTCAACTCCAGCTCGATGCACTCGGGGGCCACACGGGCAGCCTGGAGAATGGCGTGAAAGTCGCCCGCCAGATCGGGTTGCCGAAGTTGTCGCGCCGAGACATTCACCGCGAGCCGCAAGGCGCAGTCCTCGCCTGGAGAGGGCAGGGTCTTCAGGTCACGGCAGACCCGGCGAAGGACCCATTCGCCGATTTCCTCGATCAGCGTCATGTCTTCCGCGAGCTCGATGAAATGACTGGGGGGCAGGAGGCCGAGCTTGGGATGCTGCCAGCGAATGAGGGCCTCCGCACCCAGGATGTCACCGGTATGCAAGTCAACCTTTGGCTGATAATGCACAACCAGTTGTTCCTGCTCGATCGCGGTACCCAGTTCCTTTTCCAGCTCGAAATGCCGGAAAGTACGAGAGTTCAGGTCCTGTGTGTAAAAGCGAAAGCCGTTGCGACCACGCTGCTTCGCTTCGTACATGGCGGCATCGGCGTTACTCAACAAGAGATCGGCGTTGTCCCCGTCGTAGGGGAATACGGCAATCCCGCAGGAAGCGCTGGTCACGACGGGGCGGTCGAAGACCGTGCGTTCCACCGCGGTGGTGCGTACAACGTCTGTGACCAGCCGGACACAGCCTTCCAGGCCCTGCAAATCCTCGACCAGGATCCCGAATTCGTCGCCCCCGAGCCGCGAAAGGGTTGTGCGCAGGGGACGACCCGACCGATCACGGCCACGTTCGAGAAGCCTGCCCAGATCCTGTGCAACCTTGCGGATCAGTTCGTCTCCCGCGCGATGCCCCAGGGAATCGTTCAGGCGTTTGAAGTTGTCCAGGTCCAGCAGAATCAAAGCAATGTGGTGATCCGTACCCTTGTGCCGCTCAATGGCCTGAGAGAGGCGGTCGCTGAACAACATCCGGTTGGGAAGGTTGGTCAGGGAGTCGTGCGACTGGTGATGCAGAAGCTCGCGCGACTGGTGTTCGGTAATTCGCTGCAGGGCTTTCTGGCGCCGTTCCATCATTTGGAACAGATCCGCGCTCTCTAGGGCATAGGCGGTGTTGAACAGCACCATGGTCAGGGTCGAGAGGGTCATCTCGTGGCGCTGAAGTTCATTCTGGCGAAAGCGTGCGGCGAACATGCCGCGTATTCGGGTTCGAGTCGAAATTACGTGAAGCAACAGGCTTTCGCCCTCGAAGCGCGACGGCAAACAAACGGGATGATTCTGGTGCAGCGCCCAGGAGAAGGTGCCTTCCTGGATCAGATCTTCGACCGCATCCGCGAGATCGTAGGCGTCATCCTGGGGATACTGCTGGTAGGCCAGATCGAACGACGACTCTCCGTCAAGGATGTAGACGGCCATGTCGCGGGCGGGAAGCAGCCGCCGGATGGACTCCAGGCTGCTCTGGATAATCAGCTCCGGGCTGCGGTTGCGGTCGGTATCACCAAAGATCGCCGTGGTCGAGGCGAGCACGTCCATCGCGTAGGCATTGGCCTCCAGCGCTTCTTCGAGGAAACGGATACGCTCGTGCAGCGCATTGACCTCTTCGGGCGTTTTGTAGGAAGGGCTCATGCCGGGTCGTCCTGTACCTGCTTCCGTGCGCTCATCGGTCCCTCGTCAGTCCAGCAGAATCGCCTGCATCTGTCCTAGCTGCTTTCGGGCATCACCGATTACGGCCTCATAGGTCTCCATCTCGAGACCGACCCGCTCGAAGGTCTCCGCTTCCACGGGAGGCACGAAGCGTTCACCTGACGACCCCAGTCGCAGGGCATTTGCGATGCTGTCGGCCACATGGACGATCGCGGTTTCGACAGGGAAGGCCTTTGCCTCAGTCGGTGCATGGTGGTATCGCGTGGCTTCCACCTGTGCCGGCGACATGCTCCAGCTTTCCAGCAGTTCCGCGCCGATGTCAGCGTGATCGAAGCCGAGAAACTCTGTCTCCGCTTCAAACAGCAGCATGCGTTCCCGCTCGCGGATGTTGATCAATTCCTCGGTGCGACTGGCCAGGTGAAGAAACATCAACAGGCGCCCAAGGTCATGCATGATTCCGTACAGGTAGAGCCGTTCGATATTAGCTTCGCGCCGAAACCGTGCAATCGAGCGGCTCAGTACCCCGACGGCGAGGCTGTGGCGCCAGAACGACTCCATGTCCACGCCGATCACCGGTACGCCGCGAAAATGCTCGATCACGACAGTGGACATCACAATCTGGCGCATCTGCTGCAGGCCGATGATCGAGACCGCCCGGTGGAGGGTGTCGATCGGCTCCGGAAAGCCATACAGAGAGGAATTCGCCACCTTCAGCGTCTTGGCGGCAATCGTTGGGTCCAGCTCCACGGCTTCGGTGATCGCCGCGACATTGGCCGTTGGATCGCTCAGGCGCGTAAAGATTGTGTTGTAGCTACCGGAGAAGCTGCACAGGGAACCGTCTTCGGCGAGGAATTCGTCGACGGTCATGCCTGCTCGCTCCGTCGTTTCGGCGAGTAGCGACACAGATCATCAAGGAGAGCGCGCCGCGCCAGACGGTAGATACCGGCCATGGGGTGGTCTTCTACCGAACAGTGCTGGAACCGCTCGGCGAGAATCTCGTCGGCACGGGCCTCCATCTCGGGCGAGGGCTCGACTGCGGGGATCTCGACAGCCTCCTGAGGGGCCGATAAGGATGCGTTGTCGGCACCCTCGTCGAGCACCTCGACGGCCTTGATACCCCAGGACAGCAAGACGCGAATCTGCTTTTCCTGGAGGACCATGCCGGCGGGGATCAGAAGACGCCCGGAACGGTCATGGACCGCTGTGGCCAGTGTATGGCCGGACCTCACGTCCTCTATGGGTACCCGCCGCATCATGCTGTGACCTTAGTCTCATTGTGCTAGTTGGCGCAACACATACGGCAGGATGCCCCCGTGGCGGTAGTAGTCGATTTCCTGCGGGGTATCCAGGCGCACACGGACGTTGAAGGTCGTGCGTTCTCCATCATCGGCCACGGCGGTGACGGTGGCCTCGCGGGCCTCGCCGTTGTTCACACCGGTGATCGAGAACGTCTCGCGACCCGTCAGCCCCAGGCTGGCCGCATTGTCGCCCGGCAGGAACTGTAGCGGCAGGACACCCATGCCCACCAAGTTGGAACGGTGGATGCGCTCGAAGCTCTCGACAATCACGGCCTTCACCCCGAGCAGTAGCGTGCCCTTGGCCGCCCAGTCACGCGAGGAGCCGGTGCCATACTCCTGCCCGGCGATCACGATCAGGGGCGTGTCTTCTTCCTTGTACTGCATGGCTGCGTCATAGATGGACATCTGTTCGCTATCCGGCAGGTGGACCGTGACGCCGCCCTGGGTGCCGGGGGCCAGCAGGTTGCGCAGGCGCACGTTGGCGAAGGTCCCGCGCATCATCACTTCGTGGTTGCCCCGCCGCGAGCCATAGGAGTTGAAGTCGGCGGGCTTCACACCCTGTTCCTCCAGGTAACGTCCGGCCGGGCTGTCCTTGGCAATGGAGCCGGCAGGGGAGATATGGTCGGTGGTCACCGAGTCGCCCAGCAGCGCCAGTACCCGGGCGCCATCGATATCGGTTACCGCCTTGGGCGTCATGCCCATGCCTTCGAAGTAGGGCGGGTTGCGCACGTAGGTGGAGTCGTCCTGCCACTCGAAGCGGTCCCCGGTGGGGGCCTCAAGATTGCGCCAGCGATCCTCCCCGGTGTACAGGTCGCCGTAGGCGGTCGTGAAGCTCTGGGCATCGACATTCGCCTGCACGGCCTCGTTAACCTCGTCAGTCGTCGGCCAGACATCTTTCAGGAACACGGGATTCCCCTGTGTGTCCTCGCCAATCGGGTCGTTGTACAGATCCAGCGTGCTGCGCCCGGCCAACGCATACGCGACCACCAGCGGCGGCGAGGCAAGAAAGTTCATCTGCACCTCCGAATGGATTCGCCCCTCGAAGTTGCGGTTACCGGAGAGCACCGAGCTGACGATCAGGTCATCCTTGATGATGGCCTCGCTGATCGGCTCGGGCAGGGGCCCGGAGTTGCCGATACAGGTGGTGCAGCCATAACCGACCACGTGGAAGCCGAGCGCCTCGAGGTCCTCGAGCAGTCCGGACTTTTGCAGATAGTCGGTTACCACCCTCGAACCGGGAGCCAGCGAAGTCTTGACCCAGGGCTTGACCTGGAGGCCGCGTTCGCGCGCCTTCCGGGCGACCAGGCCGGCGCCCAGCATGACCGACGGGTTCGAGGTGTTGGTGCAGGAGGTGATAGCCGCGATCACGATATCGCCGTGGTCCAGAGTGAACGCCTCACCATTCATCTCGATAGCCGTGTGACGTGGCTCTTCCGCCTGATGCTCAACGCCGACTGCGGTATGCCCGCCTTCAGCAGCGAAGCGCTCGGCCTCCTCCGGTTCGTCCGCGCCGCTGACGCGTTCCTTGAGCATCGTATCCAGGTGACGGCTGATCTCGGCTCCGGCCATGCTCAGTGCAATGCGATCCTGCGGGCGCTTGGGCCCGGCCAGGCTCGGCTCCACGGTGGAAAGGTCGAGTTCCAGCATGTCGGTGTAGCGGGCCACCGGGGCATTGTCGTCGCGCCACAAGCCCTGGGCCCTGGCGTAGGCCTCGATGAACTCGATATGGCCCGCCTCGCGGCCGGTCAGGCGAAGGTACTCGAGGGTCTCGTCGTCGATCGGGAAGATGCCGCAGGTCGCGCCGTATTCCGGTGCCATGTTGGCGATGGTGGCGCGGTCCGCCAGCGGCAGATCGGCCAGGCCGTCGCCGAAAAACTCGACGAACTTCCCGACCACACCCTTCTTGCGCAGCATCTCGACGATCACCAGCACGAGGTCGGTCGCCGTGGCCCCCTCGGCCAGTCGGCCGGTCAGGCGGAAGCCCACCACCTGCGGGATCAGCATGGAGATCGGCTGGCCGAGCATCGCGGCCTCGGCCTCGATGCCACCGACCCCCCAGCCCAGCACGCCCAAGCCGTTGATCATGGTGGTGTGAGAGTCGGTGCCAACCAGGGTGTCGGGGTAGGCGAGGCAGGAACCGTCTTCGCGGTCCTCGACGAACACGGTGCGCGCCAGGTGTTCAAGGTTGACCTGGTGCACGATGCCGGTATCCGGCGGGACGACCTTGAAGGTATCGAACGCCTGCTGGCCCCACTTCAGGAAGCTGTAGCGCTCGCGGTTGCGCGAGTATTCCAGCTCTGCGTTCAGGTTCATCGCATTCGCATTGCCGTACTCGTCGACCTGGACCGAGTGGTCGATCACCAGTTCGGCTGGCTGCAAAGGCGTGATTTTCCTGGGATCGCCGCCGAGCGCCTCCATTGCGTCGCGCATCGCCGCCAGATCGACGACCGCGGGCACGCCGGTAAAGTCCTGCAGCAGTACGCGGGCGGGCCGGAAAGCGATCTCCTGGGAAGGCTCGGCCTTCGGATCCCAGTCCAGCAGGGCCTCGATGTCGGCGCGCTTGACCGTGCGCTCGTCCTCGAAGCGCATCAGGTTCTCAAGCAGTATCTTCAGCGCGTAGGGCAGGTCCCGGGCGCGCGGGTCATCGGTGATCGGCACGTAACGGCACTCGCGGCCGCCGGCAGAGAGGTTTTCGGTCTTTTTCGGTTCTGCGTGGCTCATGATGCGCTATCCGCTGTCAGGTGTTCAGTCGTTGAAGGATGTGGTCCGCTTCGCGAATCAGTCGCTTGCGGCCCAGAAGGAGTTTCCAGCGAGACCCGCCCGCCTGGCGCCAGAGCACGGCGGCACGGATGCCGGCCAGCAGCAGGGCGCGCACGCGCGCGGCGATCTCGGGATTGGAAAGATGATTCTGTTCGCCCTGGACGACGATACGGGGGCCCAGTTCCGAGATGGTCTCCTTGTAGATCTCGGCCAGGCGGGCGATCACGCTCTCGTGCGTGATGGTGAAATAATCCACCTGCCGCTGGGCACCCTGCAGCCCGTCGCCCAGCTTTTGCAGCATGTCCGGACGTTTTTGCAGCTTGCGTTCCAGAAAGATCAGGCCGACCGCGTAACGGGTGATTTCCATATCCGGTGGCTTGCCGCCATTTTGCAGCTGGCTCTGCACGCGCTCCAGACCCGGGCGCAGGCTGCTGGCCCCGCGGTAAACATCCTCGGGCGTCTCCGCCTCGAACGTGAACAGGCTGTTGATCAGGATCTCGAATTCGTATTCGTCGCAGCTGCCGCGCCAGGCCAGGTCCTTGACCAGGCTCGCGCATTGGAAGAGGGCGGCCAGCGCCAACGTGCGGTTATGGTCGTTACGGTCCAAGCCGGAGGGCTCCCGGAACAGGCGTGAGTGGGTGGATGCGTGAAACGCGCCTACTATACCGGAACCGGGGCTTCTGGCTCATCGGCCAGTGTGCGGCGGCTGGCAATCACGGCCCCGCCCAAGCAGACGTCGCCGTCATAAAAAACGACCGACTGGCCGGGTGTGGCTGCACGCTGAGGGGCCTCGAAGCGAACGCGTACCCGGCCTCCATCGACGGATTCCAGCCGGCACGGTTGCAAGGGCTGGCGATGACGCAGACGCGCCATGAGTGACTGTCCCGGCTCGGGCGGGCGGTGAATCCAGTGCGCGGTTTCCGTCTCGATCGCGGGGCTCATCAGCAGCGGATGCTGCGGATCCTGCGCGACGACAAGCCGATTGCTCGCCAGATCCTTGTCCACCACATACCAGGGGGCCTCGGGAAACCCGTCGATCCCGCCGATCCCGAGTCCCTGGCGCTGGCCCAGGGTGTAGAACATCAGGCCCTGGTGGTGCCCCACGACCTGACCTTCGGGTGTGCACATCTCCCCCTCCGGCGCCCGCAGATATTGCGCCAGGAAATCGCGGAACCGGCGCTCTCCGATGAAGCAGATGCCGGTGGAGTCCTTGCGGGCGTGGTTGGGCAGCCCCAGCTCGCGGGCACACGCACGCACCTGGTCCTTGGGGATGCCCCCCAGCGGGAACAGCGTGGGGCGCAGCTGCTCCTGCGTCAGGGTGTGCAGGAAATAGGTCTGATCCTTGTTGGCATCCGCCGCCATGCACAGCTCGCTGTGGTCGGGGAGGTGGCGCACACGCGCGTAGTGGCCGGTGGCAATCCATTGCGCGCCCAGCTGGCGGGCGTGATCGAGGAACGAGCGGAACTTGATCTCGCGGTTGCACAGGATGTCCGGATTCGGCGTCCGACCAGCCTCGTATTCGTGCAGGAAGTGGCGAAACACCCGCTGGCGATAGTCCTCGGCAAAGTTCGCTTTGTGCAGCGGAATCTCGAGACAGTCCGCGACCTCGCGGGCCATCTCGTAGTCGGCCTCGGCAGCACAGTATTCCGCGTCGTCGTCATCCTCCCAGTTCTTCATGAACAGACCTTCCACGCGATAGCCGGCCTCCAGCAGGCGGCTGGCCGCCACGGCCGAGTCCACCCCGCCCGACAGGCCCACGATGACCCGCTCGGCACCGCTCACGGCCCCTCCGCATGAACCAGTGAGCCGGCCGCCGCGAGCGGCAGGCGCATGCCATCCTGATAGCGGCGAATGGTGCGCAGGACCAGCGGGCTGCGCAGGGGCCAGCCGCGACGCGCCTCGTCCGGCGTCAGCCAGTGGAGCGCATGGATGGCAGGATCTCGGGTCGGGGATTGAGCCGGCTCGCTGGCCGTGCCGCAGAACGCGACACGCAGCGTCACCGCGCCATTGGCAAGCGCGAGCAGGTCGCAGCCAAGCAGGGCCTCCGGCTGGAAGTCCAGACAGGTCTCCTCGCGGACCTCGCGGATCACCGCTTCGACCAGGTCTTCCTCGGCGTCGAGATGGCCGGCCGGCTGGTTCAGCACATGGCGTCCGTCATCGGTTTCCTCGACAAACAGGAAGCGCCCGTCTCGCTCGATGACGGCGGCGACGGTGATATGGCAGGGCAGGCGTTCGGACATGCCGCGAATGATAACGCAGCGGCCCGTCGGGCAGGTGTTCTCGAGACCAGGCTCCCCTCGGCGGGGGCGGATGGGTATGTATAATCACGGAGAGCGATTTCAATTCTTGCGCACAAGGAGTTTGCATGGCCTACCAGCACATTCAGGTCCCGGAAAAGGGCGAACGCATCACCGTCGACGAGCAGGGCAAGTTGGTGGTGCCGGAGCGCCCGGTCATCCCCTATATCGAGGGGGACGGGATCGGTGTGGACATCACGCCGATGATGCGCCGGGTGACCGATGCGGCGGTGGAGAAGGCCTACGGTGGCCAGAAGGCGATCGAATGGATGGAGGTCTATGCGGGCGAGAAGGCCACGCAGGTCTATGACGATAACTCCGGGCTGCCGGATGAAACCCTGGAGGCGGTCAAGGACTATCGCGTGTCCATCAAGGGTCCACTGACAACCCCGGTAGGGGGCGGTTTCCGATCCCTGAATGTCGCGCTGCGCCAGAAGCTGGACCTGTTCGTCTGCCTGCGCCCGGTGCGCTACTACGACGGCACGCCGAGCCCGCTGAAGGAACCGGAAAAAACCGACATGGTGATCTTCCGCGAGAACTCGGAGGACATCTACGCCGGCATCGAATTCGAATCGGGTACACCGGAGGTGAAGAAGGTCATCGACTTTCTGCAAAACGAGATGGGCGTGACCCAGATCCGCTTCCCGGATACCGCCGGCATCGGCGTGAAGCCGGTCTCCAGCGAGGGGACCAAGCGCCTGGTGCGCAAGGCGATCGAGTACGCGATCGACAACGACCGCCCCTCGGTGACGCTGGTGCACAAGGGCAACATCATGAAATTCACCGAGGGCTCGTTCAAGGCCTGGGGCTACGAGCTGGCGCGCGAGGAATTTGGTGCGAAGGATCTGGACGGTGGACCGTGGCAGACCTTCAAGAACCCGAAGACTGGCCGCGACATCGTGATCAAGGATGTGATCGCGGATGCCTTCCTGCAGCAGATCCTGTTGCGGCCGGAGGATTACTCGGTGATTGCCACGCTGAACCTGAACGGCGACTACATCTCCGATGCGCTGGCTGCTCAGGTCGGGGGTATCGGGATCGCGCCGGGCGCCAACCTGTCCGATACCACGGCGATGTTCGAGGCGACCCACGGGACCGCCCCGAAGTACGCCGGTCAGGACAAGGTCAATCCGGGCTCGCTGATCCTGTCGGCCGAGATGATGCTGCGCCACCTGGGCTGGTCCGAGGCCGCCGATCTTGTGGTGAAGGGCATGGGCGGCGCGATCAGCGCGGGCGAGGTGACCTATGACTTCGCCCGGTTGATGGACAACGTCGAACCGGTGAGCTGCTCGGCCTTTGGCGAGGCCCTGATCAAGCACATGTAATGACACAGGGTGCGGGCACTTGGCCCGAGCCCGGAACCGAACGACCATGAACATGGCCTAAGGAACCAGGGAGACACTGGATCATTGTTTCCCTGGATGGCCGAACTGGCATGACCAACCGCTGAAAGCGTGAGTTCGACCGATGAGTGAGAAAAAGCCCCAGATCCCCGATCACGACAGCAATACCGCCGTCGAAGAATCGAGGCCGGAGCTCAAGCCACCGCGGCAGTACAAGGTGGTGCTGCTCAACGACGACTTTACGCCCATGGAGTTCGTGGTCGAGGTGCTGGAGACCTTCTTCAGTATGGATCGCGAAAAGGCCACCCAGGTGATGCTGCACGTGCATACACGCGGCAAAGGAGTATGCGGCATCTATACCCGGGATGTGGCCGAGACGAAGGTGGCACAGGTGAACGATTACGCCCGTAGCCACCAGCATCCACTGCTTTGCTCGATGGAGGAGGTCTGACTCCCATGCTCGACAAGGAACTCGAATTCAGCCTGAACATGGTCTTCAAGGAAGCGCGGGAGAAGCGCCACGAGTTCGTGACCGTGGAGCACCTCCTGATGGCGCTGGCGCAGAACCCCAGTGCCGCGACGGTGTTGCGCGCCTGTGGGGGCGATCTCGACCGCATCCGCGACGAGCTCGAGGTGTACATCGACGAGAACACCCCGCGCATCCCGCCGAATGACTCGCGCGAGACGCAGCCGACACTGGGATTCCAGCGGGTCCTGCAAAGAGCGGTGTTCCATGTGCAGTCCAGCGGCCGCAAGGAGGTCTCCGGAGCGAACGTGCTGGTGGCCCTGTTCGGCGAACAGGACAGCCAGGCCCTCTACGTACTCGGGCAGCAGAACATCAGCCGCCTGGACGTCGTGAATTTCATCTCCCACGGCATCTCCAAGGTCGGGGAAGACGAACTGGGGGGGCAGCAGAACCCGAACGAACCACAGCCAGAGCCGGTCGAGGGCGAGCGGGAAGAAAAAACCAACGCCCTGCAGCTGTACGCGACCAATCTCAACGCGAAGGCGAGCAAGGACGAGATCGACCCACTGATCGGGCGCGACCACGAGATCGAGCGCACCATCCAGATCCTGTGCCGCCGACGCAAGAACAATCCGCTGCTGGTGGGCGAGGCCGGTGTCGGCAAGACCGCGATCGCCGAGGGCCTGGCGCGGCGTATCGTCGACGAGCAGGTGCCCGAGGCGATCGAGTCCGCGACCGTCTACGCGCTGGACCTGGGTGCGCTTGTGGCCGGCACCAAGTACCGGGGTGACTTCGAGAAGCGCCTGAAGGGTGTGCTGGCGCAACTGAAGAAGGAACCCGGCGCGGTGCTGTTCATCGACGAGATCCATACCATCATCGGTGCGGGCGCCGCCTCCGGCGGGGTGATGGATGCCTCCAACCTGATCAAGCCGATGCTAGCCTCGGGTGAGCTGAAGTGCATCGGCTCGACCACCTATCAGGAATATCGCGGTATCTTCGAGAAGGACCGCGCCCTGGCCCGTCGCTTCCAGAAGATCGAGGTGCCGGAGCCGACCGTGGACGAGACCGAGCAGATCCTGCGCGGGCTGAAGTCGCGCTTCGAGGCACACCACAATGTTCGCTTCACGCGTCCGGCGCTGCGCGCCGCGGCGGAACTGGCGGATCGCTACATCACCGACCGGTTCCTGCCCGACAAGGCAATCGACCTGATCGACGAAGCCGGCGCCAGCCGGCAGCTACTGCCGATGAGTCAGCGCAAGAAGACCATTGGCGTGCAGGATATCGAGACGATCGTGGCCAAGATCGCGCGCATCCCGCCGAAATCGGTCTCCAGCTCCGACAAGGAGACGCTGCGCAACCTCGAACGCAACCTGAAGATGACCGTCTTCGGCCAGGACGAGGCGATCGGGACGCTCGCGACCTCGATCAAGATGGCGCGTTCCGGTTTGGGCGACATGGACAAACCGATCGGGTCGTTCCTGTTCGCAGGGCCGACCGGGGTCGGGAAGACCGAGGTCACGCGTCAGCTTGCCCAGCAGCTGGGGATTCACCTCGCGCGCTTCGACATGTCGGAATACATGGAGCGCCATACGGTTTCGCGCCTGATCGGAGCGCCGCCCGGCTATGTCGGCTACGACGAAGGCGGGCTGCTGACCGACGCGATCCTCAAGCATCCGCATTCGGTGCTGCTGCTGGACGAGATCGAGAAGGCTCATCCGGATGTGTTCAATGTGCTGCTGCAGGTGATGGACCACGGCACGCTGACGGACGCCAATGGCCGCGAGGTGGACTTCCGCAACGTGATCCTGGTGATGACCACGAATGCCGGTGCGGAGCAGGCCAGCCGCCCGTCCGTGGGCTTTACCCAGCAGGATCACTCCAGCGATTCCATAGAGGCGATCAAGCGGACCTTCACGCCGGAGTTCCGTAACCGTCTGGATGCCACCATCCAGTTCGGTCCGCTGGACGAGGCGACCATCCTGAACGTCGTGGACAAGTTCCTGACGCAGCTGCAGGCCCAGTTGGACGAGAAGAAGGTGCACCTGACGGTGGAACCGGATGCCCGGGCCTGGCTGGCCGAGCATGGCTACGACGTCAAGATGGGCGCGCGCCCGATGGCACGCACGCTACAGGAGCACATCAAGAAGCCGCTGGCCGACGAGTTGCTGTTCGGGCGTCTGGCGCAGGGTGGCGAGGTCGTGGTCCGGGTGAGCGAGTCCGGGCTTGAGCTCGATATCCGCGAGCCGGCGGTCTCCTGAGACGAAACCCAGCCTTCAGAAACCACGAAGCCCCGGTCCAGCCGGGGCTTCGTCATTCGGGGGTGGGCCCCTTGGATTATTGCGCTCGGATCTTGCGAGCGGGCATGCAGCCCTGTCGCGGAACTACTTGTTGCGGTAGACGATACGGCCCTTGCTCAGGTCGTAGGGGGTCATCTGCACGATCACCTTGTCGCCACGCAGGATGCGGATGTAGTGCTTGCGCATCTTGCCGGAGATATGGGCGGTGATGGTGTGCCCGTTTTCGAGCTCTACACGGAACGTCGTATTCGGCAGGGTCTCCACCACCGTTCCTTCCAGCTCGATTTCGTCTTCCTTCGCCATGCAGTTCCTCGCGTATTGAATTCGGTGGCGACATTATCCGGATGCCACGCGCGAACACAAGTCAACACGGGGTTTCCGGCGCAATAGGGACCCTTGCGGATCGCCAAGCGAGTGAAGTTTTCGACGAACGAGGGGCCGTTTGCCGCCATTGTCCCGAGGGCCTACACTACGCCCGCTTTTTCACGCGCGAGACGATTAGCGAATGACCACTACCTGGGCCGCAGTCTTTCCGGGGCAGGGCTCCCAGTCCACCGGCATGCTCACCGATCTGGGCGACGACCATGCGGTCGTACGCGATACCTTTCAGGAAGCCTCGGACTGCCTGGATGCGGACCTGTGGAGCTTGTGCCAGCACGGCCCGGTCGAACAACTGAACCAGACCGAATGGACCCAGCCGGTCATGCTCGCGGCCGGCGTGGCCACCTGGCGACTGCTGACGCAACAGACGGATGCGCGTCCCGTTGCGGTGGCTGGCCACAGCCTCGGCGAGTACAGCGCGCTGGTCGCAGCGGGCGTACTGCGCTTCCCCGATGCAGTGCGGCTGGTAGCCGAACGAGCCCGCGCCATGCAGGCCGCCGTACCCGAGGGCGAGGGCGCGATGGCTGCCATTCTCGGTCTCGATGATGCCGCGGTCGAGCAACTGTGTGCGGCGAACGCGAGTGGCGAGGTCCTTGAGGCCGTCAACCTGAATGCCCCCGGGCAGGTAGTGATCGCGGGTGCGGCCGCAGCGGTCGACCGGGCGGTCGGTGCGGCGAAAGACGCCGGGGCGAAGCGGGCGCTCAAGCTGCCCGTGTCCGTGCCGTCTCATTGCGCGCTGATGCGCCCGGCCGCCGAGCGTCTGCAGTCGGTTCTCGACACGACGACCTTTGCGGCGCCGGAAATCCCCGTTTGGCAAAATGTAACCGCGGCGCCTGCCGAGACAGCGGAGGCGATCAGGGCCAATCTGGCCGCTCAGCTCTACCGGCCGGTACGCTGGGTGGAGACCATCCAGGGGCTTCGCGGCCAGGGTGCTGCGATACAGGTGGAATGCGGACCCGGGCGCGTGCTGACCGGCCTGGCCAAACGGATCGATCGCGGGCTGGAACTGTTCGACGTGGCCGATCGTGACACGCTGAACGCCACCGTGAGCCGACTGAAGGCTGGCTGACCCTCTACACTCGAGTCCGAGCAAGTCCAAATAAAGAAGGCGAAAGATGTCCGATAACAAACGAGTGGCTCTGGTGACCGGGGCCAGCCGCGGTATTGGCGCGGCCATTGCGCGCCGTCTGGCGGAGCAGGGCCTGCAGGTCGTGGGAACCGCTACCAGCGAATCCGGTGCCCAACGCATTACCGAGGCGCTGTCCGAATGGAACGGACGCGGTATCGCCATGGATGTGACCGACACGGATTCGGTCGCGGCTGGGCTCGCCAGCATCCAGGAGCAGGAAGGACCGGTGGAGGTGCTGGTGAACAACGCTGGCATCACCCGCGACAACCTGTTCATGCGGATGAAGGACGAGGAGTGGGATGCCATCATCAACACCAACCTGTCCGCCGCCGCGCGCCTGACGCAGCGCCTGCTGAAGGGCATGATGAAGCTTCGCCGCGGGCGTATCATCCTGGTCGGCTCGGTGGTGGGTTCCACCGGAAACGCCGGCCAGACGAACTATGCGGCCGCCAAGGCCGGACTCGCAGGGTTCGCCCGCTCGCTGGCGCGGGAGGTCGGCAGCCGCAACATCACCGTGAATACCGTGGCCCCGGGTTTCATTGATACCGACATGACCCGCGAACTCGGAGACGAGACCAAGGAACAACTGCTGGGCCAGATCCCGCTGGGGCGCCTGGGCGCGCCGGAGGAAATCGCCGCGGCGGTGGGCTTCCTGGCCTCCGAAGAGGCGGGCTACATAACCGGCGAAACGCTGCATGTGAACGGCGGGATGTTCATGCACTGATCAACCCGTGGGGCCCGAGGTCCCGCGCAAGCCCTAGAGGTTCGCGTGTCCCTGGAACGCGGCCGGGCTTTTCTCTAGAATGGCGAACCTTCAAACGAAGCCGCCTCAATTGGAAGGGGATTTCTGAACCATGAGTAGCATTGAAGAACGCGTCAAGAAGATCGTTGTCGAGCAGCTGGGCGTCAAGGAAGAGGACGTCACCAACAGTGCCGCCTTTGTCGACGACCTGGGTGCCGACTCGCTGGACACCGTGGAACTGGTGATGGCGCTCGAAGAAGAGTTCGAGACGGAAATCCCGGACGAGCAGGCGGAAAAGATCACCACGGTGCAGCAGGCGATCGACTACATCAACGAGCACATGAAGGACTGATCGGGCGCCCCCGGGCGCTCGCACAGGACACGGACGGGCCTCTCTGCGAGCAGAGTGGCCCTTCGTCGTTTCGTTGAGCGCGTATTTCAGTCTTTCCGAGGAGAACTTCATTGGCTAAGCGACGTGTCGTGATTACCGGACTGGGCATCGTGTCTCCGGTCGGCTCTACCATCGACAAGGCCTGGTCCAACATCAAGGCCGGAAAGAGCGGCATCTCTCCCATTGATGTGTTTGATGCATCGGACATGCCGGTCAAGATTTCCGGGGCCGTGCGGGACTTCGACGCCAATGACTACGTCCCCACGAAAGACCAGAAAAAGATGGACACCTTCGTCCTCTACGGGCTGGCCGCCGGGATCCAGGCGCTGGACGATTCCGGTCTGGAGGTAACCGAGGAGAACGCGGAACGTATCGGCGTAGCGATTGGTTCCGGGATTGGCGGTCTGCCCTATATCGAACGTTCCTACGCCGCCTATCTGAAAGGTGGTGCGCGCAAGATTTCCCCGTTCTTCGTGCCCAGCGCAATCATCAACATGGTCGCCGGGAATCTCTCCATCATGCGCAACCTGCAGGGCCCGAACATCTCGATTGTTTCGGCCTGTGCAACCGCTACGCACAACATTGGCGATGCGGCCCGCATGATCGCCTATGGCGATGCCGACGCCATGGTGGCCGGCGGTGCCGAGATGGCCACGACGCCGCTGGGGATCGGCGGCTTTGCAGCCGCGCGTGCACTTTCGACCCGCAACGACGATCCGGCGCGAGCCTCCCGGCCCTGGGACCAGGATCGGGACGGCTTTGTGTTGAGTGACGGTGCTGGCGTGATGATGCTTGAGGAGTACGAGCACGCGAAGGCGCGCGGTGCCCACATCTACTGTGAAGTAGCCGGCTTTGCCTGGAACGCCGATGCCCACCACATGACCCAGCCGTCTCAGGATGGCGGGGGTGCTGCCAAGTGCATGCTCCGCGCGATGAACGATGCGGGCGTGAATCCCGAAGAAGTGGGCTACATCAATGCCCACGGGACTTCCACGCCTGCGGGTGATCTGGCGGAGACACAGGGACTCAAGAAGGCCTTTGGCGATCACGCCTACAAGCTGCTGGTGAACTCCACCAAGTCGATGACCGGGCACCTGCTCGGTGCGGCCGGCGGCATCGAAGGGGTGTTCACGGCACTGGCGCTTCGGGATCAGGTCTCGCCTCCGACGATCAATCTCGACAACCCCGGCGAAGGCTGCGATCTGGACTATGTGGCCAACGAAGCACGTGAGATGAACACGAAGGTAGGCCTTTCGAATTCCTTCGGTTTTGGGGGCACGAACGGCACCCTGGTGTTTCGCACTCTCTAAGCATATGGCAGTCGAACGGCTGGGGCGCGGGATCGACCTGGCGCCCCTGGCCCGGCGCTTTCCGGAGCGCTATCCACACCTGCTCGAGTCGGCGCTGATTGGTCAGGCGCCGGCTCGTTATTCCATACTATTCGCCTTTCCGGGCGCCACGGTCGATGCGAATGCGGATGCCGATCTGTTAGCCGTTCTCGACCAGGACCTGAGCGACTCAAGGCCCGACACGGAAGGCGAGCCGGGTTATAGCCACCTGCCTTTTCTCGGCGGCTGGTTTCTTTATCTGGGTTATGAGTGGGCCTGGCACCTGGAGCCGGCCTTGGGTAGCTGCCGTGAGGACCCCTGGCTGCCGACTGCACGAGCCATCCGCTTTCCCGCAGCCATCATCGTGGATCATCACGACGACCAGACGCTTTTGGTAAGCGAGGAGGGCACCGACCAAATTGCCTCCATGCGCGCGGACCTCGAGGTATGCCGAGAGGATGTGCTGGGGCCAGGGGCGTTGCCGGATCTCGTGATCGACGAGGAAGAACCCGATCGCTATCGCGCTGCGGTCAGGCAGGGGCTTGAGTACATTCGCGCGGGCGATACCTTTCAGGTGAATCTGTCTCGCGAATGGAAGGTGACCAGCGACGAGACACTTAACGGGGCTGCGCTTTATGCGCGGCTCAGGAATGCGAATGCCGCACCATTCGCTGCCTGGTTGCAGTTTCCCGAGGGGCAGGTGATCAGTTCGTCTCCAGAACGGCTGGTGTCGGTAGAAGGTGGCGAGATCGAGACCCGCCCTATCGCCGGCACGCGTCGCCGGGATGAAGACTCGAAAAAGGACTCTCGTCTTTTTAGTGAATTACGGGGAAACATTAAGGAACGATCTGAACATGTAATGCTGGTCGACCTTGAGCGGAATGATATCGGCCGAGTGGCGTCCGCGGGGAGTGTACGGGTAGCCGAGCTGATGACCGTGGAAAGCTACCGCCGGGTGCACCATATTGTGTCGAGTATCGTTGGAAGGCTGAGGCCGGGCGCGACTGCGGGCGATGTGCTGAGAGCTGTTTTCCCTGGGGGCACCATTACCGGGTGCCCCAAGATACGTAGCATGCAGATCATTCAGGAACTGGAACATGGTGCGGCCCGCGGGGCGTACACCGGATCCTGTGGATACGTGAGTCGGCACGGGCGCATGGATACCAACATCCTGATCCGGACCCTGCTGCTGCGCGGTAACGAACTTCGCTTTCGCGCGGGCGCGGGCATCGTGGCGGACTCGGATCCTGATCGCGAGCTCGCCGAAACCCGCCACAAGGCCCACGGGCTGCTGGATGCACTAGGAGGTCAGGCGTGATCCTGGTCAATGGCGCCAGGTCCGGCGTTCCGGGTAGCGACCGGGGTTTGTTGCTGGGCGACGGGCTGTTCGAGACGGTCCTGATGGACGCTGGCCGCCCACGCTTGTGGTCTTATCATGCCGCACGGCTGGAACGGGGGCTGAACAGACTGGGATTTCCGCTCGTCGATGAAGCGCTGCTGCGCGATGAATTACAACAAGTCGCGCCAGAGGGACGCTGTATGGCGCGCATTACCGTGACTCGTGGTGAAGGGCCCCGTGGTTATGCGCCACCCGACAACGTCGCGATAACGCGGATTGTGTCCGGTGGTCCCGCGCTCGCGCCACCCGACGGTGCCGACCCGGAGCCGCTGCGCATGGGCTGGTCGCGGATAGCCATGGCGATTCAGCCCGCACTCGCAGGGCTCAAGCACACGAGCCGTCTGGAGCAGGTAGTGATTCGGCAAGCCTGGGAAGCCGGATGGGACGAGGCCGTCGTCTGCGATACTCGCGGGCGTCTGGCCAGCGCTACTCAAGGCAATCTCTGGTGGCGCAGGGGAAAGTGCCTGTTTACACCCCCGGTGGACGAGGCGGGGATCGCTGGCACACGCAGGGCGTGGGTGTTCGACCATGCGGCTGCCCACGGCTTGGCCGTGCACGAACAGAGCGCGGAACCACGGGCATTGCACCGGGTGGACGGACTTTATGTCAGCAATGCGCGCCTGGGATTACACCCAGCGCGTCTGATCGAAACGGACATGCCGGACACGGCATGGCAGGATGACCCGGTTCGGGTTCTGAGTATGGCGCTCCATGAAGCGGATTAGTGGTCTGATAATCGGGATTTTGCTGGTCGGCGTGACCGCCGGAGGCTGGTGGTTCGCCGACCGCTATCACCAGGATCTGAACCAGCCACTGGCACTGGATCAGACGGAGCGGTTCCAGCTCGAAAGGGGGCAGGGGCTACGCCAGGTGAGCCGGGAGTTCGCGCAACGCGGCTGGGTCGAGCAGGCCTGGATGGTCGAGCTGTACGGTCGGCGCCAGGGCCTGGCCCCCCGGCTGCAGGCGGGCGAGTACGCGGTGGATGCCGGGGCAACCCCGCGCAGCCTGTTGCACGCCATGGCGCGCGGCGAGGTGGTGCAGCACCGACTGACCGTCCCGGAGGGCTGGACGATCGCACAGGCCCTACGCGCCCTGCGGCAGCATCCAGAGATCAATCCACCGCCAGAATCTGTTGGAGTCGACAACCTGCTGGAGGCGATGGACCTCGAAGAACTGGGGCATCCCGAGGGCTGGTTTCTCCCGGATACCTACTTCTTCGGTTCCGGCACGGATGCTTTGGACGTCTTGCGTCGCGCGTACCGCGCGATGGATGCGGCGTTGCAAGCGGCATGGGAATCGCGCGTTGACGGTCACCCGGTCGAATCGCCATACGAACTGCTGATCCTTGCGTCGATCATTGAACGCGAGACCGGGCGTGGCGAAGAGCGGGATCGGGTCGCGGGCGTCTTCGTAAACCGACTGCGCCGCGGGATGTTGCTGCAGACCGACCCCACACTGCTCTACGTCCAGGAACCCGGAGTGCAGCGCCTGACCCGAGCCGAGTTACAACGGGATCATCCCTACAACACCTACACCCGGCCCGGGCTGCCACCAACCCCAATAGCACTACCGGGGCGGGCGGCCATCGAAGCCGCCGCGCGCCCGGCGGAGACGGACGATCTGTTCTTTGTCTCCAGGGGCGATGGGACGCATCACTTCTCCGAGACGTACCGCGAACATCGCCAAGCGGTGATTCGCTATCAGCTCGGTGGTGATGGTACCCGCTACGGCATCCGGAACCGACGATGACGGGCCCCTCAGCCACAACCGCGTCCACCGAGGCCCGCTTCGTGGTGCTGGAAGGCATCGAGGGCTCGGGCAAGTCCACCCAGCTGGCCACCGTGGTGGAAGCTTTGCGCATGGTGGGGATCGAACCCGAGTGCACACGGGAACCGGGCGGTACGGCGCTGGGAGAGCGACTGCGGGGGCTGCTGCTCGACCCCGATCTTCCCGGTATGTGTCCGGAGGCTGAACTCCTGTTGATGTTTGCCGCCCGCGCGCAGCACCTCGCCTCCGTGATTCGCCCCGCGCTCGCGGCCGGGCACTGGGTGGTCAGCGATCGCTTCACCGATGCCAGCTTCGCCTATCAGGGTGCGGGGCGGGGACTGGGGACAGAGCGAGTGGCGCAACTGGAAAACTGGGTGCAGGGCGATCTTCGGCCCGACCTGGTCCTGTTGCTGGACATTGACCCCACCACAGGGCTGGAGCGCGCCGTGCAGCGGGGTCGCCGTGATCGCATCGAGCGTGAGGCCCTGGAATTCTTCGCACGGGTGCGCGAGGCCTACCTGGAGCGTGCCCGGGCCTGTCCGGAACGCTACCGTGTCATTGATGGGCATGCATCTCCCGAGGAGGTGGCCGACTCGGTGCGTCGTGCACTGGACGAGTGGCGAGCCAAAACCATGCTTCGGGGCGCCTGATGCCCACGCATCCGCCCTGGCTCGATCCCCTACGGCAGCGCCTCGTACGGCGCGGGCGCGATGGCCGCCTCCCCAGCGGGATTCTGATCAGCGGAAGCCCCGGGGTTGGCAAGGGACTGCTAACGACTACCGTCGTTCAGAGCCTCTTGTGCCAGCGAGCATCCGGCGACGAGCCCGGCTGCGGCGACTGCAACGCCTGCCGTAGCCTGGAAGGGGGCGTACACCCGGAGGTGAGGCTACTGGAACCGGTCGAACCCGGAAAGGATATCCTCGTCGATGCCGTACGCGATGCCACGGAGTTTCTCACCTTGAGCGGCTCGGCAGGGGGCTTGCGCGCCCTGGTTATCCGGCCCGCCGACTCCTTGAATCTGAATGCAGCCAACGCGTTGCTCAAAACGCTGGAAGAACCACCCGCCGGGGCATCACTGTTTCTCGAGGCCGCGCGCCCGGCCAGTCTGCCCGCCACCATTCGCAGCCGCTGCCAGCAACTTGACATCGCCAGCCCCACCATCAACGAAGTCCACGATTGGCTCGCGGCGGAAACCGATCAGCCAGAGCGCGTGACTGAGGCCTATGCCGCAAGCCTCAACCGTCCGCTACTGGCGCGGGAAATCCTGACCGATGCGGCGGCCCTGGAGGCCTGGGAAACCGACCGTCAGATCCTGACCAGCCTGCTGGAAGCATCCGACCTGCATTCCAGCGCTGCCGCACTTCAGCGCAGCGTGCCGGAACGCTTGTTCCCGCGCCTTCAGGCCCTGCTGTTGTCGGCGCAGCGGCTGTTGCTGGTGGGGCAACTGGATGCCTTCGGCGAACAATTCCCGCGCGCCCAACTGCTGGACTTCGCCCGCGCGCGTGGCGCACGTCGGCTGGCGTGGCTGGCGCAGCAGTCGCTGGAATGGCAGCGCCAGAATAGCGCCAACCTGAGCCCCGCGCTCCGCAGCGAGGCGATCGCACTGGCGCTGGGGAGACGCTGACAGTGTCTCGCAACAGGGGGTGGCGCGTGCCAGCCAGGATGAGGGATACTCGCTAGTCCAGACACCGTCGCGGGAGGGAACATGGCCGGGCAGGGCATGTTGACCTTGGCAATCAAGGAAAAACCAGCGCTGTACGCCGCGTACATGCCCTTCGTGACCAACGGCGGGCTGTTCATCCCCACGGACAAGTCCTACAAACTCGGCGACCAGGTCTTCCTGTTGTTGTCGCTACTGGACGATTCCGACCGCCTGCCGACCCCGTGCACGGTAGTCTGGATCACCCCGCCCAGGGCTCAGGGCAACCGCCTGCGCGGCATCGGCGTGCAGTTCAACAAGTCCGACAAGGGCGTCACGCACCGCCGGATCGAGGAACACCTGGGCGGGATGCTCAACTCGGATCGCAAGACCCACACGTTCTGAGCATCTGAGCACTGCAACCGTCAGGCCGCGATCCCGAGCGCTTTCTGCACCTGATCCAAGGCCCGCTCGATCTGCTGATCCGTCAGGTAGTAGTGCGGCGAAAAGCGGATGCCCCCGCCACGTACCGCGCACAACACCCCACCGGCCTGGAGCCGCGCATAGACGGCGTCGAGATCCGCCGCAGGTGGGCGAAAGGTCAGGATGCCTGCACGGCGGCCACGCGGCGTCAACACGTCGCATCCCATCGCCTCCAGCTCCTCGGCCAGGTGGTGCCAGTGGAAACAAATATCATGATCGATATTCTCGATCCCCACCTCCAGTAGCAAGGAAAGGCTGGCATGCAACGCATGGATACCCAGCATGTTGTGGCTACCGGGTTCGAAGCGACGTGCCGAGGGGGCGGGGGTCAACTCCGGATTCGAGAAATCACCGGCATGCGCCAGCATGTTCCACCCGTACTCCAGTAGCCGGAGCTGATCGCGAATCTCGGGATTGACGTAGAAGATCCCGATTCCCTCCGGTGCCAACATCCACTTGTGGCCATCCGCCATCACAAAATCCGCATGACAACCCGGGGCGTCGAAGGGCAACGCCCCCAGGTGCTGGATCGCGTCGACGCAAAACAGGATGCCCCGGGCACGCAGCTCTGCCCCGAGCGCCTGGATATCCACGCGAATGCCCGAGTCATAACGCACCGCGCTGGTCGCGACCATCCGCGTCTGGCGGTCGCAGGCGGCCAGCAGGTCGCGTTCGGGCTCATCGCTCACCTCGACCTCGCGCACCTCAATACCGAACCGCTCACCCGCCGCGTGCCAGACGACGCGATTGGAGGGGAATTCTCCGGCCGGGAATACCACGTTGTCACCCGCCGACCAGGGGAGTCCGAACGCCACCATGGAAAGGGCTTCCGAGGTGTTCTTGACGAAGGCGATATCCGCGGCGTCGCGGGCCCCGATCACGGCGCGTGCCAGCTCGCGCGTCGCATCCACACGCTCGAGCCACCGTCCATAGTCCTTCGAGCCCTGGCGCACGTTCTCGCGAGCGAACTGGCAAACCGCCTCCTCGGTACGCCTCGGCCAGGCGCCAACCGCCGCGTGGTTGAGATGGATGATGTCCTGATGCGGGAATTCGGGGTGCATGCGATCCTCCTGGCCGGTAGCAAAGAGTACCTCAGAAGGGCGGGCAGGCTGAATCCCGAGGCGCTCGCGGGATGCCTTGTCCGGTCAGGGGCCCCCTGCTACTTTCCGCGCATTGCAAACTTCGCCCCTCTGGCGCCTTTCAAGCGCAAAGGGGCCACAGCGCCCGAGAGTCCACCACATGGATAACGAACAACTCAAACGCCGGGACCTGCGTGCCCTCTGGCACCCCTGTACCCAGATGAAGGATTACGGAGAGGAGGGGACCCTGCCGTTGCTCCCGATCCAGCGCGGGGAAGGCGTCTGGTTGTACGACTTCGACGGCAATCGATACCTCGATGCCATCAGCTCCTGGTGGGTCAACCTGTTCGGCCATGCCAACCCGCGAATCAACGCCGCCGTTCGCGACCAGCTGGACCAGCTCGAGCACGTGATCCTGGCGGGCTGTACGCATGAACCTGTCGTGGAGCTGTGCGAACGGCTGATCGACCTTACCCCCGAAGGGCTCGACCGGGTCTTCCTGGCGGACAATGGCAGTGCCGGGGTGGAGGTGGCGCTCAAGATGAGCTTCCACTACTGGCTCAACACCGGCCGGGGCGAGAAGACTCGATTCATCCGCCTGTCCAACAGCTACCACGGCGAGACCCTGGGGGCACTCTCGGTCAGCGATGTGCCACTCTACAGCGCCACCTACAAGCCCCTGATGCTGGATGTGATCACTGTCCCCGCACCGGACTGCTACGAGCGCGAAGCAGGGGAGAGCTGTGCCGACGTGGCACGGCGACAGTTCGCCCACATGGAGGCCGCACTCGCCGAACACGCGGATGAGGTCTGTGCCGTAATCGTGGAGCCCCTGGTCCAGTGTGCGGGCCACATGCGCATGTATGACCCTGAATACCTGCGCTTGCTTCGGGACGCCTGTGACCGCCATGGCGTGCACCTGATCGCCGACGAGATCGCGGTGGGATTCGGACGCACCGGGACCATGTTCGCCTGTGAGCAGGGACCGATCGTCCCGGATTTTATGTGCCTTTCAAAGGGCCTGACCGGCGGCTATCTGCCGATGGCCGCCGTTGTGACATCAGAAGAGATCTACAACGCCTTTTACGACGATTATGAGAAACTCAATATGTTTCTCCACTCACATTCCTACACAGGTAATCCTTTGGCCTGTCGTGCGGCACTGGCCACGCTTGATATTTTTTCATCCGACCCCGTACTGGAACGGAACAAGGCGCTGTCCGAACATATGGCCAGGCGACTCGCCCCACTGGCCGACCACCCCCACGTCGCCGACGTCCGCCAGCACGGCATGATCGCCGCCATCGAGCTGATTCAGGACAAACAAACCCGAAAACCCTACCCATGGCAGGAACGCCGGGGTCTGACAATTTACCGACATGGCCTTAGCCGAGGTGCGCTTTTACGGCCACTGGGCAATGTCTCCTATCTGATGCCCCCTTATGTGATTACGCCGGAGCAGATCGATTTTCTCGTTGACGTCATGGGCGAGGGGATCGATCGAGCAACGGACGGCATCTAACTCAAATATGTGCGCCCGCGCACGCATTTCGGATTCTTCGTACCTGTCGCATTACTTTCATCCATCCGTGCTTGACTGGCCGCTAGTCAGGGCCTATATACTTTCCATTAATCATGCACACCAGATCAGTATTACGCCCATCGTAAGGGCATCTGGGGTAAGTCTGGAAAATCTAGTCCGTTGACTCAGGCGTGCCTCGTCTTTCCAATAGTAACTGCGAAAACACGGAGAGCAGGTGACGTTATGAGTGATCTAAACGATGATTTGGGAGAAGTACTGATCGTGACGCCAGCGTCACCGCAGTCGGCGTTGTTCATCGAATATGTGTCCGAAAAAACCGGGTGCGCCGTAACAGGGCTAGAGCCCGGATCTCCAAGGGTCTCGCAAACACTCAGGGACTACAGCCTCGCTCTTTTTGATGCCAGTTCACTGGACGAACGTGATATTGGTCACGTCCAGCAAGCCGTTGCCGATGGTGCCAAAACCGTCTTCGCAGGGTTCAACATTCCCAGTGAAGACGAAGCACTGCGCCTGCTCGACGTGTTGTATCTGCAGGGGATTTTCTACAAGACCGATCAGCTTGACCTCTTGTGCAAGGGCGTTGTCTGCCTCCTGAACGGAGACTTCTGGATGTCCCGCCACCTGATGACCCGACTGGTGAGGTTGTACCGCCAACAGCGCACGAACACCTACCGCCCGGCCTGTGGGCTGACTCAACGCGAACTGGAAATCCTGGCGATGCTGGGCTCGGGCGAGACCAACATGAATATCGCGAAGCAGCTGTTCATCAGTGAGCATACGGTCAAGTCTCACCTGTACAACATCTTCAGGAAGATCGAGGTCAAGAATCGCACCCAGGCGATCAATTGGGCCAAGGACCACCTGGGAGCACCCCCTCCGCAGGTTATGTGGCGACGACGCCGGGCGGAGGCTCGCGCCGTCTAGACGCTCGGCCTGGTGTAGGGGTCGGCCGTTCCCTGAAGCTACCTTGTGGTATGCGCGCCCCGTGTTTGGCATGGGTGCGCGCTTCGGCCGTGTGTAACGCCGTAACGAAGCAGGATCAGTGCTATACCACCAAGCGCCTGCGACGGAGACACGTACAACGTATTGCCGAGTGCCGTCATACACCATCGCTACACAATCAGTCGGCTAATACTTGTCACGTGATAACGACCGACAAACCTCTCCCGAAAAACCACCCGTTATTCTGATGTCCACCCAGGGTTCCGCCGCCATACTGCACTCTGGATCCAGCCGCTACGCATCATCGCGCGTCGGACTCTCAGGACTATCGAGCCTGGCAGGCGAGGCCGGTCGGTACTCTTTCGCGGATGCACCGGTTCAAGGATCCCCGTGACTCCCTGTGGCTCCCCATAGCGAGACACGTTCATGGCGATCCTGGTCGGATTGCCCTTGGCCTGAGGTACTCATGCGATGTCGACATCATCGCCCAAGGAATCGCGTATTACTCTGCAAGCCTCCGGGCCCGAGGGCACCGCATACTCGATTACGTGCACAGTCACCAGGACGCACGAGGTCGAGGAAGTGGAGTTCGAGGGAGTCGTGCCACTGGAAGTGGAGTTCGAAGGTATCGGGGTGGACTGCCGGGTCGTACAGCTTAGCGGTCCCGGGTATCTGGACCTGGTCCTGACCAAGAACGGGCATGCCACGCGTTCACGTAGCCACGGCCTGAACAGCGCGATGAATCTCAGGATCCGATAGCGATCGGACTTCTAGGCCCACCCATACATGACGCATAATACATATTATGTTAAGTCATGGAACAAGGGGTTGCGTGCTCGGCCAGGCGCCCGGCCTCTCCCCCGTAATAATGGTCAAGAGAGCGTCTCGATCACGTGTATGAGCACGTCCTTCACCCGTGCCATGCCCTCATCCAGATTGCGCCCGATCTCGTCCATGGTGATCTCGCCTTCGGTACGTCCCGCCGCCCAATTCGCGATGACGGCACAGCAGGCGTAGTTGAGGTCCAGCTCGCGGGCAAGCGCCGTCTCGGGCATCCCCGTCATGCCGACCAGATCGCAGCCATCCCTTGCCATACGATCGATTTCGGCCGCCGTCTCCAGGCGCGGGCCCTGGGTCGCGCCATACGTTCCCCGGTCCGCGGCCTCGATGCGGAGATCGTCAATCGCATTCAGCAGTGTCTCCCGGACACCCTGGTTGTAAGGCCAGGTCATGTCGATATGGGTGACGGCATCGAGATCGCCCCCCTCGAAAAAGGTATTGGCGCGCGACCAGGTGTAGTCAATGATCTGATCGGGGATGGCAATCATGCCCGGCTTCATGCCTTCCGTGATCCCGCCTACCGCGGCCACGGCGATTACGTTGTCGACCCCGGCATTCTTCAGCGCCCAGATGTTAGCCCGGTAATTCACCTGATGCGGCGGAATCGTGTGGCGGGCCCCGTGACGTGGCAAAAAGACAATTTCCGTATCATTCAGACGGCCGAACACCAATGGCCCAGAAGGCTCTCCATAGGGAGTGTGCATCACCTGCCTGCGGGTGATTTCCAGGGATTTCAGCTGGGTCAGGCCGGTGCCGCCGATCACGGCAAGACGGGGTGTCGACATAAATCTTTGTGTCCCTAGTGGTTTGCGACGGCAAATATGCCGGGTGCGTTTCGAAGGTAGTCCTGGTAATCCATCCCGTAGCCGAACACATAGCGATTCGGCACCTCCAGGGCGGCAAAATCGACCGTGATCGCGGGATCGCGTTCGGGGTTGGCCTTGTCCACAAGGACCACCGAATACACCTTCTCGGCGCCCTGCTCTTCGCAGAACGCCTGGATCCCCTCAAGGGTGATACCGCCGTCCAGGATGTCATCCACGATTACGACGGTACGCCCACGAATCGGTGTCTGCGGCCGCGCCAGCCAGTGCAACTGCTCCCCTCCCCGGGTGCCACCGCGATAACGCGTGGCATGCAGATAGTCCACCTGCATGGGAAACGACCAGCGAGTTAGAAGCCCCCCCATCAGCACCACACCACCGTTCATCACGCCCAGGACCAGGGGGTTGCGGTCCTTCAGCACCTGCGCGGTTCGTTCGGCCAAGCGATCGATCGCGGTTTCAACCGCGTCACGGCTATAGAGGCAATCGGCATCTCGGAGCGTCGCGCGGGCCTGTTCCGGGCTCATCAAAGGTCCTGATGTGGTCTTGAGAGGAAGGATGTTGGCCGAGTGGCTGGCCGACGGCAAGGCCTGACTCCGGGGTGTATGGAGGACTCAGGCCGTGCAAACGCAACCGGCCGGCGCAAGGGCCGGCCGGTTGGCAAAGCAACGGATGTGTGAACCCTTAGTAGGTAAAGGTCACGGTGTCGTCATCCATGGCTTCGGAAATCACGTAGGCGCCGCCCACGGTTTCCTCGATTTCCGGAATCAGGTCATTGCCCCACAGATCCAGGGTCGGCGTGCAGACCTTCATCACGACGCCGGCTTCGTGGGCATCCTTGATGAAGTCGTACACGCTCTTGCTGGAGCCTTCCTGGACATACAGGTTTTCGGCAACGCCCTTCTTGGCCAGTTCGCCGGCACGGCCGGTCATGACGACCTCGACGTCATATTCCATCGCGGCGGCCACAGTGGCCTGGAAAAACGGGGCGCCCAGCTCGGAGGGGCTGCTCGGATCGGTGTTAACCATGACGATCAGGAGCTTGTCGGCCATTTTTGATCTCCAACTTCAGTGGTGAGTGTGAATATTAACAGCTGCTCAAGCGCAAACCGGTGGCGCATTATAGGCGTGCCAGCGCCTGGGCGCCAATGCACCGCCCACCATCATTCTCGTCCCGGAGGAACACGGTCCTCAGGCAGTCGCTGCCTGTTGCGCTTCGAGCCATTGATGCAGTTGAGCCCGAAGCGCCTGTATCCGCCTCGGTGGCTGTTCCACCGTCCGGGCGCGCAAGGCCTCGATACGCCGCAACGCCTGGGCATCGAGGGGTTTCTCTTGCTGGGCTTCAAGGATCGAATCGGCCTGAGCCGGCTCATTGCAGATCAACACCATGTCGCAACCCGCCGCGCGGGCGGCCTTCGCACGCTCGGCGGGACTGCCGATGGCTTCTGCGCCCGCCATAGCCAGGTCATCGCTCAGAATGGCCCCACGAAAACGGAGCTCCCGGCGCAGGATGTCCTGTAGCCAGATGCGCGAAAAACCGGCGGGCTGGTCGTCCACCTGGGGGTACAGCACGTGCGCGGGCATCACGGCATCCAGATCACCCAGGACGGGGCGAAAAGCGGCGATGTCGTCCGCTTCGATCTCGGCCAGAGGACGATCATCGACCGGCAGAGCAACATGGGAGTCCGCCTTTACGGCCCCGTGCCCCGGAAAATGCTTCCCTACGCTGGCCATTCCGCCTGCCGCAAGGCCGCGAATGAGCTCGTCGGCCAGGCGTGCGATGACGTCCGGGTCATGATGAAAAGCCCGATCCCCAATGACCTCGCTCACGCCAATGTCGCGGTCCAGGACGGGGGCAAAACTGAAATCGATCCCAGCTTCGCGCAACTCCAGTGCCAGCAGTTCCCCAGTGGCATGGGCCAGCTCGCAGGCCTTGTTGCGGTCGTAGTCATCGACCTGCCCCAGATCCCGCATGGGCGGAAGCCTGGTGAAGCCATCCCGCAGACGCTGGACACGCCCGCCCTCCTGATCCACGGCAATGAGAATGCCGGGTCGCTCGGCGCGTATCGCATCGGTGAGCGCCCTCACCTGCTCCGGCGTGCCGGCATTGCGGGCGAACAGGATGACGCCGCCCGTGGCCGGATGCCGCAGGCGTTCACGATCTTCCGGGGTCAGTTCCAGACCGGTCACATCGAGCATGACAGGCCCCAGGGGCAGGGATACGGGAGAAGCCATTGAATCGGTACTCAACTGGCGCTCGTGACCCGAGCAATCCTTTTAGGATAGCGAGGCTTCGGGACGGAATGCGAGTGTTTTGAGCTTCTCGATGCGATCGCGGATCCGTGCGGCCTCTTCGAACTCCAGGTCGCGGGCCTTCTGGAACATCTCCTGCTCGAGCTTCTCGATCTCCCTGGCGGCGTTCTCCGGGGCGTCGATGTAGTCCGGTGCGTCCTCTGCGACCTTCTTCTGGCCGCGACGGCGCCCGGAACCCGGCGTGGCGTTGCGCGCCTCGAGGATGTCCGCAACGTTCTTCCGAATCCCCTGCGGAGTGATGCCATGCGCCTCGTTGTGGGCGATCTGCCGGTCCCGGCGGCGCTCGGTCTCGTCCATGGCCCGCTGCATCGATCCGGTGACCTTGTCCGCGTACAGGATCGCCTTGCCGTTCACGTTGCGCGCCGCGCGCCCGATGGTCTGGATCAGGGAGCGGTCGGAGCGCAGGAAGCCCTCCTTGTCGGCGTCGAAGATCGCCACCAACGAGACCTCGGGCATATCCAGCCCCTCGCGCAGGAGGTTGATTCCCACGAGGACATCGAACTCGCCCAGTCGCAGGTCGCGGATGATCTCCATGCGCTCGACGGTATCGATATCCGAATGCAGATAGCGCACCCGCACACCGTGCTCCGAGAGATAGTCGGTCAGGTCCTCGGCCATGCGCTTGGTCAGAGTGGTGATCAGTACGCGCTCGTCACGCTCCACCCGCTCGCGCACCTCGGACAGGCAGTCATCGACCTGGCTGCCGGCCGGGCGTACCTCGAGAATCGGATCCAGAAGCCCGGTGGGCCGGACGACCTGATCGATAATCGCCCCGGCATGTTCGCGCTCGTACGGCCCCGGCGTGGCGGAGACGTAGATGGTCTGCGGCTGCAGGGCCTCGAATTCCTCGAAGCGCAGCGGGCGGTTGTCCAGCGCCGATGGCAGGCGAAAGCCGTATTCCACCAGCGTCTCCTTGCGCGAGCGGTCGCCCTTGTACATCCCCCCCACCTGCGGCACCGACACATGCGACTCGTCGATCACCAGCAGCGCGTCCTTGGGCAAGTAGTCGAAAAACGTGGGGGGAGGCTCGCCGGGTGCCCGGCCGGAGAGATAGCGCGAGTAGTTCTCGATACCGTTGCAGTAGCCGATCTCGAGGATCATCTCCAGGTCGAACAGCGTGCGCTGCTCCAGTCGCTGTGCCTCGACCAGCCGATCCTCCTTGCGCAGGAAGTCGAGGCGTTCCTTGAGCTCGTCGCGGATCTGGTCCACCGCACCCAGAAGCGTCTCGCGCGGGGTCACGTAGTGTGTCTTCGGGTAGATGGTCAGGCGCGGAACCGTGCGCAGCTGCTCGCCAGTCAGCGGATCAAAGTACGACAGGCGCTCGATCTCGTCGTCGAACAACTCGATGCGTACGGCCTCGATCTCGGATTCGGCGGGGTGGATGTCGATGACCTCCCCGCGTACCCGGTAGGTGGCGCGACGCAGTTCGGTATCGTTGCGGGTGTACTGCAGCTCGGCCAGACGGCGCAGCAGGTCACGCTGGTCGATACGGTCCCCGCGCTGCAGATGTAGCACCATCGACAGATACTTTCGCGGGTCGCCCAGGCCGTATATGGCGGACACCGAGGCCACGATGATCGCGTCGCGGCGCTCCAGCAGGGCACGCGTCGCGGACAGGCGCATCTGCTCGATGTGGTCATTGATCGAGGCGTCCTTTTCGATATAGGTATCCGAAGACGGGACGTAAGCCTCCGGCTGGTAGTAATCGTAGTACGAGACGAAGTACTCCACCGCGTTGTTCGGGAAGAACTCCTTGAACTCGCCATACAGCTGTGCGGCCAGGGTCTTGTTCGGCGCCAGTACGATGGTCGGGCGCTGCAGGTTCTGGATCACATTGGCGATGGTGAACGTCTTGCCGGACCCGGTTACGCCCAGCAGCACCTGGTGGGCCAGCCCTGCCGCGATGCCATCGGTCAGCTCGCGGATTGCCGTCGGCTGATCACCGGCGGGCTGATACTGCGATACCACCTTGAATTGTTCGGCCTCTTCTGGCTGCACGCCTTATCCTCCGCGCCTGATTTCAGTATTATTTCGCCACTCTGCGGCCGGTTATGCATTCGCGTCTGGCCGTCCACCCAGCCCAACCCGCATGAGGCCCGCCTTGGATATCGAGCTCTCCGATCGCGTTCAGCGCATCCAGCCCTCCCCTACCCTGGCCGTCAGCGCGCTGGCCGCACAACTGCGGGCCGAGGGTCGCGATATCGTCGGGCTGGGGGCCGGCGAGCCGGATTTCGATACCCCGGAGCATATCAAGCAGGCGGCGATCGACGCCCTTGCCCGCGGGGAGACCAAGTACACTCCGGTGGACGGTACCGCGGGGCTGAAAGACGCCATTATCCGCAAGTTTGATCGCGACAACGGGCTTTCGTTCGAGCGCGACCAGATCCTGGTCTCCTCCGGCGGCAAACAGAGTATCTTCAACCTCTGTCAGGCCCTGCTGAACCCGGGCGACGAGGTGGTGATCCCGGCGCCCTACTGGGTCTCCTACCCCGACATCGCACTTCTGGCCGGCGCGCGGCCCGTCGTGGTCAGCGCCACCCAGGAGGCGGGATTCCGGATCACGGGCGAGCAACTCGCGGCGGCGATCACGCCAAATACCCGTCTGGTGTTTATCAACAGCCCGTCCAATCCCACCGGTGCTGCTTACACGGCCGATGAACTGAAGGCACTGGCCGAGGTATTGCGCGAGCACCCCCGGGTGGTCATTGCGACCGACGACATGTACGAACACATCCTCTTCGGCTCCACGCCATTTGTGAACATCGTGAATGTTGCTCCCGACCTGCTCGAGCGCACTGTCGTGCTCAATGGCGTGTCCAAGGCCTACGCAATGACCGGCTGGCGGATCGGCTACGCGGGGGGCCCAAAGAATCTGATTGCGGCGATGAAAAAGATTCAGTCGCAGAGCACCTCCAATCCCACCTCGATTGCCCAGGCTGGCGCACAGGCCGCGCTGGACGGCGACCAGGGCTGCGTGATCGCGATGTGCTCCGCATTCGCCGAACGTGCCCGGCACGTGGTGGACGGGCTGAACGCGATCGACGGCATCGACTGCCTGATGCCCGACGGTACGTTCTACTGCTTCCCGCAGGTAACGGGGCTGATGCAGGCTGCCGATATCGATACCGACGTGGCACTGAGCAAGCAATTGCTGGACGAGGTTGGCGTCGCGCTGGTGCCCGGAAGCGCATTCGGGGCACCCGGTCATGTGCGCGTCTCGTTCGCCACCAGTGTCGAAACGCTGAACAAGGCGCTGGAGCGGCTGCGGAAGTTTGCCGCAACCCACCGCTGAGCGGCATTGAAGCTTGACGGGGTCGACGCCCCCCATTACGATCTGCGGCCTATTCCCCGGTAGCTCAGTCGGTAGAGCGGGTGACTGTTAATCACTAGGTCGGCGGTTCGAGCCCGTCCCGGGGAGCCAGACAAAGATCAAGGGCCAGGTCTGCAATGCAGCCTGGCCCTTTTTCATGCGTGTCATTCGCGCTCAGTCCGGTTCGTGTTCGATGGGCTCCAGAGACTGCAGATAGGCCGCGATTGCTCGCCGATCGTCACTGGTCAGATAGGACGTTCCGTGTTCGATTACGTCGGCCATGCTGCTACCGGCGAAGTCCCCGTCACGGGTAATCCCCATTTCCAGGTAGCGAGCAATATGGCGTGCCCCCCAGCGGCCGATACCGGTCTCACGATCCGGCGTGATATTGGGTGCCACGTCTCCATCCGGCATTCGTGCCCCGGCACCCAGGCGCTCAAGATCAAGCCCGCCCGTCCGCGTCCTCGGGGTGTGACACTCCATGCAATGGCCCAAGGCCTGAATCAGATAGGCGCCGCGGTTCCATTCCTCGGATTCGTCGGGATTGGCCTCGAACTCTCCTGGCTCGAAATGCAACCATTTCCACACGCTGAGCGACGGCCGAAAGCGTACAAACCAGTCCAGATCGTGAGGGGTGTTTTCCCTGGCCACAGGCTCGACTTCGGACTGCAGATAGGCCCATAGCGCCTCCACATCCTTGTCCTTCATCCTGGTGTATGCAGTGTACGGAAACGCAGGGTAGTAGTGAGTCCCATTCGGGCTTCGCCCTTCTCTCAGCGCCTTTTTGAAGTCGTCCTCCGACCAGCCACCGATGCCGTACTCCTCGTCCGGAGTGATATTGGGGCCGTAAAACACCCCGAACGGACTTTCGATGGGGCGCCCACCGGCGAGGAAATCGCCCTCCTCTGCGGTGTGACAGGTCACGCAGCCGCCGGCACGCAAGACATACTCACCGTAGGCGATGCGATCCTCCTCGCCCGCCTGCGGATCGGCTTCGCCGATTTCCACATCTGCCTGTACGGCAGGTCCCAATGCGACGACAGCAATGGCCAGGGCCGGCAGCCAGACCGCCGGCCCTGTACGCCTTGTAGTCACCACCACCGCTCAGTCGCGGCGGAAATCGTCGTGGCAGGCCTGACAGGACTGGCCAAGGTTGCGAAAACGAATGGGAAGCTCGTCGTCGTCACCGGCCTCCACGGCTGCGTGCAATTCCTCGGCCGCTTCCTTGGTGTCCTGGGCGAGTTCCTGGAAACGATCCCAGTCGTCCCAGATTTCCTCCCTGGCATCAGTATCCGGGAAGTCACTGCCCTCGGGGAACAACGCGGGAATATCGCCCGTGAGGTCCACCAGATGCTTGGTATGCATCTCCAGGTTTTCACCAAAGTCAGCGCCGTCGACAATCACCGCGGCGATGGAACCCACATTGCCACCGATCGCCCGCATCACGCCCTGACGGTAATCAATGGTTGCCTCGTGTTCGTCAAACGCGTGCACGGAATGTACGGCCCCCAGCCCCAGCGCCAGCGTACCGACAACTGAAGCCACGGTCAGGAATCGAAGCGGTTTTTTCATTGGGTATCCTCCCTGTTCCAGGAACATCGAAAGAGCCGCACACCCGCCGCGGCCCGCCAGGTACAGCCTTCAATATAGATGTCCAGGCGGCGTTCACGCCATCGGCGCCTTCACGCCCCGATCACGCCGACCTCTCGACATTGACCCCATAAAATTGCGGGTGTTCCCCGAGCGATCCTTCGAGCCTGTCGCGATACAATCCGGCTTTCACCCATCCGCCAGGATCCCAATGCCTGCCACCGATGAACTGGCCCTGCGCCAGGCGATTGTCGACACCGCGCTCGAGACCAACCGGCGGGGACTGAATCAGGGCACTTCGGGCAACGTCAGCGCGCGCCTGGGCGATGGCATGCTGATTACCCCGTCCGGCATGCCCTACGAATCCCTGGGCCCCGAGGACCTAGTCGCCGTCGATGCCAGCGGCCACTGGCCCGACCACCAGAAGCCTTCCAGCGAGTGGCATTTTCATCGGGCCATCCTGCAGGCGCGCCCGGAATTGAACGCCGTGGTGCATGTTCACTCGACCTATGCCAGTGTTGTCGCAATTCAGGGGCGTGATATCCCCGCCCTGCACTACATGGTAGCGGCCGCCGGGGGCAACTCGATCCGCTGTGCCCCCTATGCCACGTTCGGAACGGAGCAGTTGTCACGTTACGCAGTGGACGCGTTGCAGGATCGCCTCGCGTGCCTGCTGGCCAATCACGGCATGATCGCGACCGGCCCGGATCTTGCTCGCGCCCTTTGGCTCACCGAGGAAGTCGAGCTGCTTGCGCAGCAGTATGTGCTGAGTTTGCAGATTGGCGGCCCGCAGCTCCTCGGCGACGAGGAGATGGCGCGCGTACTGGAGAAATTCCGGGACTACGGACCGCCCCGGGCCGCGCAAAACAGCTGATCTACAATCCGCCCAGCGGGCTCGCAGACTCCGGGGCGCTCATCGGCGCAAATTCATTCAGGTGGCGCGTTTGCTGGTAGTGCCGCAGGGCCCAGGATACCGACGGAAATGCCAGCTCTTCGGGCAGGTCATTGAAGTCGAACAACGCGACCTCCTCGGACTCGGGTCCCGGCGAGACATCCTCACTGAGCAGTTCGGCGCGATAGATCATCTGCACCTGTCCAATATGCGGCAGGCTGTAGACGGCTAGAAGGCGATCGATACGCAATTTGGCGCGCGCTTCTTCCCAGGCCTCGCGCTCGGCGCCCTGCTCTGTCGACTCGCCAAGCTCCATGTATCCTGCAGGTAGCGTCCAGTGCCCCTTGCGGGGATCAATCGCCCGGCGGCAAAGCAGGACCCGCTCCGCCCATGTGGCGACGACGCCCACCACGATCCGCGGGTTTTCGTAATCCACGAAGCCACAGTGAGAACAGATTTTGCGTTCGCGATCATCATTCTCGGGCACGGCCCGGTGGAATTCGGGGTGAGGGATGCTGGCGTCACGGGACATGGTATACGGTCGCTTTGCGGGTTCATGACCACGCGCCGGAACGTGAGACCCGGGCGATGGTCTTTTCTGACAGACAGTGATTCACGTAACAACCGCCGCCAGGGGGCAGCGATGACACAGGGAACACAGTTCACCGTGGGCGAGCTCGTCCACCATAGCAAGTTCGGCTACCGCGGTGTGATCGTCGAGGTTGATCCGGTCTTTTCCGGCTCGGACGAATGGTATGAAACAGTGGCCAGAAGCCGGCCACCCAAGGATCAGCCCTGGTACCACGTGCTGGTGGACGGCTATTCCCACAGTACGTATGTCGCCGAACGGCACCTGGAGGCGGACACCTCCGGTCAGCAGATCGACCATCCGGCCCTCGGCCGGTATTTCGATCATTTCCTCAACGGGCGCTATTGCCGGGGGAGCAATTCGCGCACCCACTGAGTCCACCCTTCTCCGGCCGAACCACAGGACCAGGACAAACGATGACCCAGGACAACCGCCGCAGCCGCGTCGTCACGGAAGGCCCACGCCGCACCCCCAACCGCGCCATGCTGCGTGCGGTAGGCTTCCGCGACGAAGACTTTCGCCGCCCGATCATCGGCATCGCAAACGCCCACAGCACCATCACGCCCTGCAATATCGGGATCGGGGCCCTCGCCGAGCGTGCGGAAAACGCCGTTCGCAAGGCTGGTGGCATGCCGCAGACCTTCGGCACCATCACCATCTCCGACGGCATTTCGATGGGCACGCCCGGCATGAAGTACTCACTGGTGTCGCGCGAGGTGATTGCCGATGCCATCGAGACGGTCGTCAACGGGCAGAGCCTGGACGGGCTATTGGCCACCGGCGGCTGCGACAAGAACATGCCCGGTGCCATGATGGCCATCGCCCGGCTCAATGTGCCCGCGATCTTCGTCTACGGGGGCACGATCAAGCCAGGCCACTACAAGGGGCAGGACCTTACGATCGTCAGTGCATTCGAGGCGGTGGGCCAACATGGCGCCGGGAAGCTGTCCGATGAGGATCTGGCCGGCGTGGAACGCAATGCCTGTCCGGGCGCAGGCTCCTGTGGCGGCATGTTCACCGCCAACACCATGTCCAGCGCCTTCGAAGCGATGGGCATGAGCCTGCCCGGCTCATCGACGCAGGCCGCGGAGGATCCGGAAAAAGCCGAGTCCGCCGCCCGTTCGGCCGAAGTCCTGCTGGAGGCGATCCACGCCGACCGCAAGCCCCGGCACATCCTGACCCGCGAGGCTTTCGAAAATGCCCTGGCCGTGGTCATGGCCGTGGGCGGTTCGACCAATGCCGTGCTTCATCTGCTGGCCATTGCGCACTGTGCCAACGTGTCGTTGAGCCTGGACGATGTGGAGCGCATTCGCCGCCAAACGCCCGTCCTGTGCGACCTGAAACCGTCCGGCCGCCATGTGACAACCGAATTTCATGCCGTCGGCGGGACCCCCCAGGTCATGAAAATCCTCCTGAACGGCGGTTTGCTGCACGGCGACTGTCTGACCATTACCGGCCAGACCCTGCGCGAGGTTCTGGCGGATACACCCGATGCGCCCCTTCCGGACCAGAGCATTATCCGCACGCTGGATGCGCCCCTTTACCCGCAAGGACACTTGGCGATCCTGAAGGGCAACCTGGCCCCGGAAGGCAGCGTGGCCAAGATCACCGGGCTCAAGTCCACCTCGATCCGGGGACCGGCACGGGTATTCGAATCCGAAGAGGAATGCCTCGACGCAATCCTGTCAGGCAGGATTCAGTCGGGCGACGTGATCGTAGTGCGCCATGAAGGCCCACGCGGGGGCCCCGGAATGCGCGAGATGCTCGCGCCAACGGCGGCAATCATCGGTGCGGGCCTTGGCGACTCGGTTGCGCTGATCACCGACGGTCGCTTCTCCGGAGGAACGTACGGCCTCGTCGTCGGGCATGTAGCGCCCGAGGCGGCGCAAGGTGGGCCCATTGCCCTGGTGCGCGAGGGCGACACCATCGAGGTCGATGCCGGCTGCAATCGCCTGGCGCTCGAAATACCGGAAGACGAACTGGCCCGGCGACGCAGCGCCTGGCAGGCACCCCCACCGCGATTCGATCGAGGTGTCCTCGGGAAATACAGCCGGCAAGTCGGGTCCGCCAGTCGCGGCGCGGTCACCGACGACTTCCGCTAACCCCGGCCCCGATGACGCACCCGGACCCTCGCCACCCCGACTTCAGCATGATGCCGCCGGTGATTGGCTTTTTGCTGATCACCAACGTCGCGCTTTTCCTCGCCTTGCCCTGGCTGGGTGAATGGCTGATGACCCATTTCGCCCTGTGGCCCATCGGCACGCCGTCGATGATCCACCAGGACGGCCAGTGGCTGCGTGTCCCGGATTTCCAGCTCTGGCAGCTCTTGACCTACGGCTTTCTGCACGGTGGCCTGGTCCACCTGTCGGTGAACATGTTCGCCGTCTGGATGCTGGGGGTGCAGATCGAGAACGCCTGGGGATCTCGCACCTTCGCGTTGTACTTCCTGATCTGCGTAATCGGTGCGGGGCTCGTACAGCTCGTGGTCACCGCCTACGGCGATAATGGCATGGTCTACCCCACCGTTGGGGCCTCCGGGGGGGTGTTCGGGGTCTTGCTGGCGTTCGGAATGATGTTTCCCAACCAGCGGCTCTATCTGTTCTTCCTGCCCATCCCGATCAAGGCGAAGTACTTCGTCATTGCCTATGGCGCGCTGGAGCTCTACCTGGGGATATCCGGCACCCTCGCGGGGATCGCACACTTCGCACATCTGGGCGGTATGGCGTTCGGATTTCTCGCCATTCAGTACTGGCGCGGCAGACTCCCGATCCGTCCACGCCAGCGAAGGTTCTGGTGGTGAGCCTTCAGGAGGCGCTGGCGCGGGATTTCAGATAGGCGGCAAAGTCATCCTTGAGCTCCGGATGCATCAGCGCGAACTCCACTGTGGCCTCCAGATAGCCCAGCTTGCTCCCACAGTCGAATCGACGACCGGCGAAATTCAAGGCTGTTACGCGTTCTTCCTGAAGCAATTTCGCGATTGCGTCGGTCAACTGGATCTCGCCACCCGCCCCGGGCTCCTGCTCGGCCAGCAGTTCGAAGATACGCGGCGTCAAGATATAGCGGCCCACGACCGCGACACTGGAAGGCGCGTCGGCCGGCTCGGGCTTCTCCACGATCCCCCGCACATCCCAGGTACGAGGACCCGTTTCCACCGGATCGATGATGCCGTATTGATGGGTACGGTCCGCGGGAACCTCTTCCACGCCCAGCACACTGCAGCCATGCTCGGCAAAGGCATCAACCATCTGTTTGGTGGCGCCACCCTGCTCTTCCTCGATCAGGTCGTCCGCCAGGATCACCGCGAAGGGCTCGTTGCGCACCACCGGGCGTGCACACGCCACCGCATGGCCCAGCCCAAGCGCTTCCGCCTGACGCACGTACACGCAGGTGACATTGGGCGGCACGATGTCGCGCACTTGCTGCAGCATCTCGGTCTTGCCGCGTTCCTCAAGCTCCGTTTCAAGCTCGTAGGCCTTGTCGAAATGGTCGGGAATGGAACGCTTGTTACGCCCGGTCACGAACACCAGCGTCTCGATACCAGCCCGCACGGCCTCCTCCGCTGCATACTGGATCAGCGGCTTGTCCACGATCGGGAGCATCTCTTTGGGGTTGGCCTTGGTGGCCGGCAGAAAGCGGGTGCCCATGCCCGCTACAGGAAAGACGGCGGTACGGATCGGCGGAATATTCGGGTTCATCCTGGCTCCAGGCGGAAAAGGCGACGGGCGTGCTGCCCGCCGCCCGCGATCGGGCTACTCGATCTCGATGCGTTCGAGATTCATCTCCACCGTGCGCTCGCCGATGCCGGACACCTCCGTGAGCGCCTGAACCGAGGCAAACGGACCATGAGCTTCACGATGTTCGACAATCGCCTCGGCCTTGACCTGGCCAATGTTGTCCAGCGTCGCGAGTTCCTCCGCCGTCGCCGAGTTCACATCCACCGGCGCCTGCCCCCCCGAAGCGGTGACCAGCGCCAGCGGCAGCACGCACAGGGCGGCAAAGAACCAGCATTTCACACAGTAGATCGCATTCTTCATAGTAACTGCTCCATGTTGAGTAATGACCGGCGCAACCCTTGCGCCAAGGCCATCCTAACGGGATCAGTGGCTCTCGAAAACCCTCTCCAGGCGATGTGCGAATTCGGTCGCAGCCACGGCCGGATCTGCTGCGCGGGTGATGGGTCGCCCCACTACAATGGCACTGGCCCCGGCCTTGAGGGCACTTTCGGGCGTCATCACCCTGCGCTGGTCGTCCCCTGTGGCATCCGGGAGTCGAATGCCGGGGGTCACCAGCATCGGCCCCGAGCCCAGTTCCTCGCGCAACATACTCGCCTCCTGGGCCGAGCATACGAGCCCCTCGAGCCCGGCCTGGGCGATGGCCAGATTGCCCAGCAGGCGGACCTGCGCCTCCGGGTTTCGCTGTAACCCGGTCTCGCGCAGTGTCTGCGCATCGCTGGAGGTCAGGACGGTAACGGCCAGAACGGCGGTGTGATCATTGACCTCGCGGACTGCCTCGTGGGCGGCCTGCATCATTTGCAAGCCACCGCTGGCGTGCACATTCACCAGCCACACGCCGGTACGGGCCGCCGCGCGGCAAGCCGCGGCAACCGTATTGGGGATGTCGTGAAACTTGAGGTCCAGGAAAACGCGGAAGCCGAGGTCGTGAAGCCTGCCCAGCAGATCGGGGCCGGCCACGACGAACAGCTCGAATCCGACTTTCAGTGCGCACAGCGACGGATCGAGGCGCTGCGCGAGTGCGACGGCGCTGTCGGCATCGGCAAAGTCGAGTGCAACAATCAGGCGAGGCGCTGGCGAGTGATCGACTGTTGGCATGAATGTTCCTGCTTGTGTGGGTATCAGCGTGTCCCTTCCCGGACCAGCGCATCTTCGGCTTCCTCGGTGCTGGCGTCGAGTTCAAAATCCAGCCCCCGCAGGGTATCCCAGCGGCGACAGCTGGGACATTGCCAGACGTGGGCGCGACCCTGATAGCCGCAGTTCGTGCACTGATACAGGTGCTGACTGCCCAGCTGATCGGATAGCGCCTTTTCGAACGCGGCGAACTCTACGTTGTAGTCCTGCACCGCAGGGAGAATCTTCATCCACCGTACGGCCTCGAGCAAGCCCGAAGTCGGCACCGGGCGCTGGGACAGGATCATTCCGAGCTCTGAGAGCGCGGCGTCCAGTCGCCCCGTACGTCGGTACAGGCGCATCAGCGCGATGCGGGCGACCGTGATGCCACGGCTGTTCGCCAGATCCTCCAGTGTCTGCTCCAACTGACCCAGACGGTTTTCGCCCGGCAGAGCCTGGTGCAGCCGTTCGAGCCGCGGCACCACTAGTGGAGCAAGCTGTGGGGTACGTGCGACAGCCTCACGCCCGTAGGCGATCGCATCAGGAATGCGCTCTTCCCGCTCAGCGATCTCGGACTGAATCAGCAGGGCCCGCGACAGACCGCGAACGAGCTCCTCCGCCTGTGCGGCACGCTCGGCCGCAACCGTTCGATCGCCACGTTCCAGCGCAATGGTGGCCAACTCGCAATGATAGTGCGCGATCAGCAGGTGTTCGTTTGGCACATCAAGCGATTTCAGCCGCGTCCCCACCTCGATCGCACGCTCCCATTCCCGCTGGGTCTCATACACGTGTTGCAGGCCCTTCAAAGCCCTTACCGCCTGATGCGGTGAGTCCGCGAGTTCGCGGAAAACGGCTTCGGCCCGATCCAGCACACCGGCAAGCAGGAAATCCTGCCCCAGTTCACACAGCGCCTGCGCACGTTGCTCGTCCTTCAACGAGGGGCGTGCCACCAGATTCTGATGAATCCGTATGGCTCGATCCACTTCACCCCGGCGTCGAAACAATCGGCCGAGAATCACATGCGTTTCAAAGGTTTCGTGATCGACCTCCACCATTTCGATGAACGCCTGCAGCGCATCATCCGTCCGGTCGTCGAGTAGATACCGGACACCTTCCAGGTAGCGATGAAGGGAGGGTTCCTGGTCCTCCTGGTCTTCAGGGTGGATACGGCGCGCCACCCACCAGCCGCTCGCAGCGGCCACGGGCAACAGCAACCAGAACCAATCATTGATCACGGGGTACTCCCAGAGATGCCGACCAACGCAGATGCAGCCTTCCGGCTAGTGCACCAGAAGGCAATGGGGTCGACGAAGCAGGCACGCGCTGAGGGCTATACGATTCGGCCCGACCACCGCAAGGTACCGGGCTCATGTAGCAGGTCCGAAAGACACCCTCCGTGCCTTTTCCGCGCACAGGATGCTCTCCATCGCGGGCCTGCACCTTGCTCAGGGCCCCTTAGTAGAAGTCCCGCATCGGGGCCGTACGCATCTGCTCGACCTCGGTCTTCAGTGCGCGATTCTCTGCACGCAGATCCGCGATCTTCTGGTTCAGTCGACGAATGCGGAGTAGCAGGATCGACGCGGCAACCACCACGCCTACGAGCGCGGATATACCCAGCAGGACTACCAAAGGTGCCTGTACGTCCATCCACGGCAGGCTGAGGGTCACCTGCCCCTCATTGAACACTACAAGAATACCGATCGCCGACGAGATCATGATCAGCAAGGCAAACGCGACTGCGTTCCGGACCTGCTGGCGCCTTCGATCGGACATCCCGACTACTCGTCGACGAGCGCGGGAGTGTTGACCCGTTCTCGCAATTCCTTGCCGGGCTTGAAGTGCGGGACGTGCTTGCCCGGCAATGCGACCCCTTCTCCGGTCTTGGGGTTTCTTCCCAACCGCGGGGGACGGAAATGCAGGGAAAAACTGCCGAAACCACGAATCTCGACTCGCTGGCCGTGCGCCAGGGCCTGACTCATGCGCTCCAGCAACGCCTTCACGCACATCTCTACATCCCGAGCGGGCAGGTGAGGCGATTTCTGGGCGAGGCTTTCGATCAATTCCGATTTGGTCATCTCACGCTCGTCACAGACAGGTAAGGAGGAGCCCGCTACAGGCGGAAAAAAAAACAGTCCACGGCATCCACAGGGATACCGTGGACTTTATTGTGACCGAATTAGTCGTTTTTGCCCATCTGTTCCTTAAGCAGATCACCCAGGGAGGTCGTCGCGCCGCCGCTGTTGGAGTAGTCGGAGACCATCTCCGCCTCTTCGGCGCGGTCCTTCGCCTTGATCGACAGGCTGATCGCACGGGTCTTCTTGTCCACACCCATGAACTTGGCCTCGACCTCTTCGCCAACGTTCAGCACGGTACGCGCATCTTCCACACGGTCCTGGGAGATGTCGGCCGCACGCAGGATGCCGTCGATTCCGTCGGCCAGCTCGATCACGGCGGCCTTGGCGTCCACTTCCTTGACCGTGCCCTTCACGATGCTGCCCTTGGTGTGCTCGGCCACGAAGTTGGAGAACGGATCGCGGTCCAGCTGCTTCAGACCCAGGGAGATACGCTCGCGCTCCGGATCCACCGACAGCACCACGGCCTCGACCTCGTCGCCCTTTTTGAAGTTGCGGATCGCTTCTTCACCGGCCTCGTGCCAGGACAGGTCGGACAGATGGATCAGGCCGTCGATGCCACCGTCCAGGCCGACAAACACACCGAAATCGGTGATCGACTTGATCTGGCCGCGGACCTTCTCGCCACGGTTGTGGTTGGCGGCGAAGTCGTCCCACGGGTTCGACTGGCATTGCTTCATGCCCAGCGAGATGCGGCGGCGCTCTTCGTCCAGGTCCAGGATCATCACCTCGACCTCGTCGCCGATGGCCACGACCTTGCCCGGATTGACGTTCTTGTTGGTCCAGTCCATCTCGGACACGTGCACCAGGCCTTCCACACCGTCTTCGATTTCGACGAAGCAGCCGTAGTCGGTGATGTTGGTGACCTTGCCAAAGATGCGGGTGCCGGTCGGATAACGGCGGGTGATGTTCTCCCACGGGTCCTCGCCCAGCTGCTTGAGGCCCAGCGACACACGCATGCGCTCGCGGTCGAACTTCAGCACCTTGACTTCGACTTCCTGGCCGATCTCGACCACGTCGGACGGATGCTTCACGCGCTTCCAGGCCATGTCGGTGATGTGCAGCAGGCCGTCGATGCCACCCAGATCCAGGAACGCACCGTAGTCGGTCAGGTTCTTCACGATACCCTTCACGACCGCGCCTTCCTGCAGATTCTTCAGCAGCTCTTCGCGCTCGGCGCTGTACTCCTGCTCGACCACGGCGCGACGCGACACAACCACGTTATTGCGACGGCGATCCAGCTTGATGAGCTTGAATTCCAGCTCCTTGCCTTCCAGGTACGCGGTATCGCGCACCGGACGTACATCCACGAGTGAACCGGGCAGGAACGCACGGATGTCTCCCAGCTCGACGGTGTACCCGCCCTTGACCTTGCCGGAGATCTTGCCGGTGACGTACTGCTCTTCTTCCATCGCACCTTCAAGACGATCCCAGGCCTTGGCCCGCTTGGCCTTCTCGCGCGACATGCGCGTCTCGCCGAAACCGTCTTCGGGGGTCTCGAGGGCCACTTCGACGACATCGCCGACCTTGACCTCGAGCTCGCCCTCGTCGTTCATGAACTGCTCGGTGGGGATGACCCCCTCGGACTTCAGGCCGGCATTGACCACGACCACATCCGGGGTGACCTCAATGACGGTGGCACTGAGGATGGCACCCGGCTGCATCTGGGTGTAGGCCATGCTCTCTTCGAGCAGTTGCGCGAAACTTTCACTCATGGATTTAAAAACCTGTGATTAAACAAACTCTTGAAGAAACTTCCTACAAGAGGGTTTGAACGTTAATGTACCCGCTTCGAGGCTATCCCTCGATTCGGGGGCTTTGTTCCGGGAGTACGTCCCGGAGGCGCTCCAGGATCATTTCCACCACGCTGACGATGTCGAGTTCCGTAGTATCCAGCACCCAGGCATCTTCGGCGGGCTTGAGGGGGGCGACGCTACGCTCGCGGTCGCGGCGGTCACGCGCCTCCATCTCATCCTGAAGGGCGGAAAGATTAGCACTAAGTCCTTGTTCCTTCAACTGCATGTAACGCCTGCGCGCCCGCTCCTCCGACGAGGCCGTGAGGAAGATCTTGAGGTCCGCATCCGGGAACACCACGGTGCCCATGTCGCGCCCGTCCGCGACCAGCCCCGGGACCTGCGCAAAACCCCGTTGGCGGTCCAGCAGGGCTTCACGTACCGCGGGCAGCGCGGCGACCTGCGAGGCGTCGGAGCCGGCCTGTTCGGTGCGCAGCAGCACGTCCACCGGCTGGCCTTCCAGCAGGGTTGTCACCCGAGTGGCATCGCGGTCGATGTCGAAGCTGACATCCAGGGACGCGGCCAGGCGTTCCAGGCCGGCAATATCGGTCAGCTCGACCCCGTGCTGGCGCGCCGCGAGACCGAGTAGCCGATACAGCGCGCCGCTATCGAGCAGATGCCATCCCATTGCCGCCGCGACACGCATGCACACGGTCCCCTTGCCGGCGCCTCCGGGACCGTCAATGGCGAGTACCGGAACTGCCGCCGTCATGCGGCCTCCAGCGACAAGCCGGCGGCACGGGCGAGATCCACGAACCCGGGGAACGACGTGGCGACGTTTGCACAGTCGCGGATGCGTATTGGTGCGCGGGCCCGCAGGCCGGCCATTGCGAAGGACATTGCAATGCGATGGTCGCCATGGCTGTCCACCTCCCCGCCCGAGAAGCCGTCGCCGCCATGGATACGAATCCCGTCCGGCTGCACCGTGCATTGCACGCCCAGCGCCTGAAGACCATCGGCCATTACCTGGATCCGGTCGCTCTCCTTGACCCGCAGCTCTTCCGCGCCGGTCAGGACCGTCTCGCCCTCGGCACAGGCGGCCGCCACAAAGATGGCCGGAAACTCGTCGATCGCCAGCGGCACCAGCTCGGTCGGGATGTCGATCCCCTTGAGGCGCGTGGCGTACACCTCGATATCAGCCACCGGCTCGCCGCCGGCTTCACGCTCGTTCTCCACGCGGATATCCGCACCCATCAAGCGCAGGATGTCGATCACGCCCGTTCGGGTCGGATTGATACCCACATGTTCCAGGCGCATCTGCGAGCCCTCCGCGATGCTGGCCCCGACCAGAAAGAACGCGGCCGAGGAGATGTCCGCCGGGACATCGACCAAACCGGCTTGCAAACGCCCACCCCCGGTAACGCACGCCTTTGGGCCATCCCGGGTCACGACGCACCCGAAACCATTCAGCATGCGCTCGGTGTGGTCCCGGGTGGGAGCGGGCTCGGTCACACAGGTTTTCCCTTCTGCCCATAGCCCCGCGAGCAGGATCGCGGACTTGACCTGTGCACTGGCCACCTGCAGCACGTGATCGGTGCCCCGCAGCTGCGCCCCGCCATGAATGCGAAGAGGCGGGGTACCCGCCTCGCTGGTCTCGATCTGCGCACCCATGCGGGCCAGGGGCTCGGTGACCCGGCGCATCGGGCGACGCGTCAGGGATGCATCGCCCGTCAGTTCGCTATCAAACGACTGTCCCGCAAGCACCCCGCAGAGCAGCCGCATAGCGGTCCCGGAGTTGCCCATGTCCAGCGGGCGATCCGGCGCCTTAAGACCCTGCAGTCCCTGCCCCTGGATCACGACCTCGCCGGGACCCTTGCGCTCGATCGACACACCCATCGCGCGAAAGGCCTCCAGTGTCGCCAGGCAGTCGGCCCCTTCGAGAAAACCGCTGACGCGGGTTTCGCCCTCGGCCAGCGCGCCCAGCATGATCGAGCGGTGCGAAATCGACTTGTCGCCCGGCACACGGACAACACCGGAGAGCGAGCCCCCCGGCTGTACGGTAAAGGTCTTCATGTTTCAGGTATCCAGTTGTGCATCCGCCGGGTCGCAAAAGCGATCCCGGGTTTCCTTTGCATGCCGAAAGCGCGCCTCGATCGCGGACCCGTCGGCGGACTCGATCATCCCCCGCAGTTGTTCCAGGTCACCCTGATAGCGCTCGATGACCTCGAGGATCGCCGCGCGGTTGGCCAGACAGATATCGCGCCAGACGACCGGGTCCGACGAGGCAATCCGCGTGAAATCGCGAAACCCGCCGGCCGCATAATGGAAGATCTCGTCACGTTCGCTCATATCCGAGAGCGACGCCACCAGCGTGTAGGCCAGCACATGTGGCAGGTGGCTCGTAGCCGCGAGGACCCGGTCGTGGTGGGCGGGTGTCATGAATTCCACCCGCGCACCGGCCGCCTGCCACATCTGTGCAACGCGATCGCTGGCCATCGGATTGGTCGCATCCGCCGGAGTCAGGATCACCAGCCGCTCCCGAAAGAGACTGGGGAACGCCGCCGCCACCCCGCTCTTCTCGGTCCCGGCGATCGGGTGGCCGGGCACGAACTGGCGTGGCGTGGTGCCAAAGCCCTCGGTCACGGCGTCGATCACGGCCTGCTTGCTCGAACCGACGTCCGTCAATGGGCTGTCGTCCGGCCAGCAGTCGGCCAGGTCGCGTGCCAGCGGGCCCATTGCCCCCAGTGGCACAGCCAGTACCCCGATATCTGCCCCTTCCGCGGCCTCCGCCACCGAGGTAGTCCAGCGATCAATTACGCCCAGGCGCTTGGCCTCGCGCAGGTTGTCCGCATTGCGCGAACAGCCCACGATCTCGCGTACCGCACCCGCCTCGCGCAAGGCGAGTGCGAGCGATCCACCGATCAGGCCAACTCCGAAGATGACCAGGCGCTCGATCATGCCAGGGCCCGATCCAGTGCCTGCAGGAAGCGTTCGTTGTCGTCGGCCGTGGAGACCGTCACCCGCAAATGCCCGGGCAGCCCATAGTTCTCCACGGGACGAGTGATCACACCTTCGCGTTGCAGCGCCTCGTACACCGGCCCCGCATCACGTCCGGTGTCGAAGGTGATGAAGTTGCCCACCGACGGGATCGCGCGCAGCCCCCGCTCACGCAGGCCCTCGTCCAGCTGCGCCAGGCCCTCGCGATTCACCCGCACCGAACGCTCGATATGGGCCGAGTCCCCCAGCGCGGCGAGGCCCGCGGCCTGGGCGACGGCATTCACATTGAACGGCTGGCGCACGCGATTGAGCAGCTCCGCGACCGCGGCCGAACTGATGGAATACCCCAGGCGCAGGCCGGCAAGGCCCTGAATCTTGGAGAACGTGCGGGTCACGATGAGATTCGGGTAGCGCGCGACCCACTGGGTGGTGTCGGGATAGTCTTCCTGCTCGACATACTCCGCATACGCCTCGTCGATTACCACGAGTGTGGTGGCCGGCATCGCTGCCACAAAGGCCTCGAGCGCCGCACGCCCGACCCAGGTCCCGGTCGGGTTGTTCGGATTGGCCACGAACACCACCCGCACGGTGTCATCCACGGCTTTCTGCATCGCCGCTAGATCGTGCCCATAGGGCTGTTCGAGGTCGGTCGCAGGCAGTGCCTCAACCACCCGTGCCTCGGCCCCCACTGCCTGGGTAACCAGCGGGTAGACCGCAAAGGCATGAGCCGAAAAAACCGAGGTCCGACCGGGCGCCAGCCACGCCCGCGCAATCAGTTCCAGAATCTCGTTGGACCCATTGCCAAGGGTTATGGCGTCCGGTTCGACACCATGCCGGGCTGCCAGCGCGGCCTTCAGTTCAAAACCTGCCCCGTCGGGATAGATATGCGCCTCGCACATCGCCGCGCGTCCCGCCTCCACCGCCTGGGGCGAGGGCCCCAGCGGATTTTCGTTGGAGGCCATCTTGATCGCCTGTTGGATGCCCAGCTCCCGCTCGAGCGTCGCGATTGGCTTGCCCGGCTGGTAGGGCGTCAGGCCCCGAACGCCATCCACGGCAAGCGCGGCGGCATCAAAGCCACCCGGGTTCTGGTCGGACACGGGGTTGCGTGAAGCCATGGAATGTCTCGGTTAGGGGAACACTGATTCATGCACGCGCTCGCGCTCGAGTCGCTTTTGCGTGCGAACAAGGCGCGGTGACTGCCGTGCAGTCATTCTGCACAAAGGAACCGCAACGCCGTTCCCGCGCCCGTCTTTGATAACAACGGGCGGCCGAGCCCCTTGGGGTTGGTACCCCAGGTTCCCCGATCCTGCGTTGCGCCGCTTGCCGGTAGAACCACTACCGGCTGCGCACCGCGCCTTGTCTCGGAAAACCTGGGGTATCAACGCGAGCGTGTGCATGAGTCAGTGTTCCCCTCAGGTAGCGGCCTGAGGATAGCTCCCCAGCACCTTGACGGTATCGGCGGTCTGTCGCAGCTGTTCCAGACAATCGTGGATTGCCGGATCCTTCTGATGCCCCACCAGATCCAGGAAAAACACATAGGTCCACTGAGTGCAGCGTGAGGGCCGCGACTCGATCCGGCTCAGACTGATGCCCGCTTCGGCAATCGGCTTGAGCAGTGAATACAACGAACCGGGCCGGTTCGCCGTACTGAGCATGATCGAGGTCCGGTCCGCGCCGCTCGGCTCGGTCGCCGCAGTCCCGATGATCAGAAAGCGGGTGGTGTTGTCGGCACGATCTTCGACATGCTGAACCCGCAGGGGCACGCCATAGTGCTCGGCGGCCACGCGGCTGGCGATCGCTGCACTGTCAGGATCGTTCGCCGCGACCTCGGCGGCCCGCGCGTTGGACGAAACCGCCTCGCGCTCCGCATGCGGCAGGTGGGTATCCAGCCATTGTCGGCACTGCGCCAGTGCCTGGGCATGCGCGCGGACGCGGCGAATCTGGCCAAGGTCCTCGGCCTGTGCCAGCAGATGATGATGGATCGGCGTCACGACCTCACCACAAATCTGCAGCGGGGAATCCAGGAAACAGTCGACGGTGTGCGTGACCACGCCCTCGGAGCTGTTCTCGATCGGCACCACGCCGAACTGCGCCCGCCCTGCCTCGACCGCCCCAAATACCTGATCGATCGAGGTCAGCGGGCTCGTCTCTACCGCGTGCCCGAAATGCTTGCGCGTCGCCAGGTGGGTAAATGTCCCTTCCGGACCCAGATAGGCAACCGTCAGTGGATGCTCAAGCGCCAGGCACTCCGACATGATCTCGCGAAACAGCCGCGCGACCGCCTCGCCGGACAATGGCCCGGGGTTTTCATCGCGCACGCGACGCAGGATCTCGGCCTCGCGCTCCGGGCGGTAGAACACCGGGTGCCGTTCGACCTCGCGCTTGACCTGCGCCACGGCCTCAGCGCAGCGGGCTCGTTCGCTGAGCAGTTGAAGCAGCTGGCTGTCCAGTGCATCGATACGGCCGCGCAGAGAACCGAGGTCTTCCGCCCCGGGTACGGCTTTCGGCGATGACCCCTTGTCCGTCACGATCTACAACACCCGCGCGCGAAGCACGCCATCAATCTGCAACAACGCATCCAGCGTAGAAGGATCCGGCGTCCCGTCCACATCCAGCAGGGTATACGCCAGATCCCCACGAGAATCGTTCATCAGGTGCAGGATGTTCAGATTGGATTCACCCAGTACATGGGAAATCCGGGCCACCCGATCTGGAAGATTCCGATTCACGACCGCGATCCGGGTGTCGCCCTTGCGGTCGAGTACCAGGGTCGGCAGGTTCACCGAATTCACCACGTTGCCGTTCTCGAGATAGTCCCGCAGCTCGTCGGCAATCATCATCGCGCAGTTTTCCTCCGACTCGGTCGTCGAGGCACCGAGGTGAGGCAGCGTAATCACCCGCGGGTGATTCAGCATGTTCGGCACCGGAAAGTCCGTGATGTAGGCATGCAAGCGCTCGGAATCCAGCCCCTCGCGCACGGCCTCGTCATCGACGATGCCTTCGCGCGCCAGGTTGAGGACCATTGCACCCGGGTTCATACCGGCCAGCCCCTTGGCATTGACGATATGGCGGGTGTTCTCGGTCAGCGGAACATGCACCGTCACCGCGTCCGCGCCTTCCAGTGCCGCCTCCACGGAGCGCGCGCGTTCGATATCCGAATCGAGGCGCCAGGCGTTCTCGACGGTCACCTTGGGGTCGAAGCCCACCACTTCCATCCCCAGGGCCTTGGCGGCATTGGCTACCCCCACACCGATGGCGCCCAGCCCAAGCACGGCGAGCTTGCGCCCGGGAAGCTCGAACCCGGTGAAGCGCTTCTTGCCGTGCTCGACTGCGGCCATGAAGTCGTCCTTGCTTGGATCCAGCTCCTGCACATACCCCGCCGCCGGCAACAGGTTGCGAGCGCCCAGCAGCAACCCGGCGATTACCAGCTCCTTCACGGCATTGGCATTGGCCCCGGGGGCATTGAACACGGCGACGCCACGATCGGACAGAGCCGCCACCGGGATGTTGTTCACCCCGCTGCCCGCGCGCCCGACGGCCAGTACGGAATCCGGGATTTCCACGTCGTGCAGGTTGAACGAGCGCAGCATCAACGCGTCGGGCTGGTTAATGTCCGAGGCGACCTCGTAACGGTCCCGTGGGAAGCGGTCCAGCCCGCGTACGGCGATATTGTTGTAGGTCTGTATGCGATACATCCGGGCCCTCCGTGATCGATTATCCAGCGCGAGGTTCAGGCGTGGCGGTTCTCGAAGTCCGCCATGAACTCGATCAGCGTGTCCACGGCGCTTTCCGGTACCGCGTTGTAGATGCTTGCACGCATACCGCCCACCGAACGATGCCCCTTGAGCGACGACAGGCCGGCGGCATCGGCCTCGTTCAGGAATGTCCCGTCCAGGGAGTCATCCGCGAGGATGAAGGGCACGTTCATCCACGAACGCGCATCCGGCTCGACCGGGTTGCGATAAAAAGCCGAGTTATCCACGAAATGATAGAGCTTCTCGGCCTTGCGCTGGTTGATCTCGGCCATCTTTTCCAGTCCGCCCTGCTCCAGCAGCCACTCGAACACCAGCCCCGCCAGGTACCAGCCGAACGTGGGCGGGGTGTTGTACATGGAGTCGTTCTTTGCCTGAAGGGCCCAGTCGACCACTGCCGGAAGGTTCGCATTCGATTCCTGCTCCAGCAGGTCGTTGCGAACGATCACCACAGTCAGCCCGGCGGGCCCGATGTTCTTTTGCGCGCCGGCATAAATCACGCCGAACTTCGACACATCGATCGGACGCGAGAGGATGGTGGAGGACATATCTGCCACCAGCGGTACGCCGCCGACATCCGGGACCTCGTGGAACTCGACGCCACCGATGGTTTCGTTCGGCGTGTAATGCACATAGGCCGCATTCGGGTCGAGATTCCAGCTCTCGCGCGATGGGATCGAGGCATATCCAGTGGCCTGCGAGCTGGCGACGATATTCACAGGACCAAACTTCTGGGCCTCCTTGATCGCCTTGCCCGACCAGGCTCCGGTGTCGATGTAGTCCATCGGCTTGCCGCCCGGCTGCAGGTTCATCGGGATCGCCGCGAACTGGCCGGTCGCTCCGCCCTGCAGAAACAGCACGCTGTAATTATCCGGAATGTTCATCAGCTTGCGCAGGTCCTGCTCGGCCTTCTCGGCGACCTCCATGAACGGCTTGCCGCGATGGCTCATCTCCATCACGGACATGCCCGCGCCATGGAAATCGATCAGTTCGTCGCGCGCCCGTTCCAGGACGGCCTGCGGCAGGGCTGCCGGCCCCGCACTGAAGTTATGCACTCGGCTCATTCCGGATCTCCGTTGTCCGTCGTGTTCTGAGTAGGTTCCGGGGCATTCTCCGCCCCCGCGTCATCCAGATCTTCGTCCTCGCCCTGTAGCTGCTCCACCCGGGCCAGTTCCACCAGGCGCTCGCCCTCGTCCAGACGGATCAGCCGCACGCCCTGAGTGTTGCGCCCGATCAACGGGATCTGGTCCACCGGCGTACGCACCAGGGTCCCGCCCGTGGTGATCAGCATCGCCTCGTCGTCTTCCAGTACCCGCGCGGCCCCGACCAGCGGTCCGTTGCGTCCCTCGGTCTGGATCCCGATTACGCCCTGGCCACCCCGACGGTGGACCGGGAATTCGTCGAAGCGGGTCCGTTTACCGTAGCCGTTCTCGGTCGCCAGCAGGGCCGCACCCTCGGCGACATTCAGCAGCGCAATGACGCGATGCTCCGGTTCCATGCGCACGCCGCGCACGCCACAGGCGGTACGCCCCATCGGCCGCACGTCGTTCTCCGAGAAGCGCACCGCCTTGCCCGCCGTAGTGACCAGCATCACGTCCATCTGGCCATCGGTGAGCGAGACGTCCACCAGGTAGTCGTCGTCGCGCAGATCCACCGCGATAATCCCGGTGGAGCGCCGGCGCGAGAAGTCCGTCAGCGGTGTCTTCTTGACCGTGCCGCGCGCCGTGACCATGAACACGTAATGATCCGGGTCGTACTCGCGCACCGGCAGGATCGCATTGATTCGTTCGTCGGATTCCAGCGGCAACAGATTGACGATCGGCTTGCCTCGCGAGGCCCGCGAGCCCTGCGGCAACTCGTAGACCTTCAGCCAATAGACGCGCCCGCGGCTGGAGAAGCACAGCACCGTGTCATGTGTGTTCGCCACCAGCAACCGGTCGACAAAGTCCTCTTCCTTGAAGCTGGCGGCCGCCTTGCCGCGACCGCCTCGGCGCTGCGCGCGGTAGTCGGCCACTGGCTGGTACTTCACATAGCCGGCGTGGGAAAGCGTCACCACGACGTCTTCCTCGCCGATCAGGTCTTCCAGGGTCAGGTTGGCCTGGCGCTCGCGGATCTCGCTGCGGCGTTCGTCACCGAACTGTTCGGCCACGCCCAACAGTTCGTTGCGGATCTCCTGCTGCAGCCGGTTGCCCGAGCCCAGGATGTCGAGCAGGTCGTCGATCAGGTCCAACAGCTCGCGGTATTCGTCGAGGATCTTGTCCTGCTCCAGCCCGGTCAGGCGGTGCAGGCGCAGGTCCAGGATCGCCTGGGCCTGGGCTTCGGACAGGCGGTAGCCGTCGTCGCCCACGCCGTATTCCGGCGCCAGGTCTTCCGGCCGCGAGGCGCTGGCACCGGCCCGGTCCAGCATGTCGCTGACCACTCCCAGCGGCCAGCTGCGTGCCAACAGGCCGGCCTTGGCCTCGGCCGGATTGGGGGCCGCACGGATCAGTTCGATGACCGAGTCGATGTTCGCCAGCGCGATCGCGAGGCCTTCCAGGATATGGGCGCGCTCGCGCGCCTTGCGCAAATCGAAGATGGTGCGGCGGGTGACCACCTCACGGCGATGCCGCAGGAAGGCCTCCAGCACCTGACGCAGATCCAGCACCTTGGGCTGGCCGTCGACCAGCGCGACGATGTTGATGCCGAAGACATTCTGCATCTGCGTATGCATGTACAGGTGGTTCAGTACCACCTCGGCCATCTCGCCGCGCTTGAGCTCGATGACCAGGCGCATGCCGTCCTTGTCCGACTCGTCGCGCAGCTCCGAGATGCCATCGATGCGCTTTTCCTTGACCAGCTCGGCGATCTTCTCGGTCAGCCGGGCCTTGTTCACCTGGTACGGGAGTTCGGTGACAACAATCGCCTCGCGCTGGCCGCCTTCCAGCGGCTCGACATGCGACCGCGCCCGGATCAACACTCGACCGCGGCCGGTGCGATAGGCCTCGCGCACGCCTTCCACGCCGTTGATGATCCCCGCCGTCGGGAAGTCCGGGCCTGGTACGTGCTCCATCAGGCCATCGATGGAGATGTCCGGGTCATCGATCAGCGCCACGCAGGCGTTAATCACCTCGCCCAGGTTGTGCGGCGGGATGTTGGTCGCCATCCCGACCGCGATCCCGGCCGAGCCGTTGACCAGCAGGTTGGGAAACTTGCTCGGGAGGACCGCCGGCTCCTGTTCGGAGCCGTCGTAGTTATCGATGAAGTCGACCGTTTCCTTGTCGATGTCGGCCAGCAGCTCGGCCGCGATGCGCGCCATGCGCACCTCGGTGTAACGCATGGCCGCCGGGGAATCACCGTCAATGGAGCCGAAGTTGCCCTGCCCGTCGGCCAGCATGTAGCGCATCGAGAACGGCTGTGCCATGCGCACGATGGCGTCGTAGACGGCGGAGTCACCATGCGGGTGATACTTACCGATCACGTCACCGACCACGCGCGCCGACTTCTTGTACGGCTTGTTGTAGTCGTTGCCCAGCTCGCGCATCGCGTAGAGCACGCGGCGATGGACCGGCTTGAGACCGTCACGGACATCGGGGAGGGCCCGGCCCACGATTACGCTCATGGCGTAATCGAGGTAGGACTGCTGCATCTCGTCTTCGAGATTGACCGGGAAGATTTCCTTGGCAAATTCAGCCATCGAGAGTTACGCCGTCCGTCTGAACAAGCTCGCGATCATACCACAGGGGTAACCACTGGGACCTAGCAAATGGGCCTGAAATCGCCCCTCTGTGGCTCTCAGCAGAGGTGCGCCCGTGTGAAACGGGGTGATTCTGGCTCGTCAGCCCGTCAGAACGGCGTCCTGCATCGCCACACCCTGGCGCAGGGCCTCCAGCTTGTCCCGGTCCGGGCACTCGACCACGCCATGCTCGGTCACGATCGCGTCGACCAGATGCGCCGGCGTAACGTCGAACGCCGGGTTGTAAGCACGTGCGCCAGCGGCGGCGACGCGCACCCCCGCAAGTGCCAGGACCTCATCCTCGGCACGCTGTTCGATCGGAATGCCCTCCCCGTCGGGCATGTCGAAATCGATCGTCGACAACGGAGCGGCCACCATAAAACGAACGCCATGCGCACGTGCCAGCAGGGCCAGCCCATAGGTACCGATCTTGTTGGCCACGTCGCCATTGGCGGCGATACGGTCGGAACCGACAACCACCCAGCCCACGCGCCCGGAGCGCAGCAGACTGGCCGCCGCCCCTTCGCACAACAGCTGCACAGGGACGCCGTCGCGCACGAGCTCCCAGGCCGTCAGGCGGCTGCCCTGCAGCCACGGGCGCGTCTCGTCGGCAAATACCTCGGTGATCCGTCCGTCGTCCCAGGCCGCGCGGATCACCCCCAGGGCCGTGCCATAACCCCCGGTGGCCAGCGAGCCCGTATTGCAGTGCGTGAGCACCGCCCGCCCCGGCTCGATCAAGGCGGCGCCATGACGCCCCATGCGGCGATTCCCCGCGATGTCTTCGTCCAGCATCTGTCGGGCCGCGGCGGTGGTCGCGTCGATGGCCATCTCGACATCCGTCGCGGCATCGACCTCCCGGGCCATGCGGTCCAGCGCCCAGAACAGATTCACCGCCGTGGGCCGCGAGGCACGCAGGCGCTCCATGTCGGCAGCCACGCGTTCGCGCCAGTCATCCCGCCCGCGAGCCTTCTGGCAGGCGAGCACCACCCCGAAAGCCGCCGTGATACCGATGGCGGGCGCACCGCGCACGACCATTTCGCGTATCGCGGTGGCCACTTCGCCCGCATCCGTATAGCACTGGCGCACGGTCTCGCGCGGCAGCAGACGCTGGTCCAGCAGATAGAGGTTGCCGTCTTCGAACCGAATCGGGCGGATCGTGTCCGAGTTGTAGTCTGTCATTCCTCTATTCTATCAGTGCCGCCGTGATTCACCGATGTCCTGCTCGGGCTTGGAGGATATTGGATGCCAGAATCGCGTACGTGCCTGCCCCATGGCGGGTACCTGATCGAGTTTCGTGCTTGTCGCCGACAGCGCCCCGCTCCGCCCCGTCTCGAACAACTGGATGCCCCGCTGCTCCAAGCGCCCCCGTACCTCGGCCGGCAATCCGGCCCCGCTCTCGGTGGTCGCGGCCCAGACCTGACCGGGCGGGAACTGCTCCAGCCAGTCTCCCTGTAGCGCGCGCGGGTTCGATGTCCTCGGGGCCACCAGCAGATCGACCGCAAACCCCGGGTTCTCCCGACGCATCACGGCCTCGCCCAGGCCATCCAGCCCACCCATGACCAATAAGGTGGCACCCTCGCCCTCCACCCGGAGCACGCAGGACGCGGAAGAGTCGTCATTCCACCCCGATGGTGGATGGAGCACCTCGAAGCGCACGCCGTCCCAGGTCCACTGTTCCCCCTTTACGCATGGATCATCGGCGCTGTTTTTCGCAGGACTGCGCCGCAGCGTGCGCTCCACGGGCATTTGCTCGCGCACGGCTACTACGCCCCCCGCATGCCCCGCGTTCTCGTGCGTCACCAACAGGGCGTCCAGCGAACGGATGCCATTCGCGCGCAGGGCGGGCACCACAACACGGTCGCCAGCACTGAAACCGCCCTCTCGCCCCGGTCCCGCGTCGATCAGCAACGCGCGCCCTCGGGTCTGCACGATGGTGGCCTGCCCGGCCCCCACGTCCAGCACCTGAACACGCCACTGCCCGGCTGCGAGATCCGGGCGCAAGGGTGCCACCAGCGCGACTGCTGCCACAGCGACCCACGGCATCAATCGCCGCGCTAGCGGTTGCAGGGCCAGCAGCACCGCCACAGCACCCAGCAGGGCCGCGGCCACCGGCACATGACGCTGATCGACCAGCAAGGGGATCCCGGCCAGCGCCTCGAGCGTCACTACAAGCAGCGCCAGCAGGCCGTCTCCCACACCCAGGAACAGCCCCCCGCCGGCCGGCCACCACCCGGCGAGCAAGGCCCCGATCAACAGCAAGGGGAGAATCAGCAGCGTCACCATGGGCACCGCCACCAGGTTCGCCACGGGTGCGATCCAGGATCCCAGCTGAAACCAGGCCAGACTAAGCGGCAGCATCGCCACCGCCAGAACGACCTGGATACGCAATCCTTCACGCCATCCGGTCGCCCCGATCCGCCCCTGCAACAACAGCAGAATCACGGCGACCGCGCCGAACGAGAACCAGAAGCCCGGGGCCAGCACGCTTGGCGGATGCACGATCAGAACCATGGCGGCAGCCAGTGCCAGCGCTCGCCATGCGACACCCTCGCGGCGGGAAAGCAGCGCCAGGGTGAGCGCGACCAGCATCAACAGGGCCCTCTGGGTCGGGATGCTGAACCCCGCCAGCATGGCATAGCCGGCGGCGGCCAGGAGACCGGCGACGCTCATGAACAGCCACCGCCGCACCCGTCGCAGCGGTGCCAACCCGGACCACAACCACCCGGCCACACCCCCTGCGAACCCTGCGACCAGGGCCACGTGCAGACCCGAGATGGCCATCAGGTGATTGGTTCCGGTGTGGAGAAATGCCTGCCACTCGTTCTCGGTCATGGCCTGGCGATGGCCGATAACCAGGGCCTGCACCAGTCCCGGATGCCGTAAATCGGGCGCCGCCCGCTCGAGTCGATCCCGCATTTCAGCCCGCAGGCGGTGCATGATTACGCGGCCACTCGTCTCTTCCTGCACGCCTGCCAATGGTGTCACCGAGCGGGCAACAGCGCTCCCGTGCACCCCCTCGCGATAGAACCAGCCCGCCACATCGAAACCCCCGGGGTTACGCGGCCCTTCCACACCACGCAGTCGCAGACCCAGTTGCAGTCGGTCACCCGCCTCTATCGCCGGTCGGGCCGGAAAGGTACTAACCCGAAGTTCGCGTCCATCCAGTGCCAGCCCGGAGGCTGTCTGATCGGTTTCCGACACGCGAACACGGAAGCGACTGCGCCGCTCCCCGTGCTCCGGCAAATTGACCACTTGTGCCCGAACCGACACATCTTTTCCCGACCACTCGGGACCGACAACCTTGTCCGACCAGTCCGCCGCGTATGGGGGCGCCAGCCACGCACCCGCAAGCAAGCCCAGCAGGGCAGCCGGCAACCATGTGAATGGAGAACCTCGTCGGGCAGCCCAGAGCCAGGCAAGCGTAGCCAGCACCCCGGCCAGGGGCAGAACCACCGTGAACGGGCCCACGAGAGCGGCAGGCACCAAAGGGGGTTGGTGAAAAAACCATATCCCCGCGATCAGAGCCAGTACTGCGGCCATCATGGCACGCGATACCATCCGGGGAGCACAGGAATCCTCTCCCCAGCCGTCAGTCCCAGCAGGTAGGATGCACGCTCAGGATTGGGCTGGCGAGAGTCCCACAGGCACCCAGAGACATGGCAAAGCACATCATCAGAAGGCTGTTTCCCGGCATGGAGGGCGTGCGCGGCCATCGCGCACTTTCCCCGCTCGGGCCGCGCCTGCGGTCTCCGGATCTGTGGCATCTGAACCGCCGCTCCGTGGCTGGTGCGTTTGCCGTTGGGCTGTTCGTGACCTTCCTGCCAATTCCCATGCAGATGCTGGTCGCCGCAATCGTCGCGCTGATTGTGCGCGTCAACCTGCCCATCTCGGTGATCCTGGTCTGGATCTCCAACCCGATCACCATGCCCCCCATGTTGTATATGGCCTATACGGTCGGTCGCAAGCTGCTGCGAGAACCGCCTCGCGACGTCCATCTCGACTGGAGCTGGGAATGGTTCAGTACCGAACTGCTGACCATCTGGCAGCCGCTACTGCTCGGCAGCCTGCTGTTCGCGACCCTGGCCAGTCTGTCTGGCTATCTGCTGGTGCGCGTGCTGTGGCGGGTCAACGTCGTGCAACGCCTGCGCACCCGGCGCGCACTGCGGCGGTTGCGTCAGGAGCGGGAAAGGGAAAAGTCAGAAGAAGACGATCCGAACCGATAGACAACCCTGGGTAACGACCGATCGCAAGCCAGCAAGCGGTTACTCAGCGTTCCAGGACCGGGCGGATCCGTTGTCTACCAGCTGGCCGTGGAAGTGCTCGCGCTCAAGGTGTCCCTTCACCAGCTGGACCGACCGGTCCAGCTCGCGCGCCAGCGTAATATCATGCGTGACCAGCGCCAGCGCGGTACCGGTGGACCGGTTCATTTCCCGCAACAGCGCGAACACATGCTGGGCTCGCTCCTGATCCAGGTTCCCTGTGGGTTCGTCCGCCAGGATCGCGGACGGGCGCGTCACCAGTGCCCGCGCGATCGCGACACGCTGCCGCTCGCCGCCCGACAATTCCGCCGGTTTGTGCGGGCCACGGTGACCAAGATCCACCTGTGTCAGCCAGTGCTCCGCCTCCTGCCGGGCGCGGCGGCTGGATATCCCCCGGATTAACAGAGGCAGAGCCACGTTCTCGACGGCCGTCAACTCGGGCAACAGGTGGTGGAACTGGTAGACGAACCCCAGATGCTGGTTGCGCATGCGGCCGCGCCTCGCCTCGCCCATGCGGGACCACTCCTGCCCCAGTAGCCGAACCTCGCCCGCAGTAGGACGATCGAGCCCACCGAGCAGGTGCAGCAGCGTACTCTTGCCAGAGCCGGAGGCGCCGATGATCGCGGCCTGGTCGCCCGGCTCCAGCCGGAAATCGACCCCCTGCAGCACCGCCACATCCAGCTTGCCGTCGCGAAAGCGCCGCTCCAGGCCCACCGCCTCCAGCACCGGAACGTTCGCGTCAGTCATGGCGCAGAGCCTCCGCTGGCTGGGTGCGTGCCGCGCGCCAGGCCGGAAACAGCGTCGCCACGACGGTCAGCAAGAACGCAATTCCGCCTACACGAAAGACATCGGATGCTTTCAGTTCAGATGGCAAGTCACTGATATAGTAGACATCTGCGGCCAGAAACTCGATCCCCATCGCGCGCTCTATAAAGGGCACCACGACGTCGATATTCAGCGCCAGGGCCACCCCGGCCACGGATCCCAGCAGAATGCCAATGGCACCGATCACCACCCCCTGCACCACAAACACAAGCATGACTCCCGAGGGGGACAACCCAAGTGTTCGCAGGATTGCGATGTCCCCCTGTTTGTCGGTGACCAGCATGATCAGGGTGGAAACGATATTGAACGCCGCCACCGCGACAATGAGGGACAGGATGATGAACATCACCATTTTCTCGATCTGGATCGCGCGGAACAGGTTTGCGTGCTGTCGTGTCCAGTCGGAGACCCGGAACAGCCCGTCCAGCTGGCTGGCCACCTCTCTCGAAATCACACCCGCCCGCATCATGTCCGTCAGGCGCAGTCGCAGCCCGGTCACGTTCTCGCCGGTCTGGAATACCGCCTGGGCATCCTCCAGGTGAATGAATGCCGTCCCGCGGTCGTACTCGTACATCCCGACCTCGAAGATCCCCGCCACCTCGAATCGGCGCATACGCGGCATCACACCCGCCGGAGACACCGAGGCCTGCGGGGCCATGAGGATCAGCGAATCGCCCACCCGCACGCGCAGCTCCGTTGCCAGCTCGCGGCCCAGCACGATGCGGTAGGCGCCCGGTTCAAGCTGACCGAGCCGGCCCTGTGTCATATGCTCGCCAATCCGCGCCACGCGCTCCTCGGCCTCCGGCTCGACGCCGCGAATCATCGCGCCCGAGATGTTGCCGGTCGCGCTCAGCATCGCCTCGCCCTGCACGTACGGCGCGGCCGCCAGCACCCGCTCGTCGAGGGTCTCGACCTGTTCCTTCAGTGATTCCCAGTTGCGCAAGCCACCATTCACATCCTGGATGGTCGCGTGCGACGCCATGCCCAGAATACGATCACGCAGCTCCCGCTCGAAGCCATTCATCACCGAGAGCACGGTGATCAGCGCCATCACGCCCAGCACCAGGCCGAGGATCGAGACGACCGAAATGAAGGAGATGAAGTGATTACGCCGCTTGGCGCGCGTATAGCGCAGACCGATGGCGAGCGGGAGCGGGCGGAACATCGAGAAATCATGCCAGAGTTGCGCGGACAAACCTATCCCCGCGAGACGGACTTTCGGCACGGGAGGCACTCACGAGTGGATGACGCTACCATGTCACGTATCGCCCGCGAGCCATCGGAGATTCGCCACATGCAAGGGAATCATGCAAAGCACATGCTCACTCGTCCCCGCAGCCTGATCGCCGTTTCCGCCACGGTGGGTCTGCTCACGGCCACGGGATTCGCAACCTTTGCCTCGGGCGAGGCGCATGCCGAGATCCTGCGAGGCACGGGTGGAGACTTCCAGGTCCAGACCCGCGAGGGCCTGCCATCACGCGGCCAGAACCAGTCCGGTGTACGCAACCAGCATGGCGAACCCAACCAGCGTCACCCGACGGTCGGCGATCCGCCGATCACGCGCTGGGACTATGAGGACTTTTCCGTGGTGTTCGAGGGCGAATACGTTCTGCACAGCATCGTGCACGGCGAACAGACCCCGCGCCGACCGTGACGAAGGGGCCGCTCTCCATCAAACGTCGTCTGCCCGCGGAATGGGAACCCCAGGCGGGGATTCAACTGACCTGGCCACATGAAGGCACGGACTGGGCACCAATACTGGATCAGGTCCATCCTGTCTTTGCCACGCTCGCGGCCTCGATTAGCCGCTTCGAGCCAGTGGTAATCGTTGCCCGCGACCCGGAGCACATCGAAGAAATCTCCGGCTTTCTGGTGGAGGCGGCGATCCGCAACGACCGCCTGTGGTTCGCGCTGGCAGATTCCGATGACACCTGGACCCGCGATCATGGTCCCATCACCGTTGTGGAAGGCCCCCGGCCCCGGATACTCGACTTTACGTTCAACGGCTGGGGGGGCAAGTTCCCGGCTGCTCGCGACAACGCGATCACCGCCAACCTCGCCCAACAGGGCGTCTACGGGCTCAACAGCCCGGAGACCGTTCCAATGGTGCTGGAGGGTGGCAGCATCGAATCCGATGGCGCCGGCACCATCCTGACAACAACGCGTTGCCTGCTGCAGCCCACGCGCAACCCGGATCTGGACAAGGCAGCCATCGAACGTCGCCTGCAAGACTATCTCGGGGCGCAAAGGATCCTGTGGCTGGAACACGGGCATCTCGATGGCGACGACACCGACAGCCACATCGATACGCTTGCCCGTTTCTGCAGCCCGGGCACCATCGCCTACGTCCAGTGCGACGACGGCGACGATCCGCATTACACCGAACTGGCCGCCATGGAAGAGGAACTGCGCTCACTGCGCCAGGCCTCCGGCGAGCCCTACCGCCTGATCCCCCTGCCCTGGCCACGCCCGCAGTTCGGTGGCGATGGCCAGCGCTTGCCCGCCACCTACGCGAACTTCCTGATCCTCAATGATGCGGTGCTGATGCCAGCCTACGATGATCCCGCCGACGCCACAGCCCTGGATCGTCTGACCGAGGCCTTTCCGGGACGCGAGATCGTGGAAATCGACTGTCGAAATATCATTTGGCAGGGTGGAAGTCTGCACTGCCTGACCATGCAGTATCCCAAAGGTGCTCTAGGCATCCCCGAAGACTGATCTGCGATGACGACCGATACCCTTCCCGTGGCACTGATCCAGCACCGCGATGCCGGGAGCGTCGAGGCCAACCTGGACGCGACCGCGCAGGCCGTGGCCGATGCTGCGAAGGGGGGCGCCCGGCTGATCGTGCTGGCCGAGCTGCATACCGGCCCCTACTTCTGCCAGACCGAAGACCCCGCCGTCTTCGACCGGGCCGAACCCATTCCCGGCCGGTCCACCAAACGCCTGAGGGAGATCGCCAGGGACAACGGCGTGGTGCTCGTGACCTCGCTATTCGAGCGCCGTGCGGCCGGCGTCTACCACAACACCGCAATCGTCTTCGAAGCGGATGGCCGCCCGGCCGGTCTCTATCGCAAGATGCACATCCCGGACGACCCCGGCTACTACGAAAAGTACTACTTCACCCCCGGCGACACCGGATTCGTCCCGATCGACACCTCGGTCGGGCGCCTGGGCGTGCTGGTCTGCTGGGATCAGTGGTACCCGGAGGCAGCGCGCATCATGGCCCTGTCCGGGGCTCAATGCCTGATCTACCCGACCGCCATTGGCTGGGATCCGCGGGACGAAGCCGACGAGCAGGCGCGCCAGCGCGAGGCCTGGATCACCGTCCAGCGTGGCCATGCGGTCGCAAACAATCTGCCGGTCCTTGCCTGCAACCGCACCGGGCACGAAGCAGACCCGTCTGAAAGCAGCCCCGGGACCCGGTTCTGGGGGAACAGCTTCGTCGCGGGCCCCCAGGGCGAGATCCTGGCCCAGGCGCGCGAGGATCAGCCCGAGATCCTCCGTGCCGACCTGGACCTGGGACGCACCGAGACGGTCCGCCGCATGTGGCCCTTCCTGCGCGACCGTCGCATCGATGCCTACGGCCCGATCCTCAAGCGCTACATCGACCGCGTGGACTGAAATTCAGCGTCACCCCAGCGGGGTTCCCGCCGCGAAAGGGGCCGAATCCGTATAATGCCGGCCCGTTTTCCCGGATCACCCAACCCGCATGTCCGAACAGCCGCGCAACCCGCTAAACCCTGGCCGCTTTCCCGGCGATGGCTTCGAGCTCTGGTCGGGGCTCAATACCACTGCCACTCCACTGGCACTCGCACGCGCCGCCGCATCGGCCGAATGGCCGCTGCTGGTCGTCGTCGAATCGAACGAGGCCGCGGATCGCTGGCAGGAGGAGTGGGATTTCTTCGCTGACGGGCTCGACCTGCCCGTGATGCGCCTCCCCGACTGGGAAACCCTGCCATTCGATGTCTTCTCGCCGCACGAAGACATCATCTCGGAACGACTGCGTACGCTGTATCACCTGCCCTCCCTGGAACGCGGGATCATCCTGATCCCGGTCTCCACGCTGATGCAACGCCTGCCACCGCGCGACTGGCTGACCACCCAGGGCGTTTCCCTGCATAACGGCCAGCGGCTGGATCGCATGCAGCTTCGGGAACGTCTGATCGAGGCGGGCTACGGCGCCGTCAACCAGGTCATCGGCCACGGCGAATTTGCCGCGCGCGGGGAGATCCTCGATCTGTTCCCGATGGGCGCCGAACAGCCGGTGCGCATCGAGTTTCTGGACGACGAGATCGATTCGTTGCGCCATTTCGACCCGGAGTCCCAGCGTTCCACCGAAAAGGTCGAGCACGTCGAGATCCTGCCCAGTCACGAGTTCCCGCTGAACGAGGACTCCATTCGCGCGTTCCGCACGCGCTATCGCGAGCAGTTCAGCGGCGACCCCAGCCGCCACCCGATCTACCGAGACATCAGCGAAGGGCTGGTGCCCCCGGGCATCGAGGCCTACCTGCCCCTGTTCTTTGAGGGCATGGACAGCGTGTTCGACTACGCCCCCCAGGCCCGGGTGGTACAGGTCGGCAATATCGCCGGCGCCGCGCAGGAGTATTCCCGCGAGATCGCCGATCGATTCGAGCAGCTGGGCCACCAGGTGGAACGCCCCCTGTTGCCACCGGAGCGCCTCTATCTCGACGAATCAGCCCTGAACGAGGCCCTGCGTGCCCGCGCCGGCATTGCCCTGGGTGGCGATCCGCCGCAGCCGCTGCCGGCAGATCGCGGGAGGACCGTGCCCTTCGCCTGCGATCCCCTGCCCGAGCTGGGCATGGAACACGGCAAGGATGCCCCTGCCGAACGCCTGAAGCACTTTGTGCAGGAACACGAGCGGATCCTGCTCACCGCCGAGTCCGCTGGCCGGCGCGAAGCACTGCTCACACTGCTGCGCGAGCAGGATGTGCCGCATCACGCGGTCGAAGACTGGGAGACCTTCTTGACCGGCGACCCCGGCCTGAGCGTGACCGTCGGCGCACTGAGCGAGGGATTCCGACTGCCCGACGGGATCGTCCTCGTCCCGGAGTCGGCGATCCTCGGCGAACGCGCACGGCAATCACGCCGGCGCAACCGCACCACCCGCGATGCCGACGCCGTCGTCCAGAACCTCAGCGATCTCACGATCGGGGCCCCAGTCGTCCACGAGGAACAAGGCGTGGGCCGCTATCAGGGCCTGCAGACGCTGGACTTCAACGGCCAGCCATCGGAGTTCCTGACGCTCGAGTACGCCGATGGCGCGAAGCTCTATGTCCCGGTCTCCTCGCTGCACCTGATCAGCCGCTATACCGGTGCCGATGCGGAGCACGCCCCGCTCCACCGTCTGGGCAGCGAGCAATGGAACCGTGCCCGCCGCAAGGCCGCCGAGAAAGCGCGCGATGTCGCCGCCGAGTTGCTGGAGGTCCATGCGCGGCGCGCCGCCAAGCAGGGTACGGCGTTCGCGACCGAGACCCCCGAGTATCACGCCTTTGCCGCGGCCTTCCCGTTCGAGGAAACCGCCGACCAGCTCCAGGCGATTGACGCCGTACTGACCGACATGGCCGACACCCGGCCCATGGACCGCGTGATCTGCGGCGATGTCGGCTTTGGCAAGACCGAGGTCGCGATGCGCGCCGCATTCGTCGCCGTGCAGAACAATCGCCAGGTGGCCGTGCTGGTCCCGACCACCCTGCTTGCCCAGCAGCATCACCAGAACTTCAGCGATCGCTTCGCCGACTGGCCGGTGTGCATCGAGTCCCTGTCGCGGTTTCGCAGCGCCAAGCAGCAGGCCGCCGTGCTGGAAGGGTTGAAGGAAGGCAAGGTCGATATCGTCATCGGTACGCACAAGCTGCTGCAGTCGAACCTGGACTTCTCCAACCTCGGGCTCGTGATCGTGGATGAGGAACAGCGCTTTGGCGTGCGCCACAAGGAGGCGTTGAAGAGACTGCGCGCCGAGGTCGACATGCTGACCATGACCGCGACCCCGATCCCGCGCACGCTGAACATGGCCCTGTCCGGGCTGCGCGACCTCTCCGTGATCACGACCCCGCCGCGCGAACGCCTGGCGATCAAGACCTTCGTCAACGAGTGGAACGACGCGATCATCCAGGAGGCCTGCCTGCGTGAGATCCGCCGCGGCGGCCAGGTATACTTCGTGCACAACGAGGTCAACACCATCGAGCGCATGGCGGAGCAGATTCGTGCGCTGCTGCCGGGTGCGCGGATCGGCATCGCCCACGGGCAGATGCGCGAGCGCGAACTCGAACAGGTGATGCTCGACTTCTACCATCGGCGCTACAACATCCTGGTCTGCTCCACCATCATCGAGACTGGCATCGACGTACCCACGGCGAATACCATCGTGATGAATCGCGCGGACAAGCTGGGCCTCGCCCAGATGCACCAGCTTCGCGGCCGCGTCGGACGCTCCCATCACCGGGCCTACGCCTACCTGGTCACGCCGCCGGAAAAAGCCATGTCGGCCGACGCGCGCAAGCGCCTGGAGGCAATCGCCTCGCTGGAGGACCTGGGCGTTGGCTTTACCCTCGCCAGCCACGACCTCGAGATCCGGGGCGCCGGCGAACTGCTGGGCGACGAACAAAGCGGCCAGATCCAGGAAGTCGGCTTCTCGATGTACAACGACCTGCTCAACCGCGCGGTCAAGGCCCTGCGCTCCGGCAAGATGCCTGAACTGGAGACCCCGGAGACACCCGGAACGGAGGTCGAGCTGGGCCTGCCCGCCCTGCTGCCAGATGCCTACGTGCCGGATGTGCACACGCGCCTGATCCTCTACAAGCGCGTCAGCAGCGCCGAGAACAGCGATGCACTGCGCGAGCTGGAGGTGGAACTGGTGGATCGTTTCGGGCTGCTGCCCGATCCGGCCAAGGCCCTGTTCGAGGCCGCACGCCTGCGGCTCAAGCTGACGCCCCTGGGGATCCGGAAACTGGAACTGGGCCCGGCCGGCGGGCGCTTCGTTTTCGGACCGAATCCCGAAATCGATATCGCCGCGCTGATTGAACTGGTGCAATCCGATCCGAATGCCTACAAACTGGACGGCCAGAAGGCTTTCCGCTTTTATGCCGAAATGGAGACCCTGGAGGCCCGCTCGCAGGCCGTCCAGCGTCTGATCCACACCATCAGCCCGAAACAGCAGGCCGCCTGAATGCACGCCAAAACCAATCGCCCCGACCCGAACCGCCGCAGGCTCGTCAGCGGCCTCGCCCTCCTGCCGCTTCTCGGGCTGGGGACGACGGCCACGGCCCAGGTCGGCCGCCGCTACCGCATCGAGCTGGTCATCTTCGAACACACGACCGCGGAAAGCCGGCGCCTGCAGGAGGAGATCGCCTCCGCGCGCGAACCGAACCTGGCGGGATCGGAGCTGGGGGGACGCATCTACCAGGATTCCCGGCGCGGATTCGAACTGCAGCGGGCCGCGAGCCGGGTCGAGGACTCCGGTGCCGGACGGGTCATTGCGCGGCTGGCCTGGGATCAGCTGGGCCGCGACCATAGCGCGACGCCCTGGCTGAAGGTGCAACAGGGCCGCCGCCTTGGGGCACGTCAAGCCGTGTTCGGCGACACGGCCGCCGCGGCCCAGCCGATTGTCGCGGACGAGGACCGCTACGAACTGGAGGGCCGGCTACGGGTATGGGTCGGGCGGTTCCTCCATCTGGAGACCGACCTCGTCTACCACATCGACCGCGACGGGTCCGAACCGCTCGGCGTGACCGTGCGCGGCCACCAGCGGATGAATTCCGGCAGCCAGTTGTTCTATCTCGACCACCCGGTCGTCGGGATCATCGCCCGCGTGACGCGGCTGGACAGCTAGCGCGGACGGGAACGGGCAGTACCCCGCCGGCTTTCCCGTTCAGCGCCAGTTGGGCTTGGTTTCCATCGCCAGCCAGCTCTGCAGGGCCGACATACCCAGGTCCTCGAACAGCAGCTGCAGGGCGCTGCGACGTGGCTTGAAGGTCACCATCTTCTCGATCCCGATCACGTCGCGCGCAACCGACTGATCCGTCCCCAGACCATCGATCAGACCCAGATCCACCGCGCGTTGCCCGGTCCAGATCAGGCCGTCGAACAGCTCCTCGTTTTCAGCCAGACGATCCCCCCGCCCCTGGCGGACCACATCGACGAACTGCTGGTGCAGCCCGTCCATCAGGTCATGGATATGGCGCACGTGCCCCTCGTCGAGCGGCAGAAACGGATCCAGCAGAGCCTTGTTATCCCCGGACGTGAACAGCCGCCGTTCGACACCGATGTTGTCCAGCAGATCCACCACGCCAAAGCTGTCCAGACGCACCCCGATCGAGCCGACCATGCTAGCCTGGCTGGCGTAGATCTCGTCCGCCGCCACGGCGATGTAGTAGGCCGCCGAGGCCCCGATATCCGTGACGACCGCATAGACCGGGATATCCTCGTGTTCGTCCTTCAGCCGCAGGATCTCGTCATGGATCGCGGCGGCCTGGACCGGACTCCCGCCCCCGCTGTTGATCCGTAGCATTACGGCCCGGGTTCCATCCGCCTCGAACGCCTTTTCCAGGACTTTGTTCAGTTCCTCGGCGTTCGCCCGGGCACCGGATGCGATCAGCCCGTCGATCTCGACCACCGCCACGTGCTCCTCGGGCTCACGGTCGTCCTCGAACCATGCGGACAAGCCCATATCGCCGCCCCGCACCAGGACCAACAGGGCGAACAGATAGATGAACAGCAGCAGCTTGAAGAAGATGCCCCAGCGACGGGCACGCCGCTGCTCCACCACCTGCGCCTGGACCAGGCGCTCCAGCGTCTCGCGCTCCCACCCCGGCTTGTTTTCGTTCGACCAACCCATCCGTTTGTCCTCAATCCTCGGGAAGCGGCTCCGATTGCCGCAAGAGTTCCAGCAGTTCTTTCAGGTCACGGGCCACGGCCAATGGGTTCTCGTCAGCCAGGCGCCGGTCATCGTGGACCCCATGCGCCACGGCCAGTGACGGGACACCGGCGGCGCGGGCCATCCGCAGATCATAAACGCTATCACCGACCATCCGCGTCCGGGAGCGTTCCACTCCACAGCGGTGCATTACATGCTCCAGCATCACCGGACTCGGTTTGGACGGGTGCTCGTCGCCGCAGGCTGTCGCGACAAAACGCCCCTGCAGGCCGGTAGCCTCCAGCGCCTGGTCCAGCCCCGCCCGCGACTTGCTGGTTGCCACGCCCAGCAGCACGCCCCGTTCGTCCAGCCAGTCAAGCAAGGGCGCGACATGCGCGAACATCGGCGTCTCCGGCGCATCGGTGGCGGTCAGGTAGCACCGGCGATAGGTGGCGGCGAACGCAGCCACGAACGCAGGGTCCGCCCCCGGAAACAGCTTCTGCACGGCCGCTTCCACGCCCAGCCCAATGATATCCCGCAAGGCGCTTTCCGGGGGTGTCGCCTGCCCCAGCGCCACACAGGTACGCTGCAGACAATGAACAATCCGGCGTGGCGAATCCATCAACGTCCCGTCCCAGTCGAATACGACCAGGCGCAGGGCATCACCCTCCGGCGGCAGCAGCGTGTTCATTCGAATGTTTCGGGGCTCGCGAGCGTATCGAGGACCGCCTGAAGCTCGTCCGGGAGCGGTGCGGAATACACATGCGACTCACCGGTGGAATCCTCGTACTGTAGCGCCTGGGCATGCAGAAACAGGCGCTTCAGGCCGGCACGGCGCAGTACACGATTCGCATCGGGCAGTCCGTAGTCGTGATCACCGCCCACGGGGTGGCCGATGGCCTGCCCATGGACCCGGATCTGATGGGTCCGTCCGGTACCGATCCGGACTTCGGCCAGCTGGAACGGCCCATAACGCTCCAGCGGCACAAACTCGCTAATGGCCGCACGCGCACTCTCGGGGTCGGCGCCTTCCCCGGAACGCATGCGGCGCTTGCCGTCCTGCCCCCGGCTCGAGGCAATCGGCTCGTCACACACATGGGGCTGATCGCCAGGAAATGCCCCCACCAGCAGCGCCATATAGCGCTTCTCCACCCGACCCTCGCGCAGGGCCGTGTGGAAGTCCTGCAATCCCGCGCGGTTCTTGGCCAGCAGCAGGCAGCCGCTGGTCTCTCGGTCCAACCGGTGCCCCAGTTCCAGCTCGGAGCCGGGACGAAGTTGGCGCATCGCCTCGATGATCCCGAATGCGAGGCCACTGCCGCCATGCACCGCAAGGCCCGAGGGCTTGTCGAGGACCAGAACCTGGTCGTCTTCATACAGGATCGAACGTCGCAGACGGTCCAGGACCCCCGGGGGGATATCGCGCTCGACGGCCTCGGGCCGGTCCAGGCCCGGTACGCGCACCTCCGAGCCGACACTCAGCCGCTGGGTCACCTTGGCGCGGCGCCCGTCGACCCGGATCGCTCCCTTGCGCACCAGGCGGTAGATCAGACCCTTGGGCACGCCTTTAAGCTCACGCAGGAGGAAGTTGTCCAGGCGCTGGCCATCCCCGCGCTCGGTGACCGAGAGCGTACGAGGCCCAGAGGGAGGCTGCGGCTGACTGGGGCGTGCTTTCATCGGGCGCGATCCTACCTCAGGCGCACCTTCCGAACCATGTACCCTGGCTTTGAGACGACGAAAAAACTTGCCCAAACGGGGGCTTATGCCCTACATTGGCGCACGGTACCCGCTGGCATGAATTGCGCCCGGGCACCTCAGAATTACCCGCCGATCTGGTCCTGCACTGTGCGACTACAGACGACCAGACGGCCATCGCCGAAAAGCGAACCTGTGACACTATTTCTTCTAACCCAGTCCTGTCTCCCCGGCCCCGCATCCCGCGGGCGGCTGGTCCCGTGGCTATTGGTGAACACCTGGCTGGCGCGTTGGCTTCCGCTTCGCGCCGCCATGGCGGGCATGCGTCTTGAAACGTCGACGTGCCGCCTTCGCACCACACCGCGAGGCCCCGGTCTTGTGACCGACGCACAGGACGACCGACCGAGTCCATTGCATGAAACGCATCCTGATCAATGCCACGCAGCCGGAAGAGCTGCGCGTGGCCATGGTCGACGGCCAGCGGCTGTACGACCTCGATATCGAACTGCCTTCGCGCGAGCGCAAGAAGGCCAACATCTACAAGGCCAAGATCACCCGCGTCGAGCCAAGCCTCGAAGCCGCGTTCGTCAACTTTGGTGCTGAACGCCACGGCTTTCTGCCGTTCAAGGAAATCGCCCCCTCCGCTGTCGGCGCACCGGCCGACAGTGACAAGCCCATCCGCGAGCTGCTGAAGGAAGGGACCCAGCTACTTGTCCAGGTGGAGAAAGAAGAGCGTGGCAACAAGGGTGCGGCGCTGACCACCTATATCAGCCTGGCCGGTCGCTACCTGGTCCTGATGCCGAACAATCCCAAGGCCGGTGGCGTTTCGCGGCGTATCGAGGGCGACGACCGCGCGGAGCTGCGCGAGGCCCTGTCCGGCCTGAACATGCCCGAGGGCATGGGCGTGATTGCCCGCACCGCCGGCGTGGGCCGCAGCACTGAAGAACTGCAGTGGGACCTCGATTACATGACGGCCCTGTGGTCGGCGGTCACCGAGGCGGCGGAAAAGGCCAATGCCCCGGCGCTTATCCACCAGGAAAGCAACGTGATCATCCGCGCCCTGCGCGATCACATGCGCAACGACGTGGGCGAGGTCATCATCGACGACGACACCGTCTACCAGCAGGCGGAAGACTTCGTCCGGCTGGTGATGCCGAACAGCCAGCGTAAGCTGAAGAAGTACGACGACCCCGTCCCGCTGTTTAATCGCTATCAGATCGAGAGCCAGATCGAGAGTGCCTTTGATCGCGAAGTGCAACTCCCCTCTGGTGGCGCCCTGGTCATCGACCATACCGAGGCCCTGATCTCCATCGACGTCAATTCCGCACGCTCCACCAAGGGTGGCGACATCGAGGAAACCGCCTTCCACACCAATCTGGAGGCAGCCGAAGAAGTGGCGCGCCAGTTGCGCGTGCGGGACCTCGGTGGTCTGATCGTGATCGATTTCATCGACATGAACGCCAACAAGCACCAGCGCGAGGTTGAAAACCGCCTGCGCGAAGCGCTGGAACTCGACCGTGCGCGCGTGCAGGTTGGCCGCATCAGCCGCTTCGGACTGCTCGAGATGTCGCGGCAGCGCCTGCGTTCCTCGCTCGGCGAATCCAGCCAGATCACCTGCCCCCGCTGTCAGGGGCATGGCCAGGTCCGCAGCGTCGAATCCCTGGCGCTGTCGATCCTGCGCCTGATCGAGGAAGAGGCCATGAAGGACCGGACCGGCCTCGTGCTGGCCCAGGTCCCGGTCGACGTCGGCACCTTCCTGCTGAACGAGAAACGCGCTTCGATCAACGAGATCGAGGCGCGCCACCGGGTCGACATCAGCATCGTCCCAAACCCGCAGTACCTGACACCCAGATTCGAAGTCCAGCGCGTGCGTGGGGACGAGCGTGAAGAAGTGGTCAGTGGCCGCGGCTCGCACGAACTGGTGGAGACCGTCGAAGAAGACACCGACCCGCACGGCGAACGCCGGGGCAAGGTGGAGAAACCCCTGGTTCAGGGCGTAAAGGTCAATGCCCCCGCCCCTATGGCCGACTCCCCTGCCTCGCAAGCTCCGAGCGAACCGGTTCAGCAACCCGGATTTTTTACCCGAATCTGGTCATCGTTGTTCCCCAACGCCGGGCGCCAACAGGAGGTCGAAGCCGAGCAGCAGGACGAGGGGCGAAAGCGAGGCAAAGGCGGGCAGCGTTCCAGCCGCGGGGGTAGCAACAACCGCGGCGGCGCAACCAATCGTCGTCGGGGTTCACGAAACGAAAGCAGTGACAACCGCGAAGCAACCAAGGGTACCGGCAACGGCAAAAGCGAGACCCGTCAGGATTCCAGTAGCGGTAGCGGCGGCAAGGGTCGTTCGCGACGGCGTGGCAGTGGCGGCGGCGACGCGTCCGCCAAGACCCGCGAAGCCGAACCCAAAACCGAAAAACCGAAGGCGGAATCTGAAGAGAGCTCCAAGAAGGACAAGGAACAGCCAACGCCATCCGGGGATGGTATGTCCACGGGCGATGACGACAGTGCCAAGGGCCGCAGCCGCTCGCGCCGTTCGCGCCGGGGTGGCCGTCGCCGGGGTGGCCGCGGGCGTTCCGGCAGCAGCGACGACAGCACGGGTCATGACAACTCCGGGAGTCATCAGGAAGGCGCCAGCCAGAAGGAGACCGCCAAGTCTGCCTCCTCGCCCCCGGGGAGCGCGGCCCCTGAGCAGTCGGCCGTGAAGGGTTCCGACAAGGGCGATAGCAGCCAGTCAGGTGACAGCGAGACCAAGCCTGCCGCCAAGCCGAGATCCTCTGACAAGGACGCCGGCCAGGAAGCCGGCGGCAGTGACGCAAAAGCGCCTGAAGAAAAAGGCACCGGAAGCAACAAGTCCAAGATCCAGGAAGAAAAATCCCGCGAGCCTGGAACAGGCGAAAAAGCGACGGGAGACACACCAAAGGGTTCATCCGGTACACGTCGGGCGAAGGGAAGTGCTCAGTCGTCGAAAGCGGGTGGTGCCAAGGGCAAGGGGGATTCCGAGTCGGGCACCGAGAAACGCCCCTCCGAGTCCGCCACGCCTGATGATGGTTCCGCGTCGAAGTCCCCTCGCGACAAGAAGAGCGATGCCGGGGTGGTACCCGAGAAACCGTCGCCCGCCGAAGCCAGCGGCGCTCCCCGTTCCGAGCCAGACTCGGCACCTCAGGCCGACAAGCCGCCCCGCAAACCGGAACCGGCGGCCGAGTCTACGGGCAACCCGGACGACAAGACGCGCGATTAAGAAAGAAACCGGCCGATAACGGCGATCCCGTTATCGGCCGGCAGGAAACGCCCGAGCCATCTGACCGGGTTCCTCAGGATACGCGCTCCAGCGCGTGTTCCCGGCATATATGGTCCAGCAAGCCATCGCTGGCGGCCTCGACCAGATCCATCACATGCACGAAGCCATCCGGCCCGCCATAGTACGGGTCCGGTACCTCGCGTTCCGGCTGGTCCTGGGCGAACTCCAGGAAACGGTGCAGCCGCGCACGGGCGCCATCCGGCTGGATCTGCTGGGCATTGCGATAGTTGGCCTCGTCCATGGTCAGGATGTAATCGAACGTCCCGAAGTCCTCTGCCTCCAGCTGCCGCGCACGCAACGGGTCTAGATCGTAGCCTCGACGGCGGGCCTCCTCGCGTGCACGCGGGTCCGGTCGCGCCCCAACGTGATACCCGGCGGTACCAGCCGAATCCACCTCGATGGCCGACTCCAGACCATGCGCGCGGACACGTGCCTGGAAGACACCGTGAGCCATGGGCGACCGACAGATATTGCCCAGACAAACCATCAGCACTCGAATCTTTTGCATGCCTTCTTCATGTTCGCGAAGTGAACGCACAGCATAGCAAAGCCACGCCTCTGGCCACGCGTATAGGCGCGACCGGCGCGGTATGCGATGCTGAAACCATGCCACTATGACCGCAGGTACGTGCCGAAACCGCACCCGGAGACCCGATGCCCGACTTTACCGGCCCCCGCCCGACCGGATTGCCCACGACAGGCGTCGAGCGCGCAGGCTCGCGTCAGGGCGGGATGCCGGCGCTGGAAACCGGCACCCGCCTTCAGGTCCAGATCGTCGGCCAACTCGCCGAACGCAGTGTACAACTGCGTCCGATAGCGCCTTCCGGTGAGGCCCGTGCGCCCGCATTCAACGCGCAACTGGCAACACCGCTGCCCAGCGCCTTGCTCCCGGGCAGCCAGGCCGGGCCGCACGTGGCTCTGGCCGAGGTGGTTCGAACGGAACCACGCCTTGAGGTACGCCTGATGCCCCTGCCCGCATCGGCCCTTCCGAGCGGGACCTCGGCGACGGCTCCTGCCACACGCCAGGGGGCCGGCCAGGCGACTGCGGGTCAACCGGCAACTGGCCCACAGGACCCAACACAGTGGCTTTTGCGCGAGCTGCGCCACCAGATTCCCGGGGCACGCGGGCTCGCCACTGGCATGCAGACGCTCCAGGCCACACTGGCCGCCGCCCCGTCCTCTGGTGTGCAGCCCGCAGCGAGCGAAGGCCAGATCCTGCCGGCCATGAACCGCCTGCTCGAACTGACACCGCCTGCCGTGCGCCTTATTACCCCGGAAGGGGTCAACCGGCACATTCAGCAGTCCGGGCTGTGGCTGGAAGCCATGCTGGCGCAGGGGGCACGCTCTAACACCTCCGGTACACCCTCCCAGGATCTCAAGGCCCAGTTACTGCGAGTGGCCGAACATCTGCGCCAGGCAGGCGAAACGCGCATCCCCTCTCCGGCGCAGACCAGCACCCCGCCCCCTCCCCCGCCAGGCACGGCAGCACTACTACCTCTCGGGCCATTAACAGGGCTGATCGAAGGAATGCTGAAGCGCATCACGACGCTGCAAATACACTCCCTGCAACCCAGCGTGCAGGGTGACGATGAAGGCCACCCTCGGTGGTTTTTCGAACTCCCCTTTCGCAGCCCGCAGGGGATACATGCGCTGGCCGGTCAATTACAGCGTGAAGAAGGACGTCCCCCGGAACGTCCGGAAGGATGGACACTCGTGCTGGACCTCGACCTGCAGGCCCTGGGGCCGACCCGCGTCGCCATTGCGCTGAGGGATGGTCGCGTTTCCGTGCATTTCACGGCCGAACGGCCGGAAACCGCCGAACGCCTGCATTCCGGGACTCCGGAACTGCGGCAGCGCCTGATCGGGCGCGAACTGCACATCGGATCCGTGTCGGTGCGCGAAGCTCGGGTGGAGCCGCGAGACCCCGCGAGCGTTACGCTCCGGGAAGGCCTTCTGGACGAACGGGCCTGAGTGAACACATGAGCAAGCGCCGAGGCCCCTACCACCACGAGGAACCAACCGTCGAGCCGCGAGATCCGCGCCCGCCGCGCGCGGTTGCGCTGGAATGGGACAGGCAACGGGCACCACGGATCACGGCCAGCGGCAGCGGGGTAACGGCCGAACAGATCCTGCGTATTGCCGAGGAGCACGGGATCCCGCTGCATCAGGACCCCGGACTGAGCGAGGCACTTGCGCAGGTACCCCTTGGTGATGAAATCCCGGAAAGCCTCTATATCGCGGTAGCCGAAGTTCTGGCATTCGTGTTCATTCTGGCCGGCATCACGCCCGAGGATCGCGACCGTGGGTACCGTCACGATGACTCCAGCCCGGATGAATAAGGGCTGGCAACCGGAAATCAGCGACGGTTGGCGGAACCCGGGGCGTGCAAGCTGTACAGGAGGTCCAGCTCGGTGGTGGTCAGACCGCACATCCGGCGCACCTCTTCCCGCTCGCGCCCCTGCCGGATGAGTTCGATCGCCTGTTGGTAGGCACCGTCATCGGCATCCCGCGCGCGCAACTCGCTTTGCTGGTCATTGAGTCGTTCCAGTGCGCGCTGTACGGCGGACTGCGCCTGACTGTGGTTGACCACCCCTTGGGAGATAACCTTCATTGCACCTTGCAGCGCCATCACCGAGGTGGCCTGACGCTGATAGTCCTGACGCAAGGCTGCAAGCTGGCGGCGCAGGGTCAGCACCAGGGAGACGGCCAGCACCGCAACGACGCTCGCCACCAGGGCGATTGCCGCGACGATCCACACCAGTATGCCTTCCCCCATCGGCGTGCACTCCAAACGAAACAGTGGCGATTGTCGCGTGAAACGGCCTCGCACACCAGCCGGGCAGCTCGGCCCCTGTTGGCGGGCCACCGGTCAGGCGTAATCGTCAATCAGCCCCTTGCGGGGGCGCTTGCCGGAGTCACGCGGGGAACGCTGTTGCGCGGGCTTGACAGCCGGGCGCAGCAACGGGTCACGATCATGGTCGTCGCTGAGGGTCCGGCCCGGCACGGTCGTATGAACCGGACGCACAGTGGGATTGGTCGTGGTCGAGGGTTTGATCGGCCGAACCGAGCGGTCCGGCTGCAGCTCATCCACCATGATCCCACCTCCCGCCAGTGACGCGTTTTCGGGAACCTGCTTGTTTGGTCCTCCCGAATGGGTGGGGGTTCCCGTTCGCCGATTCGTCTGTGTGTCCTACAGCTCCCGCAACTGCGCCCATTCCTCGTCGGACAGCAGCTTGTTCAGATCGACCAGAATGGTGAGCCCCTGCTCTGTGCTGGTCACCCCCTGTATGAAGCGGGAACTGTCGTCGTTGCCTACCTCCGGTGCGGGCTCGACCGAATCCAGTGAGATCCGTACGACCTCCGAGACGGAATCCACCAGAATGCCGACATTCTGATTGTCCACATCTATAATCACGATGCGCGAAGCCTCGTCCGGCTCGCGATCCTCGAGCCCCATGCGCCGGCGCGCATCAATCACCGTCACGACATTGCCACGCAGATTGATGATGCCGAGGATATAGTCCGGAACACCGGGAACCGGCGCGATCTCCGTAACCTTCAGTACCTCCTGCACCTGCAGGACATCAATCGCGTAGGTTTCCTCCGCGAGACTGAACGTCACATACGGGGCGGTATCGGCCTTGGCCATGGCTTCTACGTCTTGTGCGCTGCTCATGTCTTCCTCGTCGCTCGCGAGCCCTTGCTGCGGGCCCGGTGTTCGGTTCCTGAATACGTTATCGGCCGCGCTCGCCCTGGCTTGAGCCCATCTCCCAATTGCCCTGGTCCAGGGTACGATCCAGGGCCTCCAAATCCAGCAGTGTCGCCATCTGCTCGCGCTCCACCCCGGCCAGCCAGGGTAGCCGTTTGCGGTGACTCCGCCAGCGCAGATTTTGCGGAGCAATGACGCGCGTTCCCTGAATCGAGCGGCAAGCCAGCGCAAAGCGCGAACCCGCCAGGAACACGACGTGTCGGGCCGTATCTGGCTCATATTCCCGATCTTCGGGCGTCACCACCGCGGCCAGATCGATCAGCTGTACCCGGCCCTGCTTGGTATCGGCCAGACCCAGATACCAGACCGAATGGTTGGGTGTAGGCCGAACGTCCAGCTCTGCCAGCGGGGCTACACCTCCCAGCGAGGCCAGCGGCGCCAACAGGGTCAGATTCCCGGCCTCCAGCACCAAGGCCGAGAATCGATCGGACGGGCGGGGATACTCGTCGCTCTCGATTACCGTACGCGGCGGAGCGGGCGGTGCCACCGGTTGCGCAGTCGTGGGCGCATCGACTTCCAGTGCGGGTTCGGGCTCTGTGGGAGCCGGTCGAGGCTCCAGAATATCCGCTCGCAGAAGATGGGCCGGGGCCGTCGGCGCGGGCTCGTCCAGCAAGCTGCCGAAATAGTCGTTCAGCGCCTCGGGCTCCGCCTTCAGTGCCAGATTGTCTTCCCGGGAACGGTTCATCCCTTTTGCCTCCTGGCATGCGGCTCCGACAGCCGCCCGCCAATCGCCTCCAGCAAGTCCGAATAGGCCAGCACGCCCCGGGCATCCGGGATCATGAAGCAAAGCGGCTGCCCCGCACTCGATGCATCGCGGAATTTGGTATCGACCGGAATCACGCCGGGCCACACCTCATCTCCGTAGAGGCGCCGCAACTCCGCGAGCGCCTCGTGGGCGGCACGTGTGCGCCGGTCAAACAGGGTGGGAATGATCCGGTAGTGAAGCTCGGCCTTGCGCGATTTCTGAACCATTTTCAAGGTGTTGATCATGCGTTCGAGCCCCTTGAGCGCGAGAAACTCCGTCTGCACCGGAACCAGGAGCTCATCACAGGCGGCCAGTGCATTCACCATCAACACTCCCAGCATGGGCGGGCAGTCCATCAGCACATAGTCGTACTGGTCTGCGACCTGCTCCAGCGCCTGGCGCAGCACCAGGCCCATGCCACTGCGCGTACCCAATTGCCGATCGAGCGTGGCCAGTGCCGTGCTGGCCGTCAGCAGGTCCAGACCCGGGAAACGGGTCTCGCGGATCAATCCACGCGGATCCGGGCGCTTGCCCTCCGCACACTGGCTGAACAGTTCGTACACCCCGCGCGTGGCCGTTTCAGGGTCATGCCCAAAATAGGCCGTCAGCGACCCATGCGGGTCGACGTCGACCATCAGAACGCGCTGTTCCGGTCCAGACAGCAACCCACTCAGGGTCACCGTTGTCGTGGTCTTGCCGACCCCGCCTTTCTGGTTGGCAACCGCCCAGATTTTCACTCGGAACTCCCCCCGTTTCCATCCATCGTCGGTGACTGCAGCGACAAAGGCAGGTCCTCTCGCAGCTGCTCGGGCTCCTGCGTGCCATCCTCGCGCGGCCGAGCACCAGGGAGAACCACGATGGCCACTCGCCGATTCTCCGCCCGCCCTTGTTCCGTGTCGTTGCTGGCTACCGGCCGATGTTCCCCGTAACCGAGGGCCACCAGATTCTGCGGTTCGATGCCCGCATCTTCGAACACGCTCACCACGGCCGCTGCACGCCCCGACGAGAGCTCCCAGTTGGAAGGATAGACCGCCGTCTGGATTGGAACATTGTCCGTATGGCCCTCGACGTGCACTCGCGAGACACGAGGCGCGAGAATCGCCCCGACCTCGTCCAGCAAGGCCCGGGCCTCAGGATTCAGTGTGGCCGAGCCACTCCCGAACAGCAGTCGGCTGGTAATCTCGATTTCCAGCCAGTACGCCTCGCGACTGACACGGAGATCGCCATCCTCGATCAGTGGCGCCATCGCCATCTCCAGCTCGTCCGCCACATCGGCCAGTGCCTCCAGGAATTCCTGAAGCTCGTCATCCGTGCCCGCGTCGTCGAGCAGACCGGAGAAGGCCATGTCGATGGGTGCCACACCCTCCTCCATAATGCCGGGCTGTACCTCGATCGGTACCAGCGCGCGCATCTCGTCAAGGGAATGATCGCGTGACACGGTGGGTTCACCGACCTGAATCGGATCGGTCTGGGCCGGGGCACGGAACGCATCGACCAGTGATTCCGACAGCACCCGATACTTGCCGTCATCCACCGAGGAGATGGCGTACATCACCACAAAGAACGCGAGCAGCAGCGTGACCAGGTCGCCATACGGAATCGCCCAGGCCTCATGGTTCTCTGCTTCTTCGTGGCGTTTGCGCCGAGCCATTGCGACCTCACTCGCGGATGAAGCCGCTAAGCTTGCTTTCGATATTGCGCGGGTTTTCCCCCTCGGCGATGGAGATCAGACCTTCCATCAGCATCAGCTGATGCTGGGAGCGCTTCTGGATAATCGACTTCAGCTTGTTCGCCACCGGAAGGAACAGCAGATTCGCCGAAGCGATCCCGTAGATGGTGGCGACAAAGGCCGCGGCAATCCCCGCCCCGAGCTTGCTCGGATCCGCGAGGTTCTGCATGACCGCCATCAACCCCATCACGGCCCCCACAATACCCAGCGTCGGGGCGTAGACCCCCATGCTCTCGAATACCTTGGCGCCCTGGGTATCGAAGTGCTCGCGATTGTCCAGGTCCGCCTCGAGAATCTGGCGGATCGTCTGCGGTTCGGAGCCATCAACCAGTAGCTGGAGTCCCTTGCGGGCAAACTCGTCGTTCTCTTCGTCGGCCAGGGTTTCAAGGCCGAGAAGCCCCTCCTTGCGTGCCACGTTGGACCATTCCACGATGCGTTCCAGCATCGCCTCGTTGTCGATCCGAGGAGGCTTGAAGGCCCAGGGCAGGATCCGCATCCCGTGCAGGAAAACCGCCATCCGGGCCTGTACCAGGGTGGCCCCGAGCGTCCCGAGCACCACGATCACGAACGCGGCCGCATTCCAGAGTGCACCCAGACCACTCCCTTTCGCGATGCTCCCCCCGAGCACCGCGACGAGCCCCAGGGTGACCCCGATGAGGCTCAGGATATCCATCTAGCAAAACCCCTTCACCAGTGCCGGGCCAACCTCCGGCAACGGGTACACCTGGTCCACCAGCCCAGCCTCTGCAACTGCGGCGGGCATGCCATACACGACCGACGTCGCGGCGTCCTGTGCCCAGACCTGCGCACCGGCGGCCTTCAGTGCCCGCGCACCCTCGCGACCGTCCGCACCCATTCCGGTCAGCACCACGGCCAACACCTGACCACGCAAAGCCTCCACCGCCGAACTGAACGCGGCATCCACGCTGGGCTTGTAGATCGTACCCAACGGGCTCTCGCTCACCCGCACCGTGGTCTGGCTACCGCGCTCCAGGGTGGTTTGCATCCCCCCGGGAGCCAGCAGGGCGACCCCCGGACGCATCACATCTCCGTCCTCGGCCTGCTTGACCCGGATCTGGCACATTGCATCCAGGCGTTCGGCAAACGCGGGCGTAAAGCTCGCAGGCATATGCTGGACCAGCAAAATCGGCTGCGGAAAATTCGCGGGTAGCCCTTTAAGGACCTCCTGCAGAGCCACCGGCCCACCCGTGGACGTCCCGATCAGCACGGCGCGAACCTGGCGCAACGGTACCGCCGGGCGGCTGACCGGCGGCGCCTGACGCTGCACCTCGGCGGCCTTGCGGTCCGCCTCTTCGCGGCGCGCCGACGGCCGAGCCTCCACCGCCGGCCGCACGCTTCCGGGTTCGCTGGCCGAGCGGGCCCGGCTGCGCGAAAGGCTGCGCACCCGTCGGCGCAACAACATGCGGGCGCTGTCTTCGTCGGACGCGATATCGCTGAAGCGCTTCGGTAGAAAATCGACCGCCCCGGCCTCCAGCGCATCCAGCGTCGCCTGAGCACCTTCGGTCGTCAGGCTCGAGAACATCAACACCGGGCGGGGATTTTCCGCCATGATCCTGCGCACAGCGGTAATGCCATCCATTACCGGCATCTCGATGTCCATGGTCACGACATCGGGATCCAGTTCCTTGACCTTGCGAATCGCCTCCTCGCCGTTTTCCGCGCTGCCGACGACTTCAATACCCGCGTCGGAATCCAGAATCTCGGCGATGCGACGGCGGAAGAACCCGGAGTCGTCCACCACCAGTACCTTTACTGGCATTCTTAGCCCTCGACCGTTTGTGCGGGACGCCGGGTGCGGCCCGCCGACGGGAGCTTGTGCGTCAGCAGGCCCACCAGATCGGCGACATCCAGGATCAGCGCGATCCCACCGTCACCCGTGATCGTGGCACCCGCCAAACCCTTGACGCCCTGCAGATTCTGCCCCAGTGGCTTGATGACCACCTCTTCCTGTCCCACCAGATCATCGACCACCAGCCCCACCTTGCGGTCTGCGGTATGCACCACGACCACATGCGATTCCGGTTTCGCTTCGGGGATAAATCCGGGCTTCAACCAACGCTTGAGATAATGAATTGGAAGCGCTTGATTTCTCACTACAATGACTTCCTGATCGTCCACGTAATGGGTCTTGGTCAGATCCAGGTCCAGGATCTCCGAGACGGACGCCAGCGGGATCGCGAATCGCCGCCCGTCGAGGATGACCATCAATGCAGGGAGAATCGCCAGAGTCAGTGGCAGCTTGACCCGCAGCGTGGTCCCGACGCCAATCTCCGAATCGATCTCGATGGTGCCATTGAGCTGCGAGATCTTGGTCTTGACGACGTCCATCCCCACCCCGCGCCCGGAAACATCCGAGATCTCGGTCTTGGTGGAAAAACCGGCCATGAAGATCACGTTGAAGGCCTCGCGATCGGTCATTCGCTCTGCCATGACCGGCTCCATCAGGCCCTTCTCTACCACCTTGCGCCGAAGGGCCTGCGGGTCCATGCCGCCGCCGTCGTCCTTGATCAGCAGCGCGATGTGATCGCCTTCCTGTGCGGCACCCAGTACGACCGTACCCTTGCGCGGCTTGCCCGCCTTTTCGCGCACTTCGGGGGTTTCGATGCCGTGGTCCACCGCGTTGCGCACCAGGTGGACCAGCGGATCCGACAAAGCCTCCACCAGATTCTTGTCGAGGTCGGTGTCCTCGCCAAAGATCTCCAGTTCGATCTCCTTGCCGAGGCTGCGCGACAAGTCCCGGATCACGCGCGGAAAACGATTGAAGACCTTGTTGACCGGCTGCATGCGGGTCTTCATCACCGACGTCTGAAGATCCGAGGTCACCAACGCCAGCGAGCTGATGGCCTTGCCCAGCTCGTCGTCCACATGCTGGCTGCGCAACATGCTCAGGCGGTTGCGGACCAGCACCAGTTCGCCGACCAGATTCATGATCTCGTCCAGTCGCTCGGTATTCACGCGCACCGAGGTCTCACCCTGAGAAGCCTGTCGGGAGCCGCCCGCAGCCGCCGGCTTGGCCGGCTCCTTGGCGGGTTCCGGCGCTGAAGACGGTTTGGGATCGTCGGCAGGTTCGGGCTTCGCGCTCGACTCTTCGGGGGCTTCGGCATCGCTGGCTTTTGCAGGTGAAGATGCCGGCGACGCACTGGCGGGGGGTCCATTCCCACGCGCCTGCAGTTCGTCCAGCAAGTTCTCGAACTCGTCGTCCGAGATCAGGTCTCCGCCACCATCGGTGGCCCCACCCTCACCGGATTCCGCGCCAGTCGACTCCCCGGAGCCGCTCGCCGCTTCGACCGCCTGCGGGGTACCATCGCCATGCAGCGTATCGAGCAGGGCTTCGAACTCGTCATCGGTGATTTCGTCATCCGCGCCCACCAGCCCCGAATCATCGCCTGCATCGTCACCTGCGGCCGTGGAGGTGGCTTCCACCTCGGCGGGGGGCGCCGGCTCAGGCTCAGGGGGTACATCTGCGGTCGGGGCTGCCTCGGATTCGGAGTCACCAGCCACGTCCTCGTTGTTGGCCATCTTCCGCAGGTCTTCGACCAGATCCGCCTCGGCCGGAGTAGGCTCCACCCCGGAACGCAGGTCGCCGAACATTACGTTCAGCGTGTCGAGCACCCGAAGCATAGTATCCATCAAGTGGCTATCGACACGCCGCTCGCCATTGCGCAGCAGGTTGAAGACGTCTTCCGCGTGATGACAGACCGTCACCAGCGCATCCAGGCTGAGAAAGCCCGCGCCGCCCTTGATCGTGTGGAAGCTGCGAAATACTGCGTTGAGCAGATCCCGGTCATCGGGATGCTGCTCCAGATCAATCAGCTGCTCGTTGAGCCCTTCGAGCAGTTCCCCGGCCTCAATCAGGAAGTCCTGAAGGATTTCGTCGTTGGGGTCGATGGCCATTCGGTCTCTCCATTCCGGTGAGGCTTGCCGTTTAAGGGATGGGTCCAGGGAAAGCGATGCCGATTATCGAATCGGCATCCCCTAGAAGCCCAGACTGGACAACAGATCGTCCACCTCGTCTTGTCCTTGAACGACATCTTGGCCGGAATCTTGAGTCTTCGGCACTGCCGGGCCATGTCCACGCCGGTCCGCTTCACGCTGCTCCGGGTCGCCCCCCATCTTCTTCTCGGCGGCCTCCACCGTCTCCATGCGCCCGCTCGACAGCCGGATCAACGAAACCAGATTCTCCTCGAGATCCGTCACCAGCTGAATCACCCGACGAATCACCTGACCGGTAATGTCCTGGTAGCTCTGTGCCATCAGCACCTCGGACAACAGGCGCCGCAGTTCCTCGGTGTCGTTGTTCGCCTGGGCGAAGAACTCATCGAGATCGCGGGCGAACTCGCGGAACTCGTCCACCGAGAGCTGGCGATTGCGAAAGCGCGTCCACTTGGCCGTCAGCACACCCGCCTGCTGGCTGAAAGACTCGGCGATCGGGAGGCTCGTCTCGATAGCGGTCAACGTCTCGTGAGCGGCCTTTTCCGTCATCGTGACCACATAATTCAGGCGTTCACGCGCATCCGGGATCTCGGCCTGGGTCAGCTCGACCAGTCGCGAATCACCGCGGAAGCTTTGCAGGGCCTCGTGGAGATCACGGGTCAGCTTGCCCAGCTCGTCAAACAGCTCGCGATCGTATGGCCGCGCCAGATCCTGAATCAGCCCCCGGGCGGCAACGTCATCGCCTGCTTCCAGAACCTGGACAAGCTCGCGTGCGCGTGCAAGCTGCTGCTCCTCCACCGATTTTTCTTGTTTGGTCATCCAAAGCCCCTTGCTCGCTCCCTACCCCGGGCGTGCTGACCGGGATCTACCCCTTGGCCACGGCGTTGCGCGGACCGCGGGTACCGCATTCAAGACCCCAATTACCCTTGGGATTCAATGCGTTCGAATATTTTGTCGATCTTTTCCCTGAGGGTTTCCGCGGTAAATGGTTTCACCACGTAGCCGTTCACACCCGCCTCGGCCGCCTCGACAATCTGATCACGCTTGGCCTCCGCCGTCACCATCAGCACCGGCATCGTCTTCAGCTTGTCGTCCGCACGCACCGCCCGCAACAGATCGATGCCCGGCATATTGGGCATGTTCCAGTCGGTAATCAGAAAATCGAAGTCACCGTTCTGGAGCATCGGCAGTGCCGTGCTGCCATCGTCGGCCTCTTGCGTATTGTTGAAGCCGAGATCACGCAACAGGTTCTTGATGATCCGCCGCATCGTGGAGAAGTCATCCACGATGAGAATTTTCATTCCCTTGTCCACAGGTCACTCCGGGATAAATTTTTGTGGGTACCAATGGCGTGGCTGTCAGAATAACTGCAAAGCCTCACCGTCTTCGAGCCAGGATCCCATGCGAGCGCGCAGCCGGATCACGGCCTGACTGCGAATCTGGCTGACGCGCGACTCCGTCACACCCAGAACCGCGCCAATCTCGCGCAAGTTGAGCTCCTCAATGTAATAAAGCGAGAGCACCAGGCGCTCGCGTTCGGGCAGATCCCCCAACGCAGCGGCCAACTCCTCGCGGAAAGCCCCCACCTCCATCGCTCTCGCGGGCGAGGCCTCCTGCCCTTCAACCACCCGGTCGGCATCGCCATCGGTGCCGCCCAGATCATCCAGTGCAAACAAGTGTGCGCCCGCATGGTCCTGCAGCATTGCGTAGTACTCGTCGATCGGCACCTCGAGGACCTCGGCGACCTCGCTACCGCGGGCCGCGCGTCCCTCCCGGGCCTCGACCGCCTGAATGGCCTCGGCGATCTTGCGACTGTTCCGGTGAACGGAGCGTGGCGTCCAGTCGCAGCGCCGCAACTCGTCGATCATCGCGCCGCGGATGCGAATACCGGCATAGGTGGCAAAGGTTGCGCCCTGCCCGCCCTCGAACTGCCGTGCAGCCTCCAGCAACCCGATCATCCCCGCCTGGATCAGATCGTCCACCTGCACCGAAGCCGGCAGTCGCGCCATCAGATGATGTGCGATGCGATGCACCAGCTCGATGTGCTCCGCGACGCGCTGCTCGTGGCCGGTTGCGGCCACGCTCTCGTATCCGGGGAGGCGATTACGCGACGACATCATGCACTCTGCAGCATTCGCTCGACGAAAAACCCGACGCCGCCATCAACGCCCCGCGCCACGGGCCAGCGATCGACGGTGCGCGCGAGTTCGGTGAAGGCCTTGGCCGCGGGGCTACCGGGATACTGCTGCACGACTGGTGCCCGCTTCTGCACGGCCTTGCGCAGATTCTCGTCCATCGGGATGTACCCGGCCAAGTCCAGGATGACTTCCGGCAGATAGTTGCCACAAACGGTTGCAAGTTTCTGCAGCAATCGCTCGGCACCAGCGCGATCCTGCACCATGTTCGTAACCAGACGGAAGCGCCGAATGCCATGATCTCGGTGCAGCACTTTGATCAGGGCGTACGCATCGGTAATCGAGGCAGGCTCGTCACAGACCACCACCAGGGTCTCCTGGACCGCGCGGCAAAAGGTCGTGACCGATTCCTGCAATCCGGCCGCGGTGTCGACCACGAGTACATCCAGCGGTTTGGAATAGGCACTGAACGCGTGGATCAACCCGTTGTGCTCGACTTCGGAAAGGTTGGCCATCGAAGCAATCCCCGAGGCCGAGGGGATGACCTTGATCCCCTCGGGACCGTCGATCAGGATGTCCTGCAGATCCTCGACTTGTGCGGTCACCAGATCGTGCAGGGTTCGCTCGGGCCGCAGTCCGAGCAAGACGTCGGCATTTGCCAGCCCCAGATCGGCATCGAACAGCATCACCTCGCGCCCCAGCCGTGCGAGCGCGACGGACAGGTTGACCGAAACGTTGGTCTTGCCAACCCCGCCCTTGCCGGAGGCGACCGCGATGACCTTCAGCGGCGAATTAGTGCGTGGCATAACGTCCCTTTCCCACCGGATGGATCATTTCCAGGACACCCGCATCCCGGCTGGTGCGCCTTGCCGCCTCGCTGCGAGGCGCGCTGGTGAAGTCCGCAAGGGTTTCGTCGGTCCATCGTTCATCGCGTGACATTCCGCGCGCGGGCCGACGCTCTTCGCCGAGCGCCCGCCGAGTCAGATCACCCGTCTCGACCCGATGGAAGTCTTCCGCGATCCGCTGGCCATCACTGACAAAGGTGAGTCCCAGATGCTGATCGAGCAATACCGACAACGTCTCCCCCAACTGTTCGGCTTCATCCAGTTTAGTCAGTACGAGCGCCGTCGGCTCCGTCTTGCGAAAAGCATCCAGCACCCGACGCAGCGCCGCGGCCTGGGTCGTCGCGGAGACGACCAGCCAGCTCTCGCAACGCACGCGACCCGGCCAGCCGGCGAACAGCGACTCGTCTCCCACCGTCGAGGGCGCCTGACCCGCGGTGTCGACCAGGACCAGATGTCCATCATCCAAACGCGCGGTCATGTCCCGCAACTCGCGCACGCCCTGCAACACCCGCAGCGACACCCCTGCCATAGTCGCAAAGGCCTGCAATTGACGGGTCGCCCCAATACGCTGTGAATCCAGTGTGACCAGCGTAACCGAATCCGCGCCCATGCGGCGGATTTGCCGCAGGGCGATGCGCGCGAGTGTGGTGGTCTTGCCCACTCCCGTAGGACCCACCAGTGCCAGCACACCCCCCTCGTCCAGGATATCCGGGTGGCGGGTGGCAATCGCCCCCGAGAGCCTGGCGCGCAGGCGCTCCCACGCCTGTTCCACGGTGCTGTCGTCGAGGATGCTCCCGGCGAGGCTGCGCGCCAGTGATTCGCTGAAGCCCCGGTCCATCAGGCGCGCCTTGCATTCCGCCGCAAGCGGATGCCGCGCCGCCCATTGTGCGGCCTCATTGTCGCTGTGCTGACGCGTCAGAAGACTGCGCAGGTCTCGCAGCTCCTGGCGCATCGCGACCAGTTCCGGATCGGCCGGCCAGGCCGAAGCAGCCGGGGCACGCGACCCCGATGCCGGCGCCTCTCGCGGGGCATGGACTGCATTCACGGCGGCCTGCTGCTCGCGTTCGGAGACTCCTGCGTCGCCATCTTCCAGCGCCGCGACCACCTCCAGCCAGCCATCCACACGCCGGCTCGACAGGATAACCGCCTCGTCGCCCTGCTGTTCGCGCACCTGCCGCATCGCGTCGCGCATGTCGCGTGCCCGGTACCGTCTCACATTCATCGCTGTTCTCCCGTTTTGCCCTGGCGGAGCCGCTCGCTACTGTTTGCCTCAGGCGCTCGCAGGTGCTGCCTGCCGGGCCGAATCTTCCTGTCCGACCGTGGCCACCACACGGATCCGCCGGTTGTCGGGGATCTCGGTGAAGGCCAGTACTGCCAGATTGCGCACGGCGCCCCGCAGCCATCCGGCAATCCAGGAACGGATCTCCGGGGCCACCACCAGGATGGCCGGCTGGCCACTGGCTTCCTGACGCTGTGCCGCCTCGGAGACCGAACGCTGCAGGCGCTCCGCCAGACCCGGCTCCAGTCCCACCGTCTCGCCGTTACTGCCCTGCAGAGACTTATGCAAAAGCTGTTCCAACGATGGATCCAACGCGATCAAAGGCAGCTCGTCGTCCGGTCCCACAAGGTCCTGCACGATCGAGCGTGACAGGGCCACCCTGACCGCCGCGGTCAAAGTGCCGGGATCCTGACTCTTGACTCCCTCCTCTGCCAGGGTTTCGGCGATTGTGCGCAGATCGCGGATCGATACCTGCTCGGCCAGCAGGTTCTGCAGAACCTTCAGGATTACCGACAGCGAGAGCGTCTTCGGCACCAGGTTCTCGACCAGTTTCGGCGAATGCCGCGCGAGCTGATCCAGCAGATGCTGCGCCTCTTCGTGACCAATCAGGCGATGCGCGTTCTCGCGGAACACCTGGGACAGATGCGTGGCGATCACGGTGGCGCAGTCCACCACGGTGTAGCCGGCGCCCTGCGCCTGGTCGCGGTCTGCCGGATCGATCCACAGGGCGTCGAGATTGAAGGTCGGATCCTTGGTCGGCGTGCCCGGCACAGTGCCGAACACCTCGCCCGGGTTGATCGCCAGCTCGCGATCCGGGAAGACCTCGGCCTCCGCCACAGTGACACCCAGCAGGGAGATCCGGTACGCATTCGGAGTGAGCTCCAGGTTGTCGCGGATATGGACCGGCTGCAGCAGGAAACCGAGCTCCTGGGAAAGCTTGCGGCGAACGCCCTTGATCCGCCCCATCAGCTGACCGTCCTGACTACGATCCACGAGCGGGATCAGCCGATAGCCCACCTCCAGGGAAACCAGATCAATCGGCGGGACGTCGTCCCAGGTCAGGTCGCGGTTTTCCGGGCTGGTTTCGGCTGGCTCGTCCGGCACGCGTTCCACCTCCAACGCCTGTTCGCGCTCGCGCCGCTGCATCAGATAGGCCGAGCCGATGGCCAGCGAGGCCAGGCCCAGGAACACGGCATTGGGCATGCCCGGCACCAACCCCAGCACAGCGATCACGCCGCCGGCTACGTACAGCACGCGCGGGTTGGAGAACATCTGGCCGAACACCTGTTGCCCCATGTCCTGCGTGCTGGAGACGCGGGTCACGATGATGGCCGTGGCCGACGACAGCACCAGCGACGGGATCTGCGCGACCAGTCCATCGCCGATCGTCAGCAGCACGTAATTGGTCGCGGCATCGCCCATCGACATGCCGTGCTGCAGCGTACCGATAGTCAGGCCGCCGATGATATTGACGAACAGGATCAGGATCCCGGCGATGGCGTCCCCGCGCACAAACTTCGAGGCACCGTCCATCGAGCCGTAGAAGTCGGCTTCGCTGGCAATGTCCTCGCGGCGTTTGCGCGCCTCTTCCTGAGTCAGAATTCCGGCATTCAGATCGGCATCGATCGCCATCTGCTTGCCCGGCATGGAATCCAGGGTGAACCGGGCGCTGACCTCGGAAACGCGCCCCGCGCCCTTGGTCACCACCACGAAGTTGATGATGATCAGGATCGCGAACACCACCAGGCCCACGGTGTAGTTGCCGCCCACGACGAAATCGCCGAAGGCCTGGATCACCTGACCGGCTGCATCGGTACCGGTGTGGCCCTCCAGCAGGATGACGCGCGTGGAGGCCACGTTCAGCGCCAGACGCAGCAACGTGGCGACCAGCAGCACCGTGGGAAACACCGCGAACTCCAGCGGCCGTGGCGTGTACACCGCGACCATGATCACGACCAGCGACAGCGCGATGTTGAAGGTGAACAGGACATCCAGGGCGATGGGCGGCAGCGGCAGCACCATCATCGAGAGCATCGCGATCAGCAGGATCGGCGCCCCCAGGCCCCATTTGCCGACAGTCCCCAAGCGGTCGAAGAAGGCCATTAGCGGTTCCTCCGACGGCCGCGCTGCCGCTGCGGATCGAGATAGTCATCCGGCACCGGCAGATCATCCGGCATGGCGACGTCCGCATCCGAGCGCTTCAACTGATAGACGTAGGCGAGGATGCGCGCGACGGCGACGAACAGCCCGTTCGGGATCTCCTGGTTCAGGTCCGTGGTGAAATAGATCGCTCGGGCCACACGGGGTGCCTCGACGCGAATGATCTTGTGTTCGTCCGCGACCGCCCGGATCGAGGCAGCAACCTCGTCTACGCCCTTGGCCACCAGCTTCGGGGCCGCCATTCGCGAGGCCTCGTACACGATCGCCACCGCGAAACGGGTCGGGTTGGTGATCACCACATCCGCCTTCGGCACCTCCTCCATCATCCGACGCTGAGCCATTTCCTGCTGCAACTGACGGATTTTCTGCTTGACCTCGGGTTTACCGTCGGTCTCCTTGTATTCGTCCTTCAGTTCCTGGCGCGTCATGCGCAGCTGTTTCTGGTGATTCCACATCTGGAACGGTGCATCGATCGCGGCGACCAGGATCAGCGCGGCCGAGACCGCCACGAAGGTGCCCAGCGCCAGTTGCGCGGCGTGGGCGATCGCCTGCTCCAGGGGCTCGTAGCCCAGCATCAGGAGTCGGTCCGAGAACGTCCACAGCACCGATATGGCCACGCCGGCCACCAGCACGAACTTGGCAAAGGTCTTGCCAAACTCCATCAGGCCCTGCCAGGAGAAGATGCGTTTGAGACCCTTGAGCGGGTTGAGCTTGGAGGCCTTTGGCTTGGCTGCCTGCCACGAGAAGTTTGCCCCGCCGATCAGGAAGGGCGCGAGTACGGCTGCCACCATCAACACACCAAACAGTGGTAGCAGCGTGCGCAAGGTGGCAAACATCTGCTCGGACAGGTAGGGCAGTAACAGCGAGCTGTCGTAGGCCAGTTCGCGCTCTATATCGAAACGCCCGGCCGTCTGCTCGGCCAGCTGGCCGCCCAGCGTCGGGCCGAAAAACGTCATGAAACCACCGGCCGCCATCAGCACCAGGAACGTCGACAGCTCCCGCGAACGCGGGACCTGACCCTTCTCCTTCGCCTCGCGCAGGCGTTTCGGAGTCGGCTGTTCGGTTTTCTCTTGTCCGTTCTCGTTCTCGGCCATTCTAGAACCCCAGCATCGCTTGCATCAGGCCAAAACCGTCGAACATCAGATCCCCGAGCCGCTCCGGCAGACCGGGCATGGTCAGCAGCAGCAGGATGAAGCCCATCAGGATCATCATCGGGAAACCCACCGCGAAGATGTTCAGCTGCGGCGAGGCACGCGTGATCACGCCCATCGAGAGGTTGACCAGCAACAGCGAGGCAACCGCCGGGATCGCGACCAGAACAGCGCCCTGGAACATCGCGCTGCCAAAGGCCAGGAGAGAGGCCAGGGCCTCCGCGTCCAGCCCCGACGGCGCCACCGGCAACGTCTCGAAGCTGGTCAGCAGCAGCTCCAGCGCGATCAGGTGCCCGTTCATCGCCAGAAAAATCAGCGTGGACATGATTACGAAGATCGTGGACACCACCGGCACCTGAACCCCCTGCGCCGGATCCACAATCGAGGCAAAACCAAGGCCCATCGACAGTGCGATCACCTCGCCGGCCTGCGTCAGCGCGGAGAACACCATCTGCAGGATGAAACCCATCACCAGCCCAATCAGGATCTGGTGCACTGTGACCACCACCCCCTCGATGCTGATCGGGTCCACCGCCGGAAGTGCCGGTCCCTGCATGGCCACGAAGATCGCCAGTACCAGGGCAAACAGGATGCGCACGGTCGCCGTCAGTTGATCACCGCCAAAAATGGGCATCACCAGGAGCATCGCCCCAATGCGGGCAAACGGCCACATGACCGCTCCCACCCACACGAGGATCTGCTCCATGGCGAGGTTCACGGCTGCCTACCCCACCATCCCCGGCGCGGCGTCATATAGCCGCTCGGTGTATTCGATGATCAGCGCAAGCATCCAGTGCCCGGCCACCAGCAAGGCCGCGAACATCGCCAGCAGCTTGGGGATGAAGGACAGCGTCATCTCCTGGATCTGCGTCGCGGCCTGCAGCATCCCGATCGCCAGGCCCACGGCCAGGGCCGTCAGCAGCGGCGGCGCGGCCAGCAGGACCACCACGGTGAGCGTCTCGCGCCCGACATCGACCACCATTTCGGGTGTCATCGTTTCTCCCTAGACAAAAAAGCTGGTGGCGAGCGTGTTCATCATCAGGGCCCAGCCATCGACGAGAACGAAAAGCATCACCTTGAAGGGCAGCGAGATGATCAGCGGCGACAGCATGACCATACCCATCGACATCAGGACCGAGGCCACCACCAGGTCGATAATCAGAAACGGAATCAGGATCAGGAACCCGATCTGGAAGGCTGTCTTCAGCTCGCTGGTCACGAAGGCCGGCACCAGCAGGCGCAACGGGATGTCGTCGGCGTCCTCGAAGCCGTCGATTCCGTTGATCTCGGCAAACATGCGGATGTCACTTTCGCGGGTGTGCGCGAGCATAAATTCGCGAAGCGGCTGCACACCCGCCTGCAGGACCTCTTCGGTCCCCATCTCCTCGTTCATGTACGGGACGACCGCCGTCTCGTAGATCTCGTCGAATACCGGGGCCATCACGAACAGCGTGAGAAAGAACGCCAGGCCAATGAGAATCTGGTTCGACGGGGTCTGCGTCGTCCCCAACCCCTGGCGCAGGATCGCCAGCACGACGAGGATGCGGGTAAAGGCCGTCATCATGATCAGCGCCGCCGGCAACAGCGTCAGCAGCGTCATCAGCAGCAGGATCTGCAGGGTGACGGAGTAGGTCTCGCCCCCGTCGCCGTCGGAAGTCACCGTCAGCGCTTCGATCCCCTCACCGCCAAACTGGCCCCAGGCCAGGCCCGGGAGCAGCAAAAGCGCCAGCGCCAGAAAGGCGCGTGGCAGGTGCCTGAGCCCGCCCGCCATCACGACCGCTCCCCTCCCGTCTCGCGCCGTCCCGAGACGGCCCGGCGAAGTGCGCTGGAAAAGTCTGCCGTGCTGGCCTCTTCGACAGCCACCGGCTCGCGCATGGTATGCAGGGTCCGCATGCCGGAGGGCGCCACACCGATCAACACCTGCTCCTCCCCAACCTGGACCAGCATCAGGCGCTCGCGCGTGCCCACCGAGCGCACGGCCACCAGTTCTATAGCCTGCGAACCCCGGCTCAAGCCCCCCTGTGTACGACGCAGGATCCAGCCCAGAACCACGATGGCAATGATCACAATGACCAGGCCGCCAATCATTTGCGTCAGGTGAGCGGCAGCCGAAATCCCGCCTCCCGATTCCTCGGCAAGCGCGAGCGCAGGCCAGAGCCCCCCTGTGCCGGCCAGTCCAAAGACTGCCAGCCAATGCGAAAAATGCTGTTTCATCAGTTACTTGAGCTTTCGGATACGTTCACTTGGGCTGATCACGTCGGTCAGCCGTATGCCGAATTTTTCATTGACCACGACCACCTCTCCATGCGCGATCAGTGTTCCATTGACCAGCACGTCCAGCGGCTCCCCCGCGAGCCGGTCCAGCTCCACCACCGACCCCTGATTCAGTTGCAGCAGATTGCGGATCGGAATCCGGCTGCGACCGATCTCCATCGAGATGGTGACCGGTACATCCAGCACCATCTGCAGGTTGATGTCCTCGGCCGACATCCCCGCCGATGCCGCCAGCTCCTCCGGTTTCAGGGGTTCTGCATCGGGGTCGGGCTTGTGCCTGCGCTCCCTCTTCTCGGCGCCCATCAATGCATCGGCCGACTCACCTGCACCGCTGCTGCCTTGAGCCTCGTTCAGCAGCTCGTCCGGATCAGCCGCCGGCTCGCCATCGGTATCCTTCTGCTCGGCCAGCGCCGCGGCCCACTCATCCGCCAGGGCGTCCTGATCGTCTTCGGCTTCACTCGACTCGGCTTGCTCGGTCGTCTCGGTCGTCACATCGCCCTCCTCCTCGGAGGCCTGATTCTCGTCGTCTTTCTTGTGGTCGTCGGTGTCTGCCATGGGTGCAGCCCTCTATCGCTTGATGATGCGGTCCGTCACCTGGATCGCATTCAGGCCATCGGATACGCCAAACTTCCCTCGAAACAATGGGATGTCTTCGACTTTTAATGTCACAACCTCAGGGAGGTCGATCGGAATGATGTCGCCCGGCTGAATGTCGAGCAGTTCCTGCACGGTTACCTCGGTCTCGGTCAGGATCGAGCTCACCTCGACTTCCGCGTCCTGAATTTCTTCTTCCAGCGCCTTCATCCAGCGCTGATCCACATCCGAACGGTCCGATTGCAGCCCGGTATCCAGCTGCTCACGGATGGGCTCGATCATCGAATACGGCAGGGTGAAGTGCAGATTGCCTCCACCACCATCGAGCTCGATGTGAAACTCGCTGATCACCACAATCTCGGTCGGGGACACGATGTTGGCGAACTGCGGGTTGACCTCCGAGTTCAGAAACTCGAAACGCAGATCCATGACCGGCTGCCAGGCCTTCACCATGTCCTCGAATGCGCCTTCGAGGATTCCGTGGACCACCCGCATCTCCATCGGCGTGAAGTCACGGCCCTCGATGCGGGTGTAATAACGACCATCCCCGCCAAAGAAATTGTCGACCAGGATGAACACCAGCTTCGGGTCAAACACGAACAGACCAGTCCCGTGCAACGGATGCGCGCGCACCAGGTTCAGGCTGGTGGGGACAAACAGGGAGTGCATGTACTCCGAGAACTTCGAGATGCGTGTCCCGACCACCGAGATCTCGGCGGAGCGGCGCAGCAGATTGAACAGTCGAACCCGTAGATGGCGCGCAAAGCGCTCGTTGATCATCTCCAGCGTGGGCATGCGCCCACGGACGATCCGATCCTGCGTGGCGAAGTTGAATTCCCGCGCCTGCCCGTCATTCGGAAACGGATCTTCGGTCTCGATATCACCGTCATCGACGCCATGCAGGAGGGCGTCGATCTCGTCCTGGCTGAGAATGTCGGTCTGCGCCATGGTTGTGCCTACTGCATGACCAGTTCGTTGAAACGCACCGCTTCGACATCATGCGGGGCGTCACGCTGCTGGAGAATGGACGCAATCACCTCGCGCAACTCGTCGGCGAGAGACTCCTTGCCCCTGCGGGTATTGAGTTCGTCGTAATGCTTTTCCGCGAGCAGACCCAGTACATCATTGCGAATCGCCGGCGCATGCCGTTCGACCGCACTGACCACCTCGGGGTCGGTCGTCACGACGCTCAGCTCTACCCGCAGGTAACGGATGCGCCCGGGCGCTTCGATGTTCACGGTCATGGGCGCGAGACCGTGGTAATGGCGCTGCGCGGGGCGGTCTTCGGCCGTTTCGTCCGCCTCCCCGCTGTCGGCCAGGAAGAACCACGCGGCAGCGCCCCCCGCTCCCACGAACACCAGCACCAGCAGTACCACCAGCAGGAGGCGTCCTTTCTTGCCCTTTCCTCCGGTGTCCTCGGTGTCCCCGGTGTCTTCTTCACTCAGTTCGACTTCCTTATCCGCCATTTTCCGCCCTCGACATTCGTACCTGCGACCATACTGAACACACTGGACCGCTCTGGCTATTGACTGAACCAGTAGCAAAGCCAGTGCCAATGTCCATTTTAGTCGTTATTTCCGCAAGTTACGGAACCCGATCAAGGCATCGGGGTATGCGAGACGGGGGGCAAGGTCGAGAATCGTCAAGATTCAGCCGCCCACCACGGAGTGGAAGACGGGATCTTGGCGGGGCAATACGGGGAGATTGCGGGCAAAGGCCAGGGCCTCGCAGCCCCGGCCGTCGAACCATCAAGCGAACAGATCGAGCCGGCGACTCAGGATCGAGAGCGTGCTGTCCGCACCCTGCTCGTCGTCTGGCTCAAGCCCATCGGCTTCGTCTTCAGGCAGTATCGTTCCGTCCGCCAGCGTCTGCTGTCCCTCACGCTCTTCGTCCGCCTGATCCGAAACCGTGGCGTCCTCAAGCGTCAGGCCACTTTGCGCAAGACTCTCGCGCAACCGAGGCATCGCGGCCTCCAGCACTTCGCGTGTCACCGGGTTGGCGCTGATAAATTGAACCGTCGCGCGATCGCCATCCACGTTCACGCGAACATCCAGCGTCCCCAGTTGCGGCGGATGCAGCTTGATTTCGGTGCGGCCACCCTGCGCGCGCGCCAGCATGCGAATCTGATCGGTCAGTTCGCGTTCACCCCCGGGCTGCAGCAGGCGTGTGAGGTCGAGGCGAACCGGGTTGCGTGTGCCTTCGCTGCCTTCCGCGGCCTGGGCATGCGCTGGCAGAATACCGGCCAGAGGCTCGGCCGCACGTGCCTGAGCTCGATGCGGGTCTGACCCCTGGGCCATCCATTGCGCGAGCAGATCCAGCACATTTTCGCGTGAAAGCCGGCTGTTCGAGCCGAGCAGGTCAGTGCCCGCGCCCGTCCCATTCTGGCTGGACTCGAGGAACAGGCGCATAACCGCAGCGGGCAGCGGCTTGATGTCGCGGGCGCTGCCGCCAGCCTCACGTCCATCTGTCCCCTTTCCGCCCATGCCGGCCCGATCATCAGCGGCCTTCATCAGGGCCGCCAGCGGCAATTCCTTGCCGCCCGGATTATCCGCGGCGGCAAGTTTCTCCTCGTCCACCATGGCCTGAAGCCGCGCCAGCATCGCTTCCAGATCCAGCCCCTCGAGCTCATCCTCGCCCACGCCAAGATCGGCAAGAAGCGCCTCAAGCTGGGGCCGGAGGATATCGAGGAAACCTTTGCCGTCGGCGGTCTTGAGGTCCTTAAGGCCTTCCAGACCCTCAAGCGCATGAAGATCCTTGAGGTCGCCAGCTCCTCCCAAAAGCTGAAGCAGAGGCATCATCCCCTGGCTGGAACTATTTGTTGCGATCATTCCTGGGTCCTCTGATTCATCGCCCGAGTCACATGCCCCGTTGGGCATTCCCGATCATTCCCATTCAAGAACCTTGCCAGTCGCCATTGGTGTCCTGAGTACGGGCATGCACCTGGCGCGTTGCCCACATGTCCTGCTCATGCTGGCGTCGGCGGTCGGCTTCCCGTTCCTGTTCGGCGATTCGCCGTTCCAGGAGCTTCTCAAGGGACATCACGGCACGATGTCGTTCGAGCCACTCCTGCCGCGCCTGCTCGGCCTGAGCTCCAGCCGCCTGAGCACGCAAGTCCTGTTGCTCCAGCGCGTGCCGCAGCTTGTCCCGCATCCCGGAAAGCCATTTGAGTTGATTCGTATCGTCGGGCAACGGTGCGCGGAGGTATTCCAGCTGATAGCCCTCCAGTTGGGTCCGCTGGGTCTCCACCGCGTCCAGTTGCTGCAACCGGGCGCCCAGCTGGCGGGTCGCCTCGCTCTCCTCAATGCGTCGCAGTCGCAAAAGGCGTTGCAGCCGACGCGAATCCACCTCACACGGCTCCGGTCAGCGCCAGCAGCTCATCACGCGCCTGATCAAACCCAATCGCCTCGTCTCGACCCTGCCCAAGGTACGCCTCCAGCCGCTCGTGCATCGCCACCGCTTCGTCCAGGTGCGGATCCGCCCCCTTGCGGTACGCACCCACGGCGATCAGGTCGCGGTTTCGCATATAGGTCGAGGCCAGATCACGGAAACGCCGGGCCGCCTGCTCGTGTTCGGACGTGATCAGCGCGCTCATCACTCGCGAAACCGACGCCGACACGTCGATCGCAGGATAGCGCCCGGTTTCCGCGATCTCGCGCGAGAGGACCACGTGCCCGTCAAGGATCGCGCGCGCCGCATCCACGATCGGGTCATTCTGGTCATCCCCCTCGGCCAGCACCGTATAGAACGCCGTGATCGAACCACCGCCCACATCTCCGTTCCCCGCTCGCTCCACGAGCTGCGGGAGGCGCGCAAACACCGAAGCGGCATAGCCTTTCGACGCCGGCGGTTCGCCAATCGCCATCGCGATCTCGCGCGCGCCCTGGGCAAAGCGCGTGAGCGAATCCATCAGCAGAAGCACATTCAGTCCACGGTCCCGAAACGATTCCGCCACAGTGGTGGCTACCCAGGCCCCATGCTGGCGAAGCAACGGCGACTGATCGGCCGGGACGGCCACTACGACAGTCCGCTGGCGGGACTCCTCGTCCAGGATCTCGTGGATGAATTCATTCACTTCGCGCCCACGCTCGCCGATCAACCCGACTACGATCACGTCCGCGTTGGTATTGCGCGTCATCATTCCGAGCAGAACGCTCTTCCCGACCCCGGAACCGGCAAACAGGCCAAGCCGCTGCCCCCGGCCAACACAAAGCAGCCCGTTGATCGACCGGATCCCGACATCCAGCGGTTCCCGCACCGGCGCGCGCTGCAGCGGGTTGATCGGGCGCCCCGAAAGCGGGCTGTGGTCACGCGCGCGCAAAGGGCCCTTGCCATCCAGCGGCTGGCCATTGGCATCGATCACCCGCCCGAGCAGCGCATCCCCGACCGGGATCTCGCGTTGGGTATCGAGGGGCTCAATGCGCGCACCGGGTGTCAGGCCCGAGGCCAGTTCCTCCGGCATCAGAAAGGTGCGATCGTTCTGGAATCCGACCACCTCCGCCGGGACCGACGCGCCGTTCTCGCCGTGGATCAGCGCCCGCCCACCCATCGGCAGACGCAGCCCCTCGGCCTCGAAGGTCAGGCCGGTCAGGCGCGATAGCCGCCCCTCGGACTGCACGGGATGAACCCGTTCCAGCCGGCCACGTGACTGTTGCAGGCGTTCCAGAAGGCCCGAGGCCAGCCGCTCCTGTCCCCGCTGATGCAGTGTGTCCAGCCGCGAGCTCACGTCCCGTCTCCCGGTGCCGAACCATCTTCCGGTTGTTGCGAGGCGGACGCAGAGGCCTCCAGCTCGCCCCAGATCGCCTCGACCGCCTGCTGCAGACGATGTTCCAGCGAGGCATCGACCAGCGCCGCGCCCGCCTCTACACGGCAGCCACCGCGCGCCAGCTTGGTATCGGATACCCAATGCACCCCGGCATCCAGCCCCTGGGCATAGTCCTCGAGCAGGGCGCGATCCGCAGGGTGAACATGCACCCGCACTTCCTGATGCCGGCCGGGTAGCTGCGCCAGCGCCCGGTGCAGGACCTGCTCGATCAGCTCGGGGCGAGTCTTTAGTTCTGCCGCCAGCACCTTGCGGGCGATCGCGACGGTCAATTCGAGGAGTTCGGGTTCCAGCTGATCGGCCGCCTCGGCCAGGGGATCGATCAGTCCACGCCCAAGGGACTCCAGCTTGGCCACCGTCTCGCGAAGCTGTTTGTCGGCCTTGGCTCGTGCGGCCTTCTCGGCTTCCTGCTTTCCGAGCGCATGGCCTTCGGCGTAGCCAGCCTCGAATCCATTCTGACGCGCCTGGTCCTCGATGGCCTCGATCTCGGCCGCCGTTGGCAGGCGCCGCGCCGGACGCACTCCGCCCTCACCGATCTCCGGTGGCTCCCATACCGACGCATCCGGGTCATGCACCCGCGTTTGGGCGCCGGAACCCGAGGTCACAACATCGCCTCGCTACCCTGCCCGCCGAGCACAATCTCGCCGTTCTCGGCCAGGCGGCGGGCGACCGCCAGGATTTCCTTCTGCGCCGCCTCGACCTCGCTCACGCGGACCGGGCCCTTGGCTTCCAGATCCTCGCGCAGCATTTCGGCCGCACGCTTGGACATGTTGCGGAAGATCTTGTCCTTGAGGTCCTCGTCGGCTCCCTTCATCGCCAGCACCAGGGAGTCCGTCGAGATCTCGCGCAGCAACGTCTGAATACCGCGATCGTCAATATCGACCAGGTTCTCGAACACGAACATCTCTTCTTCGATGCGGCCACCAAGATCCGAGTCCGACTCCTTGATGGACTCCATGATCTCTGCCTCGCGTGCGCTCTCCATCAAGTTCATGATGTTGGCGGCTGTGCGAACGCCCCCCAGCATCGAGGTCTTGCTCGCGGCATTGCCCGACAACTGGCGGTCGAGGATTTCATCCAGCTCCTGCAATGCCTGCGGCTGGATGCCATCCAGGGTTGCAATGCGCATGACGATGTCGGTCTGCACACGCGAGGGCAGGTATTGCAGCGTGTCCGACGCCTGATCGGAATCCAGGTGCGACAGCACGATCGCGACAATCTGCGGATGCTCGTTGCGCAGCATGTCGGCGATCGCCCGCGGATCCAGCCACTTGAGCGCATCGATCCCCTTGGAATTTCGCCCGAGCAGGATCCGGTCAATCACCCCCGAGGCCTTTTCGCCCAGTGCGTTCTCCAGCACGCTGCGCACGTATTCGTCCGCACCCACGCCCAGTGCCGTCTGTTCCTGCACATGCGTGGAGAACTCATGCAGCGCGGAATCGACATCGGCGCGCGAGATACGGTCCATCGAGGCCATGGCGGTCCCGATCTTCTGCACCTCTTTCGGCCCCATGTGGCGCATGACTTCGGCAGCGGCATCCTCGCCGAGACTCATCATGAACACCGCGGCGCGCTCTGCACCATCGAGCTTTCTTGCTTGCTTGTCAGCGGCCATCGTCACCCAACCACGACTTCATTACCTGTGCCACGCGCTTCGGATCCTCGCGCACCATGTCGCGTACAGCCTCCAGATCCATCTCCTGCTGGTCCGGCCCCTTGGGCCCGGTCAGGGCCGCCACCGCGGATCCTCCCCCCGCCGGTCCGCCAGCGGGGCCGACACCCGACTCGTCCGTCAGCGCCTGTTGCTGTTCGACCCGTCGCTCGCGCGGCGGCCGGGCCATCAGTTGCTTCAGCGCCGGGCGCACCACTGTCAGCAACAGGATCAGCGCCAATATCAGGCCCGCACCAATCTTGACCATCTCGAGGAACCAGGGTTGCGACCAGAACGGCACCTCCTCCTCGACCATCTCCTCCACGGGCGCCTCGAATGGCGCGGTGACCACGTTCAGCGTATCGCCCCGCGCCTCGGAGAAGCCAACGGCCTCGCGCACCAGTGCCTCGATCCGCTCGAGCTCTTCCGCATCGCGGGCCACGCTCTCGGTCGCGCCGTCGTCGCCAACCTGCTCGCGAAAGTCCACCACTACCGCGGTCGAGACCCGGCGAATGCCACCGGGTGCCTCACGGATATGGTTGATGCGCCGGTCGACTTCAAAGTTACGGGTGACATTGGTGCTCCGGCTCGTGGGTATTGGTGCCGGTGCCGCCTCGCCATCCGGGCCTTCCACTGCACCGCCCTCCGGCGGCTGATTGGTCAGCGCGCCAGGGACGCCGGCCGGCCCACCATCCAGCCCGCTGCGCTCGTCTTCGCGTGTTTGCTCGGAACGCAACGCAATGGTTTCCGGGTCGTACAACTCCTCGGTGCGCTCGACCTGAGAGAAATCAATATCGGCGTTGACCTGGACGCGCACCTTGTCTGCACCAACGATGGGTGCCAGCAGGTTATGGATCCGCTCGGCATAGCGCTGTTCCACCTCGCGCGAGAACGACAGACGGTCACTGCTGGCCATACCACCCCGCTCGGCGCCATCCTGCGTCAGCAGGCGACCGCGCTGATCCACCACGGTTACCCGTTCTGCCTCCAGGTCGGAAGTGCTCGAGGCAACCAGATGGACGATCGCAGCAACCTGCGACTCGGAAAGCGAACGGCCGCCACGCAAATGCACCACCACCGAGGCGCTGGCAGGTCGCCGATCCCGCACGAAGACCGACTGCTCGGCCTGCGCGATATGCACACGCGCCCGCTCGACCGCGTCCAGCGACGAGACCGTACGTGCCAGTTCGCCTTCCATCGCACGATGGAAACGCGCGCCCTCGACCATACGGCTGGTACCCAGCCCTGTATCTTCCTGCAGCAACTCAAAGCCGACATCGCCGGAGCGTGGCAGGCCTTCCGACGCCAACTGCAAACGAGCCTCGGCCACGTCTCCCTGCGGGACCTTCACCTGTCCCGTGGTGGCATCCACCTGATACGAGATACCCGCCTGGGAGAGCGCCTGCACGACTTCTGCCGCTTCCTCGCTTTCCATGCGGGGAAACAGGGGCACATAGGTCGGACGGAAAGCCCAGTACAGGACGGCCACGATCACCACGATCGCGCCGGCCAGCATGCCCAGAAGCGCAAGCTGGCGACCCGCCGGCATCCCATTGAAGTCCCGGATTCCGCCACTGAGCACGGCGGGCAGGGATTGTGCGTTCTCGGCCATGAGTCCTTATTCTCCGTGGGATCCGGGCATCAGACCTGCATCCGCATGATTTCCTGATAGGCATTCAACAACCGATTGCGCACCTGGTTCGTGGCCTCGAACGCGATGCTGGACTTGTTCATGGCTACCATCACCTGGGGCAGACTGACATTCTCGTCGCCAAGCTCGAAGCGCGTCTGCAGATCGCTCGCATCCTGTTGCACCTGATTCACCCCGCGCAGCGAGTCGCGCAGCACGTTCTGGAAGTCCGCCCCGCCGACCTGACTTGGCTGCTGGGTGGGATTGGTCCCCTCCACGCCAGAGTTCTGGGTCAGCTGGCGCATCTGGGCCAGCACGTTCTGAATCTGCAACTCGCTCATGATCTAGACTCCCCTCTTCCACCATCCAGGCGCCCGGCAACCGTCGGTCAGCCTCGGCCCTAGCCAGGCGTGGACCCCCAGGGCATGTGGCCGGTGTGCCCGGAATACTCCAATGCAGCCAATGCAAGGCACGTGCCAGTAACTCCGCTAGTTTCCAGCGGAAGGCACCGCGAATCCCGACTCTCGCAGGCGCGCGATCTTGTAACGCAATGTTCTGGGGCTGATTCCGAGTCGTTCCGCCGCCTCCTTGCGACGCCCACCCGACTCGCGCAGCACATTGAGAATCACTCGGCTCTCCTGCGTCTGCAGGGTCTGCTCCAACATGGGCGTCGAGTTCTCGTCGACCAGGTCACTGGAATCCTGATCCGTGGCGTCCAATGCCTGACGCTCATGCGTACCCCAGGGCATCAGCATGTCCAGGTCCAGCCAGATCGCTTCCCCCCCGATAACCGAACCCCGTTCCGTATCGTGCAGGGTCACGGCGCGCTCCATCACATTCGCGAGCTCGCGTACGTTCCCCGGCCAGTCGTGCTCCACCAGCCGTTTCTGTGCAGACGCATCGAGATCGGTCAGAACGTTGCTGCTTAGACGCCGCAACAACGCGCGCGCCAACGGCACAATGTCCTCCGGCCGCTCGCGCAGGGGCGGGATCCAGACGGGAAAAACATTCAGGCGGTAGTACAGGTCATCGCGCAGCACACCCTCCGCCAGCGCCTCGCGCAGATCGCGGTTCGAGGTCGCAATGACCCGTACGTCCACTCGGCGAGCCTGTCGCCCCCCTAGCGGTTCCACCTCGCGCTCCTGCAGTACGCGCAGCAGCTTGGCTTGCAGATTCACCGGAATTTCGGTGACCTCGTCGAGCAAAAGCGTCCCACCGTGGGCCTGTGCAAACTTGCCCGCACGGGCCTCCAGGGCGCCGGTGAACGCGCCCTTGGCGTGCCCGAACAGCAGCGCCTCCAGCATGGTTTCCGGAAGGGCCGCGCAGTTGACCGCCTCGAACGGGCCATGTGCACGGGGAGAACGCGCGTGCACCTGGCGGGCCAGTACTTCCTTGCCCACGCCCGACTCACCGGTAACAAACACAGTCGCCGGGCTCGCGGCGATCCGTGACACGAAGGCATCGAGCAACTGCATCGAGACGCTTTGCGCCACCATCCGGGGAATCACGATGCCAGGCGAAGGCTTGACGATCGTCCGTAGCCATTCGCCCATGGCATCCGCCATGCTCGGGAGTGCGAAGTGTGCGGCCAACCCCTGACGAAACGCCCGGATTTCATCTTCGTGCGCTGCGTCAGACCCAACAGCGGCCACCGGAACCTGCTCGCCGAGAGCATTCCAGTCACCCTGGGCATCACCACTGGCTACCAGTACGACCCTCGGGCGATGTGTCTCCAGCGCAGCCGCGAAGGCATCACTCTGGCAGGACTCCAGACGCACACGCGGAATCGTCGCCAACACACGCACGACCGCCTCGCGCAACGCGGGCTGTGCATCGACAAGCAGAATGGTTGCTCTGGACATAAACCGGTTCCTCGAAAGTTCAAGAGGCAACCAGCAAAAACCAAGCCAGAAAAGATAAATAAAAGGGATACAGCGAGTTAGGACTGGAAGCGAACGCTCATCGTCAAATCCTCGTCAGGCGATTCACTCCCGGAACGCTCCCCATCTGACGGCTTCCCGACGATGGAGCCCGACGAAACGCCGCGTCAGGCTTTGCCCAACCCGAACTTGCGCATGCGCTCGACCAGGGTGGTGCGGCGCATCCCGAGCCGCCGCGCCGCACGGGCGACTACCTGCCCGGTTTCGTTCAATGCCGCCACGATCATTTCTCGTTCCAGATCGTTCAGATAGCCCCGTAGATCCACCCCCTCGGGCGGGAGTCCCTCGCGGGGCAACCCCAGGGCTGGGGCCGTCGAACCCGCAACCTGGCCGTTCGCATCACCCTGGGGCAGCATGCTCAGGTCCTCGATTCCCTCCGGCCGGACGCGTGGCGGAAGCTGCCCGAGGTCCACCGGAAGGTCCGGATACATGATGGCCAGCTGCTCCAGCAGGTTCGCCAGTTCGCGGATATTCCCCTTCCATTCCAGCTGACTCAGATGGGCCATCACGGCCGGGGTCAGGTGGGCCGGTGTCATCCCCTGATCCCGCAGCCTTTCCTCCAGCGCGGACACCAGCGACGGGATGTCACTGGCACGCTCGCGCAGCGGCGGCAGCTCGATGGGGAATACACTCAACCGGAAGAACAGATCCTGCCGGAAACTGCCTTCGGTCACTGCGTCATCCAGGTCGCGATGAGTAGCGGCGATGATGCGAGCATTGGTGGAGATCGACTTGTTCGAACCGACACGCTCGAACACCCGCTCCTGCAGCACGCGGAGCAGCTTAACCTGCATAGGCAACGGCATGTCGCCGATCTCGTCGAGGAACAGCGTGCCATCACCCGCCAGTTCAAAACGACCGGTGCGCGCCGTGAAAGCCCCGGTAAAGGCCCCCTTCTCGTGCCCGAACAGTTCGCTTTCGAGCAGATCCGCCGGGATCGCTCCGCAGTTGACGGCCACGAAGGGCTTGTCCGCACGATCGGAAGCGGCGTGAATCGCACGTGCGATCACTTCCTTGCCGGATCCGGTCTCACCCAGGATCAGCGCAGTGGCATCGGTGCGCGCCACCTGCGCCACCAGACGCTTGACCGCCAGCATGGTCGGGTGCACCCCAACCAGACCCGGCATGTCGTCATGGCCGGGCTCGCGGCCATAGCGGAGCCACTGCAACACCTGGCTGACCTGGGCGATCGACAGCGGATGCTCGACCACGCAACCCGACCCCGGAGCGGTGATTTTCTCGCCATCGGTTGGCTGTACGACCACCGGCGTCTGGTTGTTCAGTCCCTCGAGCAGGCGCTGGTCTAGTTCCGCTGCCGGGCCGCACCACCATACCGCGGCGGCATCGGAACCGCCGTCAATTAACGCCTCGGCTGTCTGGTGAGGCTCGGTCTCGCAGCCAAGACAACTCAGGATGGCCTGCGTGTCGCGGGCGGCGCCTGGTTCACCGGTGAGAGCTATCCGTAGTTCCTGATTGCGTCCGTTCAGATCCGTCATACCGGCCACCGCTCGCAGACTGAGTTGACTCATATGGGACTCGCGAGGGACCCATACGAATGTGTGATGTGCGTCTCAGTATCCGGCTAGTTGTGACTGGCGTCAACTTTCTGTCGTTTGTCGGCAATCTCGCGTCGGTGGAGTCGAAAAATCCAGCGCGCGAGTGCCTCCCGGAGGCTGCCTTCCATGCCCGCCCACCGCATCAGCTGGACGTTTCCGGCGGTAGTCGGAGTCTCGACACCCAGCACGCAAGGCTGCGGCAGAAGCCGGCTGAGGTAGATCTCCAGGCGGTCGCAATTCTCCGGAACGGTCTCCGCCGGCAGCACAATCCCGTTCCGCGACAAGGTCACCTCCACCGGGTCGGGTCGCTGCGGATGCAGCGACTCGGCGACCAGGTGCAGCAGCAGGTCCAGCTTGTGCTCGAGACGCTGGATCTCGGGGGCGGATTCGTCTTCGTGCGGGATCGAACGTGGGTGGGTATCGTCGAAAAGATCCAGGCTCTCGATCAGGCGTTGTGCGAGCCCCGGGTCGGTCAATGCTCGCTCCGAGGGCCCAATCGACAGCGCGCTGGTCACTCGCAGATCGTCGCCCAGATACTCGTCCCATTCACCGGTCGTCATTGGACCTCCAGGTCATGCACAGGCAGGAATCGCGCCCTGTTCCGAAGCCTATAGACCGTCACGCGACGATCAGCCAACAAACACGCGCGCATTGCGGAACAGTCGCATCCAGGGCCCATCCTCGCCCCAGTCACGCGGGTGCCAGCTGTGCTGTACGGTCCGGAAGACCCGTTCGGGATGCGGCATCATGATCGTGGCGCGCCCATCCTGCGTGGTGAAACCCGTGGCGCCCCCTGGGGAACCATTGGGGTTTGCCGGGTAGTGCGTGGCCGGCTTGTCGTCCGCCTCCACGTAGCGCAGCGCCGCCTGGTCGTGCACCGGCACCTCGTCGGCGTAACGCACGCGGCCCTCCCCGTGCGACACCACCACCGGAAGCAGCGATCCGCCCATACCGTCCAGCAGTACCGAGGGCCCTGGTTCCACGCGGACCAGTGACAGCCGCGCCTCGAACTGCTCCGAACGGTTGCGCACAAAACGCGGCCAGTGGTCCGCCCCGGGGATCAGCGGGGCCAGATGGGACAACATCTGGCAGCCATTGCAGACCCCGAGCGTAAAGCTGTCTCCACGCTCGAAGAAGGCCTGAAACTGATCGCGCAACTCCGCGTGATTCAGGATGGTCTGCGCCCAGCCACCACCGGCCCCGAGCACATCACCGTAGGAAAAGCCGCCACAAACAGCGAGGCCCTGCATCTCGTCGAGCGCCCGGCGCCCTGACAGAAGATCGGTCATGTGAACATCCACGGGCTGAAAACCCGCACGCTCGAACGCAGCCGCCATCTCCAGCTGCCCGTTCACCCCCTGTTCACGCAGAATCGCCACGCGTGGACGAGCGCCGGTCGCGATCAACGGGGCCACGAGGTCCTCCTCCGGATCGAAGCCCAAACGGACGACCAGTCCGCCGTCCGCTTCGACACGCGCGAACTCCTCGTTGGCACAATCCGGATCATCACGCAGCCGTTGCATGGCGGCCGAGGTCGCCTGCCATGTTCCCTGCAGCTGCGCACGGGTGGAATCCAGCAAGTCTTCTGGTCCCTGGCGCACGAGGATGCGTTCATCAATGCGCAAGGTTGCAACCCGGTGTAGATGCGCGCCCAGACCGACAGCGTTCAGTCCGTCACGAAGCGCAGCCTCTGCCCCCGGGGCCAGCTGCACGACCGCACCCAATTCCTCGTTGAACAGCCACTCCTGCGCACGATGATCGTCGGGCACCGTGATCTCCAGCCCGCAACGACCGGCGAACGCCATCTCCGCAAGGGTCGTGAACAGACCACCATCGGAGCGATCGTGATACGCGGCCAGCAGGCCCTTGCGGCGCAGCCCCGTGATCACGTCAAAAAATCCGCGCAGACGTGCCACATCGACCAGATCCGGTGTCTCGCACCCGATATGCCCCCAGGCCTGGGCCAGTGCCGAACCGCCTATGCGGGTGTTCCCCTCGCCCAGGTCAATCAGCCACAAAGCCGGATCCGCACCCGGGTTCAGCTCGGGTGTCACGCTACGACGAACATCGGCGACCGGGGCAAAGCCCGAGACGATCAGCGAGATCGGCGAGTACATGTCGCGCGCCTCGCCATCGGCGGTCTCCCAGACAGTCCGCATCGACAGCGAGTCCTTGCCGACCGGGATGGAGATGCCCAGGCCCGGGCAAACGTCCTCGGCCACCGCGCGCACCGTATCGAACAGGTTTGCATCCTCGCCGGGGACGCCGGCGGCGGCCATCCAGTTGGCCGACAGCCGGATCATCTCGGTACTGTCGATATCGGCGGCGGCCATGTTCGTCACGACCTCGCCAATGGCCATGCGCCCCGAGGCCGGGCCGGAGAGCACGGCCAGGGGCGTGCGCTCGCCCATAGCCATCGCCTCGCCGGTATAGCCCTCGAAGTCGGTCAGCGTCACGGCACAATCGGCGACCGGCACCTGCCACGGGCCGACCATCTGGTCGCGCGCGACCAGCCCGCCCACGCTGCGATCGCCGATCGTGATCAGAAAGTGCTTGGCGGCTACCGCCGGCATCTGCAGCACGCGATGCACCGCTTCATCCAGGGGGCAGGCGCCCGCGTCAAAATCAGTGGTGGGTGGTGTTGCGCGACGGTCCTCGCGCGTCATGCGCGGCGTCTTGCCGAGCAGCATGCCCATCGGCATGTCCACCGGCGGCTCGTGGAACAGCCGGTCCTCGACCTTCAGGTGGCCTTCCTCGGTCGCTCGTCCCACCACTGCGAACGGGGCCCGCTCGCGCTCCGCCAGCATGCGGAAGGTCTCCAGGCGGCCGTCGTCCACGGCCAGCACATAGCGTTCCTGTGCCTCGTTGCACCACAGCTCCATCGGCGACAGACCCGGCTCGGCGGTTGGGACCTCCCGCATCTCGATCACACCGCCCCGCCCGGCATCGTCGAGGATTTCGGGGATGGCGTTGGAAAGGCCGCCCGCACCCACGTCATGGATTGACCGAATCGGGTTCTGCGTACCCAGCGCGGTGCAGCGGTCGATCACCTCTTGGCAACGCCGCTCCATCTCCGGGTTACCCCGCTGCACCGAGGCGAAATCGAGCTGCTCCGCACTGGCGCCACTCGCCATCGACGAGGCCGCCCCGCCGCCCAGGCCGATCAGCATCGCGGGCCCACCCAGCACCACGATCGGCGTGCCCGGGGGCACATCCTGCTTGTGCACGTGTTCGCCCCGGATCGATCCCAGCCCGCCGGCCAGCATGATCGGCTTGTGGTAGCCGTACAGGGCGTCGCTTCCGTCCGGGCGCGGCAGCGCCATCTCGAAGGTGCGGAAGTATCCGGCCAGCGCCGGGCGGCCGAATTCGTTGTTGAATGCGGCGGCGCCGATCGGGCCGTCCAGCATGATCTGGCGCGCACTCTCGATCCGCTGCGGGCGTCCGAAGTCACGCTCCCACGGCTGCGGCAGCTCGGGGATCTGGAGATTGGAGACGGTAAAGCCGGTCAGCCCCGCCTTGGGCTTCGAGCCCTGGCCGGTGGCCCCCTCGTCGCGGATCTCGCCCCCCGAGCCGGTGGCGGCGCCCGGGAACGGAGAAATCGCGGTCGGGTGGTTGTGGGTTTCCACCTTCATCAGGATCGGCAGATCCAGCGATTCACGCTGATATTCGCCGGTGATCGCGTCCGGCATCAGGCGGATGCCCGAATGCCCGGCGATCACCGAGGCATTGTCACTGTAGGCGGACAGCACACGCTCCGGATGCTTCTGGTGGGTACTGCGGATCATCCCGAACAGGGTGCGTTCGTCCGCCTCGCCATCCAGGATCCAGGCGGCGTTGAAGATCTTGTGGCGGCAGTGTTCAGAGTTCGCCTGGGCGAACATCATCAGTTCGGCATCGGTGGGTGCCCGCCCGAGCGCCGCGTAGCCCTCCGCCAGATACTCGATCTCGTCCGGCGAGAGCGCGAGGCCCAGATCGACATTGGCGGCTTTCAGTGCCCGGTGCGGGTCGTCGCCCAGCTCCACACGCCCCAGCGAGCGCGGCGTCTCGGACTGGAACAGCCGCGCCGCCTCCGCCGGATCCTCGATCACGGTTTCGGTCATCCGGTCGTGCAGAACATCGCCCAGTGCCTCGAGGGATGCGCCTTTGGCCCCCTGCCCGCCAATCTGCCAGTGGATGCCGCGTTCGATCCGCCCGACGGCCTCTTCCAGACCGGCGTGGTGCGCGATCTCGGTGGCCTTGGACGACCACGGGCTAATCGTGCCGAAACGGGGAATCACCACCAGCTCGCGCTGAATCTCGAAGTCCGGCTCGCGCCAGGCCTCGCCCTCGCGCAACAGGCGGTCCAGGATCGCGTCTTCTTCCGCCGTCAGGCGGCGTCGGGGTTCGATGAAGTAGACAAAACGCGCCGTCAGTGGGCCCGCCTCAGGAACACTCGCCCGCAGGCCGGCTTCCAGTGCCCGGAGCCGAAATGGCGAGACGGCGATACCCCCTTCCACAAACCGCATTGCGCTTCCTCGATACCCGGAGATGACAAAGGCTGCGCATTGTACCGGACCCGACGCCGGGCCGGGACCGCTACTCGCCTACTGGATCACTCTCCGTGGACCGTTACCGTCAGCGTGCGGGTGTGCGCGGCGTAGCGGTGCTCCCACAGGAACAGGCCCTGCCAGGTCCCCAGGACCAGCCGGCCGCGCCCGACCGGCACGGTCAGGTCGTTGTGGGTCAGCATCGCGCGGGCATGGGCGGCCATGTCGTCGTCGCCTTCCATATCGTGCCGGTAGGCCGGATCGGCGTCCGGTGCCATGCGCGCAATCAGGGTCTCCAGGTCATGGCGCACATCGGCATCGGCGTTCTCGGTCACCAGCAGCGAGGCGCTGGTGTGGTGCTGGAAGATATGACAGGTACCGGTGGTGATCCCGCTGGCAGCCACGATCTCGTCGATCTGGCGCGTGATGTTGATGGTGCCCCGCCCCTCGGTACGTACGCGAAAGGTGTCCTGATGCACGGCCATACCCGTCTCCCCAACAAAAAAGCGCCCGAAGGCGCTTGATTGGACTTGCTAACTTGGTGGAGGCGGCGGGAATCGAACCCGCGTCCGCAGGCCCTCCGCCCTCGGCTCTACATGCTTATTCTGTCTTTGAGTTTAACCAGCCGCTACCCGACAGGCAGGGAAAACAACTGGCGATCCCGGTTTAGTTTTAATGGATCCACGCCGGGCGCGCTTCACCACGAGCTTGTGAGAGTCGACGCCCGATACTGGACGCACAAGCACGGCTCCAGTCGGACGGCATCTACCGGTTTTTAAGCGGCGAGTGCGTAGTTGTCGTCGTTGGCAACTATTTTTTTGCAGTGATTTTTACGAGGCTCACCACATCCTCGGCATGCACCTCAGGTTTCGCGACCCGCGTCGAATCCAAGTCGCCCCCTTGCAGTACACAGACAGTCTAGCGCGCCCGAGGTTCCCCGGCCAGTTGAATATGCACGGTCACCTCCTCTCGGTCGTGATAGAGCTGCCGCGCCCTGCATTCGCAAGGGATTCCCGCCACTTCCAACCGCTGTACAAGATGCACCAGGCAGTCCCGCACGGTCTGCCAGCGTTTCTTCATTGGCAATTTCAGGTTGAACACCGCCTCGCGACACCAGCGCCTTTCCAGCCAGTCACCCATGCGGGCCGCGACACGCGCCGGCTTGTCGACGATGTCGCAGACCAGCCAGGTCACGGGGTTGGGCGGTTCCCAGAAAAAGGCATCCTCGCGGTGATGTTCCACCTGTGTGGTGGCCATCAGGCGCTCGTCCATCGGACCGTTATCCACGGCATGCACATACATGCCCCGACGGACCAACTGCCAGGTCCATCCACCCGGAGCGGCTCCGAGGTCCACGGCCTGCATCCCCTCGGCCAGCCGCTCGGGCCACTGATCCGCCGGAATGAACGTGTGCCAGGCCTCCTCCAGCTTCAACGCCGAACGACTGGGCGCGTCGGACGCCGCCCGCAGGCGCGGCTTCCCTTCCGGCCACTCGCTGCGCTCGCCCCGACTGGAAAACGCGATCTGCACACAATCGCCGGCGGACCAGAACAGGTGTGCCCGCACGCCTGCTGCATCGGTCACCAGCAGGTCGCGCTTGCGCAACACGGCCTGCAGCGGCCGATCCAGTGCTCGCGCCAACCGGACCAGCGACTGACCTTCGTTAGTGTCCGGGCACTCGTGCCACAGCGAGTCGAAGCGGATTCCCGTCAATTGGAGCTGATCAAGGATCGGCGTTACCCGATCCTCCCGACCCAGTCGTTCCAGCGGGTGCAGGGCCAGCACGCGCTGGCGGGCAAAAACCAATCCATCCAACGGCAGGGCCGCGGCCAGCCCCATCAGATCCCCATCCGCCGGGACAAAGCGTACGTAACCGGTATCCGGCTTCGAACGTGGATAGGCACCCAGACCCGCGTCCGCCGCCCGCTCCGTCAACTCGGCAATCAGGTCCGGCTCGAAGCCCGGGCGGCAGTAAAACAGCAGTTCGGACGCCGTCGCCTCAATCGACACCATGTCCCCTCCATGAAAAAAGCCGCCACACCCGGGGGGTGAGGCGGCTTCGAGGGTACCCGGACGATGACCTCCGGGCCACCACGGAACGGTCGAATTACAGATCCAGGCCCGGATCTCCTTCGACGTTCTTCAGCTTCGGCACGTAGGGCTTGCTGACCTCGACCGAGCCCTTTTCGCGCAGATAGTCCGCGACCAGTTCCCAGACCGGTTCGGAATCCAGCGGCTCGTGCACGTTCGCCCAGCCGGCGACCACGTACTTCTTGTCCATGTCGATCGGCTCGCCATTGATCTCCAGGTCGCTGATACGCGAACCCATCGACTCGTGCGGGTCGATGGTGTACTTGATCCCGCCGGTGCGAACCATGTCGCCGCCACGATGGTGGTACGGGTTCTGGTTGAAGATCGAGTTGGCCACGTCTTCCAGCGTGTTCTTCAACTGTTCGCCGGTCATCTCGTTACGCTGGACCTCGGAGTACGTGGTCACGGTCTGGGTCATCACCTCCTCGAAGGTGATCGGCTGACCCGGCAGGACACTCACACCCCAGCGGAAGCCCGGCGACAGCGCAATCTCGGCATCCAGTTTTTCGCGCAGGGCATCCAGGATGACTTCGTCGAACGTGCCGTTAAAGTTGCCGCGGCGATACAGCACACCCTCGGTCACGGCCAGCTCTTCGTTCAGTTTGTCCTGGTAGGGCTCGTGGACCTTCTTCACGTGCTCTTCCATCTCCGGATCGGCGTCCAGCAGGTTGGAGAACACCGGCAGCATGTGGAACTTGTAGTCGCGCACGCCGTTGTCGCCCACATCCAGGTCCAGCAGGCCCAGGAACTTGCCGTTCGAGCCCGCGTTGGTCACCAGGGTGATGTCGCCGCCAGCGTTTTTGATCTCCATCGCGCCCGGAACCGCGTCATGGGTGTGACCACCCATGATCACGTCGACGCCTTCCAGATTGCGCGCCATTTCCATGTCCGTGACCATGCCGTTGTGCGACAGGATCGCGACCACCTTCGCGCCCTTCTCGCGGCACTCGTTGATCATGCGCTGCATGTTTTCGTCGCGGATGCCGAAGCTCCAGTCCGGGAACATGTAGCTCGGGTTGGCAACCGACGTGTAGGGGAAGGCCTGGCCAATGACCGCCACCGGCACACCATTCATCTCGCGGATGGTGTACGGCTCGAACACCGGATCGCCCCAATCGCGGTCCTCGATGTTCTGCGCCAGGAAGTCGATGTCGTTCGGCTTGAAGTCGTTCTCGATGATCTCGAGCACGCGCTCGTCGCCAAAGGTGAACTCCCAGTGGCCGACCATGATGTCGATACCCAGCAGTTTCTGTGCATCGACCATGTCCTGCCCATCATCCCACAGCGACACAGCCGTGCCGTGCCAGGTGTCACCGCCGTCCAGCAGCAGCGAGTTCGGCCGGTCGGCGCGCAGCTTCTTGACCAGCGTGGACAGATGGGAGAACCCTCCCATGCGGCCGTACTTCTCCGCTGCATCCACATAGTCCAGGTGCGTAATGGCATGGGCCATCGGGGTGCCGGGCTTGATGTCGAACCACTCGAGCAGATCCTTGCCCACCAGCACCGGCGGCTTGCCCTGCATGTCGCCCACGCCAATGTTCACGTTCGGCTCGCGGAAGTAGATCGGCTTCAGTTGTGCATGGCAGTCGGTGTAGTGCATGAACGAGACGTTCCCGAACTTCGGAATGTCGTACATCTCGCTGCTCAGGGGCTTCCAGGACCCCTTCTCGCCGGCCCAGGCATTCATCGAGAAGCCGGCGGCACTCGCCGCGACCATGGCTTCGAGGAATTCTCTCCGAGTCAGATTCATTGACTGGCTCCTATTGGTGGTTTGAGTTGGATTTAATGCAATTTCTAGCTGGGCCTGTCCCGGCCCTCTTCCCGGTTATTCCGGACGTGCATCCGCCAGTTTTGTTCCATCGGCAAAGCCGTTCCTGGGCGCGCGGGCTACTGGAGTTGCTGAGATTTCGCGCGGGATCGGACTCGAAACAAGCCTGTTCCCTTCCGATCAGCGGAGACAAAAGATTGCGCCAGGAGCGTGCCAGAGCCACCACGCAGTTCACAAAAAAGGCCTGTCACCCTGGGGGTAACAGGCCAAGACGCGACATACACCGCCAGAGGACTCGATGCGGGGAGCACTGCGCCGCTAGCGCTGATCGCTGTGCCCTCGCCGATCGGTCCGTACCCGGCAGCTACAGCCTACAAATACCTCGACCAGTGGAAATTGATTCAGATCAACGAACCCTCGAGTTGGTGATCACATCCACTGATCGTAGTCCGCGCCGCCTAGGCCGCGTATTTGCCTTCCGCGGCCAGTCCATTGTCACGTGCACGCTCGTAGACCGTCTTCTGTGCGCCCTCGAAATTCGCCTGCATGTCCTGACCCCACAGCTGCATCGCCGCCTGCTGCATGCCGCGCCCATACGAGAACGACAGCGGCCAGGGCGTGCCGCCAATACGGTTCATCGCATCCAGATGTGCGGTGGCGTCGGCATCGTTTTGTCCACCCGAGAGAAACACGACGCCGGGAAGTATGGCGGGCACCGCAGAGGCCAGGCAGCGCAAGGTCGCATGGGCCACGTCCTCGACACTGGCCTGCTCCGGGCAATCCTTGCCGGGGATGACCATGCTGGCCTTGAGGATCGTGCCTTCCAGCAGGACATGATGCTCGTATAGCGCACTGAACACGGCCCGCTGGGTCGCTTCGGTCACGCCATAACAGGTTTCGATGTCGTGATCGCCGTCCATCAAGACCTCGGGCTCCACAATCGGTACCAGCCCCTGCTCCTGACAAAGCGCCGCATAGCGCGCCAGCGCATGGGCATTGGCCTCGATACAGGTATCGGTCGGCATGGTCTCGCCAATGGTGATCACCGCTCGCCACTTGGCGAATTTCGCACCCATCTTGGCGTATTCCTGCAGGCGTTCGCGCAGCCCGTCCAGACCCTCGGTGACCTTCTCGCCGGGGAACCCCGCCAGGTCCTTGGCGCCCGTATCCACCTTGATGCCGGGCAGGATGCCCGCTTCGCGCATGACATCGACAAACGGCTTGCCGTCGCGCGTCGACTGACGCAGGGTCTCGTCATAGAGAATGGCGCCGGAGATGTACTCGTTCAGCTTTGGGGTTGTAAGCAGGAGTTCGCGATAGGTCCGGCGATTCTCCTCGGTATTCTCCACGCCCACGGCATTGAGTCGCTTGCCGATCGTGCCCGTGGATTCGTCGATCGCAATGATGCCCTTGCCGGGGGCGACCATGGCTTCGGCCGTCTCGATCAGGGTGTCGATTTTCATGTCTGCTCCTTGGGGTCGGTATGCCCGAATGGATTTCCGTTGGAGAGTAGCTCCCCACCTGCGGTTCTTCCATACGGACTCCCAACGCCCGGGCGCAGTTCACAAACAGTGGTTTCTATGGCACGCAACGACGCGCCCCCGACTTAGTTCAGCCACTCCTTGCGCACGACGAACGTCTCCGCGATCAGGTCGTGCAGCGCCTGGCGGCGGCGGGTAAAGGCCACCATCAGGTAGCCGATGCCGAACAGCAGCCCCGAGAGGATCTCCGCGAGATAACGCCCCGTGGCGCGCATAAAGGTGATGCGCTCGCCGTGATAGTCGACCACGCGCAGCCCCACCGCCATCTTGCCCACCGTCGCCTGGTAGCGGGAGCTGTGCATCCCCGCCCAGTACAGCCAGGCCACCAGGATGTTGATCAGCATCCAGGCAATATCGGCCGCCATCAGCTCGGGTTCCGGCCCCTTGGGTGCCATCGTCTCCGGGCTGATCACCATCTGCGCCACGATCTGCGGCACCCCGATCACCACCATGTCGACCAGGGTGGCCAGCACACGCCGCCAGAACCCGCCAAAGGCGGCGCGATCCTCCGGCGGCCCGGCGTGCGCCGGCGACGCTACGGCCACCTCGACCAGATCCGCTCCACAGCCATTGCAGTAGCGCGCCTCGGGCGGGTTGTCCCGCCCGCATGCCTTACATTCCATGTAAACCCCTTTTCGTCCCTGATACTGCAGCCCTACGGATGCACGACCGTGTTATGCCCGAACCGGATCTGCCAGCCGTGGTGATCGTCCCGCTCGAGCAGAAAGCTCATACGCGTGTACAGCACGCCATCCCCGCGATCCGGCAGCCCGGCCGGCATGGACTCGATATCCGATACCCGCAGCACGGCCTCGGCAAACGCCGTGTCTTCGCTCAGCATCGAAATATCCTGGACATCCACGCTCAACGAGCTGCCCGCAAACGGCCCCTGCAGGACCTCGGCATGCCGCTTGGCATTCGTCGCACGATCATCAAAGCGCGTCCCGAACAGGTTCACCAACCCCGCGTCTTCCTGATAATCCCGCGCCCAGGCCTCGCCATCACCGGCCGCCCAGGCCGCCTCCTTGGCTTCCAGGATGCGCTGGATTTCACCTTCATCGGCACCCGCGGTAGAAATCAGCGCGGCCAGCGGCAGCGCGAGCAGCGAGAGCAGTTTCCTGGACATGACAACTCCAATAATGAACGGCAAGACAGGCCCCCTGTTTACAGGAGCGGCTCCACAGGCGCCAGTCGCGTGATTCCGGACAGGAAGCGCCGCCAGATGCCCGCTTTCGGATCGGTACGGTAGAGCGTGCCCTCGTCGTCCGTCCAGACCGGCCAACCCTCGTCATCCAGCCGAACCTGATACGCCAGCTCCGGCCGGGTGCTGTGCTCGTACAGTTCCAGCAACTCCTGGACGATCTCCGGCTCGCGCAGGAACACGCCCAGCTCGGTGTTGGTGTAGCGTGAGCGCGGGTCCAGATTGAACGAGCCGACAAACCCCTCCTCGCGGTCGATGATCAGCGCCTTGGTGTGCAGGCTCGCGTGCGACGAGCCGATCCCCATCTCGCGATCCTCGGCCGCGCGCGGCGGCAATGCGGTCGGGCGCAGCTCGTGCAGCTCCACCCCGGCCTGCAGCAATGCAGGACGGCGACGCGAGTACCCGCTGTGCGTAAAGGCCACATCATTGGCCGCCAGGGAGTTTGTCAGCACACTCACCCGGACCCCGCGCTCACGCATCGCGATCAGCTGCGCCGTGCCGTCCCGCCGCGGCACAAAGTACGGCGAGATCATCAACAACTCGTGCTCGACCGCATCCAGACGACGCGCCACCGCCTCGGCCACGCCTTCGCGGATGTCTTCATGTCCCTTGGCCTTGCCGACGTCATCCACCACCAGCTTCGCCTGGTGGGTCCAGGTGTACACCCCGGCATCATCGATCGGCTCCGCAAGGGGCGCGCCGTTGAACGGCTCCAGGGCAAGCAGCGGGTGGCCCTGGTGCCCTTCCAGCCAGGCGTCGAGCTTCTCCCGCTGCCGCGCGAGCTTCTCCGGGTTCTGCTCCACGCGGCGCATGCGCTGCAGGTCGATCGCCGCCCGGCTGTTCCAGTACTCCACGAATGCGTGGTCGACCTGGATCGCCAGGGGCCCAACCATCACCAGATCCAGGTCGGTAAAGTTGTAGTACGGGCTGACCTCGAAATACTCGTCGCCGATATTGCGCCCGCCGATGATCGCCAGGTGCCCGTCCACCACCCAGGCCTTGTTGTGCATACGGCGGTTCAGATCGCTGCCACGAAAGACAAACTCCACCCCCGCACGCACCGCACCCCGGCGCGTACGAAACGGGTTAAACACGCGAACCTCGATGTTGGGATGCTGATTGACCGCCGCCAGCAGGTCATCGCTGCCACGCACATCCATGTCGTCCAGCAACAGCGACACCGACACGCCTCGATCCGCCGCATCCAGCAACTCGCCGAGCAGCGTGCGACCGGCCACGTCATCGCGCCAGATGTAGTACTGGATATGGATGCGCTCCTGCGCCTTGCGCGCACTCTGCACCCGCCACTGGAAGGCCTCCGCCCCGGTATCCAGCAACCGGAACCCCGTCTGCCCTTCCTCCACCGCCGGCAACGTATCCAGCCAGGCGGCCAACTCGCCCTGCGCCGCCGGCGCCTGAGGGGCGCGGTCCATGCGGTCCGGGGCAGGCTGCATCGGCGCACACGCCGCCAGAACTGCAACCAGCAACGCCGCGACGAGCGGCTGAAGCAACGCGCGCGTGTTCATTCGCAGACGTTCGACCTCTGCTCCCACCCAAGCCCCAATGCCTACAGCATGTACCGCCCGTGCGAACCATTCCATGGTCCGTCTCCCCCAAAACAAAAAAAGCGAGCCAGGACACCCGGGCTCGCTTTCTTTCAGATACTGGTAGGCGCGATTGGACTCGAACCAACGACCCCCACCATGTCAAGGTGGTGCTCTAACCAACTGAGCTACGCGCCTGTCGTCTTCGAGCCGCGTATTCTACGCGCTCCCTGCCCCCTGTCAAAGCCCATCGTAACGCATTGTCTTCCCGCCACCATCCCATCTCCAGCCATCGCGAACGATGCAGTCGCCCGGCGCCTTGACGGCCATTGCATCGCCCGGAGATACCATCCCCCACGGGGATCATTCTCCCTTCACCCCAGTCTTACCTATAGGCCATTTGCCAGACGGATCGACAACCATCCACATCCCGTAACGATCGGATTCGCCCAGAGGGGGCTCATCATGCGCCCGGACCTGATCACCGTATTCGGCGGCACCGGCTTCCTCGGCCGCACAACCGTGCACGAACTGCTCAACGCCGGACATCCCGTGCGCATTGCCTCGCGCCACACGGCGCTACCCGCCTCCCTGCAAGACCACGCCCGCCTGGAACACTACCGCGCCGACATCCGGGACGAAGCCGATGTCGCCCGCGCCCTAGAAGGCGCCAGGGGCGTCATCAACGCCGTCAGCCTGTACGTGGAGCAACGCGACCTGCGCTTCACCACCATCCACGTCGAAGGGGCCGCGCGCCTCGCCCGCGCTGCCCACAAGGCGGGCCTGGAGCGAGTCATCCAGATCTCCGGCATCGGCGCCGACAGCGACTCGCCATCGCCGTACATCCGCGCCCGAGCCGAAGGCGAAGCGGCCGTACTCCGCGAATTGCCAAACGCCATCATCGTGCGCCCCAGCGTCCTCTTCGGCCCGGGCGACGCCTTTGTGCGCAACCTCGCCGGCCTCGCCCCGCTGCCGGTGATCCCCCTGTTCGGCCGCGGCACCACCCGCCTGCAACCGGTACACGTCGGCGACATCGCCCGTGCCCTCGCAAGCCTGTGTGCAGACGATCCGCCCACGCACCAAACCTTCGAACTCGGCGGCCCGGACATCCTCACCTATCGCCAGATCGTGCGCCTGGTCCTCACGCACCTGGGCCGCAAACGCCCAATGCTGCCCATACCATTCACCGTCTGGCACGCCCTGGCCGCCCTGGGTTCGCTACTCCCCAACCCACCCCTGACCCGCGATCAGATCTACCTGATGCAACAGGACAACATCGCCAACTCTGCCTTCGGCAGCTTCGGCGACCTGGGCATCACACCCCACTCCTTCGAACAATCCCTGCCCAACTGCCTCCCAGCCAGGTAATCCCAACCCACTCAGACAGGACAACCGCGGCCGGAATCGGTAAGGTCTCCACAGAACGAAAACGGACTTACGTCACATGGATGGACTCGCGGCCCGCCCGGCCCACGCCGAAGAATCCGGCCCCGCCCCCATTGCCCCGCCGGAGCAGGTCGAGGCCTTCCTCGACCGCTGGCAGGAGGCCGGCGGCAGCGAGCGCGCCAACTACCAACTCTTCCTCACCGAGCTGTGCGCGCTGCTGGACCTGCCGCAGCCCGACCCGGCCAGCGACGACACCGCAGACAACGCCTACGTCTTCGAACGCCGCGTGACGATCCGCAACCCGGATGGCAGCGAGAACCGCGGCTACATCGACCTCTACCGCCGCGGCTGCTTCGTGCTGGAGGCCAAGCAGACCGGCAAGGGCCTGCACACCCAGGGCTGGGACAAGGCCATGCTCGCCGCGCAGAACCAGGCCGACCAGTACGTGCGCGCCCTGCCGGAAGACGAAGGCCGCCCGCCGTTCATCGTGGTCACCGATGTCGGCCGCAGCCTCGAGCTCTACGCCGAGTTCTCCCGCTCCGGCGGCACCTACGTCCCCTACCCGGACCCGAGCCGCCACCGCATCCGCCTGGAAGACCTGCGCGACCCCGAGATTCAGCAGCGCCTGCACCACCTGTGGCTGGCGCCCGACCAGCTCGACGCCAGCAAACACGCCGCCCGCGTCACCCGCGAGGTCAGCGCGCGCCTGGCCGAACTGGCCAAATCCCTGGAACAGCACGGCTTTGATGTCGAGCGCGTCGCCCACTTCCTCAAGCGCTGCCTGTTCACCATGTTCAGCGAGGACGTCGAACTCCTGCCCAAGGGCAGCTTCACCGCCCTGCTGGAGCGCCTGCAGCAGAACCCCGAACACTTCCCCGACGCCATGCGCTCGCTGTGGGAGACGATGAACACCGGCGGCTATGAAGGCCAGCTGATGCACAAGCTGCAGCGCTTCAACGGCGGCCTGTTCCAGAACATCGACCCCATCCCGCTCAACGCCGACCAGATCGGCCTGCTCATCCAGGCCGGCAAGGCCGACTGGCGCTTCGTCGAACCCGCCATCTTCGGCACCCTGCTGGAACGCGCGCTGGACCCGCGCGAACGCCACAAGCTCGGCGCCCACTACACCCCGCGCGCCTACGTGGAACGCCTGGTCATGCCCACGCTCATCGAGCCCCTGCGCGCCGAATGGAACACCGTGCAGGTCGCCGCCGAGGCCTGGCTGCAACAGAACAAGCCCGACAAGGCCCTGGACGAACTGCACCGCTTCCATCAGCGCCTGCGCGAAGTCCGCGTGCTCGACCCCGCCTGCGGCTCCGGCAACTTCCTCTACGTGGCGCTGGAACACCTCAAGCGCCTGGAAGGCGAAGTGCTCAACCTCATCCGCGACCTGAGCGCCGGCCAGGCCACCTTCGACACCGAAGGCCTCACCGTCGACCCGCACCAGTTCCTCGGGCTGGAGATCAACCCGCGCGCCGCCGCCATCGCCGAGATCGTGCTGTGGATCGGCTACCTGCAATGGCACTACCGCCTGCACGGCCGCCTCAGCCTGCCCGAACCCATCCTGCGCGACTTCCACAACATCGAATGCCGCGACGCGCTGATCGACTTTGATGCCCGCGAACCCATGACCGACGACCACGACCAGCCCGTGACCATCTGGGACGGCATCAGCTACAAGAAAAGCCCCGTCACCGGCGAACTCATCCCCGACGAAACCGCCCGCACCCTCGTTTACCACTACAGCAACCCGCGCCGCACCGAATGGCCCGAGGCCGACTACATCGTCGGCAACCCGCCGTTCATCGGCGCCGCCACCATGCGCCGCGCACTGGGCGACGGCTACGTGGATGCCGTGCGCAAGGTCTTCAAGGGGATCGTCCCGGACTCCGCCGACTTCGTCATGTACTGGTGGCACATCGCCGCCGAGAAGGTGCGCAAGGGCGAGGCCCGACGCTTCGGCTTCATCACGACCAACAGCCTGCGCCAGACCTTCAACCGCCGCGTCCTCGAACCGCATCTGAACAACACCAAGAGACCGCTGTCGCTCGCCTTCGCCATCCCCGACCACCCCTGGGTGGACAGCGCCGATGGAGCTGCCGTGCGCATTGCCATGACCGTTGGTGGATCCGGAGACCAGCCCGGGATACTGCGGCATGTCGCCAACGAGCGTGATACGGACGACGATGCCCGCACCGTGGAATTGAGCCACAGGGCGGGGAAGCTTTTTGCGGATCTAACCATTGGAGCCAACGTCGCAGGCGCATTGCCGCTTCGGGCCAACTCAAACATCAGTCAGCGAGGATTCGAACTCGGTAATTCGGGTTTCATCATTGAGTCTGACGATGCGACTCGCTTGGGACTGGGCCAGACGTCGGATGTTGAAGGAGTCATCCGCCAATACCGAAATGGTCGTGACCTCACGCAACGACCTCGCGGCGTGATGGTCATCGATTTCTTCGGGCTGACGGCGGAAGAAGCTTGCAAGCAGTATCCGTCGGCTTTCCAGTGGGTGCTTGAGCGTGTGAAGCCCGAACGCGAACAAAATCGTGATCGGAATCTTCGAGAGAATTGGTGGCTCCACCGTCGACTCCGCACGGACCTTCGTGCGCAGATAAAGGGCCTCCCGCGCTACATCGCCACCGTCGAAACCACCAAGCATCGCGTCTTCCAGTTCCTAGACGGCCACATCCTACCCGACAACATGCTGGTGAACATCGCCATCGAGCAGCCCGCCACCTTGGGTGTCCTGTCCAGCCGCATCCATGCCGCATGGGCGCTCGCCGCAGGCGGGCGTCTGGGCATGGGCAACGATGCCCGCTACAACAAGACCCGCTGCTTCGAGACCTTCCCCTTCCCGGAACTCGACGATCAGCAGGCCGCCACCATCGGCGACCTCGCCGAACGCATCGACGCCCACCGCAAGGCGCGCCAGGCCGAACACCCGGACCTCACCCTCACCGGCATGTACAACGTGCTAGAAAAATTGCGCGCCGAAGACCCGCTGACCGCCAAGGAACGCACCATCCACGAACAGGGCCTCGTCTCCCTGCTGCGCGAACTGCACGACGATCTCGACCGCGCCGTCTTCGACGCCTACGGCTGGAACGACCTCGCCGACCGCCTCGTCGGCCGCCCCGGCGCCACCACCCCGCTGCCGGACAAACCCGCCGACCAGGCCGAAGCCGAAGAAGAACTCCTCAGCCGCCTCGTCGCGCTCAACACCGAACGCGCCGCCGAAGAAGCCCAAGGTCACATCCGCTGGCTCCGCCCCGACTACCAGGCCCCCGAAGCCACCCAGACCACCGCCACACTGGAAGCCAAACCCGAGGACGCCGCCGAGACCCCGACCGAACCGGCCAACAGGCCCACCTGGCCCAAATCCATGCCCGACCAGGTCGAAGCCGTCCGCCGCCTCCTCGCCATCGGCCCACAAACCCCCAAAGCCCTGGCCAGCCACTTCAAGCGCAAACCAACCAAGTCCATCACCCAGGTCCTCGCCGCCCTCCAGATCCTCGGCCAGGCCACCACGGACAACGATCACTGGCGCCTGACATGACAATCCCCAAGCAGCAGCAAGGGCTAACCGCTCGCCGATGGCCCCCAAACCGCATCGACAGCCGCGCGAGATAACTCCGTGCCAAAACACCCACGGGCCACGCATCCACCTCATTCCCCGTCCTTTTCATGCACTCGACAGTCGGTCCAATATCGAATTGAACACGCGCGCACGTTCATCCGATATCCGCGCGCGCTATCCCATCACTGTTGGGCTTGAGCAGGTCGCGCAATACGTGGATGTTTATTGATCGATTGAAAAGGATATCAGCAAGATGGTACTTAGCGAAAATTGGACACGCATATCTTTATTATGTGGGGCTTGACAGATAATGACTACGACCACCGAACAGATCCGGCGCGCCAATGAGGTGATCTGTCAAAATATTGAATCACTTTCCGATCAGCGAGCATTACTCTCGCAGAACGTCCTCTCTCAGCTCCGGAACCTCGTAGAAGGCGTTATTGTTCTGTTGCATGAAGGCTCGGGAGATGCATCGTTTCGCTACGATTCTGTACGGCCGGGACTTTATTTCGTCAGAAGCAACGCAAGATTCAGCTTTCTGAGCAGGTTCCACAAGCTACTCCAGAAAAGTGTTTCTCACTACACGATGGATGGCGATGCTTCCGAGCGTTTGATGCTCAAGTACTACGAGTACCTCTACCGAATACGCAGTTTACTTCATGATTGCTGTGAAATTGAGGTGCTTGCAAACCTTGAGGAGTTTCCGGTTGATCTCGATCCATCACTGCGGGAATACCATGAGAAAATCGCAGGAAGAATTGAAGCTGTCCGCTTAACCCAACCAAACAACCGTGCGGACAGCAGGGAACGGTACTACATCCACAAAACGCGACCTTTTTTCGTAGGTGGACGAATTTACTACGAAGTGACTTTCTACCGCGCTATCAATAAGGTAAGTAAGTTTGATCGGATCATAGCTTTCACCGACATTGATATGACAGATAAGTATTCTGCCATGTTATCCCTCCGGCGGGACTCCATATCTGTGCTCGGTCAGACCATGCCAATCACGATTATTCGTGAGTGGGAGGTGTCAATTCGTCCGTGTGAGTTCGATAACTTCGCGCGTATTGTGGGAATTGAATTAAAAACAAATACCAGCTCTCCGGAGTACCGCCACCTGATGGGGTTGTTGACGCGGAATTCGACCAATCTGCTTGACCTGTTTGAAATGCCTGACAATCTGTATGCAACGATTAGAGCAGCAGGAATCGCTGGCATGACCAAGCCGAGGCTCTTTCCTGTGCTGGATGAAGTTCGTCATATTGTTAAGGAGGGTTCACCAGGTCAAAACGTTTTGCGCTATCTAGTGCTTCGAATGAACAATAACATTATCAAAGCGCAGTATAGTCGGGGCAGCTGTTATCGCCTCTCTGATATGCAGCTTGCTTTTGGGTGCATCCCCTTCGATACCATGCCATTTTGCACATCGCTGCCTGGGCATAATCCCCGTTACTGGGACCTTGTCGAGAGCCTTGACGTAATCGGCCGGGCCCACGAATTGCTAGCTCGGCGTGTGAAGAATAACGTTGAGCGCCATGGAGTTCTCTACACGCCCACAGGGGATCTCGAGGAGTTCGGGGACGTCAGCAGATTGATTGCCACTTACAATAATACGCTCTACTACAAGCATACGGAGCGACGGCTTGTGGTCGACAAAGGGCATGTCTTCATCTGTAAGTATGAAAACGACACGGTCTCCATCGTCGAAAAACTTCAGGGATTCGCAACGTGCGGGATCGCCGGCTATACTCCCGCTGTCGAGCAGTGGCTCAATGAAACACCTCGTAGCATAGATGACCCTACGAAAGTGGATGCGCTTAAACACCTATTTAGTCAGTCGCACGTTGCTCTGATCTATGGGGCGGCTGGCACTGGCAAGTCAACGATGGTAAATCACATCGCGAACTACTTTAACGACAAAACTAAGCTCTTTCTGGCGCATACCAATCCAGCAATTGACAACCTCCAGCGCAAGGTTACAGCGCAGAATTCTGAATTTCGGACGATCAGTAGCCAGGTTGGCAAAAAGACCTCCACCCAGGAATATGATCTCCTCATCATCGATGAATGTAGTACCGTCAGCAATGCTGGTCTAATTAAGGTTTTGGAGAAGACTCCCTGCAAGCTGCTCGTGCTAGTTGGTGACATCTACCAGATTGAGTCGATTCAATTCGGAAACTGGTTTGGAGTTATTCGCTCATTTATCCCGAACATATCAGTGTTTGAGCTTAAGATTCCTTTTAGGAGCACGAATGAATCACTCCTGAATTTCTGGAAGAAGGTCCGAGACATCGAAGACGACCTCACTGAGGTTGTCTCCCGCAATGGCTATTCGGCTGTGCTCGACAAGACACTATTCGAGGCCCAAGGCGACGATGAGATTATCCTTTGTCTCAATTACGATGGGCTCTACGGGATCAATAATGTCAACCGATTCCTGCAGAGCCGGAATTCTAATGCAGCGACTATCTGGCGGGAGTCTACGTATAAGATTGGTGATCCGGTTCTGTTTCACGATAGCGAGCGCTTTCGGCCTGTAATCTTTAACAATCTGAAGGGCTGGATTGTCGATATTGAAAATGATCGAGGCTGGATTAGATTTGATGTGAAGCTTGATCGTCCACTTAGCGAGTTCGATGTCGACAATCCTGAACTCGAATGGATCGGTGACTCGACTGTGCGCTTCTTCGTGTATGATCACGGCGGCACCAGTGATCAAGACGATGATTCACTGAATACTACCGTTCCGTTTCAGGTGGCTTATGCTGTATCCATACATAAGGCACAGGGCCTAGAGTATGACTCAGTTAAAATTGTCATTACCAATGCTAATGAAGATGACATTACACACAGCATTTTCTACACAGCCGTAACCCGGGCACGCGAGCGACTTAAAATATTCTGGACACCCGAGACACAACAAAGAGTGTTGCAGCGATTCAGTCGCAAGAATACCCAAAAAGATGTCCACCTTCTGTCCAGTCGGCGTGGCCTTGAACCGGTCAACACATGAGCCAAGGAAAAGCCGCAGCGAGAAAGAGGACACCCATCTTCTCCCTGGCGGCAAACGGTGATCCCGGCCGGAACGAAGCGTAGAGCCGGGATCTCTGGTGTACGCTTCTGCCTCGGCGCCCGAGATCCCGGATAACCGCTGCGCGGTTTCCGGGATGACCTTCCAGGACAATTCCTGGAACGATCCGAACGGTTGGCGCAGTTTCTGCGGTGTCTGGCGGTGACGGAATACCCATACGGTTTACGGGACGTACGCGAAGGCGTACTCTTGGTCGAAGCCCACACACTTGCGAGGTGCGCCATGACGGGAATTACGGCTACAGAGGCGCGCAGCAACCTCTACCGGCTGATCGACGAAACGGCGGAATCCCATGAGCCGATTGTGATCACCGGCAAGCGGAACAACGCAGTGCTGCTATCCGAGTCGGACTGGTCGGCCATTCAGGAGACCCTGTACCTTCTATCGGTGCCGGGTATGCGCGAGTCGATCCGCGAGGGGATGGATACTCCGGCGGATGAATGCCACGAGGAGCTGGATTGGTGACATGGAAGTTGGTCTACACCCGGCAGGCTCAAAAGGATGCGAAGAAGCTGGCTGCCAGCGGCCTGAAGCCGAAGGCACAGGAACTGCTGACGCTGATCGCGGAAGATCCGTATCGAAAGCCCCCACCTTTCGAGAAGCTGGTGGGTGATCTCTCCGGCGCGTACTCGCGGCGCATCAATATTCAACACCGGCTTGTGTACCAGGTGCTTGAAGACGAGGGAGTCGTCAAGGTGATTCGTTTATGGAGCCACTACGAGTAACCCGGCTACACGATCCCGGACAGCCCCTGCACGGTTTACGCGAGAAAGCGCGAGAAAGAGGACACCCATCTTGTTCACATGCCGCCACAGCCCTCTCCTCTCGTAGGAGCCCAGCCCTCTGGGCGATGGGGAGCTGGACACGCCCGATCGGCGAGAGGGCTCGCCTCCTACAGTGGGTTGGCCCCCAGCCTCGGGGGCGTGAGAATAGAGAAGCCCACCCTCCTCCGGCTCCATGCCGCCATTCCGGCCGCATTGGAGCTTCAGGATATCGATCCTCAGGATTGACAGCCCCGTTCGTGTAAGGCTCCAGACTCAAGCGCTTTGGGGCGGTATCGCCGTTTCGCTGGGGGCTGGACCCCAGCACAGATCGCTAAGGTATCGAGGCAGTGGCAAAAAACTCAGCCATCCTTGGAAGGGTTGTCTATAGTTCACGAAGCACTTTCCAAAAAGGACTTTGAACTTCATGGCCGATGCGTCTGGCAGCACCCCTCAGGCGAAGTCCTCTCCCGACACACCAGACCACACCACCAGCCGGGAATTTGTCAGGGGCCTGCCACGGATGGTGGCCGACCTGGCCGATCGCTGGTACATGATCCGGCAGCGTGGCTGCCGCCATGTGGACCTGGGGGACATCCGCGCGCTGACCCGGGTGATCGCCGGAGGCCTGGCCGGGACATCGCTGAAGGAGGCGCTGAACACGGCCCGGCGCATTGACGAGCGCGTGGCCCAGCACCTGCAAAGCCCGCTGCCCCCCACCTCAAACGAACAGGAGACCATCGGCTCCCTGATTCTGCGGCTGCAGGGGACGCTTCCAGGCGATCTCGATGCCTCGGAGGGGCTCCCGGCGGCTCCTGAAACCGAGAATGTGCGTACTCCGGTTCCCGACCGGCTGCGGGTCCAGTTGCTCGGGCCGGCCGGCGCGGCGCGCGACGAACTGGCACTGCAACTGGTGGCCTGCGGCTTCCGGGTGGACCCCTTCGCCAACCTGCAGGAGGCGGTACATGCGGAATCGACAGCAACGCCTCATGCACGCGTCGTCCTGTCAGCGCCACCGGGTCCGCCGACCCCTGATGACGAACACCGCCTGCCCAACATCCTAGTCCTACAGGAAGCCCAAAGTGGAGAACAGCCGACCACGTCGGGCGACTGGGACGCGGTCCTGACCATGCCCACGATTCCCTCCGAAATGGCCGCGACACTGGAGGGCCTGGTGGACTCCAGCCCGTGGGACCCGCTGCGGATCATGCTCGTCACCACGGGGCAGTCGGTCTCCCCTACCCGCGCCCTGCAGGAATCCTCCGCGCTCGACATCCAGCGTCTTTCGCCGGAATACGACGTGCCCGGCCACGCCCTGGAGAGCCTGCCCGAGGCCATCGTGATCGACGTGGACATCGCGGCCGACCGGGCTGCGGCCCTGTCCCGCTTCCTGGCCCAGGATCCATCGCTGTTCGACATCCCATGTGTTCTGCTGACGTCACCAGAAGGATCTGTAGCCGCGCCGGGTCCGGGACTTTCCCACATATCACCGGAAGCGGCGCCCGAACGCGTCTGCGCCGAGGCGCGCCTCTGCCGACGACGTCGCCGGGCTGGGCGTGGCACCGCCACCCTGCGCTCCGGTGATCTGGCGCCCCTGCTGGACCACTGGCGCACGGGGCTAGCGACGCAGCCCGGGATCGTCGCACTCGCCTGTATTGAATGGGACGAGGCCTCGAATCTGCTCCGGGAACAGGGGGTGACCGGTTTCTCGCTGCTTCAGCGGCGTCTGCTGGGGCGAATCTCGGCGGGCCTTGCTGCGGGCGAGCGCATCACCCGATTCAGCGAGAACGCGATCCTGGTGCTGCTGAACCGGGCCGACGCGGAAGCCCTGTCGGACTGGGGCGATGCCCTTTATGCGAAGGTCCCGGCGCCGCATGGTGCTCCGAGTCACGCACCATCCCCGGGCCTGAGCATCGGCATCACAGCACTGGCCGACATTCCTGCGGCGGATGCCGTGGACCAGTCTCTGGCGCTTTGCGCACAGGCCCGCCGGGAAGGCGGCAACCGCATCCAGCTGGATCCCGCGCTGGTCACGCCGGAGTGTGGCGTCGCCCAGCAACAGCACTGGCGCCAGGTCATCACCCGCGCAATCCACGAGCAGCGCCTCTTTCTGGTGTATCAACCCATCGCCAACATCGCCGGCTCCGACAAGACCGAACGCTACGAAGTCCTGCTCCGCATTCGGGATCCGGAAGGCCACACCCAGCTACCCGGCCCGTTCGTGAACATGGCCGGACACCTGGACCTCGACCGGGCGCTGGACCGCTGGGTACTGGCCAATGCCGTGGACATCCTGGGCGCGCGTCTGCGCACCCATCCGGACTCGGTGTTCTTCGTCAAACTGTCGCCCGGGTCGCTGCGCGACCAGGATCTGGCCGGCTGGCTCGGACGCATACTTGCACGCGCAGCCCTGCCATCCCGGGCACTGGTGCTGCAACTGGCGGAGGAGGATATCGTGGCGGATCCGGAACAGGCCGAGCGCATCACCGGGGCACTGCGTGACATCCAGGTCGGGGTGGCCGTGGAGCACTTCGGGCTTTCCAGTAGGCAACCGGCCCAGCTCCTGCGCAGCCTGCAGCCCGACTACGTGAAAGTCGCCCGTCCACTGACCCACGGGCTGCACGATGCCGCGGACAAACTTGTCCGACTGGAACCGCTGCTGAACATCGCCCGTGCCAGCGGTGCTCGCACCATGGCGGCCTATGTGGAGGACGTAGACGGGCTGGCCCTGCTGTGGCAGTCGCAGGTCGACCTGGTGCAGGGCAACTTCCTGCGCCAACCGGACGAAGAGCTGCGCTACGACATCGAGTTCTAGCGCACGGTGCGGTAGTGCCTTCAGTCGCAGGGGCGCCCGGGGTCTTCCTTCGGAATTAGCAGGCCGACGCGTTATCGGAAGAAGTCGCCCGTCTTGTTCACATACCGCCACAACCCCTTTCTCTTGTAGGAGCCCAGCCCCCTGGGCGATAGGGAGCTGGACACGCCCGATCGGCGAGAGGGCTCGCCTCCTACAGCGGGTGGGCCCAGCCTCGGGGACGGACCGGCGTGGGGCGATCTCCGTTGCTACGCGATACGGTCCGCCAGCCCCTTCTCTCGTAGGAGCCCAGCCCCCTGGGCGATGGGGAACTGGACACGCCCGATCGGCGAGAGGGCTCGCCTCCTACAGTGGGTAGGCCCAGCCTCGGGGGTGAACCGGCGTGGGGCGATCTCCGTTGCTGCAGGATACGGGCCGCCACAGCCTCTTTTCCTCGTAGGAGCCCAGCCCCCTGGGCGATGGGGAGCCGGACACACCCGATCGGCGAGAGGGCTCGCCTCCTACAGTGGTATGGCCCGGTGTTCTTTCAGGCGGGTCGGGCGATGGCCAGGACGGATGCGCGCGGGCCGTGGCGTCCGAGCGTGGTGAACTCGTCGATCGCGAACCCCGCTCCCGCCACCTGCTCCCGAAACGTTTCTTCGTAGGTCACGCGGCCGAAGTCAATGGTCGTAATACGCTTGAGCAGGGGTTTGAAGCGCTCCATCCAGCGGGAGGGGCGGGTCTGGAAGGTCTGGGTGAAAAACACTCTCCCCTCCGGCTTCAGCAGGCTGCGGCAGTGACGCAGAGCGCCCTCGGGGTCCGGCAGGAGCATGAAGCTGGCGGAGAAATAGATCGCGTCGTACGGGCCGCCCGTGTGGTCGTAGATGGATTCGAGACGGGCCTCGGCACGATCGGCCAGGGGCGACTCACGCAGGGCTTGCCGGGCGTGCTTGATGTAGTCGGCGTCGATATCGATCCCCGTGATGACGAGCCCCTTCTCGCGCGCCGTGTCGGCATTGGCGAGCAGCGCGCCAGCGGTGCCAATGCCCACATCCAGCAGGGCCGCTCCGTCCGACAACCGCCGCATTACCTCGGCATACCACTGCGAGGTAAGGCGGAGGATCAGCAGATTGTAGATGGCGCTGCGCATAGGGGAGTCGTCACTGGGGTCGGCCGGTAGCGGGCCTACCATACCGGAGCCGGCGCACCGGCTCGAAGCCAGGGTTTCTTGCCAGCCCCATATACTGTTTATATAAACAGTATATGGATGATGCCGCCCCCGAACCGCCGGAGTACGCCGAGCTGACGAGCGTCAGCAACTTCTCGTTCCTGCGCGGGGCCTCGCACCCGGAGGAGCTGGTGGAGCGGGCCGGGGCGCTGGGCTATCGCGCGCTGGCGCTGACCGATATCGCCTCGCTGGCCGGCGTGGTCCGCGCCCACGCGGCGGCGAAGGACTGCGGCCTGCACCTGATTCTCGGGGCGACCTTCCGGCTGGCGGACGGCCCCGCCCTGACCCTGCTGGTGCGCAATGCGGCGGGCTACGCCGGGCTGTGCCGGCTGATCACCCGTGCGCGCGGGGCGGCGGACAAGGGGCATTACCACCTGACGCAGTCGGACCTCGACGCCCTGCCCGCCGAGGCGCGGGCCGGCTGGCAGGTCCTGCTGCGTATCGAACCCGAGATTCCGGAGACGATGCTCGCCGACGTGGCCCGCTGGCTGGCCGGGTGGGCCGCGCCGGGCCAGGCCCATCTGGCGGTCAGCCAGCTGCGCACGCCGGAGGATGCCGCGCTCGCGACCCGCGCACGGCAGCTCGCCGACACGACGGGACTCCCGATCGTCGCCTGCGGCGATGTGCACATGCACGCTCGCGGCCGACGTGCCCTGCAGGACGTGCTGACCGCGCTGCGCCTGCGCACCACGGTTGCCGAGGCGGCCCCGGCGCGCTTCCCCAACGGCGAGCGCTGTCTGCGCCCGCGCGACGACCTGGCCGCTCTGTACCCTGCCCACTGGCTCGCGGCCAGCGTGCGGATCGCGCGGGACTGCGACTTCTCACTGGACGCGGTCACCTACCGCTACCCCACCGATCCCCTGCCCCGGGACATGAGCCCAGCCGCCTACCTGCGCGAGGAGACTCTGAAGGGGGCACGGGAGCGCTGGCCTGACGGCATCCCGACCAAGGTGACGGAGCAGATCGAGCGCGAGCTCGGGATCATCGCCCGGCTCGGCTACGAGCCCTACTTCCTGACGGTCTACGACATCGTGCGCTTTGCCCGCGGCCGCGGGATCCTGTGCCAGGGGCGTGGCTCGGCGGCGAATTCCGCCGTTTGTTATGCCCTCGGCATCACGGCGGTGGACCCCTCGCGCTCCAGCATGCTGTTCGAACGCTTCATCTCCGCCGAGCGTGGCGAGCCGCCGGATATCGATGTCGACTTCGAGCACGAGCGCCGCGAGGAGGTGATCCAGTACATCTATCGGCGCTACGGTCGCGAGCGCGCGGCGCTGGCCTGCACGGTGATCCGCTACCGCCGGCGCAGCGCCCTGCGCGACGTCGGCCGCGCCCTCGGTATCTCGCGCGCGCGGCTGGATGCGCTGACCGCCAACCTCGCCTGGTGGGACGACGGCATCCCCGCCGAGCGCCTGAGCGAGGTCGGGCTGGACCCGGATGGCGCCCTGGCCCGGCAGTGGCAGGCCCTGACCGCCGAGCTGCTGGGCTTCCCGCGCCACCTGTCGCAGCACACCGGCGGCTTCGTGATCGCCGAGGGCCGGCTGGACGAGCTGGTGCCGATCGAGAACGCGGCGATGCCGGAGCGTTCGGTGATCCAGTGGGACAAGGACGACCTCGATGCGGTGGGGCTGTTGAAGATCGACGTGCTGGCGCTGGGCATGCTCTCCTGCGTGCGCCGCGCGCTGGAGCTGATGGCACGCCACCGGGGCCGCGACTGGGGCCTGGCCGACATCCCTGCCGAGGACCCGGTGGTCTACCGCATGCTGCAGAAGGCCGACACCCTGGGCGTGTTCCAGATCGAGTCGCGCGCGCAGATGAGCATGCTGCCGCGCCTGAAGCCGGCGAACTTCTACGACTTGGTGATCGAGATCGCCATCGTGCGCCCCGGCCCGATCCAGGGCGAGATGGTGCACCCGTATCTGAAGCGCCGCGCCCACCCGGAGCGGGTGCGCTACCCGAATGAAGAAGTGAAGCGCGTGCTCGGTCGCACCCTGGGCGTGCCGATCTTCCAGGAACAGGTGATCGAGCTGGCGATGGTCGCGGCCGGCTTCTCCGCCGGCGAGGCGGACGGGCTGCGCCGCGCGATCGGGGCCTGGCGCCGTACTGGCCAGCTCGCGCGCTACCGCGAGCGCCTGATGGACGGGATGCGGCAACGCGGCTATCCGGAGAAATTCGCCGAACAGCTGTACAAGCAGATCCTCGGCTTTGGCGAATACGGCTTTCCCGAGTCGCATTCGGCCAGCTTCGCGCTGATCACCTATGTCTCGTCCTGGCTCAAGTGCCATGAGCCGGCGATCTTTGCCTGCGCCCTGCTGAACAGCCAGCCGATGGGCTTCTATGCCCCGGCGCAGATCGTCGCCGACGCCCGCCGCCACGGCGTGGAGGTGCGCCCGGTGGACGTGCGCCGCAGTGACTGGGTCTGCACGGTGGAACCGCTGGCCGGCAGCGACGCGCTGGCCCTGCGCCTGGGTCTGAACCGGGTCGGTGGGCTCGCGCAGGCCGTGGCCGAGCGTGTTGTCGCCGCGCGCGCCGAGCTCCCGTTCACGGACGTTCCGGATCTGGTGGCCCGCGCCGCCCTGACCCGCGCCCAGGCCAACCGTCTGGCCCGCGCCGACGCCCTGAAGGGGCTGGCCGGCAACCGCCATCAGGCACGCTGGGCGACCGAGGCGGTGGAGGAGCCCCTGCCCCTGTTCGCCGACGCCCCGGCCGACACGGTGCGCGAGGCCGACGTAACCCCGCTCCTGCCGCGCCCAAATGCGGTGGACGACCTGGTGCAGGATTACGCCACCACCGGGCTGAGCCTGGGCCCGCACCCGCTGGCCCTGATACGCCCGTTCCTGGAACAAAAATGTTTACCCACCGCCGCCCGGCTGCTGGAACGCCCCGGGCATCCCGGTGCCCGCTATGCCGGGCTCGTGATCACCCGCCAGCGTCCCGGATCGGCCAACGGCACGGTGTTCCTGACCCTGGAGGACGAGAGCGGCACGCTGAACCTGATCGTCTGGCCGGACCGGGTGGAGCGCTTTCGCGCCGAGGTCCTGCACGGGCGCCTGCTGGAGGCCCACGGGGAATGGCAGTACAGCGAGGGGGTTGGGCACCTGATCGTGCAGCGTCTGATCGACCGCAGCGCCTGGCTGGGCGAGCTGACCACCCGCTCCCGCGACTTTGGATAGGGATTGCGCCTCGGGCGACTCTCAGACGCGGCCGTAGAGGTCCTCCAGCCGCACGATGTCGTCCTCGCCCAGATAGCTGCCGGACTGGATTTCGATCAGCTCCAGCGGGATCGCGCCCGGGTTCTCCAGCGAATGGATCTGCCCGATCGGCACATAGGTGGACTGGTTCTCCGTCACCAGATAGGTCTCTTCGCCGTTGCGCACCCGCGCGGTGCCGCTGACGACCACCCAGTGTTCCGCGCGGTGGTGATGCATCTGCAGCGAGAGCTTCGCCCCGGGTTTTACGGTAATGCGCTTGACCTGATAGCGCCGCCCGACGTCGACGCACTCGTAGCAGCCCCAGGGGCGATAGACCGCCGGGTGGTCCACATGCTCGCTGCGGTTGTCCGACTTCAGCCTTTCGACGATGCGTTTGACGTCCTGCACGCGGTCACGATCCGCCACCAGCACTGCATCGCGGGTGGCGACCACCGCGAGGTTGCGCAGGCCGATCCCCGCGACCAGCAGGCCGTCGGCATCGACCACGCAGCCCTCGCTGTCCTCCAGCAGGCAATCACCGCGCAGGGTATTGCCCTGCGCGTCGGTGCCGCGCACCCCGGCCAGGGCGGACCAGGAGCCGATATCGCTCCAGCCGGCGGCCAAGGGCGTGACCGCCGCGCGGTCGGTGCGTTCCATCACGGCGTAGTCCACCGAGATGTTCGGTGCCCGAGCAAACGATTCCGGTTCCACGCGCAGAAAATCGAGGTCCTCGCGCGCGCCCTCCAGCGCGGTCTGACAGGCCGTGACGATCTCGGGCTCGAAGCGCTCCAGCTCCTGCAGATACTGCGAGGCGCGGAACACGAACATGCCGCTGTTCCAGAGATAGTCCCCCTGGCTCAGATACTCGCGCGCGGTGGCGGCATCGGGCTTTTCGACAAAACGCGCAACCCGCGCACCGGCCTCGCCCAGCGACTCACCCTGCTGGATATAGCCGTAGCCGGTCTCGGGCGTCACGGGCACGATCCCGAAGGTGACCAGATATCCGGCCTCCGCCAGTGCCACGGCGCGCCCCACAGCCGCCTTGAAGGCATCGCCATCGCCGATGTGGTGATCCGCGGCCAGGACCAGCAGCAAAGGATCGCGCCCTTCCGCCCGGGCCTGCAGCGCCGCCAGGGCAATCGCCGGGGCCGTGTTGCGGCCCTCTGGCTCCAGCAGGATGCGCGCCTGCTCGATGCCAATCGCGCGCAGCTGCTCGGCGGCCAGAAAGCGGTGCTCCACGTTGGCCAGCAACAGCGGTGAGGCGGTGTGCAGTCCCTCCAGACGAGTCACCGTTTGCTGTAGCAGGGTCTGCTCGCCGGTCAGGGGCAGGAACTGCTTGGGATAGTGGCTGCGCGATACAGGCCACAACCGTGTGCCTGTGCCACCCGCCAGAATTACGGGCTGCAATTCATCGTGAATGTTTGGTCGCGCCATCGTTGTTATCCCTGTATCAGGCGGGCAATCTCTTCCACGCGCCGCTCCAGCAGGGCCGGATCGGCGCGGGTCTCGACGTTCAGGCGCAACAGCGGTTCGGTGTTGGAGCTGCGCAAGTTGAAGCGCCAGTCCGGAAACTCGAGACTGACACCATCGGTGCGATCCTCTTCGCCGCCCTGGCCCTCAAAGGCCTCAAGGACGCGATTGGTTGCGGCTTCGACATCTGCGACCTCGAAGTTCAGCTCGCCGCTGCAGGGGTAGCGGGCCATGCGCTCTGCCACCATCTCGCCGAGCGACTGGCCACGGCGCCCCATCAACTCGGCGACCCGCAGCCACGGCAGCATCCCGCTATCGCAGTAGTAAAAGTCGCGGAAGTAGTGATGCGCGCTCATCTCGCCGCCGTAGATGGCGTCTTCGTGGCGCAGGCGCTCCTTCATGAAGGCATGCCCCGTCTTGGACTGGACGGGCTCGCCACCGGCGGCTCGTACCATCTCGATGGTATTCCAGGTCAGCCGCGGGTCGTGGACGATCCGCTCGCCAAGTTGCCCGCCTTCCAGACAGGCCTGAGCCAGCAGCCCCACAATGTAGTAGCCCTCGATAAAGTGCCCCGCGGCATCGAACAGGAAACAGCGATCGAAGTCGCCATCCCAGGCCACACCCAGATCCGCGCCATGCTTGCGCACGGCGTCGGCTGTGGCCGCACGGTTCTCCGGCAACAGCGGGTTGGGGATGCCATTGGGGAAATGCCCGTCCGGCTCGAAGTTCACGCGGACCAGTTCGAACGGCAGATGGGGTTCCAGTGCCTCCAGCACCGGGCCGGCACCGCCATTGCCCGGGTTCACGACCACGCGCAGCTTCGGCAGGGCTTCGCGGTCGACCGATGCCAACAGCCGGGCGATGTAGTCGGGCCGGTGGTCCAGCGGATGCACCTGGCCTTGCGGCATGGGGCGGAAGTCGCCGCGTTCCGCGCATGCACGGATCGCCTGCAGTCCGGAATCCCCGCTGATCGGTCGCGCTTCACCGCGTACGAGCTTGAGCCCGTTGTAATCCAGCGGATTGTGGCTGGCGGTGACCATCACCCCGCCGCCGGCCCCGTAGTGTGCAGTCGCAAAGTAGACCTCTTCGGTCCCGCACAGGCCGATGTCGGCGACATCGCTCCCGCCGGCGGTGAGTCCTTCGATCAGGGCCCGGGACAGTTCCGGGCTGGACAGGCGGATATCATGTCCGACCACTGTGCGGCCGGGGCGGACCTCTTCGGCGAAGGCGCGGCCAATGGCGTGCACCACCTCGGGGTTGAGTTGATCCGGCACGCGGCCACGTATGTCATACGCCTTGAAACAGTCGATCTTCATGCAGTTCCCTTCCGGCCCCCTCCGACTCCCGGCCCCGCCGGCAGCGCGCACTCCTTTATCCTCATGATACATAGCAGAAGCGCGGCATGATGCGACGGCGGTTACAACGAGACGAGTGGCGTTACTTGACGATCACGCCTCATGCCCCTGAACATGGTGGGTTTATCAAACGAGGAGAAGCCGATGAGTGAGCCGCAAGTGAAGACCGAGGAGAAGAAACAGCATTTCGACGATATTTACGTCGCCGAGACCCCGGTGCCGTTCAAGGAGCGCATTATCGACGCGCTCGATTACATCTCCGACGACTTCAACCGGCAAACCTTCGACCGTCTGATTCTCCCCTGGGCACAGCAACAGGCCGATGCGGGCAAGACCCTGAACTATGTCGACCTGTGCTGCTGCTTTGGCAACACCACCATGGCGACCGTGCACGGCATGGATGTCGAGGCAATCCGCACCAACTGGGCCGATGAGCAGGCCTGCAAGACGGTCGCCGCCCCACGTCGTCTGCCGATGAAGACGACCGGTATCGACATCTCCGGAAACGCCCTGGCCTACGGCAAAAGCGCGGGTCTGTTCGACCAGACGTTCGAAGCCGACCTGAACGAGGCCGACGCCGACACGCGCAACGCGATCGAACAGTCGATGGAAGAGGCGGACATCGTTATCTCCACCGCGTCGCTGGTGTATCTGGATCCTCCGGCCATCGAGAGCCTGGTGGACGCCTTCGCGCGCGGCAAGGGCGAAGGCTACATGCTGGTGAATTTTCTCAACCCCTTCGCACTAGAAAAAGCGGACGCCACCAAGCGTCTGTTGCTGAATCGTCTGGACTTTGTCGGCAGTACCGCGACTCGTCACCGTCGTCTGTCGCCGCTGGAGCAGGAAAACTACCCCGGCGAAGAATGGGCATTGCTGGAAATCTGGGTGCTGCGCCGCCGCGGGTAAGCTCTCGCCGACGCGTTTGCGCATGCATCAAAAAGGCCGGCGAATGCCGGCCTTTTTTGTGCCCCCCACTCAATGGGTCTGCCTTTACAGCGCCACCACGCGGTCGCGGCCGGCCTGCTTGGCCTGGTACATGGCCTCATCCGCCCGCCGCGCCAACAGCCTGGCGCTATCGCCCGAAGCCAGTTCGGCAACGCCGAAACTCGCGGTGACGCTGGGCACCCCCGGGACGTTCATCGCCGCAACGGCCTGGCGCAGCTTTTCGGCCAGGGCGTTCGCACCGACCAGCCGTGTCTCGGGCACCACGATCATGAACTCTTCGCCGCCCCAACGCCCCAGGGTGTCGGCCTCACGCAACTCGGCTGTCACGGTTTGTGCCAGCGATTTGAGCACCTCGTCACCGGCTTCGTGTCCATAGCGGTCATTCACCGCCTTGAAATGATCCAGATCGAACATGATCAGGCTCAGCGGACGTCCATAGCGCTGGCAGCGCTCGATCTCCGCCTCCAGGGTGTTCCCCAGGCTGAGGCGATTGGCGACCCCGGTAAGCCAGTCCGTATGTGCCACGCGGCGAATCTCGTCCTCCATGCGCACACGGTCGGTGATGTCCTTGCCCAGGGCCACGTAATGCGAAATCCGGCCCCGGTCGTCGAGCACCGGGGTGATCGTCTGCTCCAGATGGACCAGTGACCCATCGCGGCGCCGGTTCACGAACTCTCCCCGGAAGGTCTCGCCACGCTCCAGGGCCTGCCACATCCCGCGGTAAAATGCGTCGTCCTGACGACCCGACTTGAACCGCCGGGGGTTCTCGTCGAGCACCTCGCTGCGTGCATAGCCCATCAGTTCCTCAAAGGCGGCATTCACGTAGGTAATCGTGCCCCTCGGGTCGGTGATCATGACCGGGTCACCGGAAACCTCCACCGCTGTCGACAACAGCCTCAGCCGTTCATCACGGGCACGTTCCTCGGTCACGTCCTGCTGGATCGAGACGAAATGGGTAATGCGCTCGGGCGCATCCTCCGCATACACGGGGGAAACCTGCCAGCGCACCATGTAGGTACCGCCATCCTTGCGGTAGTTGATGGTCTCGCCGTCGAAATCCCCGCCAGACTCGAGGGCGGCGCGCAGCCGGTCGAGGACCACCCTGGACGTCCGTGGGCCCTGTAGCAGAGCGGGCGTCTTCCCCAGCACGTCGCTCCTGGCATACCCGGTCATCTGCTCGAAAGCGGCATTTACGTAGACGATGCAAGGGCCTTCGTCGAGATCCGCATCCGTGATCAAGACAGCATGCCGCGCCTGCTCAATAGCGGCATCCAGAAGGCGGAGCTTTTCAAACCCCTCGATATGGGAAACGGTGGCCACGGGATTCCTTGTGAGTGAATCGGCCTTGAGGCGCGCGTCGCCAGGCCCAATCGGTCCGAGTATCAAACGGCATCGAGGTTCATTCTATATCGGCCATTTCGAGGATCGATCCGACGATGTCGCTGGTGGTCACGATACCCTCCAGGGTATTGCCACGTAGCACCACCAGGCGACGGATGCCCTGGTTGACCATTAGCCTGGCCACATATTTCACATCCATCTCGGCCGGCACGGTAATCACCGGTTTGGCGCAGACATCATAGACATTGGAGAGATCGATATCGCCCTCTTCCGCCACGATGGTCTTCAGGATCGTCGTATAGGTGATGATCCCGTAGGCGTCGTGCTCGTGCTGCTTGTCCACGACCAGGGACTTCACATTGTGCTTCCGCATCAGCTGCATCGCCTCGCGCAAGGGCGCAAGCGGCGAAACAGTGATCACGTCGGATTTCAGGATGTCGCTTACCAGCATGCTCGAGCCCTCCTCAGGCCTTAGGGAAACAGAAGCTTCCCTAAATTTCTTCTTTAACGTGTTCCTGGAACTGCTCGATCTGCTTGCGGCCGATCCCCGCCAGATGGGCAATATCGACCGTAAACGCGACCCCTCGCGGATCGCCCTCCAGTTCCAGCTCATTGCTGACGGCCTTGAGCACATTCAGTGCGACCTTCTTCTCCAGCACCCACATCAACACGGACTGGCTTCCCTCGTACGTCATACCCAGAAACGTCTTGCGCGCTTCCGCACCAATGCCGCGGGCATCCATGATGGTGACGCCGCCGGCACCCGCGGCCTTGGCCGTCTCGATGGCCTGCGGTTCCAAGTCATCCGGGAGCACCGCGATCAATGCCGAAAATCTCATGGCGAATCCTCCTGTTGCGCGCGGCCCCTGCCGGTCCAGCGCTCGTAAATATCCACCACGATGGCGTAGACCATCACGGTGACGATGGGGAAGATCGACGCGAAGGCGATCAGGCCGAAGCCGTCGATCAGGACATTGCGGTCTTCCAGGTGGGTCGCCAGTCCGATGCCAAGGGCCGTCACCAGGGGTACGGTCACCTCGGAGGTCGTTACCCCACCCAGATCAAAGGCCAGTGCCACGATCTGCTTCGGCGCGAGGATCGTCAGCACGATGACCAGCAGGTAACCGCCCATGATGTAGTGATGGATGGAATCCCCCGCCAGGATGCGATGGACCCCAACGGTGATTCCGATCGCCACGCCCAGCGCCACCAGGATTCGGATTACGTTGCCGCGTAATGAACCGCGCGCCGCTTCCTCCGCCTTCTGGCCAATCGCGATCAATGCCGGCTCCGCCATCGTGGTCGCGAAGCCGATGGAGAACGCGAACAGATAGACCCACAGAAACAGCTCGTTGGTGATCAACTGTTCGGCCATGCTCTCGCCGATCGGGAACAGGCCCAGCTTGAGCCCGACCACAAAGGCGTACAGGCCCAGCACCACCAGCACGAAGCCGAAGATCACCCGCGGCAGATACGGGATGCGCTTGCGCAGCACGAAGTACTGAAACACCACGATCACCGCGATAATCGGTGCCACATCGCGCAGCATCAGCAGCAGATCCATCCCCATCGCGGAGAGCCAGTGTTCCTCGTCCGCACCCGGCAGATCCGTGTCCGCGTCCATCGTCGCGGTCTCGCCGTTGCCCGGGGCATCGATATCCGCACCGGCGAATACGATGATCCCGTACAGCTGCACCGTGATCATCGGCACCATCACCGCCAGCGCCACCAGGCCAAAACCGTCGCGCAGCGGATTGCGCCCGCTGATCGAGGCCGCCAGGCCCAGACCCAGCGCCGCGACCAACGGGACGGTCACGATATTGGTGGTCACCCCGCCCGAGTCGTAGGCCAGACCGACAATCTCCTCGGGGGCAAAGAAGGTGACCAGCACCACCAGCACATAGCCGCTCAGGATGTACCAGTGCAGTGGATGGCCCATCACCGTGCGCAGAATGCCCAGCGCGACCACGGCACCCACCGACAGCGCGACGATCAGACGCAGGACCAGTCCCTCGATCCGCCCCTCGCTGATCAGCTCCGCCTGCTCCGCCACCGCAATCAGGGCCGGCTCCGCGATCACGGTGGCAAAGCCGAGAGTGAAGCCAAAAGCCATCAACAACAGCAGCGAACCGCGCCGGGCCAGGGCATTCGACAGGTTCTTGCCGATGGGGAAGATCCCCATCTCCAGGCCCTGAAGGAACAGCGCCACGCCAAAGACCACGATGGCCAGCCCGATCACCATGGACAACAGGCCATCCGGCACCGTACGCAGCACCAGCGCCTGGAACACCGCGACCACAATGACGATGGGGGCCAGATTACGTGCCGCGTGCCCCAGGGTGTGGAGGAAGTTCATGCGCTCCTTGTCCAGTCCCGGCCCGAACCGGGGATCATCGTCCCTGAATCGCTCACCGGCATCGGGAACCGCGGCTTGATGTACGCATGCACGGTGGCTTGCCCCCCAAACGGCGTATCCATGGAATCCCTGCAAACACCCTATCGCGCCGTGCTCATCGGCGCCATGGGCAGTTTTGGCATGGCCTCCCGCCGGGTCCCGGATGCACAAGCGCGCTCATCCGATCGGCGGTGAACATGCCTACGGAGTGCTGAGGCCACTGGATCGGCAGGAGCCTTCTGCCCACAGAGGGTTCTACGGCTTCGGTGAGCAACGGCTGCCCTTCCGATAACGTCATCGCACATGATCTGCATCAACAAGCCCTAATGTTTAGCAGGTGATAGTACCTCCGAACATTCACGTCATCGGAGAACCCGAACATGCGCCGCACCCTGACCTTTCGTTCCCTTGCCCTGGCCACCCTGCTGGCCCCGGCGGCCCTGATCCCGGCCCATGCGACCGCGGCCAGTGCGGATGTCTCCGCCGGCGACTGGCTGCTGCGCGGCGGCTTGACCCACATTTCGCCCAAGTCCGACAACGGCGAACTGACCCCGGCTGATCTGAGCGTGGACGTCGGCTCCAACACCCGCCCGACCGGTACCGTCACCTACATGTTCACCGACAACCTCGGCCTGGAGCTGCTGGTCGGGATCCCGTTCAAGCACAACATCGCCCTGGAAGGTCTGGGCAACGTCGGCTACACCCGTCTGCTGCCGCCGACCCTGAGCCTGCAGTATCACTTCAACACCGGCTCGGCGTTCCGCCCGTACCTGGGGGCCGGCGTGAATTACACCCACTTCTTTGACACGACCACCCGCGGAGGCCTTTCGGATAGCCGCCTGCGACTCGATGATTCCTGGGGTGTTGCACTGCAGGCCGGGATCGACATCGCGCTGGACGACAACTGGTTCCTGAATACCGAGGTGCGCTGGATCGACATCGAAAGCACCGCGCGTCTGGACGGCAACCGCATCGGCACCGTCGAGATCGACCCGTGGACCTTCGGAATGAACGTCGGTTACCGCTTCTAAACCGACCTAACCGAGCTCTTCGACGAGGCCGAGGACCCGCTGCATGCGGTCCTCGGCCTCGTTCTTTTGCAGGCCCCGCTCGGCGGGGACACCCCAGACCGGCCCGGGCCAAGCTGGATCGCCCGGTTGCCGGGCGACATGGTGAAGGTGCAACTGCTCGACGATATTGCCCAGCTTGGCCACATTCAGCGTCTGCGGCTCGAATGCCGCCTGCATCGCCCGCGCCAGAACCCAAGACTCCCGAACCAGCATCGCCGCATCGTCGGGCCCAAGGTCATGCAACTCGCGCAGACCTGCTCGGCGCGGGACCAGGATGAACCACGGGATCGCCGCGTGATCCATCAGCAGCAATGTTGACAGCCGCCAGTCCGCGACGAACCAGGTATCCGCTTGCAGGCGCCTATCCAGCTCGAACGCCTCTGTCATTGCAGTTCCTTCCAGATCCCCGGCGTGGCCCAGTGCCCGGTGTCCCTCTCGTCCCCTTCCAGCAGTACATAGCTGTAATGCGCCCGGTGGCGCAGCTCGCCCGCCAGTGCGCGTCGTTCTTGCGCGTCCGGGGCCGCAATCACGATCACGTCCTCGCCGGGCACGGCCCAGGCGGCAGCGTCCGGGGACTCGGGCAGATCGCTGTCGATCGCCGCCGGCGACTCCGGCCACTCGCGGGCGCGCAGCCAGTCGCGGACCGAATCCGGCTCGCCTAGCACGATGCGAGTCCCTTCCACGTTCTGGCTCTGCTCGGGTGCGCGCCCCAGCCAGGGCGCGACCTCGACCGGCCGCGCCGAACCCAACGCGATCACCTGTGTGTCCGGGTCCAGTGCGGCGCGGCGCAGGATCGCCGGGGATTCTTCGTCTGCCAGATGGCGAAACAGCCGCCAGTCCGGGTCCGCAGCGACGCGCAGTGGCTCGGCATCCAGATCCACCTCGAACGCCTTTTCACGGTCGGCCAGCGCAATCCAGAACGTCTCCGACCCCTGTTCGGTCTCGATCACGAGGGGCACCCGCAGATCCCAGGGTTCGTCATCGCCGGACTGACGCAACGTGCCCGACAACGTCCACCCATTCGTCTCCTGCTCGACGGCGAGATCGGCCAGCTCGAGCGCCGGCGCACCGCGCCGATCGATCCACTGGCGGAAGAACGGCTCCAGCTCCTCGTCGGTGGCGGAATCGAAGGCCGCGATCAATGCATCCCAGTCCGCCTCGCGCCCCTTCCAGTCGTTGTAGAGCGTGCGGGTGCCTTCCAGAAAGGCGTCGCGCCCGACCCAGTCCTCAAGCATCCGCCAGATCATCGCGCCACGGTGATAGCCGGCGATGCGCCGCGCGCCCTGGTTGCCGCCCTGGTATTCGCCGTGAGCGCGATCCTCATCCGGCGGGAGCGCCGCGTAGTCGCGCAACCACTGCCCTCGCTCCTCGCGCCCCTCGCCCGCCTCGCGCTTGAACTGGTAGTCCGCCATGTAGGTGGTCAGCCCCTCCGACCAGTTGCCACCCGAACGATCGACATAGACGCCCGTGCCCCACCACATGTGCAGGACCTCGTGCCCCAGCGAGGTATGCGGGATAAAGGGAAGCGGGATCACCTGCTCGCCCAAGAGCGTAAAGCCGGAGAACGCCAGCCCTACCGGCTGCGGCGAGGCCGCCACGGTCAGACTGCTGTACGGATACGGCCCGATCTCGGACTCGAAGCGCTCGATGTACTCGACGGTCTTCTCGCGGTAGGTCTTGCCAAAGGCCTCGTGCAGCGCCCGTGGGAAAAGGGTGCGCACCTGCCAGCCGTCGCCCTCGATCGCGCCCGACTCCCAGAGGCCGGAGGCGAGCGCCAAATCACGCGCGGCCGGGTGTTCGTACCGGGCCCAGTAGCCATCCCCTTCATTGCCGTCTTCCACCAGCGAGCCGGACACGACAGCCTTCTGGCCACCTCCTGCCGTCAAGTGAATCCGTATGGGCACGGGCTCGTCCTCCAGTGCGGGATACCAGCCGGCCCCGGCTGGCAGAAACCCGGCCTCCTCGCCCAGGAACCCCGAGCCGGGACGCACCTGGTCAGGACGCGACAACCGCGCGCCATACTCGACGACCAGGAGGCCGGTGTCCCGATCGGACAGCGCGCTCCCCAACTCCAGCCAGCCCGACTCGGTCAACTCGTGATCGATAGAGTCACCATCCAGGGTCACGGCATCGACGCCCATGGCGGGATCAAGGCGCAGCCGGCTCGGCGGATCCCGATCCAGGGCCTCCAGATCCAGTGCCAGACGCCCGTCGAAGGCCGACTCGCCCGGGTGCAGATGAATGCTCAGACCAAGAGGGAAGTCGGCATCCGGCTGGGCGTAATCATCGCCCGCCGCCGAAGCGGCCGAGGCGCCCAGCGATGCCAGAAGGCCGACCGAGATCCACCACACCGTGCGCATATCACCCCCTCGTTTACTCGGCGTACGGGAATCGGGCCACGCGCTCTTCGGCCTCTCCGTTACGCTCAATCTCCAGCGGCAGCCAGGTACCCGGCGTCACCCCCTGAACAATCCGTTGCAGATCCGACGGGCGCTCCACAGCCTGGTCGCCGGCGCGCAGGACGCGATCGCCTCCCTCCAGGCCCGCGGCCTCGCCGATGGAGCCCGCCTGCACATCCTGGATGATCACGCCGCCGTCCTCATCGCCGCGCAGCTGTACCCCGAGCATCGGCGAGCTGTGTTCAAAGCGATCGCCATCGGTAATACCGAACACCGCTCGGGCCAGATCCGGATCGTCCGCAGTGCAATCCTCCCGGTACTCGCGGGGCAGCAGAACCGGGGCATCTCCAAAGCCCAGATCCGCCAGCTGATGCGGTACACCATGGCCGTACTGCAGGTGACCGGAGCCGATAATCCCGACCACCAGCGGTGGATCGTCCGAAGCCTCCAGGATGTCGGCGATGCCGGCGGCCATCATCCGGTCCCAGGCCAATTGCGACCCGACGAACCGATCAGGATCGCGCTCCATACCCGCCGGATGGCGTTCCATCACGCCCACCAGATACTCGCGGTACGCGTCGGGGGGATCGGCCGGCTGGCTCACGCCGTAACGCTCGTCCTCCGGTACCGCGTCCCAGCCCTCCTCTCCGAGACGCTGCACCAGCGTGCGTTCGACGTTCAGCGCCACCAGCGGCACGTCATGGACGCGGGCAAAATGCAGGATCGGCCAGTACAGTTCCGGGTTGAAGCCCCAGTGGATATACCAGTCGCTGTCACGCAGGAAGGCATCCGCGTCCAGCTCGCCGGCCACCCACTGATCCAGCACCGGCTGCACCGAACGTGGCAGCATCTCGAGTCCAATGACCATGTCCGGGCGCTGGCCGTGCAGGGCTGCCAGCGTTCCCAGCTGCCAGCGATGGTGATCCATCCGGTCGTGGCGCTCCCCGAGGAGCACCGCGTCCGCCTGTGCCAGTTCGGCGAACAGCTCCACCCGGTCCAGTTCCTTGCCAGCCGGCGTCGCCCACTGTCCCGGGGCCGGGCAAGCCGCGCTGGCCACACCGGGCATCGCTGGCGCGACCAGCATCGCGGCAAGCATCATGCCGATGCCCCGCCCTCGGATTCCTCTGCTCTGCATGCCACTCTCCTGTCTGGGGCTCCATCCCCGGTGATAGACCTACTGTCGGACCCCGTGATGGCCGGCACGTTCCGCGTCCGGTAGCCTGCCGAGATGGACACGCCCGAGGACACCGCCGCACGCAACCGGCTCCCCCAGCGCCTGCAGGCGTGGCTGGGCACCCTGCGCTCGATGGCGATCTACTGGCGACCCGGGCGCCAGGCCGGCCTGCGCCGCCTCTACGCCGGATTCGTGCGGCCCGGCGATCTGGTGTTCGACATCGGTGCCCATATCGGGGATCGCACCCGCGCCTTCGCCGCACTCGGCGCACAGGTCATCGCGCTCGAGCCCCAGCCCCATATCCTGCGGCTGCTCCGCAGGGCTACCGCCAGGCTCCCGGGCGTGCGGATCCGCCGCGAGGCCGTAGGGCCAAAGAATGGTACCGCGCAGTTGGAGGTCAGTCGCAGCACCCCGACCGTCTCCTCGGTCTCCCGGCGCTTCACAAGCGAGATCGCGAAACGCAATCGCAGCTTCCGCAAGGTGACCTGGGACGATCAGGTCGCGGTCCCCATGATCACCCTGGACCACCTCATTGCCGATCACGGTCTGCCGGCCTTTTGCAAGATCGACGTCGAGGGCCTGGAGGCCGAGGTTCTGCGCGGACTGAGCCAGCCGATCCCCGCACTGTCGTTCGAGTTCGTTTCCGGCGCCGAGGAGGTCACCGAGGACTGCCTTGCGCAACTGGCCGCCCTGGGTGACTACGAGTACAACCTGATCGTGGGTGAACAGCGCTGCTTCCGATTCGACACCTGGCAGACCGCGGACACCATCCGCTCCTGGCTGGAGCAGCATGTGGAGCGCGTGGGTTCCGGCGACATCTACGCCCGACTGCGCGGGGCTTGACCCGGGCCGCGCTCGCGGACAACGCTGCCTTAATGGACACCCGCACTCTGATCCGCTGGCAGGACCTGACCACCGAGGCCGTCGCCGGCCATGCCCATCGCGACGCGGTCGTGGTGCTGCCCATGGCCGCGATCGAGCAGCATGGACCCCACCTGCCGCTGGACACGGACCTGCGCATCGGCATGGGTTTGCTGGACGCGGTGGCGCCACTCCTCCCGAGTGATCTCGAGCCGCTGGTACTGCCGCCAATGGCGATCGCCACCAGCACCGAACATACCCATTTCGCCGGAACACTGAGCCTCACACCGGAAACGGCGCTGGCCGTCTTGCGCGAGGTCGGTGCAGCCGTCGCCCACGCCGGCTTTCGCCGCGTGGTGCTGGCCAACAGCCACGGGGGCAACACCGCAATCATGGAACTCGCCGCGCTGGATCTGCGCCGGGCGCATGGCTTGCTGGTCACCAAGCACCATTACTTCCTGCAGCCACTGCCGAAAACCATCGACATCCCCGAACGCGAGTGTCGACATGGCTTGCACGGTGGTCTGATCGAAACAGCCATGATGCGCGTGCTGGCACCGAAACTCGTCCAGATGGACCGAGCGCCGGACGCCCATTCGCTGGGCGAGGATCTCGAGGGCACGACCCGACGCCTGGGCCCCACCGGTGAGACGGCGTTCGCCTGGATGGCGGATGACCTCAATCCAGGCGGCGTGGTGGGGGCCGCCGACCGCGCCACGCCCGAGCTGGGTCAGGCCCTGATCGACCACTACGCCGAAGGCCTGGCGCGCGCGATCACCGATACCGCCGCCTTCCCGATCGAACGCCTCGCCCGCTGAAACCCCGCTTACGCTTTCTGGCGGGCGTAGCGCTCTTCCAGTGCCCCGTACAGCGCGCGCAGCCCCATCGCCTCGCCCCCTTTGGGCCGACCCGGCCGGGCGCGCACGTTGAACGCCATGATGTCGAAGTGCAGCCAGGGCACGTCTTCCGGCACGAATTCCTTCAGGAACAGTCCCGCCGTGATCGCGCCGGCGTAGCCACCGGTCGAGCTGTTGACGATGTCGGCCACGTCGCTGTCCAGCATGTAGCGATACGGTGCATGCAGCGGTAGTGGGCAGACCGGGTCGTCCCAAGCCCTGGCCGGGGCTTCCAGCGACTTCGCCCAGTCATCATCGCTGGCGAATACGGCGCTGATCTCGGTCCCCACCGCGACGCGGGCCGCGCCGGTCAGGGTGGCGAAGTCCACCAGCAGGTCCGGGTGGAAGCTGCCGGCCCGATCCAGCAGATCCGCGAGCACCAGCCGACCTTCCGCGTCGGTATTGTCGACCTCGATCGTCTTGCCATTGCGCGCGGTCAGCACGTCGCCCGGGCGAAACGCGCGCGAACCCACCGCGTTCTCGACCGCGCCAATCAGTACCGTCAGCCGAACCGGCAGTTCCGTCGCCATGATCAGTCGCGCGAGCCCCAGCACGATCGCCGCACCGCCCATGTCCTTTTTCATCTGGCGCATGGAGTTGCCCGGCTTGAGGTTCAGGCCACCAGAATCGAAACAGACCCCCTTGCCTACCAGCACCACGGACGGCGCATCCGCGGGGCCCCAGGTGAGTTCGATCACCCGCGGGCCATGCGCACTCGCCTCCCCCACCGCATACACGCAGGGGTACGACTTCTCCAGCGCGTCGCTGTCGCTCACCACATGCAGGCTGCAACCAAAGGCCTCGGCCAGTTCGCGCGCGGTCAGGGCGAGGTTCGCGGGCATCATGTCGGCGGCCGGCGTGTTGATCAGATCGCGGGTCATGGCGATGGATTCGATGTAGGCCCCCACCCGCTCGCGGTCGACCGACTCGGGCCAGACCAGCTTGGGCGCCGGCCGATCCTCGGCCGCCCGATAACGGTCGAAGCGGTAGCAGCCGAGGCCCCAGCCGATCGCGGCCTGCTCCTGTGTCGCCGGGTCGAGCCCATCCGTCAGCAGACGATAGTGGCCCGTGGCCAGGGTCTCGGCGGCCGCCGCCAGCATCCACAGGGGTATATCGGCATCGAACCCCACCAGAATCGCGGCCAGCTGTCCCTGTTGACCCGGCACGCGCAAAACCTGCCCGTCCTTGCCCTCGAAGCGCCCCGCCTCGGCCCAGGCGCGCCAGGTCGGCGGTGCCGCCTCGAGACGGGCCTCCAGGGTGTCGGCGGTGACGGGTACCAGATCGATGGCGTCGTCGGCGGCTTCAACAAAGGCAGAATCCACGCGGCTTTCCTCCCGAGTCGGTCAAAACGGCCATAATAACGCCCGTTGGCCGTCCCGGCCGGTACACCCACCGCCACAGGATGTGAGCATGTCACCAGCGCTGGAAATTCGCGGCCTGCGCAAGACCTACAAGAACGGATTCGAGGCCCTGAAGGGCATCGATCTGGAGGTGGCGCCCGGGAGTTTCTTCGCCCTGCTCGGGCCGAACGGGGCCGGCAAGTCCACCACCATCGGCATCATCACCTCACTGATCAACAAGACCGCCGGGGAGGTGCGCGTGTTCGGGCACGACCTGGATCGCGACCAACAGGCCGTGAAGCGCTCGATCGGCTTGGTCCCGCAGGAGTTCAATTTCAACAACTTCGAGCCGATCGGCGAGATCGTGGTGAACCAGGCGGGCTACTACGGCATCCCGCGCCACGAGGCCTGGCGCCGCACCGAGCACTACCTGCGCGAGCTGGGGCTTTGGGAGAAGCGCAAGGACATGGCCCGCACCCTGTCCGGCGGGATGAAACGCCGACTCATGATCGCCCGTGCCCTGGTGCACGAACCCAAACTGCTGATCCTGGACGAGCCTACCGCTGGCGTGGACATCGAGCTGCGTCGCTCCATGTGGGATTTCCTCCGGCGCATCAATACCGATGGCCGCAGCATCATCCTCACCACGCATTACCTGGAAGAGGCCGAGTCCCTCTGCCGCAACATCGCAATCATCGATGACGGCCAGATCGTCGAGAACACAACCATGAAACAGCTGCTCGCGAAGCTCGAAACCGAGACCATGGTGCTGGATCTCAGCGAGCCGGTCCTGCAGCTCCCCCGCGACACGGACATCCCGATCCGGCAGATCGACGAACTCACCCTGGAGGCCGACATCCAGCGGGGGCAGCACCTGAACGACCTCTTCCGCACCCTGGACCAGGCGGGGTTGAAGGTTCAGAGCATGCGCAACAAGGCTAATCGTCTGGAAGAATTGTTCCTGCGGATGACACGCAGCGAGCCGGAACCGAGCCATCTTACCCCCGGTGCCGAAGGCGCGACCGAGCAGCCGGAGAATCCACAATGAGCGCGCGTCACCTGCACGACTACTGGGTCGCCTTTCGCACTATTGTGACCAAGGAAGTGCTGCGCTTCGCACGCATCTGGGTGCAGACCATCCTGCCGCCGGTGATCACTACCGCCCTGTACTTCATCATCTTCGGGGGTCTGATCGGCGAGCGCATCGGAGACATGGACGGCTTTCGCTACATGGACTTCATCGTCCCCGGGCTGATCATGCTCGCAGTGATCACCAACAGTTATTCGAACGTGGTCTCGTCCTTCTTTGGCTCGAAGTTCCAGCGCCATATCGAAGAGATGCTGGTTTCGCCGATCCCGAACAGCGTTATCATCCTCGGTTTTGTGTTCGGGGGCGTGGCCCGCGGGCTCAGCGTCGGCGTAGCAGTCCTGCTCGTTTCGCTGTTCTTCAGCCCCCTGAGCATCCACAACATCGGCGTGATGCTGGTCGTCGTCCTGCTCACCTCGATCCTGTTCGCCCTGGGGGGGCTGATCAACGGCGTATTCGCCCGCACCTTCGACGACATCGCGATCGTGCCCACCTTCGTGCTCACTCCCCTGACCTATCTCGGCGGCGTGTTCTATTCGGTCAGCCTGCTCCCCGAGTTCTGGCAGGGCGTATCGATGCTCAACCCGATCCTCTACATGGTGGACGGATTTCGCTACGGCAGTCTCGGCTCCAGCGACTTCCCCATCATGGTCTCGTTTGCCGTAATTGTGGCCTTCATCGCGGTCCTGTACACGGCGGCCCTGATACTTTTGAACAAGGGGATCGGGGTCCGGTCCTGATGCATCACGACAACGCCACCCTGCCCGCGACTCCGCGCAACGTGGGCAAGAGGGGGTTTATTACCGGAAAAAACGTGGTATAAAGCGGAAACTTTTCCGGGCAGAGGCCATATGGGCGTCAAACGAAAGATCCCACCCGTCTTTCTTCTCGGCGCAGCCGGGCTCGCTGTAGCGATCAGCGCCAGTCTTCTTCTCGCTTCTCAGCCCGCCGAAACCTCGCAACCGCTCGATATCGCGGCGTTGCAGGCCGGGGCCAACGGCAAGATGTCGCCGATGGTGCCCACCATTTCCCCCGATGGCCAGAATGGTCAGGCCGAGCGACTCTCCCAGCCAAATGAGCAGGCCGCGGCCGGAACTGCCGGTTCGCACTTCGACGCCAAGGCCACCAAGGTCGCCTACGCAACCGACCTGATCAATGACTCCGGGTTCGACGACGAGACCGACTACCCCACTTCGTACGAAACCTTCGACCTCGACGAAGGCGAGGATCGCGTGGCCGAACAGGACCGCTCGGACTGGAACAACCACAAGCTCAAGAGCGGTGAGCGCCTGACCAGCCTGTGGCAACGGGACTGGGACCTGCCGCTGGCGACCCTCTATCGCCTTCTGGACGATGACGAGAACGCCTCGATCCTCAACCGCATCCGGCCCGGGCAGGAGATCGAATGGCAGGTGGACGAAGAAGGCTACCTGACCCATCTTCGCCTCTGGACCGACCGTGCAAGCGGCTACGAATGGATCCGCGAGGAAGATGGCTGGGACTTCGAGCGCGGCGAGGTCGAAAACGGGCGCGAGATCAGCCACATGGTGATCAGCGCCGAGATTGAGGGCAATGTGTCCGCCGCATTGGCACAACGTACGGACCTCTCGCCACGCGCGGCGGGCGCCATCGCCGTGCTGCTGGATCGCTACCTCCCGGTGCGTACCCAGGCCCGCTCCGGTGACGAGTTCACCCTGCTGCTGGAAATGGAAACCCTGGTCGGCGACGACACCCCGCACAATCTTCGCCTGCTGGCCTTCGACTACGAAGGACAGCGCATCTCGGTACGTGCGGCCCGCAACTCCAATGGCCGCTTCTACACGCCGGACGGTGAGAGCCTGCTGCCACCATTCGATCGTCGTCCGTTCTCGGGCAATTACCGTATCAGTTCCGGTTTTGACCCACGCCGACGCCACCCGGTCACGGGCCGCGTAGCACCGCATTCCGGGACGGATTTCGCCATGCCGATCGGCACTCCAATCAATGCCCCCGCGGACGGCCGCGTCACCCGTGTGGAGAACCATCCATACGCGGGTCGCTTTATCGTGATCGAGCATGGGCAGGGCTACTCTACCCGGTATCTCCACCTGCACCGCCAACTGGTCAGCGTAGGCGACACCGTAAAGCGCGGCGAGCGCATCGCCCTGTCCGGCAATACAGGGCGCTCGACCGGGCCACACCTGCACTACGAGATCCATGTGAACAATCAGCCACGCGACCCGATGCGCGTGGAACTGCCGGAAAGCGAGTCCCTCGCGGGCGAGGAACTGGAGAAGTTCAAGGGCCTGAGCCAGACCCTCCTGGCGCAGCTCGACAACGGCGTGCGCAACACGCAGGTCGCGTTCACTCCCTACGACGAGTTGCTGGCTCAGTAACACGAAGGTCGAACAACGCGCCCCAGTAGGGCGCGCCTTCATGGTCACTCCCGTACACTCGCCTGCCATCCCCTGTGAGCCACTTTCGCCAGCACAACTCGTCTGGCGTGATGGTCGCCCCTACGCACCGCAGTACCAGGACGCCTACTTCGGATCGGACGACCCCAGGGCCGAGGCTCGAGAAGTCTTCATCGAAGCCAATGATCTACCGCGACGCTTCGCGAGCGGCGGGTGCTTTGCAGTCGGAGAAACCGGTTTCGGCACGGGCCTGAACATCCTGCTCGCACTGCAGGAGTGGCGGCAGCATGCACCGCCCGGCGCTTTTCTCTCCCTGCTGAGCCTCGAAGCCCACCCGCTGTCGCCAGGCAGCCTGGAGGAAGTCCACCAACACCTGGGGCTGGATGACGCCGATGCGCGAGCCCTGCGGGCGCAGTATCCGCCTGCGGTCACGGGCCTGCACCGGATCGTTTTCCCCGATGCGCGAGCCGTGCTGACGCTCGGTCTGGGGGATGCGGCCCCATTGCTTGCACAGCTTCGCGGTGGCATTGATGCCTGGTTCCTGGACGGTTTTGCGCCACGATCGAACCCCGGCCTGTGGAACACGGCGGTCTTTCGTCAGATCGCCCGGCTTTCACACCCTGGCGCGACCTTTGGCACCTATACCGCCGCGGGACAGGTGCGCAGGGACCTGGAGGCCGTCGGATTTGCGGTGGAACGTGCCCCGGGGCATGGCGGCAAACGCGAACGCCTCAAGGGGCGGTATGCGGGCCTGCCGCCCGCGAGAGCCGAATGCCCCCGCGTTGCGGTCGTGGGCGCAGGTCTCGCGGGGCTTGCGACCGCATTCGCTCTGCAGCAAAGAGGCTGCGACGTGCGACTGTTCGATCCCGCCGGGACCGGCGGCGGCGCATCGGGCAACCCGGCTGCTGTCCTGTTGCCGAATCCGCACTTCAGGGACACCGAGTTGAACCACCTGGCGCTGGCCGGGATGCGCTCGACCCGTGCCCTGCTGGCCGAGATCACCCGGCAGACCGGGATCAACCCCGTGCTGGCGGAAGGGGTCTCGTTTCATGGTGTCAGCGCACACGGTCGAAAGCGTGTTCAGCGCCTGCTGCGCGCGGGTCGGGAACACACCGGCTGCCTGTTCGACCTTGAGGTGGGCCCAAACTCGGGACCCGAGCCACGCCTCTACTATCCTGCAGGGTGCGGCCTTGACCTGGCGCAATTCTGCACGGCGCTTGCACAGCTGCTCCCCACCGTCGAAGCCCAAAGAGTTACGGGTCTGCAGGCTGCCGGCGAAGGCCTGCGCCTGGTGACCGAAGAAGGCGAAGCGAACGAGCCTTCGACGCCATGGGATCATGTAGTGGTTGCTACAGCGGCGCCCGGTACCCGTCCCCTGTGCCCTGAACTGAAACAGGTGTCCACCGTGTCCGGACAGATGACCCGGATTCGTGCCCCGCTGCCGGACTGGGGCGGACAGGTCTCGACGGGACAGGGCTACTGCATCCCCCTAGGCCCCGGCGAGGCCTGGATCGGCGCCACTTATCGGCGCACGCAACCACCACATCCGCGGCATACCCTGCCTGATACCACTCCCCGTGCCGAGGACGACCAGCTCAATCTGGAACATCTGAGCTGGGTCCCGGGGCTTGATGATCCGACCAAGATCGAGACGCTGAGCCGCTGGACTGGAACGCGCGCCGTGGTTCGTGATCGCTTGCCACTGGCCGGCGCCAGCAGCCGTAACCCCGACCAACGGGTATGGTTGAACGCGGCTCACGGATCGCGCGGGCTCCTGTACGCACCGCTCGCGGCCGAACTACTGGCCGATCGACTGCTGGGATTGCCAGAGCCCCTGCTGGACAGTACCGCAAGCCGCCTCGACCCGCAGCGTAGCCTGTCCTAGGCGCCTTCAACGAGGCATCTCTTACCGGTGGTTTGCCGACTGCGGGCTGTTTTGGTTGGGAATGGACACGTCGTCCGCGAGGGCCACGTCATTGCGCCCCTGGGCCTTCACGCGATACATGGCCCGATCGGCCGCGATCATCAAATCGGAGAGATGCCGGCCCGCATCGGGATAGAAGGCGACGCCGATACTCGAGGTAAGCTCCAACTCCACAGCATCGTCAGGTCCTGTGTGGATCTCGAACCTACTGTCCAGATCCTGCCTCACCCGTTCGGCCAGGTGCTGTCCCTCTTCGCGTTCATCCAGCGGCGCGGTTAGGACGATGAACTCGTCGCCCCCGAGCCGCACCAGCACATCGTCCGGACGCAAGTGCGCTTTCAACCGTTCGGCAACTCGCCGCAGGAGTTGATCGCCCACCGCATGGCCGTGACGATCGTTCACCGGCTTGAAATGGTCAAGATCGATGAACAGTAGCGCCAGACGGCCCCCCTGGCGATCTGCGCGGGCGGCCAGTCGTGGAAATGCCCGTTCCAGTGCCGCGCGGTTGGCCATCCCGGTTAGCGGGTCCTCCCAGGCCATCGTCTTCAACCGCGCCTCCAGCTCACGCCTTTCCGTGACATCCAGGGAATGCCATACGACTGCCGGCAGATCGTCCACGGACCGTGCCAATGGTCGAATCCGTGCCTCGAACCACCGTACCGCGGGCCCGTCCTCAACAAGCCCCAGATTCATCAGCACGTCACCATCCAGACGGTACTCATACGTCTGCAACGTGTCCTCCTCGATCGCGCGGTGTACCACCTCGAGAAACCGTCCGGCCAACTCCGATGGCAGCAACTGGTCCAGCCGTTGACCGACAAGTGGTACGGCTGGCGACAAGCGATGGCAGGTGTCACCAAATATGCGCCGAATCGTGCCCACAGAATCCACCACCAGGGCATAACCCGGAATGGCCTCGAACATCGCCTCCTGGAGGTCACGGGCAGCGGTCAGGGCATCGAACAACAGTCGATTCTCGTGCACATCTACAAACGTCAACAGCAAGGCGTGACCCTCGCCCCAGTCGACGGGCACCCAGCGCAACAGGAAATACCGATAGTCTCCCTGCCCCAGACGAATGCGAACCTCCTGACCATGCGTTTCCGGGTCTGTGTCCGCGAAATCCAGTTGCGGTGGCAGTCGATCCAGATCATCCGGATGAACCAGGTCCAGCCGTTCGAGCTCCGTATCGACCGGCGGCTGATATCCCAGCATTCGGGAAAAGGCCGGATTGGCCCAGAGCATGCGTCGGCCGGATACCACGAGCGTCGGGTCCTCCAGGCGATTGACCAGCCCCCGATAGCGATCCAGGTCGCGGCGCCTTTGCTGCAGGCCCGTCCCCACCCGATACGCGTACCCTCCGACCGCAAGGGCGCCCACCAGGCCCAGGGCCCACCAGGCCACGGGACGATCGGTACCCGCATGAGCGGGGTCCAGTTCGGCCAGGAGCTGCCATTCGCCTCCGGGGAAGCGAATGTGGTGCTGGTATGGGGCATCGTCATCGAGGTCGTGGGGATTGTAGAAGAACGGGCCGGAGTCGCCCGCGCCGTCGCGACCTCGCAGCGCCACTCGCAGCAAATCCATCCGGTCATGGATACCCGCTTTATCCAGCAACACTTCAAAATCAAGCGCTATGCTGCTAATCGTCATAGCCTGATCCGACCCAGCGTCGACCAAACCCCATGGTTCATCCTGGACCGGGCCGGTATCCACAGGGGCGCGCACCAACAAACCCCAACCGCCTTGAACCAGGGGCCAGGGACCTGCCACCACGGGCTCGCGTTCCCGCAATACCCGATAGAACGAAGCCGCCTGCTCCGGGTGAGCCCCAATGTCGAGTCCCACGACCGGCTCGTTGCCCTCAAGGGGATAGACAAACTCGATGACCGGGCCCCTGGCCAGAGTCAGGGAGAGCATCAGATCTTCGTGCCCACGATGAATGCGCTCGGCGACGCGTTCGAACTCACTGCTCTCCATCTCGGGATGGGCGTAGGCGTAGGCGGCCAGCCCGATGGTCGAATGCACCAGCCCGTTGATCAGGCTTTCCACTTGCGTGCGCAAACTGGCCAGTTCGCTTGCAACGGTCGCGCTCTGGCGTTCGGTCAGCTCGCTCTTCCAGGCACGGTCAATAAGCAAGAACAGCCCGAGGAACACGATGGCCGCCAGCACGCCCACAACCAATGGGCCCGATGTGGACTGGCCACCCGAATCCCTGTGGAGACGCGCTGTTTTCTTGTCTGATTCGCGCGGGTGTGCGCTGTCATCCATGCCCAAGCCTGTCACAACCTGCCGAGTTCCCACTATGCGCCCAAAACGTCGCAGGGGGAACGATGAGATCAGTGCTTACACACAGGCGCAGGAAAATCCATCTCGAATGGATGTTCGAGCCAGAAACTTCATGCGGAGATATCAATCATGGTGGGGGCGGCCGGACTCGAACCGGCACAGCCTTGCGGCCGAGGCATTTTAAGTGCCTTTTCAGAGGAGACTGAGAGTAGCTCCTGTAGATAACCTATTGATCTGTCGGCAGTCTCCTTCCGGTCAGATCAGTGGCCACGCCACATGAATCAGCGGATGCCACACGGTTGTGGCACATCAGGGTTCCGGGTATCACAGTATTCTGCGGAGTCTTCACCCTTCTCCAAGGCACGGATCGCACTGACCAGATTCGCCGGAGCCAGATGGGCATACCGCATGGTGACAACCACGGTTGAGTGACCAGCCAACTCCTTCACGATCACGATGCTGACTCCCTTCTGGATCAGCCGCGAGCAGAACGTGTGGCGCATCACATGCATCACGAACTGAGGGTCATGGGCCATCCCCATGTGACTCCGAGCGCGGTCCCAGTAGTGGCGGATCTGTGCGTAGGACCAGCCATGGAAGATCCTCTGGTGTCCATCCTTCTGACGCCTCGCGATGACAGCCCTGGCACGAGAGGTCAGAGGTACACTCCGAGGCTCTCCGTTCTTGGTCTTCCAGATCGAGAGGATGCCGTCATGGACATCCCGGTACTCAGCGCGAAGGATCTCCCCCATCCGCATCCCGGTGTCCACTCCGATCACCACGAGGTCAGCCAGATCAGGCTGGTCGATCATCTTGAAGTACTCGATGAGGTGCTGCTCCTCCTGCTCGGTGAAGTAGCGGATGCGACCCTTGACTGTCTTCTTGCGGGGCATCTTCGGCACACGAGAGACCCACTGACGGTCGTGGGCATGGCGCAGCATCATCGACAGGATCGAGAGCCGCTTGTTGATGGTCCCATTGGCGAGGCCCCTCGCTTCCCACATGAAGACCAGACCATCGATCTGTTCCTCGCGGATCTCGGTGAACCTCGTGTTGGGTCCGAAGTACTCAAGGATCTGCTTGGCACCAGTGACGATGCTCTTCTCTGCAGCGATGCCAGCCCACGAGCTACGGTAGGTAGCGTCGAAGAGTTCCTTCAGAGTCCTGGGCTTGCCCTTCTCTTCCGGGGCCTCATCGGTTGCGAGGTCGGGTAGTTCACCCCTCAACAATGCAGCCTTGGACTCTGCCTCCCACATCTCCGCTTGTGTGCGGCTGGGGAACATGCGACGGTAACGCTCGCCTTTGTGGCTCACAGAAGCTTCGTAGCTTCTGCCTCTCGGTTGGACTGGCATGGGATGCCTCCTCTCTCGCTGGTCACTTGAGTTGCCGCCCGGATGGTGGAACTGGTAGACACTCGGAGCTTAAAACTCCGTGGCATCTAGCCGTGTGGGTTCGAGTCCCACTCCGGGCACCAACCTTGGAATCACTCGCAGGTCAGATGCTTGAAGAGCGCCTCTGCGAATAGCTCACCCTTGGGGGTCAGCTTGACGATCTTCCGACGACGTTCGGCGGGGTCTTCCTCTGCTTTCAGGAGGTCATGCCCCTTCTTGTTGTAGCTGTGCCACTTGCCCAAGGCTGCGACGTTGCGAGAGCATGACGCCTGGGAGTACCCCAGACGCCGCGCCAACTCCGTCATTGTGATGCCTGGTCGATTGGCAACCTCGATGAAAGTCCTGAGAGTCTGCGCGGGCATGTCCGCTTGCACCATCTGGACTTCCTTCAAGAAGCTAATCGCTCTCGCCGCCTCCTTCTTGTAACTCATTTTGGACTCCTTTCTCCCTTGAGAGGACCATGTGTGACGGTCCTATCCACAGGAGGATATCATTGGGGTCTACTATCCAGTCAAGGAACTTGTTGCCCTTCGTTACTGATGCGCTCTCGAAAAAGAATGAGCAGCCGAAAAGAGTGAATCCAAAGTTCATGCTCGATACCTGCACGTTTCCCACCCAAGAGTACACACGCCCCATGCGGTGCCTCTCCACGTCCTCCCGTGGTTGATCGCTAGTTTATGCTTTTGTGATGTAGGTCCGCAATATTGCGCGTAAGTATTGCGTACCCGGATTGCTAATACCAAGGAAAACCGTGGCTTACCAGCGGAAGATCGCCCAGATCATCATGTAGACCGAGAACCCCAGGATGGCGAGGTCGATGGCCGGGTGGATCCAGTCCTTGAGACGTTTCATGCGGCTACCTCCTTAGGTGCGAGCAGTTGGAAGGTGACCCCTCGTGCCCGTACTCCCTGACGCATCGAGAGGGTGACGTAGCGAGCTTTACGGATACGCTGGCTACCTCCCGGTAAGGATACCTCGAAGCGGCCAGCCCCGGAGACAGTCGGGTGATGCTCCACTCGATGCCACGAGGGAGTCATCGTCGGGAGGATCGCAGCCCGCAGGATGTGCGAGGTCTCGTCGTCGGTGAGGTCCAGGCCCTCCTTGGTGAGGACACCCTCGAAGGCAAGCAGGTTGCCCCCGATCTGACCAAAGCAGAGGAACTCCACATCGGTGAGTCCGACAGACTGTGCCCGAGCGATGATCTCCCCTCGCTGGGTGCCCTCTTCAGCGCGGACCTGCCAGTGGTCCCCGGATTTGCTTACGGTTACTCTCATGCTGCTTTCTCCTCGTTGCCGCCATCAGGCAGTCCCTTGTTGAAGATTCGCCGTGTCTCCGCATCAGCGAGCTTTGTGCCGAGGGGATACGACAGGACCACTCGGGTTGCCGCCCACTCGGGGTAACAGTCGGCCACCCACTCGGGGTACTCGATGCCATCCTCGTTGGGTTGGTAGCCAGGGTCTCCCTCTTCTCGGATGATGTAGATGCCGATGGTGTCTGCGTCGTCTTTGCTGCACATCTCAGCGTCGTCACCATCGAACATGATGTAGCGCATCTGGATTTTCATTTGGTGTTCTCCTCTAGCTGAATGCTGCTTCGATGAATGCGAGTGCTTCTTCCTTGGTGCGTGCAACCTTGCGACCAGTCGGACGGACAATCCGTGGTGGCCTCTGTGGCTGCGTCTGAGCGGCTTTCTCATCTTCAGGCCACCGGTACCTAGCCCGGAAGTCTTTAACCTCCTGACAGGCATCGTGGTAAGCCCCGAGACCATCCGTGTGGTCTCTGGTGATGCACATCTTGTTGTACATCTCGCGGACCTCTTGAGTTGCCAACGGTCGGTTGTCGATTTCGTTCATGCTGCTTCCTTCATGTTGTTGCGGATGTGGGGGACCCACTGCGAGGCCATCGCCTGAGCAATCCCAGTGAATGTCTTGCTGCGTTCCTTCCAGCGATCCTCAGAGGGGCCTAGCTTGTTCTGTCCAGAGTCCGTCTGGTTGGCCCATCGGGGCTTGCCTTCGACCATTCGCGGGGCCACGACCTGGGTGTGCTGAAGTTCAGGGAGACCCTTGAGCCACAACCCAGTGCGCTTGCTTGCGTCGTGTCCGAACTGGTGCGGTTGGATGTACTGCGAGGCCTTCGCCGTGCTGAATCCGTAGTCGCGTGCATCGATGGCCGTCGAGATGCGACCGACGGGGTTCTCAATGGCGATATAGGGGATGTCTGCAGCCATCAAGGCGCGGACAAACTCAAGAGCCTCTAGGGTCTTCTCTTCGCGTCCGGGCACTCGCTTGTTCCAGTGGAGGCCACTAGATGCGAGGTAGGTGCAGGGAGGGTGGGCAATCATCAGATCCCAGCCTCGGTCGAGGAACTGCAGCACATCACCTTGTAGGTGGTAGGGACTGCCATCGTCTGCCGGGAGAATGTCGCAGGAGTAGGCATCTACACCCATCGCGCGAAGAGCCTCGCGGACCTCGCCGGATGATTCACAAGCTACGATTGCTTTCATGGTCGTTTCGTTTCCATGTGTGGATAGGTATGGGCACACCTCACCCACGGGCACCCCCCTTAAGGAGCGCCCTGGGCGGGCTTCAGTGGGTCTCAGGTGCGGTCTGTCGCTTCCAACAGGAGGGCCAGCAGAGGCTTCATGCGGTCGGCCATCTCGTGCAGGTCAGGGGCGCTCGTCGCGTTCAACTGGTAGCGAAACTCGGTTAGAGCCCCGATTGCAGTGAACCACTCGTGAGCCGACATAAAGCCGGGGGCCTCGGGGTGCTCATACCGGTAGTACTTCGGTTCTTCCTCTAGTGGGATCTCCCCATAGCGGCTCTCGAAGGCCTCCACATTGAGGCTCTGCAGGGTGTTGCCGAGCATCTGCAGGTTGAACTGTGGGGACTGCCTGACGGCCTCTGGTTGACCCAGTACGACCCCGCAGCAGATGAAACCCTCCGGGATCAGGTTGCGAGCGATCAGCTCATGCACCCCGCGAGTTACTTGGTCGATCTTGTCGTGTCCCAGAATCATTACGCTCATGGCGTGTTTCCTCTGTTGGTCTGTGAGTCCACGCTAGAGGCCTCGCGGAGACAGCCTCTAGGATTGATTCACTTCCGAGGTCGGATAGATCAGGCCACAGCGATGCGGATCACCTTGCGCATCTTCTGACCATGCGCCGGATAGGCGACCAGAGGGACATCCTTGGACCAGCACGCGCGGCAGTCTCCGCACTTCCCGTCTCGGGAGTAGGCCCCGCAGACGAACATCCCAGGGTGCGCATCTTCGGGGGTCGGGATGATGGTCGAGCCGTGGTTAGCGTCAGCCTCACCCGTGACGGAATCCGAAGACCTCCGTACCACCACGTTGGGCAGAGCTTCCATCCGCCGCAGGATCATCTCGATCCGGGGGGACTTATGCGAGCGGGTTGGGATCCAGTGATTACAGTGGGGCGTCTGCTCCATGACCTGCAGCACCTTCTCTGCCAGTTCGACCCTGTAGAGGTCGCCAGAGTCAAACCAGCGGAAGTAACGATCCGCGTCCAGCTCGGAGACCATATCCGCGACCCACTCCGGGCGCTTCCAGTCTTCCTTGTTGTGTTCCCGTGGCGCTTTGACGCTGGGGAATCGATAGTTGCCGGTGGTGGCGTAGCACCCCTGACAGGCCTCTACCAGTGCCCCACCCTTGGTGCGAGCGCCGGGGCACGTCTCTAGTGCCGGGAGGGACCACGAGCGGGCCTTCAGCTTGCTGGTCTGACTGATCTTGATCATGTCGTTCTCCGTGTTGGTTCCGAGGTCGGATACATTCAGGCAATGAAACCCAGTGGGTCCGATGATGCACCCCGTATACCTAGCAGGTGCATCCGCAGAACTACTGCTGGTGAGCGTTCAGCGAACTTCACGGGCGGCTTTTGTTTCATTCTCGCAGCCTACCCTTCGCGAGGTTCCCGAGTTTTTAATGAGCGCCTGATCCGTGGTGGTCAGGTAAGGGCCAACCTGCTGCCCTTTCATGGTTCCGCACTCTAAAGTATTCAACCGCAGAAGTCAACCGAGGTCGGATACTTTTAGGCGAGCGTTGAGGTTCAGGCGATGAGCTTTGCCCTGTGCCATTCCCACCCCACCGATGCACCTTTAAGCGGCCTGAAGGTGCCAACCTAGACTCCCGAGGCTATAAGCCTATCGATGGGACTACTCGCCAGTCTTTTAGAGAGCGACCGAGCCGCTGGGGCCGGTGGTTGGAAGCCGTGCTGCTGTGCTTCCATGGCTCGAACTATACGCGATCGGGTTGGTGGCGTCAACAGGGAAACCGAAAATAAATCGAAAAAAGTGCTAAGTGTTTGGACTCAAAGGGAATTTAGTTTGACGGGAGGTGATCGAGGGTTGCGCCTATAAGGTTACGCGCGCGGGTGTGTCTCGAGGTCGCAAGCTTTCGGCGCGCCTCAGGGTCGCTGGGTGGGTCGCTGGGTGGGTCGTTGGGTGGGTCGCTGGGTGGGTCGTTGGGTGGGTCGCTGGGTGGGTCGCTGGGTGGGTCGCTGGGTGGGTCGCCAGGGAGGGATTATAGATGGGAGTCTATGGGATGGGATCTATAGATAGACGGGAAAAGGACTAAGCCCTACCCCAAAAGTGTATCAGAATGACACACTGCTGATGACTACTGGCGATTTATACAGTAAAAAATGACCCGCGAAGGGTCTAAAGGTATCCGTAGTGCCAAGGGACTGCAGTAAAATCAATGGTTTAGGCGGGAGGTGTGGCAGATAGTGTGCCCGGTGGGGTGGTCCCCCTCGATTTCTCGCGGGTTCCGGGGGTGGGTACGGGGGAAACCTGCTCCAGGGAACGCGTGGGTACCCCTTCAGATTTCTCTCCCAAATTTTCCTGGGAGACTTCTCTTCGAGACTCACCCGCAGATTCACCTACGAGACACATCTACCCTCCCCTTCTCAAAGATGCAACCGCAGAGACAGCCAGGGAGGATACAGACAGATCGGACAGGGAGTTGGACTATAGAGGTACTACAGAGGTACAACAATCATCATCATCGTTAATGGGTCCTTAAATCTCTAGAATAATATCTATTAGAGGAACAAGGACCCATTCTTTGGAGGGAGGTACTACAGAGGGAATCTATGGAGGGATGGTACTTGGGGGATGATGGTGGTCAGAGACAGCAATGGTACAGCTCTAGCTCACCTACAGGAGGAATCAACCGTGTCAGTAGGCCCCAGATACATCTATAGTTGTACCTATAGTTACATCTATAGGGATATATCAACCGGGGGGCTTGGGGATCATCTTCCTCCATGAACTCGTGGTAATCGTAAGCTGTTGATGTCAGCCGAAAAAAAGACCCTCAATTAGAATTTCCTAAAAGAGGGTCTCAAAGGGTCATCCTTCGGCGTTCACTGAGCGTTCACTGGACGTTCACCCACTTGTCCTTCTTGCGGGTGTAGCCCAGGGCTTGATCCATGAACTTGTCCAGTTCCTGCTGTAGAAGCTCCTCTCGATGCGACTGAGCGGCTTTCTCCGTGTCCCTACCCAACTGGTCCACCCAGTAGGCTACAGCGCCTGAGAGAGCGTCCAGGCGGTCATCGTGAGCCAGGGATCCACGGTCACGAGTCAACCGAGTCATCTGATAGAACAAACCGTACTTGGCCTCGGGAGCCGAATCGAAGTCCTTCTTGATGAGAGCCTCATCGACCACCAAGCGGTGCTGCGTGAGGACAGGCTCAAGGATGTCGATGATCCGGCGTTCCTTCTGCTGACTCACCCGAGGGCCTTCTTCCAGACGACACGCGTGGTGCCTCTGTAGATGCGGACGGAAGAGTTCGAGGAACATGCCATCACCGAAGTTGGGTTCAGCCTGGACGATGTTCACCTGATGGAGTCTGGCGATCTTCGCGAGCTTCTCCAGAGTTGCATCCTCGTAGCCTCCAGTGAAGCCACCCACGTCCACCAAGTAGAGCCAGCCGTGGAGCATCTTCACGACCGCATAGGAGGTTTCGTCAGTACCACGGCCCGAGGGGTCAATGAACATCATCGCTCCGGTGTACTCAGCGAGAGACGTATCGACCCACATGGGACCGTAGAAGCGATCCCCTGCGAGACCCACCACTGGAACACCCTGGGTGACGTACTCGCGGCCAGACGACCAGACCACCTTCACGGGGGCCATGCGAGTGTCCAGGGGCATGACGATCAGATCCTTCAGCTTGAGAGGATACTTGTCGGCATCACTGAGGGTGGTATCCAGCATGAACTGGAGAGCGAAGCCAGACTTCCCGTAGGAGGCCTCTCGCTCCAGAAGATCCTCGTGGGAGAATCGCTGGGGGTCCGTGGGTTGCCCCTCCTTGGCCCCATGCTCGATGAGACCCATGATGTACGGAGCCAACCGGTTGCCATACTTGGAGGGATCTTTGGGGATACGAGCGGGCCACACGCGGATCTGATACCCACGGTCTTCCAGCACGTTGTAGATGCTCATCTCCGTCTGGGGAGTACCCAGGTAGGTGATGTTGCCCCCAGGCTTCAGGATCGCGTCGAACTCCTTGATGCGCTCCCCGAGGACATCCCGCATGAGTTGAGTCAGGGAGTTGTTCAGGGATTCCACGTCGTCCGCGATGATCTCGTCAGCACGGCTACCGGTCATCTGCCCGGTGATACCCACGGACTTCACCGAGGGAGAGTGGGATACCCCTGCAGGGCCAACGTCGAACGCAATGTTGGAGGTCCGCTGATTATCCTTGGGCTTCAGGTGAGCCAGGATGGGCAGCTCGTAGATGAGTCGCTTGGTGAAGATAGAGAACTGGTCCGAGCGATCCTTCGAGGCGGACACCACGAGGAAGTTCAGGTGAGGATTCAGCAGTAGTCGCCAGCAGACGTAGGCTGCAGTGATCCATGACTTGCCCACTCCTCGGAAGGCCTCGATGACTTTTCGCCGGGGACCATGCTGGAGGTAGTACGCGATGTCGTACTGAACAGCCGTGGGGTCAGGCTTCGGGGCGGTGATCGCTCCGGCTTCCCACAGGAAGGTCCACACGAGGAAAAGGAAGTTGCGAAAGTCCTGCAGTGGATGGTCGGGAGGTAGTGCGTTGGTATTCTTCTTCTGAGCCATTCTGAGGTCCAAAAAAAAGCCCCCTGCCCAATCCCACAGGGTTAGCTGCGAGAGAGGGACAGGGGGCTTCAGGTGAAGCCTGAGCGACGGTCTACTGGTAAGTCGTAGGGTCGTTCAGGTCGGAGAACGGGAGACGCTCCTTGAGAGAGCCTTCGAGCTTGGTCAGCGCGTCGTTCCCCTCGGGGAGAGCTTCGATGCCATTGTTCTGGAGGAACTTGATGGCTTGCCCAAACTCGGCAGCCGTGGCTTCTCCAGAGGCGATCCGCTCGTAGAGCTTCTCACCGACAACGTTGTGGAGCTTCTCCAGTAGTTCCTTGGATGCAGTCATTTGCCGACTCCAAAGTATTTCTGGAAGAGCTTCTCCAGGGCGCTGGTACCCAGAGAAGCGATAAGTGCTGACAGACCGATCAAGGCCAGGATGTGGATGTCAGGGATCTGGATCAGGACGATGCCAGCTACAAGAGCCAGCCCCATCGAGGACAAGGCGCGTCCAATGATGATTCGTGGTGTGATCTTTTCCTCCGATGCCAATACCTGCCCGAGACCAATGATGAGGCCCGTCAGGGCCATACCAATGATGGCCTCAAGGGAGGACAGCTTTTCTTGCATTGAGGGTTTCTCAAGTTGCGAACTACAGGAAGGAGGGCTTTTCCGGCCATTCAACAGCGGCTGGACTCCCAAAGGTACTGGGAATATCACGCAGGGCCTGTCGATAGGCCTTCAGTTCTGCAAGAGCTGTCTCATTGAGAGGTGAGTCGGGGAGAACCATCCAGTCGGTTTCCTTGAGGATGTCGTCGCGATTCTCGCGGACGTACTCCCAAGAGTTCTTGCGTTCCTGAAAGGCCTGACGGGTCTCTTCCGCAATGCGCTCCTTCTCATCGAAGAAAGCCTGGAGACAGTCCTCCGCAATAGAGGTGTCCTCCAGAGGTTCATTGCAACGTTCCTGGCAGTTGATGAATTCAACTTCACCGCTAGAGCCATCCCAATGGAGCGCACTGAAAGAGTCAGGTAGAGGCAGCGAGGCCACCTCAAGTACTTCACCCGCATGAATCACGGTGAAGCCGTTAGTTTCTCGAATGACAGTTAGCATCTACGTCTCCTAGAGCTTCATAATGAAGTGGATGGCCCGGTACGGAGGACGGACATCAATAGTCGCGCTACTGACGCTTCCACTCAGACCGTGGGCGTGCGCGTCCCCGTTACCGGTGTAATTAGACCAAGGGTATGAGTTGCGAGAACCACTGGTAGAACCAGTGTGACGGGGACGCGACGTTCCCGAAGTGGTCCCATAGCCCGCAAGATCACTGGTAGAGAGAACATGACCCCCCTGGTGACGATGACTCGGGATTCGGGAGTTGTTCAGCGTGTGGTTGTCCACACTGAAGTTGTCACCATGAGAGTGCGACTTCGTGTTGGCACCACCAGTGGCTCCCAGGCTATAACCACCGCCAGCACCCACCGGGAACAGCCCACGCATGTCAGGGGTTCCATTGGTGCCGTCACAGAGAACCCATCCCGCAGGGATCAAAGAGACCGCATGGGGCCACATAACCATGGCACCTCCGGGGACACTCTCCAGGCTGTCCGCTAGGGCCTGGGCACGATCAGCCTCATCACGGGAACGGTCAGCCTCTCCTTCCGCCCGGTTCGCCTCAGACAAAGAACGATCAGCTTCAACCTCAGCACGGTCGGCCTGTGCATCGGAATAGACAGCCGAAGCTGCAGCATCCAGACGGTGCTGGTTGGCCGTATCCCGGTGAGCCTCCGCAGTCAACCGATGCTGGTTCGCGGTGTTGCGGTACGTCAGAGTGAGATCCCGAGCTGCATAGGTCTCGGTACGAGCAGTCTCAGCTTTGACACGTTCCTCGAAGGCGTCCTTACTGGAGGTCAGCACATCCTTGACGTACTGAACGTTGGCTGCGTCCACATCAGTCTGCGGATACAGCAGGTTGGTGATCCGACGGAAGGACGCGGAGTACGAGCCATCGTTGGCAACTGCCAGGGTGGACGCCGTGAGGTCGAATGCTTCCTGCGCCAGATAGAACGACTGACGCGACGCAAGATCCAACTGCGCCTCGGTCATGGTGGAGCCATCTTGGAAGTCCACCAGAAGAGTCTCGCGGTCGGTCTCTCGGACAATATCGATAACGTCGTTCTCTTCCGGCATCTCCTCAAGTTCAATGGTGGTCCCATTGAGCCACTTGAAGTCTACCTCTACGCCATTGACCGAGACCTTGACGTGGAATCGATTGATGTACGGGAAGGGAACAACGAACACTTTGGTTCCAGGGGAACCTTGAAGGTACTGCACTCGAGCAAGTGCCATAGGTGCTCCGTATAGAAATGAAAAGGGCGACTACAAGAGCCGCCCTTCGTGGTTACAGTGGATGGGTCTAGGGTTGAGTCCAGGGTGCTACAGGAGGTGCGTTCCGCGTCCGGTTGACATCCCAGAGACCAGCTTCGGACTGGTTCTTGCGGATCTCGTGTCGGATGTACTCCTCGACCACTTGATGCTCCTCCGCCATGAGACGATTAAAGGCAGCATCCCGTGCTTGAGTCATAAGCTGCTGCGCTCTATCTGCCTTCAATGCCTTGTGCTTGAAGGTGCCTACAGGGGCAGGGGCACGGAGGATAGCTTCGAGACCGTCTTTGGAGAGCGTCTCGGAGTACAACTCGTTCCACCGGTCGTACAAGGTCTGCGTACCGTCAGATGTCAGGACAGTCCGGTAGTCCACGTCCCCAGTACGCCGGTGCTTGAAGGGCACCCGAAAGTTCATCCCGGTTTCCTTCCGCAGCTTGTTCAACTCCTCGTCGATGAAGAGTTCCTGTTCGCTGCGCCCCTTCTCACGTTGTTCCGGGGTAGCACGGGATCCCAACCACCAGCCAGCCATCGGGTTCGTCACCTCACGTCTGCGCCCCATGTGGTCATAGGAGTGTGGAGTGATAATCCCCGAGCTGAGACCCACAGGATTCAGGAGTTGAGTCTCCACCATCTGCAGGGCATTCGCGGGTTCCATTACTTCAGGGTCCGTACTTCGGCGGAACTTGTGCAGAGAACTCGGGAGCAGTAGACGCATCTTGTCGCTGAACACTTTGAGCAGCGCAGACTCCTCTGCCTCGGCGTCCATGAGGATTTCCGAGAACTCCATCATCTGATCCAGACCAGTGAAGAGGTTGGCATCGCGGATGGCGTTCGTCAGTGACCCAACGGCCAGACTCACAACGGCCAGAGCCTTCTCCCAGTGCTCCTGATCGATGAACTCTCCCTGAGCTTCGCGGACGCGATAGTTCTCCATCCTCTCCAGCGCATTCACCATGACCTTGACGGGAGTTGCTACAGGGTCGATGAAGCGGTAGTTCCAGCTCTTACCGTTCGCATCGATGATGGAGTAGGGGTCAGGCAAGTGAGAGTCCCGCTGGAAGCGGCTATCCGTCCAGCTATTGGGAGCACCATCCCCAGTGACACGATCCTGTGCCCACAGCGTAGCGACGGCCCCCATGACACCCATAGAAGTCATCGCCTGGGCACGAGCAATGAGTTCCCTCTCAGGACCATTGAACCCTGCCAGATCCCGCAGGAACACGGGGTTGACGAGGTTCACTCCGGGGGTGAACCGGAGACCTTCCTGAACGACACGGATGGGGGTGCGGAAGAAGAGCCACCCCGAGACCACCTTGAGGATCGGCCACTTGTTCAGCAGATCGTCCACCGCCTTCCCGAGGCTTTCCCCCAGGTTGGAGTTATCAAACTCCTGCTTGTACAGGACGTGCTTGACGTACTCCTTGGCTTCCTCACTGTTCCCTCTACGGAGAATCTCAGGGTCGCGCAGGGCTTCCTTCTCGACATACCGCTGGAGTTCTTCCCCGCGAAGTCCCAGGTTGTGCCCCTTGCGGACGAGTGGTTCGAGAAGAACGTCCGTGTTCTCCGAGTCGTAAGCCTGTTTCACTGCCCGCTCGTAGGACTCTCGGATATGAGCGTTGAGCGCCTTACCCTTCAGGCCCATCTCGATACCTTCATTGGTAGCACGCGCAGCCGCCATACCTGCCACTCGGGAGTCGTAGGCGAGACGCGTCATCCATTCGTCGGAAGCGCCCATCCCTCGGATGAAGAGACGGAGGTGAGGAGCGATGCGTCCTGTGATCTTATTGCCACCCATCGCGATATGGGACTCAAGAAAGCGGTTAGGGTCAGCATTGGTGATGCCCTGCTCATACCGCCAAGCTGCACTAGCTGCCCGTAGCGCCGCTTTCTGAGAGGCACGGATGGTAGCGTAGCTGGCGAAAGCCTCCGCGCGTGTAGCCTTAGTGAGAGGGTCACTCAGGAACGCCCGTACCGCTGGACCTGCCAGCATCTTGAAGGCAGAGAAGTACAGGTTGATCTGCAGCGTGGTGAGCGAGAAGACGTTACTGATGGAGAATTCCGCGGCCTTATCCCAGAAGCCCGGCTTCGCCTTCTCTGGGGAGGGTGTAAGGGCTTGAACATCCCGGCGCTTCTTGGCCGTCAGTTCCATGGCCTTAGAGAAGTCACCATCTTCGCGAATGCTCGCTCGGATCTGCGCGTCGTAATCCGCTTGGATACGCTTGACTTCGATCTCCTGCTCCATCGCGGCACGACGCCGCATCATCTCCAACCCGATGTCCTCCCCAGAGAAGCCTTCTTCACGGAGCTTCGCGGGGGTGATCTCGGAGAGCTTCGTGTTGTACTCCTGGCGTGCCCTCTGAGTGAGCGCCGTCTGGGCTTTAAGTGCCGAGTCCAGCTTGTAGAGGTTGTCGGTTTTCATCTCCTGATCTGCGATCTGCCTATTCAGGGAGGGCACTTCAGCATCGGCAGCAGCCGCTCGTCGCAGGTACAGATCACGCAGGTCATCCATGGACTGATTCGCCGCCTGGAGGACAGCCGTGGTGAAGTTCTTCCTCTCGTTGTCAGACAGCTCTGCCCTGAGAAGATCGGGTAGGGCCTCCGCGAGTTGATGCTCAGGGATGTCGTTAAGCTGCGAGGCTACCCCCTCGGCCAACTCCTGTGTCTCCCGCATGGAACGGACGGGGTTCTCCGAGCCGGGGTGAACCGGGATCTCGATGCCTCCAACATCCTTGGTGTCCCCAGCGAGCAGACGCTCGACCGATTGCGTAGGAACTCCGCGTTCACTCGGGGGTGTCGGGGCGGCTTGCTCTCCCGGCAACTCGACGGTCACCCTATGAGAACCTCCCCCTGCTGGTACTTCCGGGTCTACTGCCTGTGTGCCCGGAGTCACATCACCAGTCGCTCGCTGGACAGGTGCAACCGTACCCCTAGGAGAGTCAACTGCTGCAGGAGCGGGTGTCTTGTCTCTCCAACCCCTCACCACACTACTCAGGCGAGTTGCAGCGAGGTCCAGCGCAGTACCCGCACTGAAACCTACGAGGGCACCAGTACCTGTAGACAAGGCGGAACGTGCGTAGTCCCACCCATCCTGACGACCAGAAGAGATCTCGATGCGCTGACGCTGTGCGTCGTCCACATAGCCATAACCAGCGCCTTCGACCCCCGCAATGATCCCCGAGCGTCCTACGCTCCTGCGGAGTTGCTCGCGGAAAGTGGCGCGGGCTGCTTGGCGACCCCCCTCACGGACGGCTGTACCGATGCCCAGGGAAGCAAACCCGAGGAGCATCGTGGGATCCAACGCGATGGAACGAGTTGCATACCCAGCCCCCTGCCAAGACATCTTCGTGTTATCGAAGGTGTCCATCAGGTGAAGGAAGGCCTCCTTGGTCTGCTGGTCCGACCGCAGAACGTCACGGGCGATGAGTCCCTGACCCCCCAAGTTGTAGTTGAACCACGCCATGTAGGAGCGCGCCCACATGGAGAGTTCTTCTTCAGTCCCCTCGAAGGGGCGACGAGCGCGCATCTGATAGACTTTCTCAGCAGCCCGCAGCCAGTCCTCATTCGAGGAGAGATCGGACGCCTTGATGGACTCAGGTACTTCTCCAAAGGGTGTGTACTCTTCCCTTGGCATTACCTCACCGGTAAGGGCGGGAGACTTATGTGCGTCAATCGCCTTGAAAATCTCCTCGTCGCTCATCGAAGTGGGGAACGCAATAACATCGTCACCCACCTGTACGCGGCGGTACTCCATGTGTTTTCTCCTAGATATTCAATACAAGTACCTCAGCATCACGATGAGGACAGCGGGGTTTAATCAATGGGGACGAACACCACTTCAGACACACCCGTATCCGGGTTGTAGCGGAGTTCTCTCTTCATCCCCTCAGGGACAGTGCTAGAGGCGCTGGGGGCGCTAGAGGATTGCGGAGGTGCGGCACGCGCACCCTGCTGGTGGGGGAAGTGGGGTTCTCGGCCCTCGCTGATTAAGCGCGCACTCTCGCGGATATACTGGCTAGTCTCAGCCTCGATCTCCCTGACCATCTGCCTCTTGAGCATCGGCCCAGGCATCTCCCCGTGTTCCCAGTAGTAGGTGGAGAGAGCTTCGTGGAGACTGGACTCCCAGAAGCGCAGCGCGTCTGCATCTAGGCTGCTCCCGTGCAGCGTGCCCTCCAAGACAGGCCCGAGGTTATTACGCACAGCCGAAAGGTGCGCCTTGATATTATCTTCCGCTCGCTTGATCGACGGATCATCCATGAAGTTGAGACCCTCAAGGAGACCATCCATACCCTCTAGGAGTGTCACCTTGTCCTGCGGAGCGAGGTCCGGCGTACTCAAGATGTGATTAGTGAGTGACTCGCGGTTCACCCCCCCAGGGTTCGTCATGGCGGTCCAGATTGCGTAGCTCTCAAGGTTCTTCCGCGCGGCCTTAGAGGCCACAGGATGCACGAGAGGTTGCATGTTCCACTGGTTGACGAAGGCAGCGGTTGCAGGATCATTTGCGAACTCCCGAGCAGTAACCTGTTCTCCCTCCATCATGCGACGGAGAACGTCTACCTGTCGGGCGTGCTGTTCCTCCTGGTGCCGCCAATCGTCTACCTGCTTGGAACGGATAAGGTCACTCCACTGTGCGTCTCGGAGTTGCTTCTGAGTACGCGCGAAGTTCGCCTTGGCCTCGGCATTCAGGAAGCGATCAGGCACCCGCTCCAAGTACGATTCATCCCCAGTCTCAAGCGCGAGGTTGACCGCAGCTTGGATTACTCGCTCATTCCGCTGAAGGTTGTTTAGGGGACCACGCTCCTTCCACTGAGCGTCGATTGCGAGGAGATCCTCACCAGTGCGCAGAGCATCACTGACCTCATCCATGAAGGCGTGGCCCATGAGGGCCTCGTGATAGCCAGCCGTCTCCCGCATCCACGTCGTCTCGAACTCATTGAGAGAACGTTGGACCTGACCCATGTAGGCGGAACCGTAGAAGGGATTGTCCCCGACGAACTCCAGAGCCTCCTTGCGGATCTCCTCCATGTAGGCATTCCGATTCTCAGTATTGAGTCGGATGGAGTCGTCTTCGAGGATTCCTTGGATGCGGTCTTGGATGAAATCCTTGGCATCCAGCTTGGCGACCTTCTCAGCGATGTGTGCCGCTGCAGTGGGGACCAACTCAGGGAAGATCTCCTTGGCCTGGACTGCGGTGATGACACCCGCTTCGCGGTCTCGGCGGATAATCTCGGCGTAGTAGTGATCGTTCTTGATCTGCTCCTTCCCCAGACGGTCATCACGCTGCGTGGCGTAACGCTCCAACGCTGGGGAGAACTGAGAGAGAGCCTCTGCGAACTGCGACAGGCGACGATCCTCGCGGATCTTCTGCGGCGGTACATAGGTATCGACAGCCTGGGCGGTAGGAGTCAGGGCGACCTGACCATGGCTGGTGTACGGAGACACCGTGCGCTGTTGCTTGTGTCGGACAGTCGGACCACCCTGCTGAACAGGGGTCATGCCCGGTAGTTGTGCCATTACGTTGCCCCTCCAGAGGTATTGCGGCGACCGCCAAAGCGGTTACCCACAGGATCGTTCCCAGTTCGCTGGGTGTAGCTGTTATAGGAGTTGGTGACCCCTGCACCGATCTGGAAGGCAGTCCCCCAGGTACTCGGGCCGATGCCTGGAGCCGTCATATTCATGCGACCCATGGCGGTACTGCGGTGAGCATTCATCTCGTCACCAAGCTGGCCCATAGCCCAGTCGCGGTTCTGACCGATGTTGGTGATGTCTCGGGAGCCAGTCCCGGCGATCTCCTCCATGATGCGATCCAGAGAGATGCCCTCTACTCCAGAGTCAGCCGCAGCCGCTCGGAAAGATCCCATCTCCTGCATACGTTGGCGGCTACGCTCATAAGCAGCCTCACCCGCAGCAGCATCCTCCTGTTGCATCCGACGCTGGGTAGCCTCGTAGGAGTCACGCATTGCCGTCTGGGAGTTCTTGATGTTGGCCTTATGCTGCTCATCCTGCATCTTCGCGTGAGCACTCTGCTGTTGGTGCTGAACGACCGCACTCCCAACAGACATGATCCCCGTGAGGATCGGAATGATCATCGGGTTACACATTTGATTTACCTCGGTGCATGATCTTGGCGAACTCGTGAAACAAGTGACCGTTGACCTCAACCGTGCGAAGGAAAGTGAAACCAGCCCACCGAAGCCAGCGAATATGAACTTCGTTGTCAGCGTGGACTGCATTAGTAAATAGCTGGTAGTGCGAGGGAAGCATCTCGATACAGGGCTTGGTGTTCCTCAAGACCCACATCCAGTGATCCGTGAGAGCATCTGATGCGACCATCCAGATGAAGCCCATGAACTCAATGTCCGAGGGCATCACCCCAAAGATGATCTGTGCGTTGTCCTCATCGTCCGTGCAGACGTAACAAGCGTCCCCCTCGTCAAGCCCCCGCATGAGGGACTCGAGAGGGGAATCACTCTCACCAGCTTCGATCTCACGAAGGTCAGCTTCACGCAGCCGAGGGGCCAGATAGATGACATCTTCCCGAGTTGCCGGTCGTACCTTCATTAGATCCTCCGAGAGCGAATGGTGTAGTAGGCCTCCCACTCAGCACTGAGGAGCCAGCTCGGGAGATAGGTGTCGTTGACGATTTCGATGGTCACCTTGTCGTTCTTCGAGGCCACCGGGAAGGTGAAGTTACCTTCCTCCACCGAGATGGTGTTCACCATATTGTTTGCCGATCCCAAGACTCGGGACATGACATAGGTGTAGGTGTCACGGTTGAACGGGGTAACCTCCGCACGGAAGTAACCGGTACGGTTGAACAGGAGATTCATCTTGCGGATCTGCAAGCGGCCCTCACCGATAGTCATCTGACCACCGCCAGGGGCTTCCTCCTTGATCGTCAGATGAGAGAACCGGTAGCGGAACTCGTAGGGCTTCCCAATGAAGAACGGTTGATCCACCCAGTCACCATCGAAGGTCAGTCGGGTCGAACCGTTGATGTCCTCACTGTGGATCGGGTGGATGACCTTACCGGGTGCCCGGAAGCCTCCCTTGCCCGTCACCAACTGCACGTTGTCCCCTTCGAGAACTCGATAGGGCAGTGTGATGTGGGTCACCGGTCGTCCACCGTTGAGGTCTTCAGGCTCCTCCTCATACTCCACCAGAGGTCCGCAGGTAGAACCCACGAGGCTGTCCAGCAGGATCGGGATGCCCATCCCCAGGTCGGAACCATCGACGCAACTCTCGACGACATTCCCAGGCTCAAGGTTGGCGATCTCCAGATGGACACCATCCTCGCGAGCAATCAGCAGATACAGGCGGGACTCGATGAAGTCACAGTTGAGGATCTTGTCGTTCTCACTGAAGCGCCACCGGGACCACGAGGCCTGTAGCTTGTCCTCGCTGGACCAGTAGTACCGGTACACAAAGATCTCGTTGGGAGCGTTGTGTGTGAGGGCTACAAGGATGTCCTCGTTGGTACTGCTGGCGAGCTTGTGGACGCGTCCAGGGATGTACTTCGGGACGTGCGCCGTGACCTCTCGGGCATCCTCCGCCTCGATGGCTCCATCAACGTAGTACTCGCGGATCCCGGTGTGGGTTCCACGGTTGACCGCGAAGTAGATGTAGCGACCTGCACCGACAGGCTTTGCCAGCAGAGACGCTTCGTACTCAGTCGTCTGGTTCACCGAGATGGTGGACGCCGTGAGTACATCTGCAGAGCCAAGCTGGAACTGCGTCTGATCGGAGAACAGCAGGAGCGTCTGGTTGAACGGGATGGCGTGACGCAGGATGGAGACCTTGGTGTGGCTCACACCGACATCAATCGGATCATCATCCATGACAGCCGTGGCCGTCCGTGCGAAGAAGTTGAAGAACTCCCCAGCGCGGGACATGATGATGTTCTCCCCGGAGACCACCCCCAGGCGATTCCGATGGAAGAAGATGTCGTTGATCGTGTGCCCGACGAAGGATGGGAATGGGTTGCTATCCAGATCCCCGGTATTACGGTCGTCCCAATCGAGACGCCGGAAGGTGAACGTACCGTCAGCCTCGCGGATGAGACCATGGGGCATCGTTGAGCGATCCAGACGATACCTTTCACCACCCTTCAGAGTCTCATTCCAGACACCCTGTAGCTGACCTGTGCGGGTGTCATCGTACTCCACGAAGTAGTTATCGAAGGACGAAGACTGGTCGCCCGTGATCTCCACGGTGTAACCATTGACGGCTCGGGCAGGTAGATCCGAGAAACGCTGGGTGGCCTGGGCGATGACGGTCATACCGCTGTCACCGAGAGAATCTTCAGAGCGAATCGTGAAGGAACCCCCATCACTCCTGCGGACCCAAAGGGTTGAACCGTACCGAGTGATATTCCAGCCAGAGCCAAGGTTGTCGAGCATCTGACTCCGAAGCTGGGTCGCGATGTTGTCCGTGGTCACAGACGTTGCGTGGGACGCATTGGAGCCATCCGGCACTCGGTAGTCTGCAACCGTAGTACCATCCACACGGACGAGGTAACGCGCCCCGTAGCTCCCCTGGCGCACGAAGATCAACGCCTCCGGGTTGCGGGTGGCACTCAAGTCGGTCGCAGAGTCGGCAACCACAGTCGTATTCAGGACGAACGTGTAGTCCGCCACGGTGACGCACCGGAAGTTCAACTCAGGATTGGCGGCATTCAGATAACTCTTGCCGTCAGGGAAGTTGACCGTCTGAGGGACACCATTGAGATCCCAGACCTTCAGATCCCCGTCCTGAATCATCACGACGTACTGCTCTTGGGTGTCTCGGTTGATTGTGTGCATGAAGGCAGCATCGACAGCCCCCTCCAGACGAGACACATGGCGAGTCCCTGGACGCTTCCCAAGGCCTTCAACCACAGAGGAGTAACCGTTGATCTGCTCAGTACCGTGAGATGCCAGCCGCAGAGCGGTAGGCTGCTGACTAACCCCATTGATGAGGTTAGGGATGGTCGTAGAGACGAGACTCATGTTATCGATCCAAGACGCGAGCGACCGAGTAGACGTTGAAGATGTTGTAGTCAGCCGTGTCAGCTTCGTACTCCTGAAGATCAATCAGGGCTTGCATCTCGTCTTTGGCCGCAAAGGTGGATAGCTCAACGGACCCCACGACTCGCTCCTGAAAGATCCTGGCGGATCGGATGGTGACGTACTGGCGTGCCATCTCAGGGACTTGATCGAAGGGCAGGAGAATAATCATGTCCACAGTCACCGGATGCCCAAAGGTGAACGTGTGGTTTCGGCGGTCGTACAGTCGGTTGCCTCGGACGACAACATCGATGCTCTGGTACTGACCAACGGTGTCTACCCGCAGAACATTTCGGGGTACGACGAGTTGTTTCTCAGGAAAGGTAGGAGTCAGCCGGTAGTCCTTCTCAGTGTTGAAGTGCCACCCGCGAGCCTGTACCTCTCGTAGTGTCTGACGGAGGATGTTGCGTGCCATCACAGCATCCACAACCCCGCTATCCTCGACCGAGTTCACAGGGGACTCACCGATAGCCGACAGCATTACGTTGATGGCATCGAGTTCAGTTGTTGGTGACAGCATGTGTCCTCCAAAGTGAAAAACGAAAAAAAAGGGAGGTCCATTTCTGGACCCCCCTTGAGAGATTTACTGCGGATTAACCAGCGGCCTTCGACAGCTCGACAGCCGATTCCGGGCGCAGGATGCCATGACCGACCGCGTACTTGGCAACCATCAGGGTGCCCTGGCGGTTGATCTGGTACTCGGATTCCATCGCCAGATCCATCAGCTTCACGGTGCCAACGGCAGACGCGTGCATGATGAGACCCACGGTGTTCGAGAAGTCACCAGCGTACTTGTCGTTGGTGCCAGCCAGACGGGTGCCCGGCGCGACCACAGCCTTCGGCAGGTTGTTGGTCTTGACGATGTGGATGCCCGCCACGCGAATGACGTTACCGCCAGCGTAGGAGCCTTCACCACCCCAATCCCGGTTCAGGATCTTGGTGCTTCGGGCCATCGCATAGAACTGCTCCGGGCGCACGAACAGAACTCGGGAGCCTTCGTCGTCCGGCACATCCTTCTCGTCCATGACCTTCGCGGCCTCGAACATGGCTTCAGCCAAGGAGTCACCGTCGGTCGCATCCACGCCTTCAATGACGGAGCCACCGAACTGGCCATCCTCGTCGATGGTGCGCGGCGAACGAGCAGCCTGTACACCCACCTGCAGAACGTGACGGTCGAAGGTATTCGCCAGGACGTTGCCGATCTCGGAGGTGTAGGTCGAACGCACATCGTAGTGGTTCATGGCCTCGTCGATGTTCGCAATGAACTTCGGAGAGATCAGCAGATCGTCGATGGTGATCACCCGCTCGGCGTGCTTGATAGCGCCACCAGCGATGAATTCACCCGGAGTGTGGTAGTAGGCGTCTGCGCGCCCCATAACAGGGAACTGCTTCCCTATTTGTCTCAGATTACTCTGAGGATCGGACTATACCTTAACCCAATCGATTGCACGTTGTAGCGCAATAGGGTCGTCTTTAAGCATCCCGATAGCTCTATTACAGTTGTGACACAGGAGTCCTCGGATACGACCAGTAGAATGATCGTGGTCAACACAGAAGGACTTGTATCGCTTTGAATAGAGCCGTCGTTCACAGATGCCACAACGACCTTCCTGCTTCTTGTACAGCGCGAGGTATTCATCTTGAGTCACACCAAGGGTTCGCTCACGGGCTTCAACGATCCGACATGCCTTGCATGTGGAATCCAGACGGCCAGTTATTCGATCCTTCTTGTAGAACTCAGAGAGAGTTTTCTCGGTGTTGCATTTAGAGCAGGTCTGTTTGGATTCTCCGTGTCTAGTCTCTACACCTTCGCGCGTATTGCGCTGACTTGGCTCGGGATCGCCCTGCGTACAGGGGTTCCCCGAATTTACGGAGTGTTTAGAGTCGGCCCAGTTCATGTTAAGCCGACTTGCCATTGGCAATGGTGCGGACCTGATGACGGCCCATGGTGACGTTCTTCTGCTCGAAGGAAGTCAGGACTTCGCCACCGAAGACCTTCAGGAAGAGCGCCTTCGCGTCACCTGCGCCGTTAATCTGGCCCAGACGCGAGACAATTGCGTTGTTAGACATTTGAAACCTCGTGAACGATTGTTGAGAGTTATTGCTCCCACCAGTCATCCACGCGCTCACACAAGGTTGTCCTCTCGATTCACCCGCAGGTGAAACTCAAGGGCCACGGATCGTGCATGAAAAACTCGGGGTGCTAGCCACCGACGTTGCTGTCAGTGCGGCTTGAACACTCGTTCTGAGGTAGTAATGGATGGTCGTCACGACATCCGGTGAAATACACAGGGACCAGTCTTAAGCATGTACAACGCACGGGTTACCAAGGTTGCGGCACCGGCTTAGTGGCCATGTGGGGCCTCCCGACCTCGCCAGTCATGTCTGGCCGTGTTACTGCGCTGCCTGTGTACTTCCCGCATACCGCGAGTAAAAAGAACCCCCGCGTAACCCTTTCAGAGGGCAAGAGGCGGGGGTCGTGTTGCTTCAACTAGAGAGCGACCAACGGAGAGGAGAGGTTCTCCATAAAGTCGTGGTAATTACTTAGCGACGTGCTTCGCCTTCTCGTAACTACGGACTCCCGAGTAGCCCAGGTAACCAATCGTGAAGGTGTACCAAAGTTCCTGCGGGATCGCTGCGAAGCCCGACTGGACATTCGCGAAGAACTGCTCCATCTGAGTCGGGAAGAAGATCCCTGCGACCGGAGCCACAAGAACCAACCCGAGGATCACGATGTAGAAGGTGTACATGAAGGTGGGTCGAGCGCGCGAAGTCCACGGGTCTTTACTATTGGCTTCCGCCATGATCGCACCCATGCGAACTTCCAGTTCCTTCAGTTCACCCTTGGACTGCATCTCAAGGAGCTTCATCTCGGCTTCCATCTGCTTCTCCTTGTCCGGCAGGACTCGGGAGATGATGGACTTACCAAGTTCGAGAACTCCTCCAGCAATCAGAGGGGCCATAGAGAGTTACCTCACATGATGTTGGATCGAGCCAGCTTGGCTTCCACTTCGGCACGGAACGCCGGATCCTTCGAGTAGCGAGGATCGGACATGGCCGCAGTCAACTGCGCGACAGACTGGAAGCTGTCACCCCCAGTTGCGTTACCGCCACCCAGCAGGTTCGGGTTCTGGCCATTCTCACGGGTGTACCGATAGGCCAGTCCCATGACAGCACTGCGGATGGTCGCCAGATCGCTGGACTCGACCGAGCGGTTGTACTCTTCCAGTTCGGCTTCGCTCAGGTTGGCAGCGGCCCACTCGGAGATGGCAGCGAAGTGCTCTTCACCACCGACCTCACTGAAGACCTCTTCCTTCATCTGAGAGACAGTCGCCTCGACACCAGCGATGTACTGGTCCACATAGGCACGCGGGATTCCCGCCTGTTCCAGCGCCGCGTAGTGTTCCTCAGCGATGCTGCCGTTCTGGTTGTAGTGGTCAGACAGCGCCTCCATGTCGAGGCCCGCACGTTGCACAGCCTCGGAGGCCTGATCCGTAGAGACATCCTTGGGATCCACACCCTCCAGGCCTTCAGCCTTCGGGGCGTCCTGCTGCTGACCCTGGCCGAGCTTCTTCTCCAGTTCCTTGTAGGCTTCGATCAGAGCTTCCTGGCTGTCGAACTTGCCGAGGATCTTCTCGCCTTCAGCCGGTTTCGGAGCATCGTTGCCCACGTTGGCTGCGGCCTCCTGGGCCTGATCGAACTTGGCGACCATGTTTTCATCATGGCCCTGCGGAGCCGGGGTATTCTCGGGAGTACCTGCCCCTGCGTTGATCGTTTCCATCTTCTCTCCTGTTATCGGTAGACGACCGTGAGGCCGTTCTTCAACTTGATCCGACGCTCACCACCGTTGGAAGTCTTGGTGGTCTTGGTCGAAGCCTTCTTCTGTTTCGGTGCGGCCTCGGGAGCAGCCGCCTCCTGCTGTACTTCAGTGGTCTGGGTGTCAGACATCACATTCCTCCTTTCGCGGTTTCCCTAAGCATGTCCATACCGGTCTCCATTGCCATACCAGCCATGCCTTCCATCTGTTCCTGCTGCTTCTGCTCGGCCATCTCCTGCTGAATCTCCTGCTCAGTCCGCACGAGACCCTTGATGTCGATACCCAGAGCCGTCGCACGGCGCTTCAGGTAGTCGTCCACATGGAGATGCTTCGCGACTGCTTCGGGACCAAGCTGCTGCTGGACTCCGAGGATGAACGCGTCGAGCTTCTGCAGATCGTGACCTCGACCCAGGGCTTCGAGACCCGTGGTGATGGTCGGGGTGACCGTGCCCTTCGGGAGTGCCGGGATCTTCTTCTTCTGCTGCATGTCGTGGAGTACGCGCTTGACGAACGGACGCTGGAACTCCTGGCTGAGGACGCTGTAGACACCCCCCAGGGCATCCTCCAGTTCCTTCGCGACGTACCGAATCTCCTCGGCAGTCACACGCTCACCTGCACGTTGGACGGCAGTGTTCAGCAGGAAGGCATACGACAGACGCGACTCGATGGCGTTGGAGGTTTCCATTGCCACTCGGAAGTCAGCGAACTTGTCCATCTGCAGGACCGACACATCGTTGGCATCTCCAGTCCGAACGTCACCGCTTTCAGACTCAGCGACGGTACGGACCTTGGTGACACCATTGGGATGCACGAAGAAGAGAACCTTGGCCGCAGCCGCAGAGCCTTCAATGATAGCCTTGGTCAGAGCTTCGAGGGACTTCAGATCTCCGAGATACTCCTCGACGTAGCCGCGCCCGTAGTCCTCACCATCAATCTGGGTGAAGCGCAGGGGCATCCACGGGGAGCGATCCTTCGGATAAGTCCCTCGGGTTCCAGGGACTTCTTTATCCTCGATCTCCTGATAGACGTGCCACTTGTCGTCTTCGAGATAGACGCGGGTGTACAGGTCGAGGAGGTCTTCAGGCTTGCGCTTACCTTTGGTCTGCGCCTTGCTTTCTACGAACTCTTGAACATTCTTCGGCAGGGCCTCGTAGGCAATGGACTCCTTGGTGATGTGTTCGAGGACACTTCCCATGGGGTCACGACGGACGACATAGCGATCCAACCGGTAGACCTTCATGCGGCCTTCCGGGGACAGATACAGCATGACGTTCCCAGCGATGAAGAGCTGCTTGAGACCTTCACCGGCTGCGACTCGCTTACCGTTCTCCTCGATGTAGTGCATGGCTGCACGCTCGATGGCACCTAGCGCCTCTTCCACAGCCGCTCGCATACCCTCGTCCTCGACCATCTTCTCCAAGGTGTAGTCATCCACGGAGAGACGGAAGAAGGGACTATTCGGGGGCATCAAGGCCAAGGTCATCTTGGCGACGAGGTTGTTCAGGCCACGCGCCCCCAACCCCTGGTAAGGAGTCGGGAGCTTGTCGTGTCCACTGTGGTTTTCGGGCGGGAACAGCGAGGGGATGGTAAGGGTTGCAGCTTCTCGGGCACGTCGGAGGAAGGGGTCACGCTTGCCAACCATGCGCTTGTATCGCGCGGCGGCGGTGATGTTCTCCATGCGTTACCCTCCTGGGTTAGCCAACCGCTACGTTGATGCCGCTGGAGCCATCCGCGAAGCCACCACCCTTCTTGTCGATGCGGAGCTTGTTGCGGCGATTCTTGTCAGAGCGGAGCTTCCCTTCGTCCTTCGGCTCGGGGGCACCCTGGACCTGGGTAGCGGTCTGAGCGGGCGGGGGAGCCGGGGGAGCCGGTGGCTTCGGAGTCTTCGGGGCTTTAGGACGACGACACATTGTGATTCCTCAGTAGATTTTCGGATTGCTCCTTGTAGACGCTATCCAAGAAACGGATCACCTGTTGCTGCCCCACGGCCATCCAGATCTCTCGATCCGTCATGTGGGGGTTCGGGCAGGTATCCTTGAAGCGACTCTTCAGAGCTTCGAGCAGAGGCTCAGGAATGGGAGGGAACTCATCGTTGGGTACTTCAATAGTCATCAAACTCATGTTTTCCTTCATCCAAGGGGCCTCCATAAGGTCGTGGTAATTACCAGCCCCACTCCCCTGTCATGCCCTTGTGGTTGTAATCGGTGACGCGGCCCTCGAAGAAATTCTTCTGGGAGTCACCAGAGACGATGTGATCGACCCACGGCAGAGGGTTCTTTTCGATCCCCCAGTTGGGCTTCAACCCGAGTTGAGTCAGGCGGCGATCTGCGATGAAGCGGATGTATTCCTTCACCTGCTCCTTGGTCAGCGCCTGGGGACCACCGAGAGCGAACGACAGATCAATCAACCGATCCTCCAGAGCTACCGCCTCGCGGAACATGGAGTAGATCGAGAGCTTGAAGTGGTCGGTCACAATCTCGGGATGTTCCTCGCAGAACAGCCGGAAGAGGCGCGACATGATCTCGACGTGCTTCGTCTCATCGCGGATAGACCACTCCACGATCTCCGACATGCCGAGCATCTTCGAGCCAGCTTCAGGTCGCTGATAGTTGAGCAACTGAACGAACGCGGAGAACAACGAGACACCTTCGTTCACCACCGTCTGAGCCACGTTGAGGCCCATCAGGTAGGGGATCTCCCCAGGGTGGAACTCCTGCATCCACTCCGCTTTGTCAGCCATCTCCTCGTACTCAAGGAAGGCCTTGTACTCAGACTCAGGGAGACCAAGGGTGTCGTTGAGCAACGCATAGGCCCGCATGTGAGTGGACTCACGGTTGGCAATCGAGAGGAGAGCCATGCGGACTTCGTTGTTCTTGAAGTACGGCAGGAAGACATCGACGTAGGAACCCCCCACGATCTGGTCCGACTGAGTGAACAGCCGGAGGATCTGAGTGATGTGGTTCTTTTCGACCGGAGTAACGGTGCCGTCTTGCCACTGGTTCACGTCACGCTGCAGGGACGCCTCCCACTCCCCCCAGAACATCGACTCGTGATCGATGGCCTGATTGACGAACTCGGGGTAGTGGAAGGGCTTGTAGGTTTCAGACCTCTCGATCAACCCTGACATGCCAGACACTCCTCTTCGGCATCTTTGAGAGCCACCCGCTCGACTCGCTGCGAGACCTTATCTGCAGTGAATCCAGAGGTGGTACGGAGGTAGTACAGACCCTTGAGGCCCTGCTTCCAGGCACGCAGATGGACGCCGTTGAGATACGACTTGTCCACTCCATGGGGGAAGTACAGGTTCACGGACTGACCCTGACAGACGAACTGCTGTCGGTCGGCTGCGTGTTCAACAACCCAGTGCTGGTCGATCTCGAAGGCGGTCTTGTAGACATCCTTCTCATCGTCCGTCAGGCACTCAAGGTGCTGCACCGAGCCGTTGTTCAGCAGGATCGACTGCCAGACTTCTTCGAGCCACGCCGCTTTCTCATCTTCCGTTTGGCCGACAGCCCGCTCTTTGAGAAGAACTCGGAGTTGCTCGTTTTGGACCAAGTGAGAGCCAGCCCTGGTGCGATGTACATACGCGTTGCTACGGAGCGGCTCGATTGAGGGCGAAGCCCCGCAGATGAGACCGCTGTTGGCATTGGGAGCAATGGCGAGAAGATGAGCATTGCGACGACCAGTACCGCGCATGTCAGGCGCTTCGCCGCGTTCACCAGCAAGTTCATGTGTGGCCTCCACGGCGCGTTCGTAGATGTGTCGAGAGATCTTCAGGTTGAGACTCTTCGCGAGGGCGGACTCCCACGGGAACCCATACTTCTGCAGCAGGGAGTGGAAGCCCATCTGACCCAGGCCGATGGAACGCTCTCGGTATGCAGAGAAGCGGGCCTTGGTCATTTCCTCGGGGGAGGTGTTGATGAAGTACTGCAGCACGTTGTCGAGGAAGCGGACCCAACGGGCGATGAAGCCAGCGTCGTTCTGCCACTCGTCGAACTTCTCCAGATTCACCGAGGAGAGGCAGCACACAGCGGTGCGGTCCTCGTCAGTCGCGAGATGGATCTCGTTGCAGAGGTTCGAGCCGTGGATCTTCAGACCCAGGGCCTTCTGAGCCTCGGGCAACGCACGGTTGGCGGTGTCGATGAAGTTCAGGTAAGGCTCACCAGTCCGGTGACGGGTCTCCAGAATGTTCTGCCAGAGTTCCCGAGCCTTGAACGTGTCGGTCACCCGTCCACTGTGGGGGCACTTCAGATCCCAGTCAGCGTCCGCATAGAGGGCTTCCATGAAGTCGTCAGTGATGTTGATCGCGTGATGGATGTTGAAGCACTTCCGGTTCACGTCCCCACCAGTGGGCATACGCATGTGCAGGAACTCAGCGATCTCCGGGCGGGAGATGTCGAGGTATGCAGCGTAGGAACCCTTGCGGGTCATGCCCTGGCGGAACGCTTCGACGGCGCTATCGGCCACCTTGAGATGCGGCATGGGGCCGACACTCTTGGACGACACAGCACGCACGTCAGACCAATGACCACCAACGCCACCACCCAGCATGGACAGCCAAGCGAGTTCCTGTTGGTGTTCCACGAGACCTTCACGGGTGTCCGCCACATAGCTGAGGAAGCAACTGATGGGCATCGCCTTGGAGGTCTTCCCCGGAGCCGGGGCGTTGGACAGGATTGGGGATGAATACATCGCCCAGCCCATGGATACGTCCGAGTAGATCGCTTGAGCCAACTCAAGGTCACCACCACAGAAAGCCAGAGCAGGACGAGCGAATGCCTCTTGAATGCTCTCACCGTCTTGCAAATAAAAACCCCGCAGCAAATCTACTGCGAGGTCCGAGAGGCGAGCATCGTTTTCAGGGTAGAGGCGAATCCCGTGATAGGACTCACTCATCTTTCACAAAGACTCCATTCTCCATTTTGCCAGTGCGCTTGGTGATAACCTTCAGAGCTTGGTGGATGCAGTCTGTAGGTCTCCATCCGTGCATCTCTGCCAGGATAATCAGGGTCACGAAGGTGTCCCCGATACCATCCTTGATGTCACCACGGATACCCGTCTCGATAACCGCGTTGTAGGTCTCATTGGCTTCTTCGAGCATCTTGGAGGCCTGACCACAAGCGGTCCCCTTATCCATGATGCCCTTCTCGTTCGCCCATTCCAGAACCATCTCAACGAGTTCATCCAGTTCGTACTCATAGTCCTGATCGATAATAGCCACTATCGAGTTCTCCTTACGGGTGAGTCTTGAATTCTTCCAGCGCCTCTTCCAGCGCGAGAAGCATCTGTTCGTACCACTGAGCCTTCTTCAGATCTTCCAGGCCCGCCTTGTTGCGATAACGCCAGCGGTACTTGAAGGAGTTCCCTCGCAGATAGCCACGCAGTTCCTCAAAGGAGAAACAGGAGATCATCGCCTCGAATGCCTCAAGGTTCAGGATGTCTCCTTCAGTCTTGGCGTGGGGTCCGAAGATCAGGCGGTCGCGAACGAAGGCTTCCTCTTTGGAAAGCACCCCCCGGTAGTGACTCGGGGAGTTCACGTTGTCACTGGACATTGGAGGTCATCGCCGCAACTTTGGCGGAAGCAATGTCATGGGCCTTGTCTACCAGCTCGGCCTGTTCGTCCAGACCAGACTCCGCGAGACCTTCCAGAAAGAACATGCCGTACAACATCTCAGCGAAGACTTCCTGGCTCACAGTGACTTCATCACCGTGTACTTTCATGCTGATGGTTTCCACAGATTCACCTCTTTGGTTTCAAAGTTGTATTCGCCACTGCGCAGGATGCGAGCGACACGAGCTTGGGTCAGAGCGAACTCAACACCCAGGCCAGCTTTCTTGTAGTGCGTGAGAATTGCAGTCCACGGATCACTGCACTCTTCCTTCTTGAAGCGGATCTCCGTGGTGCCCTTGCGAGGACCAGACTTGAAGGTGTGGTCGTAGGGATACACACCCATGCAGGTCTCAACGATCTCCCGAGCAGTCTCAACACCGATGCCAGGGCAACCGGTGTAGCCGTCAGTCACATCACCTGCGAGAGCCTGAATGAGATGCCAGTTGTCGGCCTCTTCCTGAGTGACCTCGAAGATCCCTCGCTCGGGTTTGTGCGACAGGAAGTGGAGACCAGGGACGGTCTGTAGATCCTTGTCCTTGGTGATTACCACTGGCTGCTTCGTGAGGTTGCTGGTCGCCATGATCCCCAGGAGGTCATCGGCTTCCAGACCCGGCTCAATGCGGGCCTTGTGCTTCTCTCGCAGGTATTCCTTGAGAGTGTTCAGCAGGAGGGGCTTGCGTTGACCTACGCGGTTCTGCTTGTAGGTAGGGAGGACACCATTGCGCCAGTTGTTGGAGTCCGAGAGGATCACCATGTAGTCATCCGCCTCGACCGCCTCAACAAGAGAACGGATGCGGTACTCAAGATGAGCAATGGCAGGTTCTTCCCAGGAGTGAAGAGTCCACAGACCATCACCCCAGTTGATTGACTCCTCGGCACCAGCCGCTACTTCATACGCATAGATGTCCCCGTCGATCAGGGCTAGTCGTCCCATGTTGCCTCCGGGGTTGTCAGGTACTTCCAGCTATAAGGGAAGAGGTCACTGAGGATCTCACCGATCTCCTTTGCGAGATCCTGAGATTCCTTCTGAGCGTGTGGTTCCGTGCGCTGACAGAAGTAACGAGCGAACGCAGCGAGGTTGCCCGTCCAGATCCAGTTCACTTCGACACCTTGAGGAAGAACGAAGCGAGCCTGTTCAGGACAGATGCCTTCGACCAACATCTCCTCGTAAAGAGTGAGGCCCCAACTACAGTGATCCCAGTAGACGTTCTTCCAATACTCACTATCAGGGTGAACGCCTCCACTCCCCTGCTTCACACTCTCGGCCTTCTGCCGGAACTCATCAGGGATGAACAACTCGGGGATGCTGGAGATGTAACGGCGCGACTCCTCGTTCTCAACGAACCCCTGCTTGTGCTTGAAGCACTGAGTCCGAATAGGAACCGGGGCAGTGACTCGAAGAGAGATAGCGGTGTGTGCGTAGGGAGTCCAGTGGTTGTGTCGTGCGAGGTAACGAAGGAGTGCTGCATGACTTCGACAGCCCAGCTTCTTTGCTTCGATGTCATCAATGAAACTCTGGACGGTCTTATCGTTAGCCATCGAGACCTTTGCTGCACGAACCACCGAGAGATCGGTTCCCATGTGGTCGATGTAGACTGCCTTCACCAAGACCCCTCCTCTCTGTACTGGTAGATGTGAACCTCGCGGTCACCCTGACGGTGACGCGTAGTGCCCACCAACTCATAAACCTCCATTTGAAGACAGACCTTGCTTTCGGCTTCTTCAGGGGGGTAGTAGTAGGGGTGGTTCGGCAGCTTCGCAAACTCAATCGAACGGGAAGGGTTGCCGATTTCACGTTTGGTCAGATCAAAAGATCCTCCAATGAAGTACGCGAGGTGACTCACCACTCCATCTCCTTCTTCCTCTCGATGGTCACACCCTTGTACTTAAAGGAGCGGCAAGCGGGAGGGTAGACAAAACGGGAACTTCCACGCATCGAATCAAGCATCTCGTTCCACTCCTCTTTATTGAGAATGATCTTCTCGATTCGCTTGTTGTCCGCCTTGGCCTTGTCGATTGCTTCCCCAACTTCCAAGAGGATGGGCTGCTTGTAGATGACTTCCATTAGATCTCTCCGTTGTAGTATTCAATGAGACACAGACCAGCGGCAGTCACACGCCAGACGTTCCCGTACTTCTCACAGGGGGTGTGATCCTGGGTGCGAGTGGTCAGTAACCCTCGGGATGCCAACTCAGCGACTTCCTTTGAGTGTTCTCGTGCGTAGTTCGACTGAAGGGTGAACGGTGTGTGATAGCACCGCTGTAAAATCTCAAGACATCGTTGGTTCATCAGTGGGTCTCCGCCCAGTTGTTGCCAATCTTGGCTTCACCATCGAGAGGGCAACGCCAGTCGAACTGACGCCCCGCCTCTTGGAATGCCCACACAGCAACCTCCGCGACTTCCTCGGCAATCTCCTTGCGGACCTGCATCTGAACTTCATCGTGGATGTGGGCCACCAGTGCCCAGTCAGTACCCCAGGAGTAACCCCGGCGTTCCAACTCGAAGTAGATGTTCAAGGTGGCTTGCTTCACGAGGAGGGCACCCGCCGACTGCAGGAGGGTGTTCAACGCAGAGTGTTGAGAGCGGACGAAGAGTTGGCGTCCATCGATACCCCGGAGCCACCCTCGGGACTTGGCGGTCTGCATCACTGCATCACGCAACTTGGCGAGGGCTGGGGTTTTCTTCAGGAAGTTGGCCTTGAGTTTCTTCCCTGCGGAAGCACCCTTGCCAACGATGGAGCCGATCTTCTCGTCACCTGCGCCGTACAGAAACGCATCGTTGTGTTCAGGGGAGGTCGCTAATCTCCCCCCGCCTTTCGGCAGCTACACGTCACCGTGCAGACCAGACTATATCTTCACCCTGTTACCAGGGGCTGGGCGCTTCGAGCCGCTTGGCCCTACTCCCTTACGGGATAGTCGTTGCACCTTACTCTTTGTGCCTTTTGAGATAATTTATCAAGTTCTCTAGTCGCTCAATGCTGTCATCGACCTGCCCCAGTGCGATGTTGCAGGTCGCACATAGGACTGCGCGGATCTCGCCTGATTTATGGCAATGATCTACATGCCAGCCTTTCTTTCCCCCCGGCTCTGTCGCTCCACACGCAGCGCAACATCCACCTTGAGCTTCAAGGAGGGAGTCACGCTCCTCCACTGTTATCCCGCGTGTGCTCTTGAAGACATGCTTACGCGTTGCTTCACGTTCACAGGATCGGCAGGTCTTGCGGTAGGTGGGACGCTTGACCCCGTTCTTGGCCTTGTTGAACCCAAGGCGGAAGAACTCGGGGGCGAGTGGCTTCTCAGACTGACAGACTTTACAGGTTCTGTTCATAGGCTTTCCTCCAACCTTGGAGGCACAAAGAGTCTTGGCTCAGGATTGTCTCTATATATAACAGAGAGGTTCCCTGAGTTCACCCAGTTTTAATCGAGGGGTCTCCCCCAAGTCATCCCAATGAGATGAATGTTTTTGCGTTGTTGCGGGTAGGAAGGCCAGCGGCCTCTTGATTGGCGGTATGGATGTCACCCTCAAGGAGAATCCTTCCGTACTCGCCACCATCAAACGCAGCCATGTAATGCGCCAGACAGCGCAGCTCAAGGCCTGATGCGTCTGCACCCACAAGGACGTACCCAGGGTCCACCTCGAAGAGTTCGCGGCACTGAGCGCCATAGGGGGCCGATACGCTGGGGGTCTGGGCCACGTTGGGAGAGTTGTGGGTACACCGCCCGGTGACTGCACCGATGGTGTTCACCTTCCCGTGGATCCGGCCCTTCTTCTCCAGCTTCAACCACCCGGCTGCACCCTCGGCCAACTGACCGATCCTCTTCTCCACGAGGAAACGCTCCGCGAGCATCTCGCAGGGCGGATAGGAGAGGTTCTTGAGGACGGTCTCATCGACCTTGGGTTGGCCCCCTTCAGTGAACTCCGTGGGTTGCCACCCATAGAGAACCTGCAGTCGGTTCGCGATGTGCTGGCGGCTGGCAGGGTTGAAGAGGTTCAGCTTGACGGCGGTGTAAGGAACACCCTTGGTGATACCTCGGGGTCCGTTGTTCACCTTCGGCTTCTTGTTGCCCGCGTTGACGTACCACGGCTCGAAGAAGTCCCGCAGTTGGTTGTCGAGATCCTCCCGCCGAGCCACCAATTCGAGGTAGAGCGACGAGGCTTTCTCGACGTTGAACCGGAAGCCGAACTCCTCCTGCAGCGAGATGATCGCCGCGAAGTTCATCTCCAGTTCCACTGCCCGAGGACTCAGGGTGCATCCATGGAAGTACTCAAGGAGAGCCTTGGTGACCACCACGTCCTGTTCGCAGTAGGACTGCATCTCAGGAGACCACTCAGACCAGTCGGTGGTATCCCCGAAGTCACCCTTGTAGACACCCAGGCGGAAGCCCCAGGCCTTCAGACCATGGGAGCCTCGCAGCTTGGGCGGGAGCTTCCCCTGTCGAATGAGCTTGTAGTCGGTGTCGAAGAGGTCCGGGTGAGCCAGTCGGGAGAGGACCAGCGTGTCGATCAGCTTGAAGCGGTTGAGGTCGTACTGAGGGAACACCTTGCGGATGGCCCGGAGGTCGAAGCCAAACCCATTGTGAGCAACGAGAGTGCCTCCGTCCCGTACTGCCTTGCGGAGAGCCTTGAGACCCTCCTCGATGGTCATGTCCGCCCCGTGGTCATGGCAACTGACCATGCCTTCGGGGGTCTCCACGACCAGCGAGTGGATCTTCGTCAGGCTGTCCAGCAGCCCATCAGTCTCACAGTCGAAAATGTAGTAGTTCATCCGTCCTCTCTCTGGAGTGACAATTACGGGGGTGGATAGATCAGAAGTCGGAAGAACCCTCGAAGCCGTGGGACTCCGCGTTGGTCATCTCCTTCTCGTAGAGCCTCCCGGTCTCATGGTCGTACCCCATCATCACCACGTTGCCCGTGGCCTGTCCGGTGTAGCGATCCTTGAGTACGCGTAAGGTGGTAGTGCTGCGTGCTTCCTCGTCTTCGTCTTGCTGCGAACGCTCCATGCCGAACATGAAGTAGCTCCAGAAGCCAATCGAGCGAGACCCCTTGAAGTGGCGGATCATCACGCGACCGCCTTCTTCGTGAGGCTTCCCTTCAGGAGTCGAGAGGTGGGACACGAGGTGGATCGTGCAGCCGAGTTCGTTAGCGAGACCCGCCAACTCCTTCATAATCTGCTCGATGGATTCCTTCTCGTTGGCGGTGTCTGCCATGGCCGTGAGGTGGTCGAGGTAGATCAACTTGATCCCCTGACTGACGACCATGTAGCGGATCTTCAGCTTGACTACATCCCAATCCGTATCGCCCCAGCTATCGTAGAAGATGACCTTCCCCTTGAGAGACTTGAGGGTTTCTCGCAGGGTATCCACCGACCATCCAGCGTCAGGGACGTGGTAACGGGCACCGTCGATCTTCCCCGCGATACGCTTGCCAGTCTCAACAGGCTTGGCCTCAAGGAAGATCACACCGACCGACTGCTTGAGTTCCATCACGTCGTAGGAGATCTGCTGCGTGATGAAGTCCGTCTTGCCGATACCGGTGCCAGCCCCCAGGGTGTAGACCTCACCAGGGCGTCGTCCGTAGGTCAGTTCAGTCAGCTTCGGGAGGAACCAAGGGAGGCCCCACTCGATGGGCTTCTCGATGTCCTCAAGGATCTCGTCGATAGCCACGATCCCGTCAGGACGGTAGGGCTTGGCATCCCAGATGGCACTGACGATCTCCTTCCCGCGTCCCTGCTGTAGTAGCTCGTTGGGATCCTTCTCGGAGAGATACGCAATGTGCCCCTGTCCTGGGGGTAGGAGTTCAGCGACCTTCTGTGCTGCCTCCCTGCCTGGGTCGTCCATGTCGAACATGAGGACCACCTTCTCGAACCCCATGACCCACTCAAGGTTTTCCTTGATGGCATTGACTGCGCCTTGGGCACCGTTGGGGATGGAGACCACGGGCCACTTGTTACCCTGAACCTGCGAGACCGACATGCAATCGATCTCACCCTCGGTAATCACGAGGATCTTCCCCGAGGTAGGCCACAAGTGCTGGCCGAAGAGAGCGACACCCTTGAAGTCTCCCGTGGTACGGAAGGACTTGTCCGGGTAGCGCACCTTCTGACCAACGATGATCCCCTCCTTGTTGCGGTAGGGAGCCACCTGCACGGACTTCTCGCGGTGCTGACCAATGAAGTAGCCGAACTTCTTGCAGGTCTCCTCGGTGATGCCTCGCTTGGTCAACGACCGGTACTCCCCAAAGGGGATCAGCGTCTTGTCCTTGGGTTTCTTCTGAGCCGTCTCGGGATCAGGGGCGTCCTCTCCATCCTTGAAGTTCTTGCCACAGGAGAAGCATTTGCCCCATCCCTCGTCGTTGATCGAGTAGGCATCAGACGAGATTCCACAGGGGCAAGGCAGATGAGTCTGTGCCCACTCGCTCATATCAAGCAGCCAGACCGTAGCGGGCGTAACGCTGGCCCGTCAGCTTGTTCTTCTCCATGACCGACGAGATGTTGAAGCCATGCTCCTTCAGGTCAGCGATGCGACGCGGCAGCGCGGCGATCCCGAAGTCCATCAGGGCGGAACGCTGGGTCAGGGTATTGCCCTTCTGCAGATGCTTGATGATGATCTTGCACTGCGGGGACAGACCCGCGATGGATGGTTGAGCCACTCCCATTTCCTCCAGATCAAAGAAGTCACCAACGTCCTGAGGGAACGCGTAGAAGTAACCAGTGAATTCACCTTCCTCATTCACCGTGCGAAACATCAGATCGCCATCAACATCGAAGCCCATGTACTTCACGGCGTAGCTGCGGGGAGCGAAGTGGTTATTGCCACGGGTGTGCAGCACGCGGTAGGTCTTGCCGGATACCAGATGGGAGTAATGCATGGTGTGAACCTCACAGTTGTCGTGGGTAGAAACGAAAAGACCCCCAGCAGCCGAAGCCACTGAGGGTCGTGGGTAGTCCATTAAGTCGTGGTAATCACTTCCCGATGAACTGAACTGCCTGTGCTACCTCGTGATCCGGGTAGCCATCGACGATCCCCTTGTACCAATCAGAGACCTCAAAGCAGGGGCAGTCCTTGGGAGGCGCACCCGTTACCTTGATGAGATCCCGGTGACCACCGATGTGGGTGATCGTCGGGTGCTGGTGAAGGATGAACATCACCAGTGCTTCCAGGGAGTCGTACTGCTCGGGCGTGAAGTTGTCCTCCGCCCTCTTCTTGTCATCGATACCACCAGCCATACATACAGCGATGGTGCGTCCGTTCCACCCAGGGCCACAGTCACCCACATGGGCACCTGCACGTTCCAGCGGACGACAGCGGTGACCTTCAGCGGCGGACTCAATGGTTCCATCACGGCGAATGACGTAGTGGTAACCACAGCCCCACCAACCGAGGGCACGATGCCAGCGATCGATGTCTTCAGCGCCGATGTCTTGAGAAGGACGGGTAGCCGAGCAATGGATGATCAGATGATCGACCATGCGATTCATTTTGCTTTCACTCTTGCAGACTCAAGAGCAGCGAGACGCTTCTGACAGACAGGCGCGTTGATCCACTCTTGAGGAATGCTCTTGTCTGCGTAGATGAAGCCGTGCTTCTCACACCACATGGCGTAAGAGGTCTTGCTGTTCTTTGAGATTTTGGTGTTGGAGTTCGAGAACACGAAACGGATATCGAGATCCGGGTGTTGCTCTTTGATGAGGATGTGCTTCTGCCTGTCCTCGACTACAAACCGACCTTTCGTTTCAACGATGATCCCGTTTGGGAGAGGAAAGTCGGGTGTGTACTTCGAGTTCCGGGCTGGCTTGGTGTAGGAGATTGTCTCGGATTCGTAGTGGATGGTTACCCCTAACGCCGCGAGTTCCTTAGCGACCTTCTCTTCAAGGCCAGACCGGAACCCATGGGCGTACCCAGGATTCCGTCTGAACTTGTTCACCTTTAGAAGTCACCACCGTTGTCGTCGTAGGCAGTCTCACCCTCGGACGAGAAGCCAGCACCTTCAGCTTCATCTTCCTCGGCCTCGAAGCCTTCTTCCTCACCGAATCCGTAGGCACTGGAGTCAGCACCCGCACCACCGGCTCGCAGTTCAATCACCTGCACAGCCTTCATGCGCAGCGAGACACCCGCAGCCTTGGTGGATTCCATGAAGTACTCGACCAGCTCGAAGCTGACCTTGATGAGGCTCCCGCCCCACAGCTTCTCCAGTTCAACCGGCTTGCCCTTGGCGTCGAACACTGCGGGCTTCTGGGTGAACGGACCATCCGGCCCCTTGCCGGTGGCATTCAGCTTGAACTTCGGGATGAACTTACCGTCGTCGTCGATGCGATACGGGGCGTCAGCCTCCTGCACCACGACAGCCTTACCCTTCTTGTCCTTCTTGCCCTTGTTGGCTTCGACAGCCTTCTTGTAGGCCTCTTCGTTGGCGGCGTTCAGCCAGTCCTCGAAGGAACCCAGGTTCTCACCCTTCGCGGTGGATACCGTGGTGTCGCCCGGCAGGATCAGTTCGGTCTGGTAGACACCCTCAGCGTTGTACTTGGTGTCGGGTTCGAGGATGTAGGGGAAGTAGGCAACCCCCACAGGGGTGACGAAGCGAGGCTTCGCCGGTCGTTTCTTTTCGGCCATTCAGTTTCTCTCTCGGTTGTCGAGTTAGTTGGTGTGTTCCGCTTCAAGGGCTTCAACGTCGTAGCCCTCTGCCATCAGGCGCATGGCGATATCGAGGGGAAGCGGTTCGCCCTCGCTCCAGTAGGTCTCAGCGATCTCCAGCAGGGTCATGTCGTCTCTCCGTGTGGTGTTCCATTAAGTCGTGGTAATCGACCCCGGTATCGTTCCGATGTCGGATAGTTATGCGAAGAAGAAAGCACTGTCGAGGACAAGAGACAGATCCAGGGTGCCCTTCGGGGGCACATCAGGGATTGCCTCTACGTCACCCAACTGCAGTGCCATCTGTCGGCGGAACTCTTCGAGAACATCCTCGGAGTACAGACCAACGAACTCCTCCCGCAGATACTTCGCGAGTGCCCAGGCATTCCCGGCATGGGTGCCATAGCTGTCATGCACCAGCCCGAACGAACGGACACCCTCACTCCAGCAGCGACGGACAGTGGCACGCATGTGGGCTGCATCCATGGAGTGGACCCAGTTCGGTGCGATGCCATTGGCCTGACGCTGCTTGTCCAGCTTCTTGGTGGGTGTCGTCGCGACACTCAGGGTGATGCGGCTGCTGCCGAAGGTCAGTTGGATCTGCTTCGAGTTCATCTTCGGGTAGGCCTGAAGCACCACCATCCCGTCACTGGTCTCCCAGCGCACGGGCAGTCCTTCCTTCGAGGCAGTCCTCGCGATCTCCTGCAGCCAGTCCATGGCGCTGCGAGCAGCCACCACCACCTGACCCACCGACTCCCAGATCAGACCGCCCATGTACGAGGCGGCATCCCAAGCGGAAGACCACGGGAACTCCTCGCCAGTGGTCGAGCAGTGGAACTTGTAAGGCTGCACCGTATCTTCGAGCACCTGCTGGCGGAACCCGAAGAGCTTGGCCCCATAGGTCAGGGTCATCACCGGACGCTTGCAGACCTTCCGAGTGATCCCGTGCTTCAACCAGCCACGAGCCAGGGGAGACACCTCGGGGTCACCCTTCTCAGCGTCCTCCTGCACACGCTGCAGCACCACGTCAGCCACCTGCTGGTAGATGTCCTGCGGCATGTCAGTCGGGGTCAGGTTCACGGCACGGCCACCAGTCTCATCCCGCAGCATCGCGGAGAAGTTCTGCAGACCGTTGCAGCTACCGTCCATCTGCACGGGCAGCGTGGAGAGATACCCAAAACCTTCACGCTTGAAGCCAGCCCACTCGAAGCAGAACGCGAGGAACTGGAACGGTTTGTCGGCATCGACCCAGAAGCGGTTGTCGTAGGGATCCTCAGCAGACGCCAGGATCTCCCGCTCGTGCTGCATGACCCAGGCCACGCGTCCTTCGAGGGAGTCCTTGTCGTAGCCGTAGACGTTGGCACCATGGATCGCCAGCCAGTCAGCACCCTCCTGATCGTCGATGGTCACACCGTTGGCAAAGGTCAGCAGACCCTTCGCAACGTCGGAACCCTGCGGGGTCAGGAACATCGGCACCGGGTAGGCACGACCACGGAAGTCGAACTGGTGCGGGAAGTAGATCTCCTCCTCCTCTTCGAGCATCTCCGCGACCATCAGGGTCTTCGCGAACTGCAGACGCAGAGACTTCAGCTTGGCGTTGGCCGTGTGGGTGTCCGTGGTCTGACGCTTCCAAGTCCTGAAGGCGGACAGTTGATCGTCGTTCCACTCCTCCTTCGGGAGTTCATCGATGAGGAACTGCGGCTTGACCGGCAGCGGGTAGTCCTCACCCGAGGGGATACCACCGAGTACCGACTGAGAGTTCCAGAGGGTACGCACCACGTCCAGCACCTCAAGGTTGATCGCCCACGCGGTGTGCTGCATCACGTTGATGGCGTCATAGACACCCGGCATGTGGTGTTCAGCCAGTTCGGTCAGATACTCCTTGGAGTGCGTCTTCACGAGGCTCAGACGGCGGACACGAGGGGTCCAGTAGCCACCATCAGTAGGACTGGTCCACGGACGGGGCGGGATGATGGTCGGCAGGTAGCTCGGGGACATGGCCTCGCTGCGGTGCATCTCTTCGTTCAACCAGTCCATGGCCTCCTTGGTTGCAACGATGTAGGTCTCCTTCTTGTTGACCTCTGGGGCACGGACCACCTTCTCCACCAGTCCGGTTGCCACGGCCATGATCTCGATCAGCTTGGTGCCGACGATCACCTGATCCCGATGGTTCCACTCCTCCCAATGGATGTCCCGGCCCTTGGCGTTGGCGTACAGGCTCTTGCGCTGGCGGCGGTAGCTGGCACCGTTGACTCGCTTCTCCCGACGCACCAGCCAGTTGAAAGCCTGGGGATCCTCCGCCATGAAGTGACGGAAGGCCAACTCGTCTTCGATCATCCCGGCGACAGTCCGAGCCAGGGGCACCAGTCGTTCACCCCGGATCACCCCGTCCAGCACCGAGCGGACAGTGATGAGGGCTGCAGCTTCGGATTCAATCTGCTGGATGAACTTCACGGCACCGTGCTTGCGGCCAGCCTTGCCGGACGAAGCCTCAGCGATGAAGGCATCGATAGCCTCCACCATCTGAGCCACGGCATGGTTCATCAGGCGGCGCACCGGAGCGATCTGAGTCTCCTGACCACGCTCGATGGATCGGGAGGTCTGCGACCAGAAGCGGTCCACTCCCATGCAACGCATCTTCTCTTCGAGTTCAGCCTGTCGAGGCATCTTCTCGTTCCACTCTGGATTGCTGTCGATCTCCTCGATGATCTGGTCTGTGATGGACGGAGCATGATTATTAATAAACATCCAGAGAACCTCTCTAGTTGGTCTTGGAGAGCAACTAGAGATGGACTGAAGACTTCATCTCCAAGACATCTAGAGATTCATCTCTGGTTTCATCCTTAGCTGCTCCATTAAGTCGTGGTAATTGGTCAGCACCCTCATCCGAGGGCGTCTGAAGGGGTGTGTCTGGGGGTGTGGCGTGCCACAAGAGGCCATCATGTGGATACGCGTCCGATACCTACTCGAGGTCGGATAGTGTCTGACAAAAGAAAAGCCCTAGCTCATAGGCCAGGGCTTCTCTATGTCGTATAGTTGAAATACTTGTCTTTTAAGTGCCTTGCGTCTACCCGTTCCGCCACGCCCCCGGAGACTCGCATCATACCGGCTAAGCCGGCCGGCTGTGGAGTGTCAGTCGGACGGCCCGTTCCCCTGTGAGACATCCGCCATCTCCGCGATGGGGAGCGGGATGTGCAGTGCAGCGGCCATGGCGCGCAGCAATTCGATCTCGGCCACCTGGACACCACCGCCACGCTGAACGGTCGCCAACATGGCCTCCACCAGCGTGCGCTTGTCCTTGACCCGCAGTTGATCGAGTCGTTCCAGGGCCTTGTCCAGCACCGTCGCCCAGGCACTGCCGGCGGTGGCCTGCTCCAGCTCGGGGGGAGTTTCGGACTCCAGAGGCATGATCCCCGTCAGCGCCGCCACGCCGGCATTGAACGCCGTAACCGCCGCTTCGGGATCTTCCGGGTGGCCGTGATGGGCCAGAACCGCGAGCACGTAGCGTGCCTGACCACTGTTGTCGGCCAGCCGACGGCGGCCGCCAGAACGGGCCTGCGAGGGACGTTCGATATCCCGTAGCTGACGCCGTACAAGCCGCCCGAGCGCATATTCGAAAGCCGACACCCGGCCATCGGCCTGGATCAGTTCGTCCACAAGCCCCGACAGGACCTCCCGTTCCTGTGGTGGGTGCCGGCGCAGCACGGGGAAGGCCATCTCGAGGAGTGGAATGCGCAGGTCCGGGCTGAGCTCCGGCACCTCCTGCAGCAGTTCGCGTACGCGCTTCTCGCTGTCTTCGCCGCGCGCCTCGAGGATGCGCATCAGCTGGGTATCCCGCACCTCGGTATCAGGGGAGATCAGCAGGTACAGAACCGCCTCGGCAGCCCAGCGGTCGGAGTGCACCGAGCGTTCCAGGACGCTCGGCACCGCGGCGACCAGGAACCCGGCCCCGAGGATATGCGCCAGTCCGGGATCGCCGATCGCGTCGAGCAGGGCCTCGGGGTGCAGCCCCAGCCCACCCCCGGCCTTCGGCTCGGCCTGTTCGCGGGCAGCTTCCGCCTCCTGCTCCTCGCGGCGGCGCCGCGCATCGTCCTGCATGCGCTTGTGCAGCGCCTTGAGTTCCGATGGATCGAAACCCGGCTCGATCTTGCGGATGCGATCCTCCAGCGGCGGATGGGTCGCGAACATCCGGCCCAGGCCGCCATTGACGAACAGCATGTGCCCGACCTCTTCGCTGTCCGCGTTGAGCCCGGAGTAGCTGGCCCCGATCTTCTTCAGCGCCCCGGCAATGCCTTCCGGCTGGCGCGTGAATTGCACCGCCGAGGCATCCGCCAGGTATTCACGCTGGCGCGAAACCGACGCCCGGATCCAGCGGCCGAAGAACAGACCGATGTAGCCGACGATCATCAGTACCAGGCCCGCGACCACGATTCCACCCGCGTTGCGGTTGTTACGGGACAAGCGCATCGCCAGCAGCACGCGCTGCCCGATCAGGGCCATTACCAGGATCCCGAACAGCATCCCGACCAGACGAATGTTCATGCGCATATCGCCATTGAGGATATGCCCGAACTCGTGGGCGACCACGCCCTGCAACTCGTCCCGGTTCAGGTGTTCCAGCGCGCCGCGCGTCACCGCGACCGCGGCATCGGACGGCGAATACCCGGCGGCAAAGGCGTTGATACCCGGTTCCTGCTCCAGCACGTAGACCTCGGGCACCGGCACACCCGAGGCAATCGCGACCTCTTCCACCACGTTCATCAGGCGTCGACGCAACGGGTCCCGGGTATCCCCTTCGACCCGCGTCCCCCCGAGCTCGCGCGCAACCGCCCCGCCGCCATCGCGCAGGCTCAGCATGCGATAGAGACTCCCCAGACCGATCAGGCCCACGGTGAACGCGCTGGTCCAGCCGACCACGTCCAGGTTGTCGCGGAGAAACTCCCGGGTCAGCCAGGGCTCGCCCGGTTCGGTTGCCTGGGCCTGGCCGAACAGCACCAGCGCGATCAGGTTCATCACCACCACAATCGCCAGCACGGCCAGCATGAACAGGCCCAGCAGCAAGCGCGTGCGCCGCTGGGCACGGTCCTGATGTTCAAAGAAATTCATGCCCTGTCCCTAGGAAAAGTTGACCTCGACCGGCTCGCGCTTCTGCGGGTCCTCGATCTCCAGCAATTGCGCCGGGCGGAAGGCGAAGTTGTTGGCGATCAGGGTATTCGGGAACATCTCGCGCAGGATGTTGTACTGCATCACGGCGTCGTTGTAGCCCTGACGCGCGAAGGCCACCCGGTTCTCGGTACTCGTCAGCTCCTCGGAGAGCTGCATCATGTTCTCGTTCGCCTTCAGGTCCGGGTAGTTCTCGGACAGGGCGAACAGCCGCCCCAACGCGCCGGACAGGCCCTGCTCGGCCCCGGAAAGCTGGCGCACGGCCTCGGTGTTCGTGGGGTCCCCGCCCACCTGCTTCAGGCGGTCCATCGCCTGATTGCGCGCCTGGATCACCGCCTCCAGCGTGTCGCGTTCATGGCTCATGTAGCGTTCCGCGACCTTCACCAGGTTGGGAATCAGGTCGTAGCGCCGCGTCAGCTGGACGTCGATCTGGGCAAACGCGTTCTTGTAGCGGTTGCGCGCTGTCACCAGCCGGTTGTACGTCCAGACCGCCCAGACCACGAGCAGCACCACAATCGCGATCAGCACCCATTCCATGCCGGCTTCTCCCTTGACAGGCAAACTGCTGAGTTTACGCACGATCAGCCCTGTCGGCGAACATCCCTACCGGCAAGGGCACGCGGAAGCAGGGAGCCAAATCCCTGACATTCGAACGTCCGCTTGACCGAAACGCCACACACAAAAAAAGCTACACGCAAAATTCAGCTTACAAGGCCCACCCTAGACATGCGCATCGGACGCGACCTCTTTCTCGGCGACTTTCTCGACACCACCAACCACAAGGACAAGCTGATCGCTCTGGTGGGCGCGGTGATCGGGCTGTACCTTTCACTGGAAGTCGCGGCTTCCGTTACCGAGAGCGGGATCAATGGCCTCATCCTGGCCTCTCTGGGGGCGACCGCGGTCCTGCTCTTCGCCGCACCTCGGGCCGCGCTTTCGCAACCCTGGAATGTGCTCGGTGGCCACGCGATTGCTGCCATGGTCGGGGTCGCCGTTCGACACGCGGTGGATCACCCGCTAGTGGCGGCCGCGCTCGCGGTCGGTCTCACTGTCTATGCGATGTACTACCTGCGCTGCCTGCACCCTCCCGGGGGTGCAACGGCGTTGTATGCCGTGATCGGCGGCGCCTCGGTCGAAGAACTGGGCCTACTGTTCATCCTGCACCCGGTCCTCTCCAGTGTGGCCGTCATGTTGCTGGTCGCGGTCGCGATCAACTACCCGTTTCCCTGGCGCCGCTATCCGGCCGCCCTGGCGCGACTGAGCGAGCCCTCGCCTACAGACCCATCCGGCGCACTGGAGCGCTCGGGCATGAGCCAGGCCGATCTGGAGCACGCGATGCGCGATCTCAATCTGTACCTCGACCTGACCGAAGACGACCTTGCGCGTCTGTATCTCCTGGCGCGGCGTCATCACGAGCACCCGGATGCCATCGAGCTCGACGACATTCAGTCCGGGCAGTGCTACAGCAATGGTGCGCAGGACGGCGCCTGGAGTGTACGCAAGGTCCTCGCACGGGACGATGGTCAGGTCACGTATCGCGTGATCAGCGGCGCAGGCGTACCCGAGGAAGGCCACTGCCCCGTCGCGGACTTTGTCGCCTGGGCACACCACCGCGTGGATGCACGCGAATGGCCGTCGCAGTAGCCACTTCGAGGCCCCGCCCCTTTGGCGCGAATCCTGCCGCGCGCTTATACTCGCGACGCGATTGTCTCCGTAGCTCAGCTGGATAGAGCAGCCCCCTCCTAAGGGGCAGGTCGCAGGTTCGAATCCTGCCGGGGACACCATTTTCTTGACCTTCCCCCCAACGTCGCATCTCGATCCCCCACTGCGTCGAGTCTTTTTTGTCATTCGACAAAACCCGATCGCAATGCCTGACGTCACGGCAAAATTACATGAACACAGCTCGCTCATTGTGTTTGGGGCTGCTCACGCCATTCTTTGAACCCGACACTGTATTGCACTAACATCCAAGCCTCGCTCTCGGGTGCCCCTTGGCCATTCAGGTCAAGGTGTTAAACGGGAACCCGGTGAGGTGGTTGTGTTTACAGCAAGCGCCAAACCCGGGACTGCCCCCGCAACGGTGAGCGTGTAGAGACAGGCCAATTAGTGCCACTGCGGTCCCAGCCCGTGGGAAGGCGGCCTGCCTGGGTGAACCTGCGCCCGCACGCGAGTCCGGATACCGGCCCGACGAGTAAGGCCTCGCCACACCTGTGGCTCGGCCGGCCGTCTGGTGGTGCGTGGGGCACAACCGACGAGGAACAGATGGACTCGGTCCAGGCCTTGTCACGTCCGCACGGTTCCGATTTATCGAGAACCCTGTGCTGTTTTGCGCTTCCTCGTATTGCTCCCGCTCAACTGGTCAATGAACCCGTGAAGGAGCACATGCAACATGAGCACGACGCATCTCGGCACTATCAAGCCGTGTCACCGCCTGAAATACATCACTTTCGCGATGACGGTGGGACTAGCTGGCGCCCCGCAGATGGCTCCCGCTGACGAAACTCGTTTGTCGACTGTGTTGGTCGAGGCGGCCCGATACAGTAGCGAACTGAACCTGGATGATTCTGCACCCACGGCAAGCCGTCTGGGTATCACGCTCGACGAACTCCCGGCCAGTGCAACGATCATAGACGCGGAAGAGCAACTTGCTCGTGGCGTCCGCAACACTCGAGAGGCTGTAGAAGCTGCAGGAGGTTTCTCTGGAGGAAACCCACCAGGTGCGCCGGCCTCATTCTCGAGCCGGGGATTCACCGGAAACGACATCACCATTCTGTACGACGGAGTGCGCGTCGCCGAACCAAGCATGTTCGCCCGCCCTGGTAGCAACTGGATGTACGACCGCGTCGAGGTCCTGCGCGGGCCGGCATCGGTCCTCCATGGTGAGGGGGCAATTGCCGGAGCCATAAACTACGTGCCGCGCCGGCCGGATCCGGACCGGACCTCCGGGGATCTGCTGCTGGGTGCCGGCTCGTTTGGCGAGAATCGGATTGGCGCTGGCATCGGTGGCCCGACCGATATCGACGGTCTCTCGTATCGTATCGATGGCAGCATCCTGACTCGCGATGGCGAGACCGACCGCACAGGGGAGCACTACGAGAACCTGAGTGCATCCCTGCGGTATGACGCGTCCGACCGACTGCAATTCACGCTTTCCGGTGAATGGATGCGCGATGACATTGAGGCTAATTTTGGTTTGCCTGTCATCGATGGCGGTATCGACGATCGAACAATCGGCAACAACTACAACGTCTCCGACGCCGAGATGGACATGGAAGGCTACTGGGTCCGCTTCGATACCGACTTTGCCGCTACCGACCGGCTTACTTTCCGCAATCAAGTCTACGTCCACGAGGCTAAACGCAACTGGAAGAACATCGAGGCCTATAGCTACGACCCCGAGAACGACGCCATTGAACGTTCAGTTCCGATCCAGATTGCTCATGATCAGGCCCTTGTGGGAAACCGCTTGGAAGCGATTCATGAACACACCCTCTTCGGTCTTCCTCACCGCGTCAGCGTAGGCGCCGAGGTGAGTCGAAATCGCTTCGAACACCACAACAACTCGCCCTACGCTGGACAGGACCGTGTAGACGTACACAATCCCGATCCGGGGCTGTATTTTTCGGACTCCCCGTTCGAACCTGGCATCCGTACGGTCAACCAGCGCTACGCAATCTTCGGCGAAAACCGGCTTGTGTTGGGCGGCGGCGTCAGCGTGATTGGGGGGCTGCGCCATGAACTGATCCGGCTGGATGGCGAGAACCTTCGCGAGAGCGAACGTACAGTTGAACATTACCGCCCGACCACCGGGCGTGTGGGGATTGTCTGGGACTTGCCAGCGGGTTTTACGGCATACGGCCAGTATGCAACCGGCGCCAAGCCCGTCGGCAGCACCGTGACCTTTTCCCCGGGGGCCGAAGGTAACCGCCTGGAGCGATCACGCTCTGTCGAAGCCGGACTTCGACAGAGGACCTGGGACGATCGTCTGGAGTGGAGCCTGGCTTTCTACGACATCGCCAAGCGCAATCTCACTACCGAAGTCGCTGGAAATCCGGACGAGCAACGCCAGATCGGGCGTCAAGAATCGCGAGGCGCAGAGCTAACGCTCGCCATCCGTCCGTCGCGGCACTGGCGTTTACAAGCTGACGGGACCGTGCTAAACGCCGAGTTTGCCGACTATCGAGCAGGTGGAGAAAGCTTCGACGGCAACACACCGCCCAACGTGCCGGAACGCCTGGCAAACCTGCGTGCAGAATGGTTCGCAACTGACCGCCTTACTCTGGAGACCAATGCCCGTTATGTCGGTCCGCGAACAGGTGATGACGCGAACACCATCGAAATACCCTCCTACACACTATTAGGAGCTGCTGCCACATGGCATTTTCGAGAGTTTGACCTGACTCTAAGAGGTCGCAATCTAACCAATGAGCAACATGTAACGTGGAGTTCTTTTGGTGGCTCTCAATGGATTCTCGGCGAATCTCGCAGTCTTGAGTTAACCCTTAGCATGCAGTTCTGATGTTCGCCCGGCGCAGTATCTACCTGGCGCATCGCTATCTGGGGATCGCTCTTGGTTTGCTTATGGCCATGTGGTTTGCCTCGGGCATGGTGCTCATGTACGTGGGCTACCCTTCACTTTCGCAGGACGAACGACTCTCCGGCTTGCCAAAACTAACGAAGCTTGATGATCTGCTCTCACCCGGTGAGGTGGTGGCCGGCCATGCTCCTATCGACGAGCTTCGCCTCAACAATGCGGGGGGGCGTCCCGTTTACCACATTCGCGACGGGAATGGACGGCATAGCATCGACGCGCGGACTGGCGACCCGGTGTTGATGTCTGAAGAAATCCTTAATAGAACGGTGCGGCACCATTTGGGCGACAGCGTTGTGGCTGCCACCCTAATATCCGTGGACCAATGGACTGTCCCCAACCGGTTCGACACGCACCGGCCATTGATCCGAGCAAAAACGGACGACGATGCAGGGACATGGATTTATGTCTCCTCTCGTACCGGGGAAGTAGTACAGTCCGCGACGCGCGCGGAGCGTCGATGGAACTGGGTGGGATCGGTGGTGCACTGGATCTACCCCTGGCAACTTCGTCAGCACCCCGAGATGTGGCGCCAGACTGTCATTTGGCTTTCCGTCCCCGCTTTGCTCCTGGTGGTCACGGGTGTTGTGGTCGGCATCTGGCGGCTTCGGCTGCGACGGCGCTACAAGAACAACTGGATAACACCCTATCAGGGCTGGCAACGCTGGCATCACCTGCTGGGCATTACCTGCGCATTGTTCGTCTTTACCTTTATGTTGAGTGGCTTGCTATCGATGAATCCGGGGCAGATTTTTTCCTCGGCCAACCCGACCAAGGAGCTGGAAAAGGCCTGGCAGGGCGGGAAAATCCTCGGCACCACCAAGCTGGCGGGCATGCCACCTGGCGAATTTCTGGACCGTGACGATGATGTTCGCGAAATCGAGTGGCGGCGTCATGCCGACACTCCCCTCATCTTGCTGCACACCACTAGCGAAACGCGAGCCTTGCGCGCCAATGGGAAACCGGCCACATTCACCGACGTAGGTCTGGAAGAACACGCCAACCAGGTTCTTCCCGGGGCATCTGTCCTAGAGGTTAAACGCCTTTCGGAACGCGACGCCTACTACTACGCCCGACGTAACGAACGGCCGTTTCCGGTGCTGCGCATTACCTTGGACGACGCCGATCGAACGGCGCTGTACGTCGATCCAGAAACTGGATCAATCGAATCCATTATCGATGACAAAGGACGATGGCGCCGGTGGTCATACAATGCCCTGCACAGCCTGGATATTCCTGTGTTGTGGGAAAACCGTCCTCTATGGGACATAACCATGCTGTCTCTTTCCCTGGCAGGTCTCGGCTTTAGTCTGACCGGCGTCGTGATTGGCTGGAGAAGACTCAACGGAGAGGAACGCACCAAGCGTCGGCCCAGAGGCAAGGACATCCGGGCCAAAAGTTAGAGAGACCGTTGTTTGCCCTACGGGCTGGCATCGTTCTGAAAAGCGCCGTAAGGTAAGCCAATGGCGACGCTCAGCACGGAACAGGCCGAACGACTGGTCGAGCTCCTGGCACCGTTGATCGGGGTGCAGGGGGAGGTGGACGGCCGCATGGTGGAACTGGTCGAGGTCCTCGACGAAGGCCCCCGCGGCGAGCCGGGTGTCGCGTTGATGGAGACCGGCCTGGACCGCCCAATTCAGGCCAATCAGTACGGCGACCCGCTGTCACGACATTCGCTCATCCGCACCCTGCCGCTGCTGTCCGAGGTCGAATCCGATGTCCATCCGGTGCTGCGCCAACTCCTCCCCGAGGATGTACTGGCGGATCTGCGCCGGGCGCTAGGGAAGCACTGATCGGTGTTTCCCTAGGAGACTGAAGCTGCGTCGTCCAGACAGGCCTCGATCCCGCGTATCATGGGCTCCAGGTGGGGCCACACGGCATCCAGCATGTAGGGCTGTGCCTCGGGCGTCGGATGGATTCCGTCATCCATGATCATGCCGTCGCGAAAGGCGACCTCGTGCAGAAAGAACGGCTCGAACACCAGTCCGCGTTCCCGTGCCAGATCCGCGAACACCGCCTCGAAGCGCTGGCTGTACTGGGGGCCATAATTCGGCGGGATACGGATCCCGAGCAACAGCGTCTGAGCACCCGTCGCGTCGATCGCCTCCAGCATCGCCTCCAGGTTCTCGCGCATGGCCCGTGGCGATAGCCCGCGCAGGCCGTCATTGCCGCCCAGGGCCAAAATCACGAGATCGGGACTCTCGCGCTCCAGGACCTCCGGCAGGCGCTCACGTCCCCCGGCCGTGGTCTCGCCACTAATCGAGGCATTCGCGATGCGCCAGGGGTGGTTGCGGTTGCCCAGACGCTCTTCCAGCAGCCCCACCCAGCCTTCGGCGTCGCTCATTCCATAGGCCGAACTCAGGGAGTCGCCGAACACCAGCATTTTCGCGTGCTCTTTCCCTGAATTTTCCGCGCTGATGGAATTCACAAGACCAAGCGGACTCCATAGCAACGCGAGCCACGCAAACACCATCAGGGAATAACGCCACATGGATGCATCCTCATCATCGGTTCTGGAAGCCCGAGACCTGCAACAGCGGATCGCCGGTCCCAGCGGTGTACTGGATATTCTGCAAGGAGTAACACTTGCGGTTCACGCCGGCGAGACGGTCGCCATACTCGGCGCATCGGGCTCGGGAAAATCGACGTTGCTTGGGCTTCTTGCAGGTCTGGACGCTCCAACGGCCGGAGAAGTTCGCCTGCTGGGGCAAACCATCAGCGAACTGGACGAGGACGACCGAGCGGCCCTGCGCGCCGGGCGCGTTGGCTTCGTGTTCCAGTCATTTCAGCTACTCCCGGCACTAACTGCGTTCGAGAACGTACTGTTGCCGCTGGAACTGAACCCCGAACATGAGAGGCGCTCGCAGGCCGATATCTCCGCCTGGGCCCGCGACGCCCTGCAACGCGTGGGACTGAGCGAACGCGAAGCCCACTACCCGTACCAGCTCTCGGGAGGTGAACAACAACGCGTCGCCATCGCCCGCGCGATCGTGGATCGTCCGGCGGTATTGTTCGCGGACGAGCCCACCGGCAACCTCGACGGACAGACCGGCGGTCGCATCATCGAGCTGCTGTTCAGCCTGGCCCGACAACCGGATGACCATGACCAGCGCACCGCACTGATCCTGGTGACACACGACGCCGATCTGGCGCAGCAATGCGACCGCATCCTCCATATCCAGGACGGCGTGCTGGCATGACGTGGCTTGCTGGACGCGGGAGTCCGCGCGAATGGATTCGCGGTACCTGGCGCGAGTGGCGCAGCGCCGAACTGCGCGTGCTGGCTGCGGCGCTGGTCGTCGCGGTGGCAGCGGTCGCGGCGGTCGGATTCTTTACCGACCGCGTGGATCGCGGCATGGCGCAGCAGGCGACGCTGTTGCTGGGTGGGGACATGGCCGTCGTCGGCGACCAGCCGATCCCGGAGGACTGGATCGCAGAGGCCCAACGCCGAGACCTGCAGACCGCACGCACGGCCGCCCTGCCCAGCGTGCTGTTTACCCCCGAGGACGACTCCCGCCTATCCGCGCTGCGGGCGGTGGATCGTGACTGGCCGCTTCTCGGAGAAGCCCTCGTCCGGAGCAACCCGGACGCAGAACCCCAGCCACGCACGCAGGGTCCTGAATCTGGTACGGCCTGGCTGGAAGGCGCCCTGCTGCAAGCCCTGGAGTTGGAGATCGGCGATACGGTCGAGGTCGGCGAACTGGAACTGGAAGTGGCCGGCGAGATCACCCGCGAGCCGGACCGCGGCAGCGCCCTGCTGGATATAGCGCCCCGGCTAATGCTTGCCTATGAAGACCTGGGGGTCAGTGGGCTGATTGGGCCCGGCAGCCGCGTGCGCTACGAACTCTTCGTGACCGGCCCGGCGGCCCAGATCGAAAACTACCGCGACTGGATCGAGGAACGCCTGGAGCCAGGCCAGCGCCTGCGCGGTCTCGATGACGCCAACCCGGAGCTGCAGGTCGCCATCGAGCGCGCCGAGCGCTTCCTCGGGCTGGCCTCTCTGATGGCGGTCCTGCTAGCCGGTGCGGCAATTGCGGTCGCCGCTCATCATTTCGCCCAGCGTCGCGCCGATTCCGCCGCCATAATGCGCGCGCTGGGGGCCAGCGGGCGCCGGGTGCTCAAACTGTATTTTGGCCATGTCCTGATGATTGCCCTGTTGGCAAGCGGCCTGGGCTTGGTCATCGGCTTTGCCGCGCAGTTCGTACTCTCCGCACTGCTCGGCGAGTGGCTGGCGGGCGACCTGCCTCCGCCGGGGTTGCGCCCGGTGGCCGCCGGGCTCGGCGTGGGTCTGATCACCGCGATCGGCTTCGCCCTGCCCGCGTTGCTACGCATCGGCCAGGTGTCGCCCCTGCGCGTACTGCGGCGTGATCTGGGGCTCCCGCCCGCGTCCGTCTGGCTGTCGGGGCTGCTGGCCCTGCTGGCCTTCGGTGCGCTGTTGTACTGGCAGGCGGCCGACCCACGCCTGGCCGCCTGGGTCCTGCTGGGGACTGCGGGCGCGCTGATCGTGCTCGGGGCACTGGGCCTGCTGTTGGTGCTCGCGTTGCGACCACTGCGCAACCACGGGGGCATGGCCATGCGCTTTGGTCTCGCCAACCTCTCCCGCCGCGGCGGCCTGAGCGCCGTGCAGCTGGTCGCCTTCAGCATCGGCATCCTCGCGCTTCTGCTGCTGGCGATCGTGCGCGTGGACCTGCTCTCGGCCTGGGATGCAAGCATCCCCGAAGATGCCCCGAACCAGTTCTTCGTCAATATCCAGCCCGGGCAGGAAGAGGCGTTCGCTGACCGGATCGAGGCCTCCGGGCTCGAACGCCCGCAAATGGATCCGATGATTCGCGGCCGCCTGATCGCGATCAACGACCAGCCGGTCCAGCCCGATGACTTTGAGGACGACCAGACCCGGCGCCTGGTGGACCGAGAGTTTAACCTCTCCTACGCGGAAGAACCGCCGGAGCATAACCGCGTGGTGGAAGGCCACTGGTTCCACCACGGCCCGACCGGCGAGGCCGCGGACGGTGCCTGGTCGGTCGAGGCCGGACTGATGGAGCGTTTTGGTCTGGAGATCGGCGACAGCCTGACCTTTCGGGTCGGCGGGCAGCCCGTGCGCGGTGTCATCGCCAACGTACGCGAGGTCGACTGGGACAGCTTCCGGGTCAACTTCTTTGTCATCGGCCCACCCGCCCTGCTGGGCGAGCAGCCGCGCACCTACATCACTGCACTGCATGTGCCCGAAGGTATGGGCGCAGAGCAGAACCGCTGGCTGCGGGAGTTTCCGGCCATCTCCGCGATTGATGTCGGCGCGATCCTCGAACAGGTCCGGGACGTGATGGATCAGGCCACGCGGGCTGTGGAGTATGTGTTCCTGTTTACGCTGCTCGCAGGCCTGACCGTGCTGTTCGCCGCCGTGCAAGCCACGCGCGACGTGAGGCGACGCGAAACCGCCCTGTTGCGCACGCTGGGGGCACGACGCCACCACATCCGTCGCGCGCTGCTGGCCGAGTTCGGGAGCCTGGGCTTTCTGGCCGGCCTGCTCGCGGCCATCATCGCCACCGCCGTGGGGGCCCTGCTGGCCTGGCAGGTGTTCGAATTCGACTACCGCATCAACCCGATGACATTCGTCTTCGGGATCGCCGGGGGCACCCTGGGAATCGCGCTTGCCGGCTGGCTGGGCACTCGCAGCGTTCTGCGACAGGCGCCACTCGAGGTCCTGCGTGGCCCCGAGTGATGCGCCAGACGGCCCAATTCAGGAAACCCCGATCAGTGACCGTACATGATGTCGACGTCGAGGAAGCCGAACAGCACCAGGGCCGCCAGCGCCCAGACATAGAAGGAAAAGACCTTCAGTCGCGCGCGATAGAGGAAGAACAGCACCATCTTCAGGGAGACCACCCCGACCACCGCGGAGACCACGAACCCCACGATCAGTGGCGTCCATCCGAGTTCACCCAATCCGTTTCCATTGGTCCAGACGTCCAGCGACTGGACGGCGGTTGCCGCCAGGATGGTCGGGATCGCGAGAAAGAAACTGTATTCCGCCGCCCAGCGCCGCTTGAGGCCCGAGAACAGGGCAAAGGTGATGGTCATGCCGCTGCGGCTCAGCCCGGGGACCAGTGCGAAGCCCTGGGCCACACCAATGACCGTGGCAATCTTCGGCCCCAGCTTGCGCAGACCCAACGGGCGGCGACTGAGACGGTCCGTCCACCACAACAGGATGCCCGTCAGCGTGAGTGTGCCGGCGATCAGCGTCGGGTTGGCGAACACGTGCTCGAAGCTCGCCTTCAGCGTAAAGCCGATCACGGCCGTCGCGAAAACCGACAGCCCGCAAAGCAATGCGAGGCGCAGGAACAGCATCTCGCGGCCCGCGCTTCCGCCCGCCGAGGCCCATTGCCAGCTCTCGCGGGCGATCCCGCCGCTCAGGCGCCAGAGACTCTGGCGGAATACATAGACAATCGACACCAGCGTGCCGACATGCACCACCAGGTCGAACAGAATCATCTCCGGGCTTTCCGGCGGCGGCAGCGGTTCGCCACTAAGGATCAGCCAGTGCTGGGTGAGCACCAGGTGCGCGGTCGAGCTGACCGGCAAGAACATGAAGATTCCCTGCACAACACCGAGCAGGGTGGCAACCCAAACTGTCATTCCGATTCCGGTTTTGTCCCAAAGGCGCGCGCAGTATACGGAAACGGCCCGGAAAACGTTGCTACGAGGTTCGCGGAGCGGGGCTCGGTTTCATGCACCCAGCCTGCTTGTTTTTCCACCAGCACGGCTTTATCGTGCCATTAGACATTCACATAGCCGTATATTTGGCAGCCGGCCAACCGAACCTGTTTGCGCGCACGCGCCCGCGGGACCTGGCGAGCGCCGATGAGGCCTGCAATCCGCCAACGAGCCACCTCAATGCAACTAACCCGCTTCACGGACTTCTCCCTGCGCGTCCTGATGTACCTGACAGTCAAACCCAACGACCAGCGTGTCACGGTAACCGAGATCTCCGAACGCTTTGGCATCCCGCGCAACCACCTCGTCAAGATCGTCCACCAGCTGGGCCAGAAAGGCTATCTGGTTACCCGCCGCGGCAAGGGTGGCGGCATCTCGCTCGCACGCGACCCCGAAGCAATCAACATCGGGGCGGTCATCCGTGACATGGAACCCAACCTCAACGTCGTCGATTGCGAAAACCCGATGTGCCCTATTCTGCCTGGCTGCCAGTTGCGCGGGGTACTGGACGACGCACGCGACGCCTTCCTCGCCGTGCTCGACCAGTACAGCATCCGCGACGTGACGCAGTCACCCGATCACTTGCGATCCCTGCTACGCTTTAGCGCCTGAGTCAGCCATCCCGAGGACGCCGCCATGGATCGGCACGTTCCGTCCCATCGCCGCGCACCGCTCTCCGCCGTGCCGGTGCTCTTCGCAACTCTTCTGGCCGCGCCCGTCGCTCAAGCGCTAGCCCCGACGTGTCCGTTCGATGCGGCCAGCCTGACGACCGAGGACTTGCTCGACGATCCACCATCAGACGGTACATCCGTCGTGCTGGAGGGTATCGTCACTGGCGTCTTCATGGACGCTGACGAGCTGGGCGGCTTTTATCTCCAGGATGACGAACCCGACACGCCGACCGGGCTGTTCGTCTACGCCCCGCACCACGACCCGGTAACGCCGGGCGATCGCCTGCGCGTCCAGGGCCGTTTTGGCCATCACCACGGTCGCCCCCAGCTGGCCCGTATCGACGGCATCGAGGCTTGCGGCAGCGGTCGGCTGCCCGAGGCGGTGACGCTCGAGCTCCCACGCGACGCCCAGCGACTTTCGGACTTCGAAGACGTACGCGTGCGCTTTGATCAGACGTTGACCGTAACCGGGCACCATGAGCTTGAGCGTTATGGCAGCCTGAAGCTCTCCGCCGACGGGCGCCTGTGGCACCCGGGGCAGACGGGCGCATTCGACGACCACGACCATGTCGAACGCCGCATCGTGCTGGACGATGGCAGCTACCGCGCCCGCCCGGACCCCATCCCCTATCTGGACGATGAGGGGACACGTCGCGTCGGGAGCCAGGTCACAGGCCTGACCGGCATCCTGACGCATGCCTTCGATGCCCACCGCCTGCACCCGACCGAACCGCCTCAGTGGGAGGGGGGCACTCGCCCAGACGTGCCCGAGCCGGTCACAGGCGGCGCACTGCGCATCGTTACTGCCAACATGGAGAACGACTTTGTCACGTTGGGCGAACGCGGCGCGGCCAGTCGTGCCGAGCGCGAGCGGCAGGAGGCCAAGCTGAATGCCGCCCTGCTTCCCCTGAAAGCAGACCTGATTACGACAATCGAACTGGAAAACCGACCCGCCGCCCGCGAACGCCTGATCGAGCGCCTGAATCAGCACGGCGACATCCCCTACGAGGCCATCCGGCATCCGGCGCCCGGTACCGACGCCATCAAGGTGGGCATTACCTACCGCCCCGATCGGCTGGAACTGCTGGATGTCGTCGCCGACGAAGACCGGGTCCACCACCGTCCGCCGCTACTCGCGTGGTTCGGCACACCGGACGGCGCCCCCCTGTTCGGGGTGGTAGCGGTACATTTCAAGGCCAAGGTCGGCTGTCCGTCCAGCGGCGACGTGGATCGTGGACAGGGCTGCTGGAACGAGCGGCGCACGGCCCAGGCCGAACGCCTGGCGCAGTGGATCGAGCGGGAGCGTCGTGACGGACTGCCCGTGATCATTGCCGGCGATCTGAACGCCTATGCCGCCGAGGATCCATTACGTGTATTGCGCGAGGCGGGCAAGCGCGATCTGGTTTATGCCGAGCCCGACCAGGCCTACAGCTATGTCTTTCGCGGACAGTCCGGCCAACTGGACTACCTGCTCGGCCCAGCGGGAATCGCCGAACGTATCAGGGACGCCGGCTCATGGGGGATCAACGCCGACGAGCCGGCCTTTCTGGGATTCGATGGGAGCCAACCCGCCGAGGGACCATGGCGCGCCTCCGACCACGACCCGGTCTGGCTAAACCTGTGGGTCGACTAGTCGCGCGTCGGGAGTTGCTCTGACGCTCCTGCGTCGGCCTCCGGCTCCGTGGCCTCCTCGTCGATCTTCTCGGCGGCCTCCGTCTCCTCGTCGCTCAGGTTGTCCTGGATCAGGCGCACGGGGATCGGCCCGCCATCGATATGGCTCAGGGTGCGCTGCGGGAACGGGATCTCGATACCGGCCTCGTCCAGTGCGGCCTTCACCTGCATGTGCATGCTGTTGCGCAGATCCAGGAATTTCTCCCGCCGTGCCCATACGGACAGTTGAATCTTCAGCGCGGAATCCCCGTATTCCAGGAAAATGAACAGCGGCTTGGGCTCCTCCAGGCAGACCGGGTTGCGGTCCGCCACGCCCATCAGGATGTCGCGCAGCGCCTTCAGGTCGGTGCGATAGGCGACCCCGATCTGCATGTCCAGGCGACGGATCGGGAAGCGCGTCATGTTGGTGATCTGCGACTTCACCAGGCTCTCGTTCGGCACCCGCACCAGCAGGTTGTCGAAGGTGCGCAGCTTCACCGACAGCAGATCGATGGACAGCACCTCGCCCGTCGCGTCCCCCACCTTGATGATGTCGCCGACCGAGAAGGGCCGCTCCCCGATCAGGAACAGCCCCGAGATCAGGTTGGACGCCGAGGTCTGCGAGGCAAAGCCCAAGGCCACCGTCAGGATACCCGCGGCCCCCAGCAACACGGTGAGATCGAAACCCAGCTCGCGCAGCCCGGATACAACTGCCAGGACGATGATGATGTAGAAGCTGATACGGCGCATCAGCATGATCTGCTGGGCATCCATGTGCCGCCCAAAGGCCCGCGTCAGATTGCGCGAAACCAGCCGCGCCAGAATCAAACCGACAATGATGTACAGCGAGGCCCGCAGCGCGGCGAGAAAACCGTCGCTGGTCAGGAAATCCATGGTGCCTTGCATCCAGCCGTCCATCCTGTGTTCCTATTGAAACAGGGCGCTGAACGCCCGCACCATCACATGCCGCCCGCCAACCTCGCGCGGCTCGGCGATCCGCTCCGCTCCCTCGGCCTCGGGGGGCGGGCCGGCGTCGACCTTCATCGCCGCCATGTCCTTGTCTTCCTCGCGCTCCATGCGTACCGCCGGGGTCCACAAGCGGTTGTGGCGATCGGCATATACCGGGAGGCGCGGCACAGGAAGATTCACACGCTCAAGGAACAGCGCATCCACCGCCTTGTTGTGAATCGTCAGTGGCGTGACCACGCGATGCGGGCGCTCGGGGACATCCTCCAGGGCCAGCCGCGCCTGGGTGCGCGTGGCATAGCACAGCTCCCCCTCGACCGTGTTGGGCCCAAACCAGGTGTCCGAGGGTGCGTAAACAGGGAATTCGTGGGCTCGCGCATCGCCCAGATAGAACTGGACCCAGGCGGGCGAACTGAGAAACAGCGTGACCCGGCCCTGGGCAGGCACGTAGAAGGGATTTTCGGGCCGGCTGACCATCGGTCGATCGGCCAGCGCAATGCGCAGCTCCGGCTGTGTGTCGCCGGTGGCACCGGCAAAGCGCAGACGCTCGGAGAGCGATTCGGGCCATTCGGCGTCGGTCGGTACCTCGATATCCAGCGTCGCATCGGCAGCATCTCGCGGCCGATCCAGGCCCAGGCGCCATTCCGCCGGTGTATGTTCAAGCCAGATATCCAGTGGCCCGACGGACCAGCGCCCGATACGTCCCTGTGGCAACGACCAGCTCCCCCACCAGGTCGGTCGCTTCCCTGTCTTGTCCTTGTCGGTCATCCCTGCGGGTGTCCTGTGTCCGGTACCGATGTGCTCCGTGCCCACTGTAGCGCACTCAAGCGTATTCCTAGAATAGGTCCAGCTGCGGACCGCGCTCGGTCTGTGGCGCGGCGGGCGGACGAAAGCGCGTGGTATCCAGATCCGCAAGGCGCCCGGCCAGACCCGCCCGGCGCCGGGCCATCCGAAAGCGCTGACGCAGCAATGCGGCATAGGGTCCGGCGCCCACCATGCGGTGCCCGAAAGTCGAGTCATACAGTCGGCCCCCATGCGCCTCGCGCAGGCGCTGCAGCACATGATCCGCTTTCAGCGGGTGGTGCGTGCGCAGCCAGTCCTCGAACAGCGGCGCCACCTCCCGCGGCAGACGCAGCAACACGTATCCGGCACTGGTTGCCCCGGCCTCGCGCGCCGCATCCAGCAACGACTCCACCTCCCCGTCGGTCAGCACCGGGATCAGGGGTGCGACCAGCACCGCCACCGGTATTCCGGCCTCGCTCAGCCGCCGAATGGTCTCCAGACGACGCTGAGGAGCGGCGGCACGCGGTTCCAGGTGGCGCGACAGTGCCCGGTCCAGCGTGGTCACGGAGATCGCCACCTGCACCAGCCCCTGCTCCGCCATGGGTCCCAGCAGATCCAGGTCCCGCTCCACCAGCGCGGACTTCGTCACGATGGAGACCGGATGACGCGCCTCTGCCAGCACCTCCAGGATCTCGCGGGTGATCCGCCACTCGCGCTCCACCGGCTGGTAGGCATCCGTATTAATACCCAGCGCCAGCGGCGTCACGCGATGCGCGGGTCGTGCCAGTTCGCGGCGCAGGCAGTCCGCCGCGCCGACCTTGGCGAACAGCCGGCTCTCGAAGTCCAGCCCCGGAGAGAGCCCGACATAGGCATGCGCCGGCCGCGCGAAACAGTACGCGCAGCCGTGCTCACAGCCGCGGTAGGGGTTCAGGGACAATTCGAACGGGACATCCGGCGACTGGTTCCAGGACAGCACCTTGCGTGGGTGCTCCGGTGTCACCTCGGTGCGCAGCGGCCGAGGCTCCTCGTCGTCGCCCACCCAGCCATCATCAAACGCTTCGCGGTGGGTGGTCTCGAAGCGCGCCAGGGGCTGGATCGTCGCGCCGCGGCCACGAACCGGTCCATCGCGCTGGTTCATCGGCGCAGGTCGTCAAGGGAAGCACTGATCCATGTACACGCTCGCGCCCGAGCGCGCCCGTGTACATCAATCGGTGCATCCCTGGAAGACAGCATGCGTCAATGTCCCAGCCGTTCGCGGTAGACATCCGCATCGGCCGCACTGAATGCGCAGACCAGCAGACGGCGAAACTGGTCCTCCTGCGCGCGCAGCTGTTCCAGCGCGATGCCCGCCGCGCGGTCCTTCGGAAAGCGGTAGACACCCGTGCTGATCAGGGGAAAGGCCACCTCGCGCAGGCCATATTCGATCGCCAGTTCCAGGCTTGCGCGGTAGCAGGCGGCCAGCAGCGTGTCCTCGCCCGCCTGGCCGCCCTGCCACACGGGGCCGACGGTGTGGATCACGTATTCGGCCGGGAGGCGAAACCCGGGGGTGATGCGCGCCTCGCCCGTAGGACAGCCCCCAATGGCTCGGGTTACCTCCAGGAGCTCGGGGCCGGCGGCGCGATGAATGGCCCCGTCGACACCGCCACCGCCCAGAAGGCTCTCGTTGGCGGCGTTAACGATCGCATCCACCTCCAGGGTGGTGATGTCGTCCTGTACGACCGAGATCATCGCGGGCCTACGCCGGCACCATCCAGAGGGTGAGCGACAACAGGATGGCGGTCATGCTCAGGCCGATCACCGGCAGCATCATGATCCCCGCCAGCGGCTCGCGCCGAAACAGCCGGAACGCCATCCCGATGAGCGTCAGGGCCCAGCCGAAGGCAACGAAAAACGCAAGCGCAAAGATCTCGTTGCTCCACAGCACGATCAGGGCCACCGGAAGCGCCAGGTTCAGAAACACCACCCCCAGCTCCTGCGAGCCGGCGGCGCGCCCTGCTGTCAGCGCGTAGCCATAGGCGGCCCAGACCATGACCATGCCAAACGCCAGTGCGCCCGCGGCCGGTGACTCCAGCGGGGCACGCAGGATCGCCGCGCCATGCGGCTCCAGGCCGACGCCCAGCGCAATGATCAGCAGGGCCACACCCACACTGATCAGTAGCCAGAACCACAGGGTTCCGCGTTGTACATCCGGTTCGGTCATGTGCCCTCCCTGGGGTAGGAAATGGAAACGCCATACAAACATTGTCTGTACTACCGGGGACCACCGGGACGGCTTGAGGTTCGACCCGGCCACGATCGGTGCCGGGTCAGTCACGTCGAAGGATCAGTACCGAGCCAACTGCCAGGCAACCGTCTCGCCCGCGCGCAGGGGCACACCCGGGTCATGGCCAAACAGCACGGCCTCCGGCACGGTCCAGTCGACCCGTTCCAGCGTGATGCTGTCGGTATTGCGCGGCAGGCGGTAGAAATCCGGGCCGTGGAAGCTGGCGAAGGCCTCCAGCTTGTCCAGCGCGTCCACCGAGGCGAAGGCCTCGGCATAGAACTCGATCGCGGCGTGGGCCGAGTAGATGCCCGCGCAGCCACAGGCGGACTCCTTCGCATGCCGCGGGTGCGGTGCGCTGTCCGTCCCGAGGAAGAAGCGTGGGTGTCCGCTGGTGGCCGCACGCAGCAGTGTCTGGCGATGGCGTTCGCGCTTCAGGATCGGCAGGCAGTAGTGATGCGGCCGGATGCCGCCGGCGAACAGCGCATTGCGGTTGTACAGAAGGTGCTGCGGGGTGATGGTCGCCGCGATGTTCTCGGGGCCCGACTCGACAAACTCCACCCCCGATTCGGTCGTGGTGTGCTCCAGCACCACGCGCAGCTCCGGGAACTCTCGGATCAACGGCTGCAGGTGGCGCTCGATAAACACCGCCTCGCGGTCGAAAATGTCGACCTCCGGATCGGTCACCTCGCCGTGCACCAGGAGCGGCAGATCGACCCGCTGCATGGCCTCGAATACGGGATAGCAACGCCGGATATCGGCGACCCCGCTGGCCGCATTGGTCGTAGCCCCCGCCGGATACAGTTTCACCCCGTGGATGAACCCGCTGGCCTTGGCAGCCTCGATCATCCCGGGCGTCGTTGCCTCGGTCAGATAAAGCGTCATCAGCGGCTCGAAGTCCGCCTCCTCCGGCAAGGCGGCGAGGATGCGCTCGCGATACTCGGCCGCCGCCTCCACCGTCGTCACCGGCGGCTTGAGGTTCGGCATGATGATCGCGCGGCGAAAACGCCGGGCGGTATCCGGCAGCACGCTGCCCAGCACGTCGCCATCACGCAGGTGCAGGTGCCAGTCGTCGGGTCGGGTAATGGTTAGTCGATGCATCGGGTCGGACTCGTCTCGAGGCGCTACCGCCCACTACCGGCGAGAGCGCTTGTTACGGTGAGTTGGATGGTAACGCGCGGCGCAGATCCGCCTCGCTGTAACCCTCGATCGCCACGGTCTTGTCTCGCCCGGTCACGCCCGCCACCACGCTCACGTCCCGGGGCGGGCAACCCAGCGTCTTTGCCAGCAAAGCACAAACGGCCTCGTTCGCGCGGCCCTTTTCTGGCGGGGCCTGAACCTGCAGTTTGAGGATATCGCCCATCCACGGGCCGAGCCCCTGCTTTCAATGGCTTGTGGGGTTGGTGCCCCCTGTTCCCCGATCCTGCGTTGCGCCGCTTGCGGGTAGAACCACTACCCGCTACACGACGCGCCTTGTCTCGGAAAACAGGGGGCACCAACGCGGACGTGCGATTAAATCAGCGTCTCCTTAACCGGGCCACAAGTCCTATTCCGCCGGCCGGGTCGCCCGATAGGCGCTGAAAACGCCGAGTTGCACTTCACGCTCGACGTCGCGAAAGCCGACATCCTCCAGCACGCCCATGATTCTCTCCGGCGGCACGCACTCGTTGATCGTGTCCCAGAAATAGCGCATCAGGAGGTGGCCATCCGGGTCGCGCGTCAGCAGACGGCTGAGAAACGGGATGAAGTCGCGGAAGTAGAACCGCGCCATCTTGAACTGGCGTTCGGTGCTGGGACGCGAGACCTCGAGGATCATGCAGCGACCGCCCGGCTTGAGTACACGGAAGTACTCGCCAAACAGCTCGTGCAGGTCGCGCACATGGCGCAGGCCGTACCCCATGTAAACGCGGTCGAACTGTTTGTCCGGCAGCGGCAATTGCTCGCCCAGACCCTCGATGAAGCGCGCCTTGATCGAGCGCCGGGCCACGTCAATCATGCCGCGGCTGGGATCGACACAGGTGATGTTCTCGTCACCGACCACCTTGCGCACTTCGCGCGCCACCGGGCCCGTGCCCGTCGCGACATCCAGGACATCCATACCGGGCTTCAGGCCAGACTGCTTCAGCGCGTAGCGGCGATACGCCTGGCCGGTGCCCAGAAAGCCCCAGCGCAGGATGCGGTCGTAATGTGGCGCCGTCCGGTCGAACAGGTCGTCGACAAACGCCCGCTTTTCCGACTCGTCGCCGTAATAGTCCTTCAGCACCGGATGCGGTTCATAGCCCGTATCACTCATCAAAGCCCCCCATTTTTTCGTGTGCTGCGTGCCGACCCCCGCGTGACTGTACACAGCGAGCGACCCCAAACGGCTACCCCTCGCGGTACAGCCCTTCGATCTCCACCAAAAGCTCGCTGCGGCAGATGTCGCCATGCAGGATCAGTACGTCTACGTCGTCGCCCAGACACTGGCGCAGATGACGCCACGCTCGCGCGCCGTCCGCGCGATGGCGCAGATAGACCTTCAGCATCGAGAGCTCGCCTGGATCGCGCAGGGCCACGGAGCCCTCCTCGGAGGCCGCCTCCAGCAGCACGCCAATGTTGCGCAGACTCTCGTCAATCTGTGCCTCGAGATCACCGGCATGCCGACTCTCGTGACCCACAATGCTTGCCGTGCCGGAGATGAACAGCTCCGCAGCCCCGCCCGCTTCCTGACTCATCCGTGCGCGCGCGAACGACGGGCTGCGCGGGCCGTACTGCCGCGGATAGCGAAATGCACTGACCTGACGCGGATTCTCGATGCGCAGCGTGGTCTCGCGCATGGCGATGAAATAGATCAGCATGCCGTCGACATGCGTGCCGATAGCCGTCGCTGCCGGCAAGTGCCGCTCGAAATCCGGCAGCGCCTCGAACACCCGAGCGCGCCCGGCACAAAAGCTGCGATAACGCTCTTGGCCGTGCAACTCCTGGTTGATCTCGGGGAAGTAGTTCCAGGCGCGCACCAGATGCCCAAAGCCTCGCTGCTGGCAGGCCTCGAGAATGGCGTGATAGGCGTGCTCGGTGATCGCCTCGGGATCCTCGTCGGCACCATGCGCCCTATACCAGCAGCCCACGAGCCGGTCGCCCGCTTGCGCCAGCATCAGGTCAGCAATCTGTTCGGTGCGTACGGCCCCCGCCGCATACCAGAGCTCGGGCGCCACCTCACTGCCTTCCGGGATCTCCAGCGGCTCGAGACCCAGGGCGATGTCGATACCATCGGGACGCAAAGTAGCGCCGGTAGCGCCCCCAAAACGCAGCGTCAGGATTGGCGCGGCATCCCGGCCTTCCTGTCGTCCGATCGCGAGCCCCGGAGGGCCAAGTTCAAGTTGAGGCATTCATGCGTCCATGCGGTTCGAGGCAGGCACAAAAGCAGGAGATTTTATCACCACGCCTATCCCTCGTCCCCTTCTTCCGACCGCTCCGGCGGACGCAGCTCCAGACCCGCGTCTTCCAGAAACTCGCGCAGACCTTCGGTATAGCGGGGCCCCGTGGCGCGGAACGCGTCGTTATGGCCACCGTCCATTTTCATCAAGCGCGCGCCGTCGCCACTCGCCTCCAGCAGGCGCTCGGAGTGCGCAAACGGCACGATCTCGTCATCGCGCGCATGCGCCAGTAGCAGTGGCGCCTCGATCGCCCCAACCCGCCCCAGCACGTCATATTCATGCCGGATCAGGGCGCGCACGGGCAGCCAGGGATAGATCTCCGCTCCCAGGTCGGCCGCCGAGGTGAATGCCGCCTCCAGGATCACCGCCGCAGGATTCTTCGTTTCCGCCAGCCGCGCCGCCACGGCGGCGCCCAGAGAGCGACCGAACAGCACGATTTCGTCGGGTTCGTACTCCAGGTGTTCGCGCAGCCAGTTCCAGGCCGCGCGGGCGTCCTGATGGGTCCCCTCCTCGTCCGGGCGACCCTGGCTCTGGCCGTACCCACGGTAGTCGATGATCAGCACGGCCAGCCCCAGATGGTGGAACTGCTCGAGTGACTCCAGGCGGTGCCCGATGTTGCCCGCATTGCCATGCAGGAACAGCAGGACGGGCGCATCGTCCGCCGGCCCCGGCAGATACCACCCGTGCAACTGGACACCGTCCTCGGTCTCCAGCGCCACATCCTCGTACTCCAGACCGATGTTCGAGGGATTACCGATTACATTGCTGCTCGGCATGTAGATCAGCCGGTCCTGTGTCAGATAGACCAGACCCACAATCAGGGCATATCCGACCAACAGAACGAGGACCAGCTTGATAAGGTTCAGCATGCCCTGATCGTGACCGGGCATCGGTGCGAAGGCAAGCCAAACCCGACACCCGTCACACAAGTTGCCGTCAATCGCGGCCTTGGCCCCAGGTAAGCCTGACGTACAATACGCATTCACCATGCGCCACTCGCTACTCACCAACACCGACCTGCAGGGCCTGGACCGCGACCAGCTGGTGGCGCACTTTGCAGGGCCCAACGGCGATTCGACGTCATCCGACGCACTGACAGACGCGCTGGCCATGGCGCTGGCTTCGGTGGACACCTCGAGTCTCGAAGCGCACCCCCTGGACGTTGCCGAGATCCTGCGCCAACTGAACGTGGATCGGCAGACGATCACCGCCGTCCTTCTGGTCAGCGCGTATCTCGCCCGACAGGTCAACGAACACTCCCTCAAGGAACGCTTTGGCGACTCCATCGCACGTTTGACGGTCAACGTGGCCACGCTGGTGAGCCGTCGTTTCGAGGCCCCGGCAGGGCGTCCGGAACAGGCCGAACGCCTGCGCCGCATGCTGATGGCGATGGTCGACGACGTGCGCGCGGTGCTGATCAAACTCGCCTATCGGGTGCAGCACCTGCGCCTGGCCGTCAAGGAGCCGGACGACGGCGCTCGCGTACTCGCACAGGAAACCCTTGACGTGATCGCCCCGCTGGCGAACCGTCTGGGCGTAGGTCAGCTGAAATGGGAGATGGAAGACCTCGCTCTGCGCATCCTCGAACCCGAGACCTACCGCGAGATCGCCAAGGGGCTGGAGGAAAACCGCACCGAGCGCGAGACCTATATCGAGCGCTTCGCCCATAGCCTGCGCGACCGGCTGGCCGAAGCCGGTATCCGGGCGCGGGTATTCGGACGGCCGAAGCACATCTACAGCATCTGGAAAAAGCTGCAGCGCAAGCAGACCTCGCTGGACGAGCTCTACGACCTGCGCGCCACCCGCGTAATCGTCGACGAGCTCGCCACCTGCTACACCGTACTCGGCATCGTGCACAACGACTGGCGCCACCTGCCCAGCGAGTTCGACGACTACATCGCCAACCCCAAGGACAACGGCTACCAGTCACTGCACACCGCCGTGGTCGGTCCCGAGGGCAAGGTCGTCGAGGTGCAGATCCGCACCCGCGAGATGGACGACTTCGCCGAGCTCGGGGTCGCCGCGCACTGGCGCTACAAGGAGGGCGGGCGCGAGGACCAGGCACTCAACCGGGCGATCAGCAGTCTACGGCAACTGCTGGAGGCCACCGACAACTCGGATCAGAACCTGCTCGACGAGATCCAGAGCGAGCCACTGCACCAGCGCGTATTCGTGCTCACGCCCCAGGGCGAGGTGATGGACCTGACCCAGGGCGCCACGCCACTGGATTTCGCCTACGCCGTGCACACCGAGGTCGGCCACCGCTGCCGGGGGGCCAAGGTGGACGGGCATATCGTACCGCTCACCTACAAGCTTAAGTCCGGCGAACGCGTCGAGGTGCTGACCACCCGTGAGGGCGCCCCCAGTCGCGACTGGCTCAATCCCAATCTCGGCTATCTGAACACCGCCCGCGCCCGCTCCAAGGTGCGCACCTGGTTCCGCCAGCAGCACCAGGACGAACACCTGGCCACCGGCAAGCACCTGCTCGACCGCGAATGCCAGCGCCTGGGCTGCGGCACCGACCTGGACCGCAGCGCCCTCGCCGAAGCCATGAAGTTTCAGACCTTCGACGAACTGCTGATCGCGCTGGGCGCTGGCGATATCACCACGAACCAGATTGCCGGGCGCATCTCCCAACAGCTGCGCGAGCAGCGCCAGGCAGAGAAAAGCCGTACCGAAGAAGCCGCCCCACCCCGGCCGGCCGAACCCCGCCGGGAAGGCCGCATCCAGGACGACGAGATCCGCATCCGCGGCGTCGGCGGACTGCTGACCACCCGCGCGCGCTGCTGCAACCCGCAAACGGGCGACTCGATCGTCGGCTTCATCACCCGCGGCGCCGGCGTCTCCGTCCACCGCAGCGACTGCGTCAACATCCTGCGCATGCCGGAGGAAAAGCGCGGCCGCCTGATTCCCGTATCCTGGGGCGACGAACCCGAACGCGAACCCATCACCCTCGAGCTCGAGGCCCACGACCGCGCCGGCCTGCTGGGCGAAGTCGGCAACGCCTTCTCCGCCAGCGGCATCAACCTGCTGCGCGTAAGCACCCGCACCGACCCCAACGACCGCAGCGTGCACATGGAACTCGAAGCCGAAATCACGGACCTCGGCGAACTCAGCACCCTGTTCGACCGCCTGCAATCCCTCGGCAGCGTCCAGTCCGTCCGCCGCATCCCCAGCCCTGGGGACGCTGCGAAGCCGTAGCCACCCCGGCTGTTTCGCGGCATCGGGCAGCGCGCTGCGCGATTACCACGCCAGCCTGTGCCTGCCTTGATTTCCCCACTTACTGCAGCAGGGCCAGGGCGTTCTGCGGGACCGCATTCGCCTGCGACAGCACCGAGGTACCGGCCTGCTGCAGGATCTGTGCCCGGGTCAGCTCGGCCGTCTCGGTCGCGAAGTCCGCATCGCGGATACGGGACCGGGATTCCTCCAGGTTCTCCGAGGTCTGCGTCAGGTTGGAGATCGTCGACTCGAAGCGGTTCTGGATCGCCCCGAAGTCACTACGGATGTCACTCACCGCGGTCAGCGCCGAGTCCACTCGCTCGATCACGTTGTTGGCGTTGGCGACCGTCAGCACATCCACGCCCGCCAGGCTGCCACCAGGCTCATTCTCCTCGCTGAAATTGAGCACGTTCAGCCCGACTGTCCCCCCAATGGTGATCTCCGAAGAGGAACGCACGTTCAACTGACCATCCTCGCCCACAAACGCTCGGGCCTCGCCGACCAGCGCGGCATTCATCGCGTCGATTAAATCCTGCTGGCTCGAATAGGTGCCGGCCGCCACCTCGACAGACTCGTTATCACCCGTCCGGATTGTAAAATCACCTTCGCCAACTTCGATGGTCTGGGCAGGGGTCAACGTCCCAGCGGCCTGGACCGTATTTGACTCAGTGCCCGTGTTATCGCTCATTTCAAAATCGGTGATTACGAAGTCGGTCGTATCGTTATTTTCGACGAGAAGGTTCGTACCGTCGTAAATAACCGTGATGTTGTTTTCGTCTATCGCGTTTGTGATTGCTGTCGCCACATCCCCGCCAGAGTCGCCCTCATTCCAGCTGAAGGTCACGTCAACGTCACCACTGCCAAAATCATAGGTGAACGAGCCACTGCCGCCGGTCGACAAATCCAGATTGTTAATCGGGCCGAGAGATGTCGTCGAATTGGAACCTGCAATCACTGACCTAGGCCCCACCGTGTTGGCATCTTCACCCGTGTCATCGGACAGGTTGACGTCAATGGCCAGGTCGCCGCCCGCATACGCCTCGGTCAGGCCGATCACCAGCTCGCCATCGACCACGGAGGCCTGGACGCCGTCCGGCAGACCGCCCCAGCCGTTGATCTCAGTTGCCAGACCCTCAAGATCGTCGACATCCCCGGCCGAGATCGTCAGCGTCTCGCCACCCATCTCGATGGTCCCGGTGACCCCGTCCCCCTCATCGAAGTCCAGATCCCCGAATCCACCAATCGTCAGTTCGGGGGTGCCTGCGGACAGCACCTCGCCAAAATCCGCGTCGCTGGTCGCCGTCGCCATCTTGCCGATATCGCCGAGACGGGTACTCGATTCGAGGTTCAGATCGATGGTCTCGCCCACATTGGCGCCCACCTGGAACTTGGCATCCCCAAAGCTGCCATCCAGGATCTTCTGGCCGTTGAACGAGGTCTGGTCCGCAATCCGGTCGATCTCCTGCAGACGCTGCTGCACCTCGCGGTTGATCGCCTCGCGGTCGGAGTCGGAGTTGGTCGCGTTCGCCGACTGCACGGCCAGCTCGCGAATACGCTGCAGGTTGTTCTGCACCTCCTGCAGGGCCCCTTCACCGGTCTGCGCCAGCGAAATGCCGTCGTTCGCGTTACGCACGGCCTGGTTCAGACCGCGAATCTGCGTGGTAAAGCGCTCGGAGATCGCCAGCCCGGCGGCGTCATCCTTGGCGCTGTTGATGCGCAGGCCCGAGGACAGTCGCTCAAGGCTCTGGGCAAGCGCGCCCTGCGAATTGCTCAGATTGCGCTGAGCATTCAGGGACATGATGTTGGTGTTGATGATCTGAGACATGGTCGCTCTCCTGTAAGAGTCTTGCGTCACCGCCTCGGCGGTTCTGGCGAACGGGCCAATCCCCGCTCTCAGGAGCCTTAACGACCTCCCCCTGAGAACCTTTAGCTCAGAACCACAATTTTTTTCATCCCCCCGGCAAATGCTTGCCACCCCCACCGCAGCGCCATCCCGATCCCGACTGCCGCACCCGAGTCGTCAACAAAGCGGACCCCAGTTCTTTGGTTGCCCCCTGTAGGAGGCCAGCCCTCTGGCCGATCGATGTTCAGCAGTGCCCCATCGGCCAGAGGGCTGGCCTCCTACAGGGCGGGCGCATCAGATCAGCCAGGTGGTGCCGATGCGGGTCTCGGGGGTGGCGCCGGGGATCAGGTCCATCAGCAGCCAGCCGAAGATGAGGGTGATGAAGGCGCCGCAGAAGACGGTGGCCACGAACAGACCGATGCGATTGCCGCGCTTCAGGCCGAGGATGCCGCACAGTGACCAATACAGCAGCCACAGGCTGTAGAAGATCAGCAGCAGGCCGATGGTGTTGCCCCAGGGCCAGGGAAAGGCGGCGGCCACCTTCCCCACCCAGGCGGGCAGCAAGCCGATGGTCACGGCCAGCATCGCCTGATCCGGATGGGAGTAGCCCTGGAATAGCTCGGTCAGGTAGTGCGCGGACCAGGCCAGGCCCAGCACCCCGATGCTCATCGCCAACACACTGTAGACGCCAAAGCCCCATGCGCCCGGCATTGCCCCCGGCGGCAACCCCGTCGGGATGATCTGGTACAGCCACTGGCTGACGATCACGCTGACCAGCAGCACCGGGAACGCCAGATGGAGAAAGGTCTGCCACCAGGGCGGGGCCGTTTCCAGTTCGGCCGCCTCGCGTACCGCGCGCAGTGGATTCGTCAGCGTACGCAGGACTAACCGGCCCGGGTTCAGGCGGGAGGGAAATGAGCTCATCCCGTCAGTATGTGGCAATCCCGTGACGCTTTTGTGACAACACCGGCCTCGCACCTCGCCTTGGCCGACCAGCGCCTAGCCCGCGAGTGCCAGCACCAGAATCACGAGCGTCAGGGTTTCCACCAGCTCCAGCGTCGCCCCGGCCGTATCGCCGGTGAACCCTCCCAGCCAGCGCCTCAGCACGCGCGTCGCGGCCCACAGCAGCAGGCCAAGGGCGAGCAAAGCCGGTATCACGCCCCAAAGGCCGGACAGCAGGCCCAGCACCAGCACCACGGTGGCCGAGGCGGCGACAACGCCGATGGCGGCGCCCCGTGGAAGGTGCTGCGCCATGTCCGCACCCAATCCCACGGGGTTCACGTAGGGGGTGGTTAGAAACAGAACCGGCGGAACCACGCGCCCCAGCAGCACCGCGAGCAGCAGCGCAATCCAGGCACCGGCCTCGACCACTGCCACCAGCGCCGTACCTTTCAGCAACAGGATCAGGACCAGCGCCGCGACCGCCATCGGGCCACAGGCCGGGTCTTTCATGATGGCCTGGGCCCGCTCCGGATGCCGCTGGCCGCCGACCCAGGCATCTACCGTGTCCGCCAGCCCGTCCAGGTGCAGCGCGCCGGTCAGCGCCACCCAGAACGTCAGCACCAGCGCCGCGACCAGCAACACCGGCGCTCCGGGAATCGCGGACAGCCCGATGCCCACCAGTACCAGCAGCAGCCCCAGGATCAGCCCCACCAGTGGATAGGCGAGAACCGAGCGACCGAGGTCCTCGGGTCGGGGATCCAGCGCAGGTGTCGGCACGCGCGTCAGGAACTGCAGAGCCAGCCAGAAGGGGGCAAACACGGAGTTCATTGCGCCTCTCCTTCCAATCTTACTGTAGGAGGCCAGCCCTCTGGCCGATTGGGAATATGCCAACGCCCCATCGGCCAGGGGGCTGGCCTCCTACATAGGTTCTGCCGGATCACGAGGGCATCCCTGCGCGCTGGCTTGGTTCGACTACGTGCAGCGAGGCCAACGGGACTTCGATCGACAATAGCTTCTCCAGCGGCCAGCCCTCCTGGTGGGCACGCAGCAGGCGGATCACTCCGGCGTGTGTGACGACGAGGACGCGATCGGCCGTCGCGACCACGCTTTGCTCCCAGCCGGCCAGCACCCGGTCGCGGAAGCTGCCGAGGTCTTCGCCGTTCGGTGGCGGGTAGCCGAACGGGTCCTCCCAGAACCGACCCAGCGCTTCGGCGTCCGTCTGCATTAGGGCCTCGGCCGTTTTCCCCTCCCAGTCACCGAAATGTAGTTCCTGCAGGCGGGGATCGCATTGAACCGGAATCCCGGCCGCGCGGGCAAAGCCTTCGGCCGGGAGTCGGCAGCGCTGCAGTGGCGAGCACACAACGCGATCCCACTCGCCGGAGGATTCGAACGCCGCGCGCATCGCCCGCTCACCTTCCGGGGTCAGCGGATCGTCGCAGCCGCGCCCGCGAAAGCCGGTGCCGGTCGTCTCGCCGTGGCGCAGCAGGCCGACCCGGGCTGCCGCATTCACGGGGTATCGCCCGATACGCCAGCCTCGGCGAAGGTGGCCATGCCGGAGTGCAGCTCACAGGCCAGGCGCAGCAGGGGCACGGCAGTGGCTGCCCCGCTGCCCTCGCCGAGGCGCATGCCCAGATCGAGCAGCGGCTCGGCCGCCAGTGCTTCCAGCAGCCGCTGGTGCCCCGGCTCCGCCGAACTGTGGGCATAGAAAAACCAGTCCGCTGTGCCCGGGCACAGCCGCTCGGCCACCAGCGCCGCCGAGGTGCTGATGAAACCATCGACCAGCACCGGCAGCCCGATCTGCGCCGCGGCGATGTAGGCACCGGCCAGCCCCGCGATCTCGAAGCCCCCAAGACAGCGCAGGCTGCCCAGTGCCTCGCCACGCACCCCTGCGTGGGTGCGCAGGGCCTGCTCGATCACTTCGGCCTTGTGGCGTACGCCATTCGCGTCCAGACCCGTGCCGGGCCCGGCCAGATCGACCGGCGGCAGATCCAGCAGTGAGCAGGCGAGTGCAGCGGCCGCCGTCGTGTTCCCGATGCCCATCTCGCCACCGATGAACAGTTGTGCCCCACCCCGTCGCGCACGCTCGGCACACTGGCGGCCGGCGTTCAGCGCGCGTTCCAGTTGCGCCGGTGTCATCGCGGGTTCCCGGGCCAGGTTGGCGGTGCCGGGGCCCAGGTTCAGCTGCTGTACACCGCTGACGGCCGGTGGCTGTGCCACGGTACCTAGATTGATCACCTCGATGGACGCGCCCAGGTGCCGCGCCAGCACCGAGATCGCCGCGCCGCCATTCGCGAAGTTCGCGACCATCTGCGCGGTCACCGCCTGCGGGAAACGCGAAATGCCCTCCGCCACCACACCGTGATCGCCCGCAAAAACCGCAACATGGACACGCTCGAGCGTAGGCTGGGCCGCACCCTGCATAGCGGCCAGGCGCTCGGCGATCGCCTCCAGCCGCCCGAGCGATCCCGGCGGCTTGGTCAGCTGGGCCTGCCGCTCGGCCGCCGCCTGGCGCGCATCGGCGCTCAGGGGTGCCGGCGGCACCTGCAGCCAGTCACAGTCTTCGGTCACTTGTTCCTCCGATATCGAAACCAACGCCCTACATCCATGCGTAGCATCCACAAGCCCCGTCATTGCTTCGTCGTTGCGCGCGTTGGTGCATTCATTCCAGCCGTTCGCCCTTGAGCACGTGCGGGAGGCCAGCAACGGTCAGCACGACACGGTCCATCGCCGGGGCCAGGCGCTGGTGCAGCCAGCCCGCCTCGTCGGCGAAGCGGCGGGACAGCGCGTCCATCGGGGTAATGCCCATGCCGGTCTCGTTAGACACAAACACCAGTGTGCCCGGCAGGCGGGGCACGGTGGCGATCAGGGCCTCCCGCTCGCGCTCGATCAGGGCCTCGTTCTCGGTGCACAGGAGCTGGGTCAGCCACAGGGTCAGGCAATCCACCAGCAGGCATTCATCTGGCCTTGCGGCCTCTTCCAGCGCGGCGGCCAGACCGGTATCCGCCTCGATCAGCCCCCAGTCCCCGGGACGGTCGGCACGGTGGCGCTCGATGCGGCGTGCCATCTCGGCGTCGTCGGCACGCGCGGTAGCGACATAGGTCACGTGCAAGCCGCTGGCATCGGCCAGCTGCTCCGCCAGCCGACTCTTGCCGGAACGCACACCCCCCAGTACCAGGGCCTTCATGTCACAGGCTCCGTGTTCCCTGCCCGCAGCAGGGCAAGGATGCGCCCCAGGTCCAGATGCGCCTCCAGGGTATCGGCCAGGCGTTCCAGGCCGCGCTCGCGTGCGGTCGTCAGGTCTTCGCCGTGCTCCGTCTCCGTGCGCATGCCGGCCCAGCGCAGAAGGGCCTCGGCTGCGGCGGAGGTATCGAATACCCCGTGGACATAGGTCCCCGCCACGGCCTCGTCCTCGCTGCGTGCGCCATCCGGGCCATGCTGCAGCTCCAGCAACGGGCGATCCAGCCCGGGCCCGGTCGTCACACCGGCATGAATCTCGTAGCCCTCCACGTGGGCTTCCTGGCCCAGCACACGATCCCCGTGAACACGTTCCAGGCGCTTTTCCGGTGCTAGACGCGTCTCGATGTCCAGCCAGCCCAGTCCCGGCGTGGAGCCGGGCCGCCCCTCGACACCGTCGGGGTCGTGCACGGTACGGCCCAGCATCTGGAAACCGCCACAGATCCCGAGCACCTTGCCGCCATAACGCACATGGCGCTGCAGCTCTTCTTCCCAGCCCTGTTCGCGCAACCAGGCGAGGTCGTCGCGCACGGCCTTGGACCCCGGCAGGATGACCACGTCCGCCGGCTGCAGCGACTCGCCCGGCCCGGCGAAGCGAAGGTCCACACCCGGGTGCAGGCGCAGCGGATCGAAATCGGTATGGTTGGAGATGCGCGGTAGGGCGGGCACGACGACCTTCAGGGCATCCGCCGCCTTTTCCGGCACCGCCTCGCGCGGCAGGGCATCCTCGGCATCCAGGTACAGCCCGTGCAGGTACGGGATCACGCCCAGCACGGGCTTGCCGGTCTCCTGCTCCAGCCAGTCCAGCCCCGGCTGCAGGAGCGCGATATCGCCGCGAAACCGGTTGATCACAAAACCCTGCACCCGTGTGCGTTCGGTCTCGCTCAGCAACGCCAGCGTGCCCACCAGATGCGCGAACACGCCGCCGCGGTCGATATCCGCGACCAGGATCACCGGACAGTCCACCGCCTCGGCAAACCCCATGTTGGCGATATCGCCTGCGCGCAGGTTGATCTCCGCCGGGGAGCCCGCGCCTTCCACCAGTACATGCGCGTACTGCACCGTCAGCCGTCGATGGGAGGCCAGCACGGCCTCGCGGGCGACGGGCTTGTAGTCGTGGTAGGCACGGGCATCCAGCTCGGCCGCCGGGCGGCCGTGGATGATCACCTGCGCCCCCTGATCGGAACTGGGCTTGAGCAGCACCGGATTCATGTCGGTATGCGGCTCCAGGCCGCAGGCGGCGGCCTGCAGGGCCTGGGCACGCCCGATCTCGCCGCCGTCCAGGGTGACCGCGCTGTTCAGCGCCATGTTCTGCGGCTTGAACGGCACCACCGACAGCCCACGCCGATGCAGCACCCGCGCCAGCCCGGCCACCAGCACGCTCTTGCCGGCATCCGAGGTGGTGCCCTGCACCATGAGCGTTGTACCAGTCATGTCTGTCGCAGCCCCGCTTCCAGCCGCTCCCATTCGGCCTCGCTCCCTGGCAGACCGAAGCGCAGGCTGGCCGGACGGTCGAAACGACGCACGAGGATGCCCTGACGCGCCAGCGCATCCTGAATCACCTGGGCGCGCTCGGTCCGGCACCACTGGAACAGCGGCGTCCTGCCCGCCGGCGGCAAACCGGCATCCCGCAGCAGCGTCTCGAGCCGGCGCCCCGCCTCCTGTAGTCGCCAGCGTGTTTGGGCCTGCCACTCCCGGTCTTCCAGCGCCTGAGTCGCCACCCAACGCGCGGGACCCGGCACGCTCCACGGCCCCAGCAGCTCGGCGATACGCCGCAGCCAGTCATCCGGGGCCAGTACGAAGCCGACCCGCGCCCCGGCCAGGCCAAAGAACTTGCCCAGCGAGCGCAGCACGAACAGTCCCTCGCGCGGCGTATATCCGGCCAGGCTCCGTTCGGGCGTGGTGTCCATGAAGGCCTCGTCCACCACCAGCCAGCCACCGCGCGCGGCAAGCGTGCGGTGCCAGTCGAGCAGCGTCTCGAGGTCGAAATACACGGCGGTGGGGTTGTTCGGATTGACCAGCACCAGTACGTCCAGCGTGGCCGCCGCCCCCGCGAGCTCGTCTTCGCTCACCGCGACCACTTCGTGTCCGGCCGCGCGCCAGGCTCGGGCGTGCTCGTTGTAGCTCGGCTCCAGTACCCCGACCCGCGCACGCCCCGCGCGCAGCCTTGGCAGCGCCTGGATCGCCGCTTGGGAACCGGCGACCGGCAGCAGCGATTCAGCGCTGTAGTACGCACGGGCCGCCGCCTCCAGCCCGTCCTCGTCCTCCGGCAGGCGTTGCCAGACCTCGGCGGGGACTGGCCCTACTGGATAACCCTGCGGGTTGATGCCCGTGGACAGGTCCAGCCACTGCGCCACGGGGATTCCGTAATGCACGGCCGCCGCACGCACACCGCCCCCGTGGACCTGCTCCAGCGGCCCGTTCACGGATTCGGTTGTGGCGTTAGACGAATACAAGAATCAGCACTCCTGTTGCGATGGCCACCAGCCAGATCGCCAGCGCGCGATCGACCAGCTGCAGTGCGCCGTCGATCGTGCTCGGGCCCGGGGCGGCGCCGGCACCGAGAACCGGCCGGTCCTCGGTACCCCCGGCATAGCGTGCCGGGCCACCCAGCGTCACCCCCAGCGCCCCCGCCCCGGCGGCCATCACCGGCCCCGCGTTCGGGCTCTTCCAGCGCGTGCCCTGATCGCGCCAGCAGCGCAGCGCCGTACGTGTCTGCCCGGCCAGCGCATAGGCCAGGCTGGTCAGGCGTGCCGGAACCCAGTTCAGGATATCGTCCAGCCGCGCCGCGACCCGCCCGAAGCGTGCATGGCGCGGTGTGCGGTAGCCCCACATCGCATCCAGCGTGTTCACCAGCCGGTAGACCACGACACCCGCCGCACCCGCGACCAGGAACCAGAATACCGTCGCGAACACCGCATCGTTGCCGTTCTCCAGCACCGACTCCGCCGTGGCCGCACGAACACCCGACGCGTCCAGCTCGGAGGTATCGCGGCTGACCAGCATGCCGACCGCCAGTCGGGCGCCAGGAAGGTCCCCGGCCTGAAGGGCATCAGCCACGCGACGGGCATGCTGCTCCAGCCCGCGCCCACCGAGCGCCAGCCACAGCACGGCCAGCTCCACCAGCCAGCCGCCCGGGAGGCGGCTCAGCCACCAGGCCGCGAGCCCGAAGGGCAAGACCAGTACCAGTACCCAGAAGCCGCCGCGCCAGACCGAATCCGCGTGGCCGCGCCGCTCCGCCCCGGCCGCCAGCATCCCGAAGCCAGCCAGTGGATGGCCGCGCCGAGGGTCCCCCAGCAGCCGATCCAGCACCAGCGCGGCGACCAGCAGGGCGAAGGTGGTCATGCGCGGCGTCGAGCCGTGCGCGGCGCATCCGCACTTGAGTCCCGTTGTTCCCAGCGATTCTCGAACACCAGTTCGTCCAGCGACCGCCGTTGATCCCAGCCCTCGGTTTCCAGCATCGGCCGCTCATAGAACGCATCCACATGACCCAGACACAGGATCGCGATCGGCCAGGCCCCTTCCGGCATTCCCAGCTCCCCGGCCAGCCAGTCCGGGTCGAACAGGGAGACCCAGCCCATGCCCAGCCCCTCGGCCCGGGCCGCCAGCCACAGGTTCTGGATCGCACAGGCGGCGGAGCACAGGTCCATCTCCGGGATCGTGCGCCGGCCCAGCACGTAGCGTTCACGCCCGTCGGTCAGGGCGACCACCAGCAGCTCGCCGGCATCGCGGATGCCTTCGAGCTTCAGCCGGTGCACCTCGGCGGCGCGCTCGCCGCAGGCCTCGGCCGTACGCGCCTGCTCCGCCGCTACATGGCCGTGCAGCGCATCGCGCAGCCGCGCGTCTGTCACCCGCAGAAAGCGCCAGGGCTGCATGTACCCCACGCTGGGCGCCTGGTGCGCGGCCTCCAGTAGCCGCCGCAGCGTATCGACGTCCACCGGGTCGGGGCGAAAATGGCGCATGTCCCGGCGCTCGCCGATCACGCGATAGACTGCCGCACGTTCGGCCGAGGCGAACGCGTTCGGATTCTCTTCTGCCTGGTTGGGAACTGGGGCCGTCATGAGGTTCCGTCGAGACGACGGCACGGCGAAACACCGAAGGAGCAGGTGCCTGAGATGGCGCCTGCGCCCCCGACCGTTGCCCGCCGCACGGTCGCAGGATGAATCACAGCCAGGCCGGTCTCCGGGCTCGCGAGCGTCGGGCGATGCCGATCGGCAGACGCCTTCCCAGGCACAGGCCCCAGTGGCCAGTCTGCCGAGCATTGGGTCGCTCGCTTACCGTTGCGGGGGCAGCGCCGGACTTGCACCGGCTTCCCGTTTCACCTGCGCACTGCAGGCACCTGACTAAAGCGAACAATGATACGCGGTCAGGCCACCCGCGGCCAATTTGGGCACCAAACCATCTTGCCCTTGCTGCTATGATGAGACGCTTTCGCTGACCGCAGGCCGCTCCAAAAGCTCCATATTTTTAACGTTATGTTCTTTCGACAACCAACGGATATTAAATGACTTTCAAAGTCTTCCACCGCCACCTGACCTTCCTCGTAGCCACGCTCCTGTGCACGGCGCCGGCACTGGCCGAACCGATCACAGTGACCGACGATGACGATCGGGAGGTCACACTCGACCGACCCGCCGAACGCATCGTCAGCCTGGCCCCGCACATCACGGAAGTCCTGTTCGCCGTCGGTGCCGGAGACAAGCTGGTAGGCGTCACCCAGCACAGCGATTTCCCGCCGGAGGCGGAGATGATCCCGCGGGTCGGCGGCTACAGCCGCATCGACCTGGAACGCGTGGTTGAAATGGACCCGGACCTGGTGGTGGCCTGGCGCAGTGGCAATTCCAGCTCGCAGATCGAGCGCCTGCGCGACCTGGGGATGAACGTCTATGTCTCGGAACCACGCAGCTTCGAGGGCGTCGCCTCCAGCATGCGGCGTATGGCCCAGCTCGCCGGTACCGAGGAACGCGGCGAAGCGGCGATACAGGCCTTTCTCGACGAGATCGAAACGCTGCGGCTCGACTATGCCGACCGCGACCCGGTCCCGCTGTTCTACCAGGTGTGGGAACAGCCCCTGATGACGGTCAACGACGATCACCTGATCGGCGAGGCCATCCGCCTGTGCGGGGGCAAGAATGTGTTCGGCCACCTGGATCGTCTGGTGCCGCGCATGGACCGCGAGGCCGTGATCGAGGCCGACCCGGAGGTGATCATCGGCGGGGGCATGGGCGAAGACCGGCCGGACTGGGTGATTGCCTGGGAACAATGGGAGGACATGACCGCGGTGCAGCGCGACAACCTGTTCTTCATCCCGCCGTCGCTGCTCCAGCGTCACACCCCGCGGATTGCCGAAGGGACCCGCCTGATGTGCGAGGAACTCGAACGCGCCCGCCAGCGCCGGGCGGACTGACCCTTCGTGACCCGCTCCTTCCTCCTCGCCACGGGGGTCCTGCTCCCGGCGTCGCTGCTCGCGATCCTGATCGCACTGGCCTATGGCAGTGTCGCCATTCCTGCCGGGGACCTGATCGCCGTGATTCAGGGCGAAGGGAGTCGCCTGCACAGCACCCTGGTGCTGGAACTGCGCCTGCCACGCGCCCTGGCCGCGTTCGCCGCCGGCGGGCTGCTGGGCGTCGCTGGCGCCCTGATGCAGGTGTTGCTGCGCAACCCGCTTGCCGACCCCTATGTGCTGGGTCTGTCCGGGGGTGCTTCCGTCGGTGCGCTGCTGGCCATGCTCGCTGGCCTGTCGATGTTCTCGGTCTCGGTCGCCGCCTTCACCGGTGCCTTGCTGTCCACGGTGATCGTATTCGGCCTCGCGCACGGCACCGGCAGCTGGACCCCAACACGGTTGCTGCTGACCGGCGTGGTCGTGGCGGCCGGCTGGGGGGCGGTGATCAGCTTCCTGCTCGCCGTGAGCCCGACCGCGGAGCTGCCCGGGATGCTCTACTGGCTAATGGGCGATGTCTCCCACGCCCGCAACCCCTACCCCGCCTGGGGTGTGCTGGTGCTGGTCGTGCTGCTGGCCCTGCCCCTGGGGCGGACGCTGAACGTCCTGGCGCGCGGCCCGATGCAGGCGGCGGCGCTGGGCGTGGCCGTACGGCCAGTGGAGTGGACGATCTACGTCGCGGCGGCACTGATCACGGCCACCGCGGTCATGCAGGTCGGCGCGGTCGGCTTTGTCGGGCTGATCGTGCCGCACATGCTCCGGCTGGTCTTCGGCAACGACCAGCGCGTGATCCTGCCCGCCTCGGCACTCGGGGGCGGCATTCTGCTGACGCTGGCCGACACCCTCGCCCGCACGATGATCGCCCCGGAGCAGTTGCCCGTCGGCGTGATCACCGCGATGCTGGGCGTCCCCGTGTTCCTGTTCTTGCTGTACCGGAGCCGCTGATGCCTCCGCACACTGCCGATCCCCAACGTCACGGCGATCCCCACGCGTCCAGCACCGAGAGCGTGCACGAGGCGCCGGGGCCTGACACCCTGCTGGCCACCCACGATCTGGTTATCGACATCCCGGAACGCGCCAGCGGCTCGCCCATCGAACTGACCATCAATCCGGGACAGTGCTGGGGCATCCTCGGCCCGAATGGGGCTGGCAAAAGCACCCTGCTTCATACCCTGGCCGGGCTGCGCGCGGCCCGCACGGGAGAGATCCATGTGCAAGGCCGTTCGCTCCCCGAATACTCCCGCGCCCGGCTGGCGCGCGAACTGGGCCTGGTCTTCCAGAAGCACCACGACGGATTCCCCGCGACCGTGCTGGAGACGGCCCTGATCGGCCGCCACCCCTACCTGCGGCCCTGGGACATCGAGACCGCCGAGGACTACGCCCAGGCCCGTGCCGCCCTGGCCCGGATGGACCTAGCCGAGCTGGAGCACCGCCTGGTGGACACCCTGTCCGGCGGCGAGCGCCAGCGCCTGGCCATCGCCACCGTGCTCACCCAGAACCCGCGCCTCCTGCTGCTGGACGAGCCCACCAGCCAGCTCGACCTGCATCATCAAATCGCGGTGCTGGATCACATACGCCGTATCGCCCGGGGCGACCGCGCCGCAATCCTGGTGCTGCACGACGTGAACCTGGCGGTACGCTACTGCGATCACCTGCTTCTGATGTTCCCCGACGGCAAGGCCTGCTGGGGTCCCACCCGAACCATGCTGGTGCCGTCCGCGCTGGAACGGCTGTACAACCAGCCCCTGGGGGTCGGCGAGATCGACGGATACCCGGTTTTCATGCCACGCCCCGATTAGGGGGACGCTGATTGCATCACACGTCCGCGTTGGTACCCCCAATTCCCCGATCCTGCGTTGCGGCTCCCTTATGCAGAATGCTGCACGGCGGTCACCGCGCCCTGTTCGCACGCAAAAGCGACTCGAGCGCGGACGTGTGATGCAATCAGCGTCTCCCTAGCGCTCAGCGGATACCCCTCCGGTCGCAAACCGCCCCATGAAAGGGCGCAGTGCAATTTTCTTTTGTTTTCATGGTCGGTATGGTGCAGGCCTTGTTGCGAAGGAGACCGCCATGAACCCGACCCCCCCGGACACCGTACGCACCGCTCAACCGACCCAGGATGGCGCCGGGGTAAAGATTCGCCGTATTCACGACTTTAACGGGGGACTCGATCCGTTCCTGATGCTGGACGAGCTGAAGGCCAGCGCCAGGGAGGACTACATCGGCGGTTTTCCCTCCCACCCGCACCGCGGCTTCGAGACGCTGACCTACCTCGTCCACGGCGGTCTGACCCACGAGGATTCGATGGGCAACCAGGGCCGTGTGGAGGCCGGCGAGGCCCAGTGGATGAGCGCCGGGCGCGGGGTTATCCACTCCGAGATGCCCCTGCTGGACTCGGACGGGCTGCACGGCTTCCAGCTCTGGGTGAACCTGCCGGCACGGCGCAAGATGGACCCGCCGCGCTACCGCGACGTGCGCGCCGATGAGATGCGTCACTTGCCGGAAGACGACGGCCCGCTGCACTTCAAGGCGATCGCCGGTTCGTGGCAGACCAGCGCCGGGGATACCGAAGGCCCGCTGGAACAGATCGGCGAAAGCGCGGCCATGGCAGATCTCAGCCTGCCGGCCGGGTACCGCCTGTCACTGGCCGTCCAGCTGGACGATCGGGTGCTCGCCTACGTCTACGACGGGGAACTGACCGGGCTGAAGACCGGCCAGCTGGGCACCTGGAGCGGACAGACGCAGATCCACCTGATCGCACAGCAGGATGCGCGGGTGCTACTGTTCAAGGGCCGCCCGCTGGGCGAACCGATCGCCCACTACGGCCCGTTCGTGATGAACACCTCCGACGAGATCGAGCAGGCGATCAGCGACTACCAGTCCGGCCAGCTCGCGGCCGAGCCAGCCAGCATCAACTAGTCAGGCAGAGGGGCTGACTCTGGGAGGGACTTCGCCGCCAGGGCGGCTCCCACAGGGGGCAGAGCGCTGGTTTCGACATCCGGCGCCACCCAGATCACTCTGGGAGCGGGCCTGCCCGCGAAGCCCCTGCCCACACCGGCCAGGCCACCCGCCCGCTAGTCGGTCGCCTCGTTGTCGTCCTCGCGTGCCCAGCCCATCGTGCGCTGTACAGCCTTCTTCCACCCCCGGTAGTAGCGATCGCGGGTGGCCGCATCCATCTGCGGCTCGAATACCCGGTCCAGCTGGCTTTTTTGCTCCAGTTCGTCGCGCGACCAGAAACCCACGGCCAGCCCCGCCAGATAAGCAGCTCCCAGCGCGGTTGACTCCGTAACCGTCGGCCGCTCGACATTGACCCCGAGCATGTCGGCCTGGAACTGCATCATCACGTTGTTGGCAACCGCGCCGCCGTCGACGCGCAGGCCTTTCAGTGCGATGCCGGAGTCCTGCTCCATCGCGTCGATCACGTCCTTAGTCTGGTAGGCCAGAGAGTCCAGCGTGGCGCGGGTGATGTGTTCCTTGCGCGTACCCCGCGTCAGCCCGAAGATCGCGCCGCGGGCATACATGTCCCAGTACGGCGCCCCGAGCCCCGCGAATGCCGGGACGACATACACGCCGTCGGAGTCCTCCACCTTGCTCGCGTAGTATTCCGAGTCCTCGGCCGAGTCGATCAGCTTGAGTTCGTCGCGCAGCCACTGGATCGCGGCGCCGGCGATGAAGATGGAGCCCTCCAGGGCGTACTCGACCTGGCCATCGATGCTCCAGGCGACAGTCGTGAGCAGACCCGAGTGCGACGTGACCGGCTCGGTGCCGGTATTCATCAGGAGAAAGCAGCCAGTGCCATAGGTGTTCTTGGCCATGCCGCGTTCGAAACAGGTCTGCCCGAAGAGCGCGGCATGCTGGTCGCCGGCCACGCCGGCGATGGGGATCTCGTTGCCCCCGAACATCTCGGTGCCTGTATGGCCCAGCACCTCGCTCGAGGCGCGGACCTCCGGGAGCATGGCCCTAGGGATCTCAAGCTCGCCCAGCAGCGTGTCATCCCATTCGAGTTCGTGGATGTTGAACAGCTGCGTGCGCGAGGCATTGGAGACATCCGTCACATGCCGTTCGCCACGGGTGAGGTTCCAGATCAGCCAGGTGTCCATGGTGCCGAACAGCAGCTCGCCGCGCTCCGCGCGCTCGCGCGCACCGTCCACCTGCTCCAGCAGCCAGCGAAGCTTGGTGCCGGAGAAATAGGCATCCACCACCAGACCGGTGCGGCTGCGGATCGTCTCCTCCAGCCCGCGTGCCTTCAGCTCGTCGCAGAAACTCGCGGTGCGTCGGTCCTGCCAGACGATCGCCGGGTGGATGGGCTTGCCGGTTTCACGGTCCCAGACCACGGTGGTTTCGCGCTGGTTGGTGATGCCGATGGCTGCGAGCTGGGCCGGCTTGATGCCGCGGGTCTCCAGCACCTCGCGTGCCGCCCCGATCTGGGTGCCCCAGATTTCCATCGCGTCGTGCTCGACCCAGCCGGGCTGCGGGTAGTGCTGGGTGAACTCGCGCTGGGCGACACCGATAATCGCCGCATCACGATCGAACAGGATCGCCCGGCAACTGGTCGTGCCCTGATCCAGGGCCAGGATGTACTCGCCGTCCATGTTCCCTCCTCGTGCAGCGGGGGTTTCGGCGCGGCGCACCCGCGCGGTGTCAGCCCGCCTCGATCAGTTCGACGGTGTTGCCGTCCGGGTCGCGGACGAACGCGGCCGGTCGCCCCGACTGGCTGCGCTCGGCCGTGTGACCAGCGTCTTCCAGGCGCTGCAGCAAGGAGTCCAGACCACGTACGCGCAAGGCCAGATGCCGATCGCGTCCCCCGCGAACATCGCGTTCGGTGGCGTCCGGGTTGGGCACACCCAGCAGGTGCAGGGTCTGCCCGCCACCCAGGTCATACCACAACCCCGGAAAGCCGAGATCCGGACGTTCCACGGAGCGCAGTCCCAGGATCTCGCCATAGAACCGCGCAGACTCCTCCAGGTCGGTGATCACGACACTGACGTGATCCAGACCCAGCACACTTGGGGATTGAACCGCCGTCATACGTGCATCAGCCCCGAATAAGGCTCCAGCAGCACCACTGCCTGGGCCGCCACGCCTTCTCCGCGTCCGGTAAAGCCCAGGCGCTCGGTGGTCGTCGCCTTGACGTTCACGCAATCAGCCGCAAGCCCCAGGTCCGCGGCAATGTGGTCCTCCATCGCCGCCACATGCGGGGCCATCTTCGGTGCCTGTGCGATCACGGTCGCATCGACGTTCACCGGACGCCAGCCGGCCTCCTGGACCCGACGCAGGGTCTCGCGCAGCAGATCGCGGCTGTTCGCCCCACGAAAGCGCTCGTCGGTATCGGGAAAGTGGCGACCGATATCTCCCAGCCCCGCGGCCCCGAACAAGGCATCGCAGATCGCGTGCAGCAGAACGTCGCCATCGGAATGCGCGACAAAGCCGTGATCGAAGGGGATGCGCACACCGCCCAGGACCAGATGCTCGCCAGGCCCGAAGGCATGCACGTCGAAGCCCTGTCCCACGCGCATGCGGCTCATGGCCGGAATCTCCCGTCCAGACGCCGCTGTTGCATCAGGTACAGCTGGGCCAGCTCCAGATCCTCGGCCCGGGTGATCTTGATGTTCATCATCGAGCCCTCGATCAGGCGCGGACGGGCACCATGCCACTCGATCGCGCTGGCCTCGTCGGTAACCGGGTGACCAGCCTCGCGTGCGGCCCGATTGGCCTCCCGCAACATGCCCAGGCGAAACATCTGCGGGGTCAGTGCACGCCAGACGCGCTCGCGTTCCAGCGTGCGCTCGACCCGCCCATACTCGTCGCTCCACTTGACCGTGTCGGTGCTGGGCGTGGCCAGCAAACCGCCTACCGGATCATCCCGGAGCGATTGCAGCAAATGGTCCAGGTCCGCGCGTGGCAGGCAGGGTCGCGCCGCATCGTGCACCAGCACCCAGTCGTCGGGAGAAGCCCGCTCCTGCAGGAAATCGAGGCCGTTCTGGACCGAATCGGCCCGCTCGGCACCACCGGCTACCCGGAACAGGCGGCCGCCCGCCGTCGGAAGATCCAGCGCGTCCGGGTCCACATCCGGCCCTAGTACCAGGACAACACCGCGAATGCGCGGGTGCTCCAAAAAGATCGACAGGGTATGCGAGAGGATGGTGCGCGAACCCAGCGTCAGGAACTGCTTGGGTCGGTCCGAGCCCATGCGCCGGCCCACACCAGCGGCCGGAATCAGAGCCCAGTAGGCGGGTTCCGTGGAGGAACTGGTTGCGTCGGGATCAGCCATCAAACGGATCCTCGGGTGGCAGCGTATCGGTTGCCGGCTCGCGCTCGCGGTCCGGGATCTCGGCAGGCCCCGGGGACACGTCCCGCGCCGGATCCGGCAGCGGCTCTGGCACCGGGCGCCGGTCGTCGTCCTCGCCAACCACGAAGAAGAAGATTTCGTCTTCGCGGATCATGCCCAGGTCGCGACGCGCGCGTTCTTCCACTGCATCGGTGCCGGTACGCAGGTCCTGTACCTCGGCCTCCAGCGCCTGATTGCGCTGTTCCAGCTCGGCATTGGCCGCGCGCTGCTCCTCTACCTGCTTGCGCAGGTCGCGCACATCGCGCCAGCTGCCCTCGCCCAGCCACAGCGGCCACTGCAACAGCAGCAGCACCACGGCCAGACCGATCAGCAACCCGCGCATCAGCGATTCCCGCGACCGCGACCGGCCGCCTCGGCCAGCCGCAAGGGAGAGAGTCGAGCTTCCATGCCCGGCATTCTACGGCCCATTCGTCGTGGGGCACAGGAACCGCCCCGCAGGCTGTGAACCCCGGACGTGGCAAACGACGCAACCGCCGCCCTATCGCCGGATGTTGAACGCATCCATGCCGGGATACCGCGCCCGGGACCCCAGATGCTCCTCGATCCGGATCAGCTGGTTGTACTTGGCTACGCGATCCGAGCGCGAGAGCGAGCCGGTCTTGATCTGGCCTACCCCAGTGGCCACGGCCAGATCGGCGATGGTCACGTCTTCGGTCTCGCCGGAACGATGGGAGATGACCGCCGTGTACATCGCCTTGCGCGCCAGCTCGATGGCCTCCAGGGTCTCGGTCACGGTGCCGATCTGGTTCAGCTTGATCAGGATCGAGTTGGCCACGCCCTTGTCGATCCCTTCCTGCAGGATCTGCGTGTTGGTCACGAACAGGTCGTCGCCGACCAGCTGCACGCGATCACCCAGGCGCTCGGTCAGGACCTTCCAGCCATCCCAATCGTCCTCGCCCATACCGTCCTCGATGGTCAGGATCGGGTACTGGTCGACCCAGTGTGCAAGGTAGTCGCAGAACTCGTCGGCAGAGAAGGCTTTGCCTTCGGAATCGAGGTGGTAACGGCCGTCGCGGTAGAACTCGGAGCTGGCGCAGTCCAGCCCCAGCCAGATGTCCTGCCCGGCCTTGAATCCAGCCTTGTGGATGGCCTCGAGGATGACCTCGATCGCGGCCGAGTTGGACGGCAGGTCCGGGGCAAAACCACCCTCGTCCCCCACTCCTGTCGCCAGATTGCGCTGGCCCAGCACCTTCTTCAGGGCATGGAACACCTCGGCACCGTAACGCACGGCCTCGCGCACGGAATCCGCGCCCACCGGCAGGATCATGAACTCCTGCATGTCGACGCTGTTGTCGGCGTGAGCCCCGCCGTTGATGATGTTCATCATCGGCACGGGCAGCAGGTTCGCCTGCTCCCCGCCCATGACTTCGAACAGCGGCTGTTCGCGATCGGCCGCCTGCGCGTGCGCCGCCGCCATCGACACAGCCAGCAGCGCGTTCGCGCCCAAGCGCGACTTGTTCTCGGTACCGTCCAGCTCGAGCATGCGGCGGTCGACCGCCGTCTGGTCCAGTTCCATGCCGCGCAGGGCGTTACGGATCTCGCCATTCACATGGCCCACGGCCTTTTGCACACCCTTGCCGCCATAGCGCGCCTCGTCGTCGCGCAGTTCCAGCGCCTCGCGGGCCCCGGTGGAGGCCCCCGACGGCACCGCGGCGCGACCCATCGCGCCGGAATCCAGGACAACGTCGGCCTCGACCGTCGGGTTGCCCCGCGAGTCGATGATCTCGCGGGCATGAATCTCCGCAATCTGGGACATGCTTTCTCCTTGAAAAATAAACCCATCCGCCTCGACAGTTGGAAGCGGAAGTTAAACGAAACTCTTGAATCTGTAATCGTGCCTCAACCCAGCCCGTACTCGGCCTCGGCAAACGGCTGGGCCTTGGTGGCCGCATCCAGCGCCTTGAGCGTGGTCAGCAGCTCCGCCATGCGCTGCAGCGGCCAGGCATTGGGCCCATCGGAGAGTGCGTGCTCCGGGTCCGGGTGGGTCTCCATGAACAGACCCGACACCCCGGAGGCGACGGCGGCCCGCGCCAGCACGGGCACGTATTCGCGCTGGCCCCCGGAGCTCGCGCCCTGCCCGCCCGGCTGCTGGACCGAATGCGTGGCGTCGAACACCACCGGGCAGCCGGTCTGGCGCATCTGGGCCAGACCCCGCATGTCCGAGATCAGTGTGTTGTAGCCGAAGGAGACGCCGCGTTCGCAGACCATGATCTGGTCATTGCCCGCCTCGCGCGCCTTGTCTACAACATTGCCCATATCCCAGGGCGCCAGGAACTGGCCCTTCTTGATGTTCACCGGGCGCCCCTGGCGCGCGACGTTCTGGATGAAGTTCGTCTGCCGGCAAAGGAACGCGGGTGTTTGCAGCACGTCCACCACGGCCGCAACCTCCTCCAGCGGCGTGTCCTCGTGGACATCGGTCAGCACCGGGACGCCCAGTTGCTGCTTCACCTGTTCCAGGATGCGCAGGCCCTCATCCATCCCCAGACCACGGAAGCTCTTCGTCGAGGAGCGATTCGCCTTGTCGAACGAGGACTTGTAGATAAACGGGATACCCAGCTCGTCGGTGATCGCCTTGAGCGCACCCGCGGTGTCCAGGGCCATCGCCTCGGATTCGATAACGCACGGGCCGGCAATCAGAAAAAAGGGCCGATCGAGGCCGATTTCAAAACCACAAAGCTGCATGCTCTGTCCTGTCCGGCGACCGACCCTCACGGGACCAGCCGCGAAGCGTAGTTAGTCCGTCAGCGCCGTCGTGGTCTCCGGCTCGCGCGTGTCCTGATACGTACGCGCGGCACGAATGAACCCGGTGAACAGCGGATGCCCGTCGCGCGGGGTGGAGGTGAATTCCGGGTGGAACTGGCAACCGATGAACCACGGGTGGTCCGCCAGTTCGACCGCTTCGACCAGCTCGCCGGATTCGGAGACGCCGGAGATGTTCAGACCGGCTGCCTCCAGCCGCTCGCGATAGGCATTGTTGAACTCGAACCGGTGGCGATGGCGTTCGCTGACATCCTCGCGACCATAGGCCTCCGCAATTCGCGAACCCTGAGCCAGTCGCGCGGACTGCGCCCCAAGGCGCATCGTACCGCCGAGATCGCTCTCGGCATCGCGCCGCTCGATACGACCCTCGCGGTCCTGCCACTCGGTGATCAGGGCGATGACCGGATGCGGGGTATCCGGGGCGAACTCCGTACTGTGCGCGTCTTCGAGCCCGGCCCGGTCACGCGCGAATTCGATCACCGCCACCTGCATGCCGAGGCAGATGCCCAGATACGGCACCCCGTGCTCGCGCGCATAGCGGACGGCCGCGATCTTGCCCTCGACACCGCGCTCGCCAAAGCCACCGGGTACGAGGATCGCATCCAGGCCCTCCATCTCGCCCTGGATCTCGGCTTCCGCCCCTTCGAGCTTTTCCGAATCGAGATAGCGAATCCGCACTCGGGTCCCGACCTGCACACCCGCATGGGTCAGCGCCTCGTTCACGGACTTGTAGGACTCGGTCAGATCGACGTACTTGCCGATCATGCCGACGGTCACCTCGGATTCCGGAAATTCCATGGCATTGACCACGTGCTTCCAGTCCGACAGGTCGGCCTGCGGGGCCTCAATGTGCAGCTTGCGCAGCACGATCTCGTCCAGCTTCTGCGAATGCAGCCACAACGGGATCTTGTAGATGTTGTCCACGTCCACCGCGGAGATGACAGCCTTCTCCTCGACGTTGGTGAACAGCGCAATCTTGCGCCGCTCCCCCTCGGGTATCGCCTGGGTCGAGCGGCACAGCAGGATATCCGGCTGGATCCCGATCGAGCGCAGTTCCTTGACCGAGTGCTGGGTCGGCTTGGTCTTGATCTCGCCGGCGGCGGCAATGAAGGGCACCAGGGTCAGGTGCATGAACAGGGCATTCTCGTGCCCCAGCTCCACCCCCATCTGGCGGATGGCCTCAAGGAACGGCAGAGACTCGATATCGCCCACCGTACCGCCGATCTCGATCAGCGCGATGTCGGCATCGCCCGCGCCCTCGCGGATCGAGCGCTTGATCTCGTCGGTGATATGCGGGATCACCTGCACCGTACCACCCAGGTAGTCGCCGCGGCGCTCCTTGCGGATCACGTTCTCGTAGATCTGCCCGGTGGTGAAGTTGTTGCGCCGCGAGGTGCGGATACGCACGAAGCGCTCGTAATGCCCCAGGTCCAGGTCCGTCTCCGCGCCGTCGTCGGTCACGAAGACCTCGCCGTGCTGGAACGGGCTCATGGTGCCCGGATCGACGTTGATATAGGGGTCGAGCTTGAGCAGCGTCACCTTGAGACCGCGCGCCTCGAGGATGGCCCCCAGCGAGGCGGATGCAATGCCTTTGCCCAGAGACGAAACCACGCCTCCGGTAATGAATACATAACGCGTCATGCGGGAAACCTGGCTAGGTGACGACGGACCCCCGCCACAAAAGGGCTCACGGGCGGCTCAAATCGGCCGAAATGCTACCAGAGAGCCCCTGTCGGCTCAATCGGCGGTGGCCTCGCGAAGCACACTTTGCGCATTGGGTGGAAGCGGCCGAAAGGCCACCAGCGTCATGTCGTCACGCCGCGGTTCGCCGCCGCGATAATCCTCCAGCACCCGGACCACGGAGTCGATCTTGGCGCTCAGGTCACGCGGGGACTTTTCCGCCAACACCTGGCGCAGACGCCGGCGCCCGAACAGTCGCGGCGGCTCGCCACCCACATGGTCGTGGGCTCCGTCGGTAATCAGGAAGAATTCCATGCCGGGTTCCACCGACACCACGTGATCCACCGGCTGCGCAGGCTCGAGGCTGCGATACCCCAGACCGCCACGAACGCCGCGAATCTCCTCAACCTCTCCCCCGCGATCAATGATGAGCGGAAGCCCCACACCGGCAAAGTTCAATGTCCGGCCATCCGGATCATAGACGCAGACTGCCGCCTCCAGCCCGTCATCGGAATCGGAGTCCTGGCCGTCCTGGCGCAGGCGCGAGCGCACCAGGCGATCCATCTCGCGCAGGATTGCCGACGGCTCCAGCAGCCGGTGTTCATGCAGGATGCGATCCAGCGCGGAAGCCAGCACCAGGGTAATAAACGCACCCGGGACGCCATGCCCGGTGCAGTCCGCCGCGACCAGTACGCTGCGCCCGTCGATGGCTTCCAGCCAGAAGTAGTCGCCCCCGACCAGATGCAGCGGCTCCCAGTAGACCTGTACTTCGTCCAGGTGCCCGTCCAGGGCGTGCTTGTCCGGAAGCATCGCCGTCTGGATGCGCCGTGCGTAGCGAATACTCTCCACGACGAGCCGATTGCTGCGCTCGAGCTCGCGGTTGGCCTCGTCCACCCGTGCCAGCGCACGTTCCGTTTCCTGCTTCTCCGCCTCCAGTTCGCGGGTTCGTTCGACCACTCGACGTTCCAGGTCCTCGTTCAGGGCCTTCAGTTCGCCCCGCGCGCCGTCGCGGGCATCGAGACCCTGCTGAAAGGCATGCAGGAGCCGATCCAGCGACCGGTCCAGGGCCCCCAGTTCGTCGTTGGCGTGATGCCCCATTTCGGGCCGCGGCCACTGGGCCGGGCGGTCGGGGTCGGTACCCGCCACGGCCCGGGAGATGCGCAGCATCGGACGCAGCATCAGGCCGTAGAACAGCAGCACGACCACGAGCGAGACGATCAGCGCCTGTACCACGCTGGTGATTACGCTGTTGCGCAGGCGCTCGACCAGGGCAGCCGCCAGGACATCGGGGGCAAGCTCCACGCGCAACGTGCCGACCGCGCCATTGGTCTCGCGCAGATCCGGGTGGAGCAATTCGCGCTCGTGCTGACGATCGGCGCCGAACAGACGCTCTCCCAGCCAGGAGGCGCCACCCCCCTCGCGTTCCACCTCGGCCAGGGTGCGCCCAAAGTCGTCGAGGATCTCGGCGCGATGGATCTCGTCAAAGGCCTGCAGCCCCGCCACCAGCGATTCGGCCTGATCCGCATTCAACTGGTAGGCCGCCTCGGCCGCCGGAGGCGCAACCAGCCGTTGCAGCCGGTCAATCTGTTCCAGGGTTTCGGCGTGAAAGGCTCGCGAGTCGGCCGCGATCACATAGGCGCTCGCCAGCAGGCTGAGCGCGAGCGCAACCAGCAGGGTCGCAAGCGCCAGTTTGGCGACCAGGCTGCGGCTGCGCGCCGGTCCGGACTCCGTCATGCAGGCTCGCCGTGGAACTGGACCTCGACGCGGTTACGGCCTTTGTTCTTCGCGCGGTAGAGCAGATCATCCGCCGCGGCGACCAGTGCCCCGGCGTCCGGCCAGCGCTCGGTCGTGACCACCAGCCCAATGGAAACCTCGAGGTGAAGCGGCTGGTCGTTCCAGCGCGGGATTGTCTCCTCGACACTGGTACGAATGCGCTCTGCCAGAGTCACGGCCCCATCGAAATCGAGATCCGCGGCCACCACCAGAAACTCCTCGCCCCCCATGCGCCCGGCGTACTGATCGGCGCCGAGCTCCCCGCGCAGGATATCGGCGAAGCTCTGCAGGGCGTAATCTCCGGCCGCATGGCCGTGTGTGTCATTCAGGGCCTTGAAGTCGTCGAGGTCGAGCATCATCACGGTGATGGAACGGGTCTGGTCGCCCACGGTCTCGGCCAGACCTTCCACGCAGTCGATCACCCGGCGGCGAGAGAACAGCCCGGTTAGGGCATCTTCCAGCGCCAGGCGCTCAAGCTCCACCGTCAGGCGTTCGCGCTCGCGCACCTCGTCCGACAGCGCGCAGTTGAGCTGCTCCAGATGGGTGGCCTGCTCGCGCAGCTGGCGGTTCGCGGCCTGCAGATCCAGCTGCATGCGGTCGCTCATACGCATCATGCGGCGCTGAATGCGGTATCCCTCGGAGTAGGCCTTGGCCAGCATACGCACGCCTTCGGCCACGTCATCCAGCGCCTCCAGCATCTGCTCGGAGCGCTGCATAATCTGTTTTTCCTGCTCGAACAGCGAAAAGTCGGCAAGGGATTCCGGATCGTCGCCGTCGCCTGAGGTGGGCGGCATCGTCACTGGCTGTTTGGAGTCGCGAGAGGCGTTCATGATGTCGGGCACATACGGTAGTCAGCGTGGGCAAAGTCCTCGGAAAAGTCCTCGCCGAACTCTTCCATCGTCTCGTCATCCTCGTGGTAGCACCAATTGATCCGTACACTCATGCCGGCCTCCGCGGCGTCCTCAAGGATCTGGAAAAGGTTCATCAGGGCCTTCGCGGTCGAGCTGTTGAAGTAGATCATCTCGACGCTGAACTCCAGCGACTCGCTGGCCCGCTCCTCGACCGCCTGACGCAACCCCTGGGTTAGGGGCCCATAGAAGCTCGCGGCGTCCTCCGGATAGGACTCGCCGGCGATGCGATATTGCCCCGCCGCGAAATCGAACAGGACCTCCGGGGTGCGGTCCGTTGCCTCGTGTCGAATGGGGTCCAATGCTGCCATCAGATATAGGCCTTCAGTACAAAATAGGAATACGCGTCGGAGAGGTGCTCGAAATCGAACTGGATCGGCTCGCTCGCACGGCGCGCGATCTCGATCAGCCCGATGCTGGCGCCTTTACTGCCCTCGTCCGGCGGCTCGCGGAGCTTTTCCTTGTAGAACCGCCTCAGGGCTTCCGGGTCCATCCCCTGCAACTCGCGGAGCCGCCCGCCCAGAGTATCGGCGTCTTCGCGGGCGATGATATTGCCGCAAATCACGAAAAACCGGCCTTTTTCGGAACCAACGGTAATCATTCCCGAGCTCAGTTCCACCGGCGGTTCTGCATCATGCTCGATGCGTTCGGCCGAGTAGCGGATGATGTTCTGCACCTGCTCGACGAACACCGAGAACACCCTATTCACGGTCTTGTTGTCCGTCGACTCCAGCCGGATCTTCTGGCGCAGCGCGTCGCCGAGCGCCTTCAGGATGCCTTCCGAGATATAGCCGGTGAACGAAAAGATGATGCCGCGCCGGGTCATGTTGCGCTGAAAGTCCAGCACCTCTTCGGCGATCAGGCCACCCCGATCGGCTTCGCGCTGCGTGGCGAACTCAGTCATCCGCGCCTCCGTTACTGTCGAGTACATCACTGACGATCGCTGCGTAGCGGCCATCCTCGCGCATGGCATCCAGCGCGACCTGGAGGCGGTCCAGCCGATCGCGATCGGTATCCCGGTGGCAGGCGAGCGACATCACCGTGTCGTTGAAGGCAAACAGCGAGCGCAGTTCGCCGATCTCTTCCAGACGCGCGTACCAGGGTGCGAGATGCTCGCCACTGACCCAGACATCAATCCGGTCGGCCGCGAGCTTACGCGCATTCAGTCGGTCATTGGGGGCGGTATCGACCTCAATCCCCCGTGCCTCGACATATAACGCGACGGCATCATCCCGGTAACCGCCCACTCGATAGTCGTGCAGGTCTTCGAGCGAGTACGCTGCGACGTCGGAGCCCTCAAGGGCATAGGCATGCCACTGATTCTCCACCAGAGGGCCGACCCACTCGAACAGCTCTTCGCGCTCCGGCGTGCGGGTCGTGGAAAACACGCAGGTGTCGGGGCTCGACTGCGCTTCGGCGTAGGCGCGACTCCAGGGCAGCAAGCGGATCTCCGCCTCGATCCCGGTCTCCTTGAGCAGCTGGTTCATCACGCGCACGGAGATACCGTCGAGCTCGCCATCCGGCGTCTCGAAGTTGAATGGCGGATAACTCTCGGTGGCCAGGTTGAGGCTTCCGGCCTGCGCCGATGCGATACCCAGCACCGCGACCACAAGCGCAAGCCCCTGGGCACATTCTCCGACCCGACGACTGATCGATCTCACACTTGGGGCCCCTAAAAAGCGTGACGAAGCTCAAGCATTGGCTTTTACGATCGCCCCGTCAACTGCGCCGAAACCACAGTGTCGGGCGCCGCGCCATCCTGGGGCGCTCAACCGTCAGAGTCCCAATGCCCCATCCCGCCAGACAATGGCCACGACGTGCCTGTCCGATCGCCGCATCACCAGCGGCAGACGTTCGCGCTCCCATGGTGGAACACCCCTCTCCTGCAGCAGCTTTTTCAAGGGTCGACGCCCCGCCGGAGTCACGACCGTTTCGCCTCCTGCGCGATAACCAATCTCCAACTCTTCCAGAGGGTCCACACCCAAAGCGCTCAGCGCCGCGCGCTCCAGCACGCGGCCGTCCGCGAGTGTCAGGCGCGCTTGCCCCGGTGGCCAGGGGGTTACGTCACCCGGCCCGGGTGGATTCGCACCAGGGGCTTGGGTGTGGATCATGCCCCGATAGACACCCATCCAGCCGCCCGCCCAGCGCAGCTCGGGACTGCGATCCGGCGCATGGGTTTCCAGTTGTCGGCAGTACTCTTCCAGCCGGGCGTGCCCCGGGGGACTTAGGCCCTGTGCGCGCAACCATGCTCGCATCCGTGCCCGCCGCTCTGCCGCATCCAGACCCGCCAACGCAGCAACAGGCAACGGGGCGTCATCGGGGAGTTGCTCATCCAGACTCGCCAGTCGGTCGACAGCCTCCTGCTGCCAGCGGGCACAGCGCGCCAGGGATTGATGAACCGGGAAGCGTTCCGCCAGCCGCGGGAGGATCTCGCGGCGCAGGAAATTGCGATCGAAGCGGGTGTCCTCATTGCTCGGATCGTCGTACCAGCCGAGCCCCGAAGTCCGTGCGTAGTCCGCGATGGCCTCGCCCGGGACCTCCAGCAGCGGCCGCCCCAGCCAGGTATCTCCTTCGCGACGCATTGCCCGCATGCCCTGAAGGCCCTCCGGCCCGCTCCCGCGCAGCGCGGCGAGCAAGAAGGTCTCAGCCTGGTCGTCGGCATGCTGGGCGGTCAGGATCAGGTCCCGTCCCCCGAGGCCCTCGCGCAGGGCCGTGTAGCGTGCACGGCGCGCGGCAGCCTCCGGCCCCTCGGAGGCGTCATCAAGAACGGTCACCTTGCGTACGGTCAGCGGTACATCCAGCACCTCGGCAACGCGCACACAGAACGCCGCCTGCGCATCGGCATCCGGTCGCAGACCGTGATTCACATGCCAGGCCTCAAGCCCTTGAGGGCGCAATCGCGCGAGCGCATGCAGCAAAACAGAGGAGTCGCGGCCGCCGCTAAAGGCAACCCGCAGGGAAGTAGAACCGGGGTGATCCTGCAAAAAGGCCCGAACGGCGACCATCACCGGGTGGGCGCGATCCGGCCCCCGGCCCGATGTCTCAGGAGGCGGCTTCCTGGAAGGCACCGTAGTCCATCAGGCGGCGGTAACGCCGATCCAACCGCTTGGCCGGGTCCAGCGCCTCCAGGCCATCGAGGGTTTCCAGCAGTGCCGAGCGCAACTGCGCCGACATCGTCTCGGGATCGCGATGGGCGCCGCCCAGCGGCTCGGGGACGATGCGATCGACCAGCCCCAGATCGTGCAGGCGCTGCGAGGTAATACCCAGCGCCTCCGCCGCCTCGGACGCGCGTTCGGCACTCTTCCAGAGAATGGAGGCACAACCCTCCGGTGAGATGACCGAGTAGGTCGAGTACTGCAGCATCAGCGTGGCATCCCCGACCCCGATCGCCAGCGCGCCGCCCGAGCCGCCCTCGCCAATCACGGTCGCGATGATCGGCGTATCCAGCCGCGCCATCACCATCAGATTGCGGGCAATCGCCTCGCTCTGGCCGCGCTCCTCGGCACCCACGCCCGGATAGGCGCCCGGGGTGTCGATAAACGTGAGGACCGGAAGCCGGAAGCGCTCGGCCGTCTCCATCAGTCGCAGGGCCTTGCGATAGCCCTCCGGGCGCGGCATCCCGAAGTTGCGGTAGACCTTCTCGCGCGTCTGGCGGCCCTTCTGGTGGCCAATGATCATCACCGGGCGCCCGTCGAGGCGCGCCACGCCACCGACAATCGCTGGGTCATCCGCATAGGTCCGGTCACCGTGGAGCTCCTCGAACTCGTCGAACAGCTGAGGGATATAGTCCAACGTGTACGGGCGCTTCGGATGGCGCGACATCTGCGCGACCTGCCAGGGGCTCAGCTTGGCGAAGATGCTCTCCGTCAGCGAACGGCACTTCTCCTCCAGGCGCTGGATCTCTTCCTGGATGTTGACCTCGGCATCGTCACCCACATAGCGCAGATCCCGAATCTTGGCTTCCAGTTCGGCAATGGGTTGTTCGAAGTCGAGAAAATCCGGATTCATGCAGGGTCCCGCGTCGGAAAGATGGGCGTCAGGCGCGGAATTGTAACCAATTACCCCGCACTTCGCTGCCGATTCGAGACCGACCGAGACCTGTCCCCGAAGATGCGGCCGGACCATGCGTCCCTCCTGGCCGCCCGATTCCGCGGGACTCGGCGCCTTCAGCGACCGTACAGGATCTGGGCCTCGCAGTCGGGGCCCAGGGTCTGCTGCAGATTGCGCAGCAGCCGCTCGTCCGGACGAATGGCCCAGGCCTCGGGCAGGCTCAGATCGGCCTCGACGCCATCCCGGCGATAGCACAGGTGGACCCGGCACTGGCCATCGCGATGCTCTTCCATCAGGCCGCGCAGGTTTTGCACCTGTTCCGCGCGCACCCCCTCCAGGCACAAGTGCAGGGCGCGTGCCCACTGCGCCCGTGCCTCGTCCAGGGTGTACACGGCCCGGGCGCGCATGCGGATGCCGCCGGCATAGTCATCCAGCGTCACCGTTCCCTCGGCCACCAGAAGGGTGTCCGGCTCCAGCCGATCGCGGTAGGTATTGAAGTCGTCGTTGAACAGCACGATCTCGGCACGCCCGCTGCGGTCATCCAGGGTCGCGATCCCCATGCGCCCGTTCTGCGTATTGCGTACCCGTACTCCTACCACCAGCCCGGCGATGCGCACGGTCTCGGGGCGTCCACGTCGCCCCTGCTGGCCGCTGTCATCGGGCCGCTGCTCCAGCTTCGCCTCCAGTTCGGCGAACGTGCTGCCCGTCAGCCGCTTGAGCTCGGCACGATAGCGTTCGACCGGATGCCCGGTCAGATACAGGCCCAGTGTTTCTTTCTCCCCGCGCAGGCGGTCGTCGTCCTCCATCTCCGGCAGGGTCTCGCTCTCCGGGACGACGGCGGCGGCCGGATCGCCAAACAGATCCACCACGCCCAGGCTCGCGTTTCGCTCCGTCTGTTCCGCCGCGGCGACGGCCGTGGGGATGTCGTTCAGCAGCGTCGCGCGGTTCGCGCCAATCGCATCCAGCGCACCCGCGCGCACCAGTGTGTCCAGCACCCGCTTGTTGAGCTTGGACAGGTCCACCCGCTGGCACAGGTCGATCAGCCCGTGGAAGGACCCGTCCGCGGCACGTGCCTTCAGCAGCGTGTCGATCGCGGACTCGCCCACGCCCTTGATCGCGCCCAGGCCATAGACCACGGTCCCGGCATCGCGACAGGTAAAGCGGTAGTCCGACTGGTTCACGTCGGGAGGCAGGACGTCCAGCCCCATATTCCGGCATTCGTCGATCAGGCCCACGACCTTGTCGGTGTTGTCCATATCCGCGGACAGCACCGCCGCCATGAACGGCGCCGGGTAGTGCGCCTTGAGCCAGGCGGTCTGATAGGCGACCAGGGCGTAGGCCGCCGAGTGCGACTTGTTGAAGCCGTAGCCGGCGAATTTCTCCATCAGATCGAAGATGTAGGTCGCGGTCCCCTCCTCGACCCCGCGCCCCAGTGCACCCTCCATGAAGATCTGGCGTTGCTTGGCCATCTCCTCGGGCTTTTTCTTGCCCATCGCGCGCCGCAGAAGGTCGGCTCCGCCCAGGGTGTAGTTCGCCAGCACCTGGGCGATCTGCATCACCTGCTCCTGGTACAGGATGACCCCGTAGGTCGGCTGCAGGATCGGCTCCAGGTCCGGATGCGGGTATTCCACCTGCGCGCGGCCATGCTTGCGGTCGATGAAGTCGTCCACCATCCCCGACTGCAGCGGGCCCGGTCGGTACAGCGCCACCAGCGCAATGATCTCCTCGAAGCTGTCCGGCTGCAGGCGCCGGATCAGGTCCTTCATCCCGCCCGATTCCAGCTGGAACACGGCAGTGGTCTGGTAGGCCTTGAGCAACTTGAAGGTTTCGGGGTCATCCAGCGGGACCGCGTCCAGGTCGATACGGGCCTCCGGGTCCATCTTGCGCACGTTCTCGACCGCCCAGTCGATGATCGTCAGCGTGCGCAGTCCGAGAAAGTCGAACTTCACCAGCCCCACGGCCTCGACATCGTCCTTGTCGAAGTGAGTGACCAGCGAGCCGCCGTCGTCTTCGCAGTACAACGGCGAGAAGTCGGTCAGCGCCGACGGTGCGATCACCACGCCGCCGGCGTGCTTGCCCGCGTTGCGCGTAAGCCCCTCGAGCTTGAGCGCCAGATCGATGATCCCGCGCACCTCCTCGTCCTGGTCGTACTGCGCCTTCAGATCCTCGCTCTCGGCCAGGGCCTTCTCCAAGGTCATGCCCAGCTCGAACGGAATCAGCTTGGCGATGCGGTCGACAAATCCATAGCCATAGCCCAGTACGCGGCCACAGTCGCGCACAACCGCCTTCGCGGCCATGGTGCCGTGGGTGATGATCTGCGAAACCTTGTCGCGCCCGTAGCGCTCGGCCACGTAGTCGATCACGTCATCGCGTTTCTCCATGCAGAAATCGACATCGAAGTCGGGCATGGAAACGCGCTCAGGATTAAGAAATCGCTCAAAGAGAAGCTCGTAACGCAATGGATCCAGGTCGGTAATACCCAGCACATAGGCGACCAGCGAGCCTGCACCGGAGCCGCGCCCTGGCCCCACCGGGATGCCGTTGTCCTTGGCCCACTGGATGAAGTCGGCCACGATCAGGAAGTAGCCGGGAAAACCCATCTGGCAGATCACGTCCAGTTCGAGCTTCAGGCGTTCTTCATACTCCGAACGCTCGGCGAACTGAAAACGTTCCAGCCGGGCGTCGAGCCCCTGCGCGGAAATCTCGCGCAGGTGGTCCTCGACCGTGTAGCCTTCCGGCACCGGGAAATCGGGCAACACAGACTCCCCAAGCGTCAGGCTGACACTGCAGCGACGCGCGATCGCCACCGAGTTCGCCAGGGCCTCGGGGATATCCGAGAAGCGTTCCGCCATCTCCTCCGGGCTGCACAGGTACTGATGCTCGGAGTAGCGCCGCGGGCGCGAGGGGTCATCCAGCGTGGTGCCGTCATGGATGCAGACGCGCGCCTCGTGGGCCTCGAAGTCCTCGGCCTTTAGAAAGCGCACGTCGTTGGTTGCCACAACGGGCAGATCGAACTGCTCCGACGCCGCCAGAGCCTGCTCGATCCAGGCCTCCTCGCCCGGGCGCTCGGTGCGTGTCAACTCCAGGTAGAAGCGTCCGGGAAAGCGCCGTTGCCAGGGCTCGAGATCATCGGGGGTCAGTGCGCGCGCAACTCCCGACCCATTCACGAACAGGCCATCGATGCCGCCCGACAGTGCGATCAGGCCCTCGGCCGCGCTGTCCAGCCATTCGGCGTCGATCCGCGGGATGCCCTTTTCCTGACCTTCCTGCCAGGCACGCGAAATCAGTCGGGTGAGGTTGCGGTAGCCGGGGTCGTTCTGCGCGAGCAGGGTCATGCGCGCCACGCTCCCGTCTGCGCGGGCGTCCCGCACCAGCAGATCGGCCCCGATAATCGGCTGCACACCCTGAGCGATGGCCGCCCGGTAGAACTTGACCAGCCCGAACAGGTTGCAGTGATCGGTCACCGCAACGGCGGGCATGCCCTTTTCCGCCACCGCCGCGACCAGCGGTTTCAGGCGCACCAGCCCGTCGATCAGCGAGTACTCGGAGTGCACCCGCAGGTGCACAAAGCCGGGATCATGCAATTCGCCGCTCACGCCTCTTCCCCCGCGACATCGGCCAGCGCCCGCGCCACCGGCCCAAAGCTGCGGCGATGCTCCGTACACGGCCCAAGGCGCGCCAGCGCGTCGCGGTGGTAGGCCGTCGGGTAGCCTGCATGGCGATCGAAGCCGTAGTCGGGATAGCGCTCGTGCAGGGCGGACATCTCCGCGTCACGCGCCACCTTGGCGATGATTGACGCCGCACTGATCGCCGCCACGGAGCCATCCCCCCCGACGATCGCCTCGGCGCTCCAGGGACCCTCTGGTGTGAAGCGGCCGTCAACCAGCAGGTGATCAGGCGGCTGCGACAATGCGGCCACCGCGCGCTGCATCGCCAGCAGGGTCGCGCAATGGATGTTCAATGCGTCAATCTCGGCCGCCTCGGCCCGCCCCAGCGCCCAGGCCACTGCCCGTTCGCGAATCTCGACATCCAGCGCCTGCCGGCGCCGTGCCGAAAGCTTCTTGGAATCGGTCAGTCCCGGTGCTTCGAAACCCTCCGGCAGGATTACCGCGGCCGCCACCACCGGCCCGGCCAGCGGGCCACGCCCCACTTCGTCGACGCCCGCGACCCAAGCGTTTGCCACCCTGTTTGCGGACATCGAACCCCCGATCGGGCCTGGACACCAAGGGAACACTGACACCCGTGTTTCCCTGGACAATAGCGGGAATGGATCGCGGACATGCGCGGTCCGGGCGATCCGTTACAATAGCGCCGGAAATCCTAGCACACGCCCCACGAACCTCGAGCCCGCCCATGTCTCAGAATCCCCTGCGCTGCGCCGCGATCGGCGTCGGTCACCTTGGCAAGTGGCATGCCGCCAAGTACGCCGCCCTGCCCGACACCGATCTGGTCGCCGTAGCCGATGCCGACGCCGCCACCGCCGAGCGTGTCGCCGCCGAACATGGCTGCGCCGCGGTCACCGATCACCGCGAACTACTTGGCCGCGTCGATGCGGTTTCCATCGCCGCACCGACCACCCTGCACTACGACATCGCGCGGGACTTTCTCGACGCCGGGTGCCATGTTCTGGTCGAAAAACCGATCACCGCTACCCTGGAACAAGCCGAAGAACTGAATCGGCTGGCCGAGGCCAAGGGTGTCGTCTTGCAGGTCGGTCATCTGGAGCGCTTCAATGCCGCTCTGCGCCGGCTGACTGACGATCCGCTGCATCCGCGCTTTATCGAATCGCACCGCCTGGCGCCCTACAAGCCCCGCGCGACCGACGTCTCGGTAGTGCTGGATTTGATGATCCACGACATCGACATCATCCTGTCCCTGACGGATTCGCCGCTGACCGAGGTCCGTGCCTCTGGCGCCCGCGTGCTCACGCAGGACATTGACATCGCCAACGCCCGCCTGGAGTTCGCCAACGGCTGCGTGGCGAACGTGACCTCCTCGCGCGTGAGCAACAAGTCCGAGCGCCGCATGCGCATCTTCCAGTCGCACGCCTACGCCTCGGTAGACTTTCAGAACCGCATCCTGTCGCTGAACCGCATTGGCGAGCTCGACCCGGAGACCGGCGCCCCCGAGATCCACCGGGACGAAAGCGTGTTCGACGAGGCTGATGCCCTGCTGGCGGAAATCCGCGCCTTCGTGGCCGCCGTGCGTGGCGAAGGGCCGGTTGTAGTCAGTGGCCGCGACGGACAGCGGGCACTGGCCACCGCGGACCAGATCACCGCGCTCGTCTACCAGAACCTCAATGTGATGGGCCATGCCGATGGCCCCCACAGCCACCTCGACAACCCCCGCACAGGAGTCAAGCCGTGATCCCGATGGTCGACCTGCAGCGCCAGTACCAGAGCCTGCGCCCTGAAATCGATGCCGCGCTGCAGGAGGTCCTGGCCGGGGCCCGCTATATCCTGGGCCCGAATGTCCAGACGCTGGAAGATGAACTGGCACGCTATCTGGGGGTGGACCACGCAATCACCTGTGCCTCGGGGACGGATGCACTGCACCTGGCCCTTGCCGCCGGGGGTATAGGCCCGGGTGATGAGGTCATCACCACGCCGTTCACCTTTATCGCCACCGCCGAGGCGATTCGCTATGTCGGGGCCGACCCCGTGTTCGTGGACATCGATCCCGACACCTTCAACATCGACCCGGAACAGGTGGAAGCCGCGATCACCGAGCGCACCAAGGCCATCATCCCCGTGCATCTGTTCGGACAGCCAGCGGACCTGCCGCGCCTGCAAGCCATCGCCGAACGCCACAAGCTGCTCATCGTCGAGGATTGCGCCCAGTCCTTTGGTGCCGCCATCGACGGTGCACAGACCGGGTCCGCCAGTGCCTTTGGCTGCTTCTCGTTTTTCCCGTCGAAGAACCTTGGGGCCTTCGGCGACGGTGGCTTGGTCACGACCAGCTGCCCGACCTCCGCCGAGGCCCTGAAGCGGCTGCGCAACCATGGCTCCAGCGAGCGGTACTACCACGACGAGGTGGGCTACAACAGCCGCCTGGACGAGATGCAGGCGGCGATCCTGCGCGTAAAACTGCCGCACATCGACGAATACAACGCCCAGCGCCGCCGCGTCGCCGCCAGTTACCGCAAGGGGCTGGAGGGCCTGCCGGTGCAGACTCCGCACGAGGACGGGATCGGCACACATGTCTACCACCAGTACACGCTGCTGACCGATCATCGCGACGCGATCATGCAGGCCCTGAAGGAGGCCGAGATTGCGCACGCGATCTACTACCCGGTCCCGCTGCACCAGCAAAAAGCCTTCGTGGACCTGCCGAACCTGCCGGAAAGTCTCCCGGTCACGGAGTCGGTCGCAGCGCGCTGCCTCTCCCTGCCGGTCTTCCCCGAGCTCGAGGACGAACAGATCGAGACGATCTGCGCCACGATCCGGCGTTCCCTGGCCTAGTCGGGGCAAGGCCCGGCCCCATGGAACGCCACGTGGTCATCTGCGCCGGAGAGAGCTCCGGCGATGCCCTCGGTGCCGGACTGGTTCGCGAACTGGCGTCCCTGGAGCCCGAAGTGCGCTACTCCGGCATGGGGGGCGCGCAGATGCGCGCCGCGGGCGTCGAGACGCTGATCGATGTCGAGGATCTGGCCGTGGTCGGACTCGTCGACGTGCTGGTGAACTACCCGCGCCTGCTGCGGCTGTTCCGGCGCATGTGTACCCACCTGGAGAATAACCGTCCGGACCTGCTGGTCCTGGTCGACTACGTCGAATTCAACCTGCGCCTGGCGGCCCATGCGCGGCGCCTGGGTATCCGCGTCCTGTTCTACGTGAGCCCCCAGTTGTGGGCCTGGCGATCCGGCCGTATCCGCCGAATTCAGCGGTGCGTGGACGCAATGGCGGTACTGTTTCCTTTCGAAACCGACATCTACGAACGCGCCGGCGTCCCGGTGCGCTACGTCGGCAATCCGCTGGTGGACCGGGTGCAGCCACCCTCGGTGCGCCTGGCCGAACGGATCTCCGTTGCCGAGGACGCGCGCGTGATCGGGCTCCTGCCCGGCAGCCGGAGCGGGGAACTCAAACGCCACTGGCCACTACTGGTCGAAACCGTGCAACGCATGCACCAGGAAGACCCCTCGCTGCACTTCGTCGTCGCGCTGGCACCCGGTGTCGACGATACACGCCTGGATGCGCTGGCCCCGCGCGACGGCCTGCCGATCTCATTCATTTCCGGAGAGGATGGAACACATGCGCTGATGGCGGACGCCGATCTGTTGCTGATCGCCTCGGGCACGGCCACGCTGGAGGCCGGTCTGCTCCAGGCACCCATGCTGGTGTTCTACCGGATGGGCGGCCTCAGTCATGCGGTCTTTTCGCGGCTGGTCAGCCTGGAAAATATCGCCCTGGTTAATATCGTCGCGGGGGAACGACTGGTACCGGAATACCTTCAACGCCAGGCCAACCCCGAACGCCTCGCGTCGGATGCGCTCGACCTGCTCCGGCACCCGGAGCGGCTCGGTGCGATGCGGGAATCCCTGGCCTCGATTCGCGAGCGCCTGGGGGACGGTGGGGCCGATCACCGCATCGCGGAAATGGCCCGGGAGCTGCTCAGCCAGGGGCACCTCTCCGCAGGCTGAACTCGCACGCAGTGTTCTCCCTAGTGCGGCCGCCCGCCACGGAGAATGCCCCGCTGGCTATTGCGCACGAAGCCGATCAGGTTGCGCACCTCCGGAACGTCCGTTTCGTCGAACATCGTCTCGAGATGTCGCTCGCGACCGGCCCGGCCGCGCATACCCAGAATAAACACACGATGCAGCGCCTGGATCGCCTCGTTGGAGAAGCCATTGCGGCGCAGCCCAACCTTGTTGATTCCGATTAGCCGCGCATAGTTGCCGCTGGCCAGACAGTACGGAGGCAGGTCGCGGTTCAGCGCCGCCCCCATGCTGGTGAAGGCAAAGGTTCCCACGCGACAGAACTGGTGCACCAGGGTAAAGCCGCCCAGTGTCACGTTGTCCTGAATCTCGACATGGCCGGCCAGCGAGGTCGCGTTGGAAAAGATGATCTTGTTGCCGATGGTGCAGTCGTGCGCGATATGCACATAGGCCATGATCAGATTGTCGTGCCCGATCACGGTCTCGCCCAGCCCTTTCTCGGTGCCCCGATGCAGCGTGACGGATTCGCGGATCACGTTGCGATCTCCGATCACCAGCCGCGTCGGCTCGCCCTTGTAGCTCGTGTCCTGGGGTTCCTCACCGATCGAGGAGAACTGGAAAATGCGGTTCTCGCGACCGATCTCGGTGGGGCCCCGAATCACTACATGAGGCCCCACACGGGTACCGGCCCCGATACGCACATTCGGGCCAATCACGCTGAAAGGCCCGACCTCGACCGAGGAGTCCAGCTCCGCGCTCGGATGTACGTCGGCCCGCGGGTCGATCACGAGGGGATTTCCTGCCCGGAACACATCAGCTGGGCCGTGGCACAAACGTCGTCACCCACACGGGCGACCGCATCAAAGCGCCAGATACCGCGCATGGTGCGCTTGAGATCAACACGCAGGTGGAGTTGATCGCCGGGCACCACCTGGCGCCGGAAACGTGCCTCGTCGATGCCCACGAACAGATACAGCTGTTGCTTGTCCTGATTCTCGTTGCGCGCCTCTTCGGTCTTGAACGCCAGGAGGCCGGTGGCCTGCGCCAGCGCCTCAAGAATCAGGACCCCGGGCATCACCGGCTTGATCGGGAAGTGACCCTGAAAATAGGGCTCGTTGATACTGACGTTCTTGATACCGGTCAGGTAGGCGCCGGCCTCCCACTCCAGTACCCGGTCGACCATGAGAAACGGATATCGATGCGGCAGATAGCGCATGATCTCCTGGACATTGAAGTCATCCACGCGGCATTCCTTTTTTGTTGATTCTGATGAGCCGAGACCAAAGGACGACTCCAACGCAAGCAGGACTCATGCATCCCGTGTCCGGGCAAGCCGACGCAGCCGCGCCAGCATTCGGTTCCACAACCGAGCTTCCTGGTGAGGCACACCGGATGCATACTCACCAGGCTGATCGATAGAGCGCGTGACGAGTGTCATCGCGTGCAGTGTCACCCGATCGGCGATGGTGAGGTGGCCGAGAATCCCGACCCCGCCCCCAATGGCGCAATGCGCCCCGATGCGGGCGCTACCAGCAATCCCCACGCACCCGGCTATGGCCGTATGGTCGCCAATCTGAACGTTATGGGCAACATGAACCAGGTTGTCGATCTTGACTCCGTTGCCGATCCGCGTGGACTCCAGCGACCCGCGGTCGATGGTGGAATTCGCCCCGATCTCCACGTCGTCCCCCACGCGGACATCACCCAGCTGCTCGATTTTCTCCCAGGTGGAGTCCGCCCCCGCCGCGAATCCAAAGCCGTCCGCACCCAGCACCGCGCCGCTGTGGATGATGGCTCGTCGGCCGACCTTCACCTCATCCAGCAGGCTGACCCGAGGATGCAGATAGCTCCCCTCCCCCAACTCGACCCGCTCGCCCAGCACGCTGTGTGCGCCAATCACCACACCCGCGCCGATCCGACAACCGGCGCCAATCACCACGCCGGGCCCCAACTCCGCATCGGCAGCGACGCGCGCGTCCGGATGCACGCGCGCGCTCGGATCGATACCCGGAACAACCGTCCGGCGCCCGGCACCAAACCAGCGGGAGACCAGCCCGTAGGCACGGTAGGGGTCATCGACGGCAATCCATGCTCGTGGCTGCCTACCGATCCACGCGACGCCTGATCGGGGCACCAGGACACAGCCGGCTTCGGTCCGCTCCAGGGCATCCCGATAGCGTTCGGGATCCGTGACAAAGGCCACGTCCGCCGGCCCGGCCTGAGCCAGGGTCGAAAGGCCCCGCAACGGGATATCGGGCGGCCCGGCGAGCTCGCCGGTCACGTACTCGGCCAGCTCCCCGGCGGTGATCACCCGATCAGTCGTCACGCTGCATTGCGGCAAGGATATCGTCCGTGATGTCGACCCGGTCGCTGGCGTAGAGCACGTTGCGTTCGGTCAGGATGACGTCGATCTCGCGTTCGCGCGCAAGTTCCACGATCGCATCGTTGATGCGCCGCTGCAGGCGGGAAAGTTCTTCGTTGCGTCGAACGTTCAGGTCCTCGCTGAAGCTCTCCTGTGCGCGGCGGAACTCACGGGAACGCTGGGAGAACTCGCGCTCGAGATCGGCCCGTTCGGAGGGGTTCATCATGTCGCCGTCCCGCTCGAGCCGGTCACGCATGCGCTGCAGTTCTTCGCGCTCGGCCACCAACTCGGCGTCCCGCGGCGAGAACTCCCGCTCCAGTTCGCGCATGGCCTGCTCGGCCTGCGGCGAATCCTCCAGGATCCGGTTCATCGTCACGAACGCCACGTTCTGGGCCCCGGCCTGTGCGGGGATAGCCAGCCAGCCAGCCAACAAGAGTACGGCGGACAGCACCAGGGCGCCGCCCTTCATGGTCCCACTGCGCTGACTCATCGTTTCTTGCTCCTCACGCTCAGAAGGACGCCCCCAGCAGGAACTGGAAGCGCTGAATATCGTCTTCCGGCTGGTCGTTCAGCGGCTCCGCAACACTGAAACTGAGTGGTCCCACCGGCGAGAACCATGTGATCGCAAACCCTGCGGAGGCCCGCAGTTCACCGGCATCCCAGTCGCCCGGATCGTTGAATACATTACCCGCGTCGACAAAGGTACTCATGCGTACCGCATCGTTGTCGGCCGCAAACGGCATCGGGTAGAACAACTCGCCCGAGATCGTGGTACGGAACCGGCCGCCGTACGGGTCGTCGTTGGAGTCCCGCGTGGCGGGCCTCAATTCACCGTCGAATTCGCGCAACTCGCGCTGATCGCCCAAACGGTTGTCTTCGTAGCCACGCACCGATCGGATACCACCGGCGAACAGGCGTTCATAGAACGGCAGCTCCGACCCGCCGTACCCGTCCGCGTAGGCGATGCCACCCGAAAGACTGAACGAGTAACGGTCCGATAAACGGAAGATCTCCTCACCCGAGTAAGTGAGCTTGTAGAACTCCCGATCACTACCGGGCACCGCCACTTCCAGGCCAATACGGTGTCGCCGACCCTGGGTCGCAAACGTAGTGCGATCCCGCGTGTCGTGGATGTAACTTGTCTCGATCTTGTAGAAGTTGGCGGAACTCCCGAATTCGTCGACTTCCGCGAAGATCTCGTCCGGGCTTCCCCGCCGCCCATCGCGGTCAACCGTATCGATATCGATGTGTTCGAATCCAGGTGCAATCCGGATCCGGTCGAATTCCGACAGCGGGATCCCATAGCTCACGTCAAACCCGTAGCGGTTCGAGGAGTAGCGCGAGATGTTCGCCCGCTCTGCATCAATCTTGCGATAGAAGACGGAGAACCCGCGACTGGCCCCGGCCGGGGTGAAATGCGGATTGGTCACGCTCATGCGGAAGATCTGGTTGACCCGACTGGTGCTGACCTCCGCATTAAAGCGATTCCCGGTTCCCAGGAAGTTGTCCTGCTGCAGCCCCGCCGTCAGCAGAACGCCCTGGTTCTGCGAGAAACCTGCCCCCAGTGTCAGGGCGCCGGATTGCTGCTCGGTAATCGTAATGTTCAGATCCACCTCGTCATCGGTACCTGGCACACGCTGCGTCTCCACGTTCACGCTCTGCACGAATGGCAGGCGCTGGAGCCGCACACGCGAGCGCTCGATCAGCGCCCCGTTGTACCAGGAGCTTTCCATCTGCCGCAGCTCGCGACGATAGACCCGCTCTTCGGTGTTCTTGTTACCAGTGATCTGGATACGGCGCACATACACGCGCGGACCCGGATCGATGAAGAAGGTGATATCGACCTCGCGGCTGTCCTCGTCAACATCCGGCACGGGATTGACATTGGCAAACGCATACCCGTCCTGCATCAACCGATTGGTGATCCGTTCGGCCGACTCCGTCACCTGGCTGCGGGAGAAGGGTTCGCCGACATCGATATCGACCAGTTCCTCCAGTTCGTCGCGCGAGACCACGAAATCCCCGGCCAGGTCGAAGCCGGTGACCGTATAGCGCTCCCCCTCGTCGACGTTAATGGTGATGAACAGGTCGCGGCGATCGGGCGTAAGCGTCACCTGGGTAGAATCGATATCGAACTCGAGAAAGCCCTCGTCGAGATAGTGCGAACGCAGCTTCTCGAGATCGCCCGACAGCTTCTCGCGGGAATAGTGATCGCGGCGGCTGAAGAACGCCCACCAGCGGGGTACGCCCGAATCAAAGCGGCGGGTCAGCTGGCGGTCAGTGAAGGTCTCGTTGCCCACCACATTGACCTGCTGGATACGGGCCACAGGGCCCTCGGCGATATCGATTTCGATATCCACGCGGTTGCGCGGCAGGTCAATGACCTCAACATCGACATCGACGTTGTAGCGACCGCGTGCGAAATACTGCTGACGCAGCTCGCTCTCTATTCGGTCCAACATCGTCCGGTTGAACACCCGGCCACTGCGCAGCCCGGCCGCCTCCAGCGCCTCGCGCAGGCCGTCGTCCGGGATGTCGCGGTTCCCGGAAAAGTTGATCTGGTTGATCGCCGGACGTTCCGAGACAATCACCACCAGCACGTTTCCGCGCCGCGCGATCTCCACGTCATCGAAGAACCCTGTCTGGAACATCTCGCGGATGATCTCCGGGCTCTGACTTTCGTCGAAGGTATCGCCCACTTCGACTGGCAGATAGCTGAGTGCCGTCCCTGCGGTAATCCGTTCCAGCCCCTCGATCTCGATGTCCTCGATCTGGTAGGTCTGGGCCCAGGCCGTACCCGCCAGACCCATAAGGCCGACCAGGGCCATTGCTCTCAAGCTGTTTCGCGACATGCTTTCCGCCAATCAGAAGGGCTGTTTCGGGGTCACCCGAACAGACGTGTCAAATCGTTGTAGAGGGCCAGCAACATCAACCCGGCAATCGCGAGGATTCCGAACTGCTGCCCGATAATCTGGGCGCGCTCGGAGACCGGACTCCCCTTTACCGCCTCCACCGCGTAATACAGCAGGTGGCCACCATCCAGTAGCGGGATCGGCAACAAGTTAATGATCCCGAGCGAGACACTTACCAGCGCCAGAAAACCCAGAAAGGCCGAAATCCCGATCACCGCGGTCGTACCCGCAAACTCGGCTATGGTAACCGGTCCGCTAATATTTTTGACCGACGCCTCCCCGGTCACCATGCGCCAGAGAATGCCGACCGTCAGTATCGAGACATCCCAGGTGCGGGCCACACCCGATACCATGGCCTCCATGGGGCCCTGGCGCACCAGTACAGCCATCTCGCGTGCTGCCGGCTGATCGGGATCGACCCCAGCGCCGATACGTCCTATCGTCTCGCCATTGGTTGCAACCGCATCGGGTGTCACCCGCAACTCGAGCGTCTGGCCGGCACGGTCAACCTGTACCACCTGTTCACGCTCCGGGCTGGCCTGAATACGACGCACCCACTCGTTCCAGTCGTCGATCGCGTCCCCATCAACCGCAAGAATGCGATCACCGGGCTCGAGTCCCGCCGACGCGGCCGGGCTGCCCGACTCGATCTGTCCAATCCTGGGCTCCAGTGCGGGACGGTAGGGCGCCAACCCAACCTGTTCCAGGAACTGGCCCTGGCCCAGAATCGCCTGGCGATCCCGCAGATCCAGCGTTCGTTCCACCTCACGACCATCGCGATCACGCACGAGAACCGGCACCGTATCACCCCGCACGGCGTGGTCAAGCAGACGCAGGTTCGTCTGCTCCCAGTCGCGTACCGAGCGGCCACCCACCGCGAGAATCTCCTCGCCGCGCTCCAGACCGGCGACCGCTGCCGGACTCTCCGGAGCAATCTCCCCGACCACCGGGCGTACACCCCCGACGCCGATCATGAACATCGCGGCGTAGGCGACAATCGCGAACAGGAAATTCGCCAGCGGACCGGCGGACACAATAAACGTACGTGCCTTCAGCCCCTTGTTGTTGAAAGCCCGATCCAGCTCCTCGGGCGCTACATCGCCCTCGCGCTCGTCGAGCATCTTCACATACCCGCCCAGGGGCAGCGCGGCCACGACGAACTCCGTGCGGTCCCGCCCAATCCGGCGACTCAACAGGGGGCGACCGAAACCGACCGAAAAACGCAGCACCTTGACGCCCATTGCGCGGGCCGCAAGGTAATGACCATACTCGTGCACCGTCACCAGAACGCCGATGGCCACGGCGAACGCCAGCAGACTGGTCAGCAGCGTCATGACACTGCCTGGCGCTGCAGACGCCCGATCTCGCTGCCGGCATGGGCCCGCGCCTCCGTATCCGCTGCGAGCACACGCTCGAGGGAATCAGCAACCTCGGCCGACAGCGCTTCCAGTGTTCGCTCGATCACCACCGCGATGTCACTGAATGCTAGACGGCCTGACAAAAAGGCCTCCACCGCGACCTCGTTCGCCGCATTCAGCACCGCAGTGGCGGTTCCCCCTCGCTCCATGGCTCGATAAGCGAGCCCCAACGCCGGGAACCGTTCCGGTTCGGGGTGGCGGAACTCCAGGGGCCCGACGCTCAGCAAATCCAGCGCAGACACCCCCGACGCCACCCGGTCGGGCCATGCCAGCGCATGCGCAATCGGGGTGCGCATGTCGGGGTTGCCCATTTGCGCGAGCACCGACCCGTCGTTGTACGCGACCATGGAGTGCACGATGCTTTGCGGGTGCAGCACCACCTGAATCGCCGAAGGCTCGACCGCGAACAGCCAGCAGGCCTCGATCACCTCCAGCCCCTTGTTCATCATGGTCGCGGAATCCACCGAGATCTTGCGCCCCATTTCCCAGTTCGGGTGGGCGCAGGCTTCTTCCGGCGTAATGTGATCGAACGTATCGAGAGGGCGATCACGGAATGGGCCGCCCGAGGCCGTCAGCCAGATCCGTTCGGCCCCATGGGGCGTCACGGCGTCGGCGCAAACGTAACCGGTCGGCAAGCACTGAAAAATGGCGTTGTGCTCACTGTCGATCGGCAGCAGGCAGGCCCCCGAACGGCGCACGGCGTCGATCAGCAGCGCGCCGGACATCACCAGTGCTTCCTTGTTGGCCAGCAGCACGCGCTTTCCAGCCTCGGCCGCTGCCAGAGTCGGCAGCAGCCCGGCCGCTCCGACAATGGCGGCCATCACCGCATCGACCTCCGGGGCCGCCGCCACCTCGGCCAGGGCCTCGGGCCCCGCTCGCACTTCAGTGGCACATCCAGCCGCCTCCAGTTCGCGCTGAAGCTCGCTCGCGGCCGTCTCCTCGGCCACCACGGCCACACGAGGCCGTACCTCCAGGCACTGTTCCTTCAACCGTTCGACATTGCGATGGGCGGTCAGGGCATGGACATGAAAGCGATCCGGCTGACGCGACACCACATCCAGCGTGCTGACGCCAATGCTGCCGGTGGAACCGAGTATGGTGATCCGCGTGGGGGTCATAACGTGCTACACCTGCGAGTTTTCAAGCCTCGGGCCCGAGGGCGGGCAACAAGGCCAGCCACAGCAAACCGGCCAGGAAGATCGGAGCCGCCGCGATCAGGCTGTCGATTCGATCCAGAATACCCCCGTGGCCGGGCAGCAAGGAACCGCTGTCCTTCGCCCCTGCCTGGCGCTTGAGGATACTCTCGAACAGGTCACCCACCACCGACACCAGGGCAATCAGCACCGACAGCAGCACGAACACCAGTGCATCCATGGGCACAAGGCCCCAGATACCGGCCACCACGACGGACCATGCGAACGCGGCGGCCAGTCCGCCAAGAAGGCCCTCGCGCGTCTTCCCCGGGCTGATATGCGGAGCCAGTGCGTTACGCCCGAAGGCCCTGCCAGCGAAATAGGCGCCGGTATCGGCCAGCCCCACCAAAACGATCAGGTACACCACCAGCAAGGGCGCCAGCGCGTGCAGCCACACCATGGCCATTCCCGCCGGCACCAGCGTAAGAACTGCCGCAACGGTGAGCAGTTTGGGCCGCGGCCCACGGCCATCGACCCCCGAGCGGTAGAACGGCAGCGCCAACACGATCAGAAGCCACCACAGTACCGCGAACAGGAGCACCACCAGATGCATCGGCTGCGCCAGCGTAATGCCCAGCGCAACCAGCGGAGCGACGACCAGAGTCACCAGCACCCCGCGTTCCCAGGCCGCGTGCAATCCGGTCAACTCACCCCATTCCCAGGTGGCCAGCCCAATCGCGGCCGCGATCAGCGCCAGCACCGCCCAGTTGGGCCCGAACGCAATCAGCGCCAGCGCGGGCAACCCGATCGCGGCAGCCGTCACCACGCGGGTCTTAAGCACCGGGAACCTCACTGGCCGAGGGCTTCCCGGCGGGTACACAACCAAAGCGTCGCTGCCGTCGCGCATACCAGGCGAGACTGCGCTCGAAATCTTTCTCGCCCACATCCGGCCAGTAGGTCTCGAGAAACAGGACTTCGGCATAGGCTGCCTGCCACAAGAGAAAATTGCTGATGCGCTGCTCTCCCCCGGTGCGGATCAGCAGGTCCACGTCGCTCAGACCGGCGGTACTCAGCTCGGCCGCGAAGGCCGCCTCGGCATTGCCATCGTGCTCCGATCCACCCTTGGCCGCCCAGCGCCGTGCCGCCTGGAGGATATCCCACCGGCCGCCATAACCCAGCGCCACCACCAGACACATGCCGTCATTGCCGGCCGTGGCCACCTCGGCCTCGTCCATGCGCCCCTGCAGGGTTGGGGGAAAGGTGGCGCGGTCGCCAATAAACCGCAGGCGAATGCCACGCTCCACTAGCTCGGGCAGTTCCGCCTCGATGGCCGAAACGAACAGTTCAAAGAGGGCCTCGACCTCGGCACGGGGCCGGCCCCAGTTCTCACTGCTGAAGGCAAACAGCGTCAGGGTATGGACACCGTGTTCGGCGTAATAGCGCACGGCCCGACGCGTCGCCTCCAGCCCCTCGCGGTGCCCTGCGGAGCGGTCCAGTCCACGGGCCTGGGCCCAGCGCCCGTTGCCATCCATGATGACGGCAACGTGGCCGGGCAGTGCGGGATCGGTAGCGGAGGTAACCGGCATGGCTGGATGGCCGGTCAGACTTCCATCAACTCGGCTTCCTTGTCCTCGAGCAATGCGTCGATCTTGGCGATGTGATCGTCGGTGAGCTTCTGCACCTGTTCCTGGGCCTTGTGCTCGTCGTCTTCCGAGATCTCCTTGTCCTTCACCGCCTGCTTGAAGGTGTTGTTCGCGTCGCGCCGGATGTTGCGCACTGCAACGCGCGCATTCTCGGCCTCGGCCCTGACCACCTTGACCAGGTCACGGCGGCGTTCTTCCGTCAGCGCCGGCAGCGGAACGCGGATCACCGTGCCCATGCTGGCCGGATTCAACCCCAGGTCGGAGGTCATGATCGCCTTTTCCACCTTGGCGACCATGTCCTTCTCGTAGGGGACCACGGCCAGCGTGCGCGAGTCTTCGGCGTTGATGTTCGCCACCTGATTGATCGGAACTTCCATGCCGTAGTAGTCGACATGCACATGTTCGAGCAGACTGGGGTGCGCGCGCCCCGTGCGAATCTTGGCCAATTCGTTGCGCAGCGCCTCGATGCTCTTGTCCATCCGCTGGCGTGCGTCCTTGATCGTGGCGTCAGTCATCTCGGGATCCCTCGACCAGGGTCCCCACCGGCTCGCCCATCACCAGCCGACGGAGATCCCCTTTAGCAAACATGTTCATCACGCGGATCGGCAGGCCGTTGTCGCGGCACATGACCAGCGCGGTCGTATCCATTACGCCCAGCCGCCGCTCCAGCGCATCGTCGAACGTCAGGCGTTCGAACCTGCGCGCATCCTTTCGCGTCATCGGGTCCGAATCATAGACCCCATCCACCTTGGTGGCCTTGATCATCAACTCGGCATTGATTTCGATGGCGCGCAGTGCAGCGGCGGAGTCCGTCGTAAAGAACGGGTTGCCAGTCCCCGCGGCAAAAACCACGATACGGCCCTTTTCCAGGTGACGCACGGCGCGGCGTCGGATGTAGTCTTCACAGACCTGGTTGATGCGGATGGCCGACATCACGCGGGAAAAACGGCCCGCGCGCTCGATCGCATCCTGAATGGCCAGGGCATTGATCACCGTGGCCAGCATGCCCATGTGGTCACCCGTGACACGGTCCATGCCGCCCTGGGCGAGACCGGCGCCACGAAAGATGTTGCCCCCTCCGATCACGATGCCGACCTCGACACCCATGCTCGAAAGCTCCGACACCTCTTCGGCGACTTGCGCCAGGACATCCGGGTCCACCCCGTAGGAGTGCTGGCCCATCAGGGCCTCCCCGCTCAACTTCAGAAGGATGCGCCTGTACGCGGGCTGCCTGTCCTGACTCATTGGGCTCCTTTATCGGGCTCGGGTCCTGCGCCTGCCATGTGGATGGCCGGATTCCGGCCGGGGCCGGTGCGAGCGCGTCCCGCGCCCGCACCGGGAGTCTACGCGAAAGCGATCTGGCGAATCAGGCCCCGCGGGCCTGAGCCATCACTTCTTCGGCGAAGTTCTCTTTTTTCTTCTCAATGCCTTCGCCCACCTCGTAGCGCAGGAAACCGGCCACCGAGGCGCCCTTCGATTCCAGCAGCTGGCCAACGGTCTGATCGGGGTCCTTCACAAACGGCTGACCGACCAGGGTGATCTCGGCGAGGTACTTGCGAATGCGGCCTTCGATCATCTTCTCGATGATGTTCTCCGGCTTGCCCGACTCCTCGGCCTGGGCCTTGAAGATCGCGCGCTCCTTGTCGAGCAGATCCTGCGGCACGCCGGTCTCATCCACGCATACCGGCTTCGAAGCCGCGATGTGCATGGCGACATCCTTCGCGAGGGCCTCGTCGCCCCCCTTCAGGCTGACCACGACGCCAATCCGGGCGCCGTGCTGGTAAAAGCCCAGCGCGTCTTCGGCCTGCAGCCGATCAAAGCGGCGCACCTGGACGTTCTCGCCAACCTTCGCGATCAGCTGGGTCCGGTGCTCCTCGAGGTTCTGGCCATCGACGGTTTCGGCCATCAGGGCCTCAACGTCATCCGCGCCCGAATTCAGCGCGACCTGGGCACAGCGAGCGGCAAAGGCGCGGAAGTTGTCGTCGTTACCGACAAAGTCGGTCTCGCAGTTGATCTCCACCAGCACGGCCTTCTTGTTGCCCTCGGTGACGATCTCGACCCGGCCTTCGGCGGCCACACGACCGGCCTTCTTGTCGGCCTTGGCCATACCGGACTTGCGCATGGCCTCCACGGCGGCCTCGAGGTCACCGCCGGTCTCGGTCAGTGCCTTCTTGCACTCCATCATGCCGGCGCCGGTGCGCTCGCGCAGTTCTTTAACTTGGGCAGCAGTAATCTGCATCGGGATGTACTCCTGAAAAATTCGTCAATCGGACCGGCTGCGTGGCAATCTGCAGCCGGCCCTTGCGTTCAACCAGCCCGAGCGCGATCACACGCATCGAGCCTGAGGCCGACTCAGGCCGGGTTGGCCGGAGCCGCCTCGCTGGATTCGGCGCCACCGTCGGTTGCGGCATCCGAGCCCGCGAACTCGTCCTCGGACACGCCGCCCGTGGTCACCGCGCCCTTGGCCTCGATGATCGTGTCGGCGATCGCAGCCACGTACAGCTGGATCGCCCGCATCGCGTCATCGTTGCCCGGGATCACGTAGTCCACGCCTTCCGGCGAGTGGTTGGAATCGACCACCGCCACGACCGGGATACCGCGCTTCTTCGCCTCGGCAACCGCGATCTTCTCGTAGCCGACATCGATCACGAACATCGCATCCGGCATGCGGTTCATGTCCTTGATGCCGCCCAGGCTGCGCTCGAGCTTGTCCTTTTCCCGGCGGCGGGTCAGTGCTTCGCGCTTGTTCAGCACCTCGAAGCTGCCATCGGCGTCCATGGTCTCCAGGTCCTTCAGGCGCTTGATCGACTGCTTGACCGTACTGAAGTTGGTCAGCATGCCGCCCAGCCAGCGATGGGACACATGGGGCATGCCGCAACGACGGGCCTCTTCGGCGACCACGTCACGCGCGGAGCGCTTGGTACCGACGAACATGATCTTGCCGCCGTCCGCGGCGATCTTGCCAAGGAAGTTCAACGCGTCGTTGAACATCGGCAGGGACTTCTCGAGGTTGATGATATGAATCTTGTTGCGTTCCCCGAAGATGTACGGGGCCATCTTGGGATGCCAGTAGCGCGTCTGGTGGCCGAAATGGACACCGGCTTCCAGCATCTGTCGCATAGTCACGAGGGACATGAGGTTTCTCCTGTAACGGGTTGAGCCTCCACGCATCCCGATCTGAAACCCGGCACGAGACCGAAGCCTCCTGGCAGGCACCCGACAGACCGTGTCGATGCGTGTGTGGATTAAGGTTCGCGAGAACGCCGCCTGTTGGCCGCCTCACGGCCCCGCCGAATTGCCAGCGAGGCGCGCGCTTTATAGCATAGGACGCTGACTCGAACCAACTGTCCGGGCCCTGTTTGGCGCCGTGTCGCCGGCTCCCGAAGACACCGCGCGACGCCGCTCACAGGTCTCGACCGGAGCCCTCATGCCCGTATCCATCAAGACCCCTGAAGAGATCGAACACATGCGCGTCGCCGGCCGTCTGGCCGCCGAGGTCCTGGAGATGATCGAGCCACACGTCCAGGCCGGGGTCACCACCGGCGAGTTGGACCGCATCTGCCACGACTACATCGTGAACACCCAGGATGCGATCCCCGCCCCGCTCAATTACCGCGGCTTCCCCAAGTCGATCTGCACCTCGGTCAACCATCAGGTGTGTCACGGCATCCCGGGCGATCGCAAACTGAAAAACGGCGACATCCTCAATATCGACATCACGGTGATCAAGAACGGTTTTCACGGCGACACATCGCGAATGTTCGTGATCGGCAAACCCAGCATCCAGGCCCAGCGCGTGATCGACGTCGCCCGCACCAGCATGTATCTCGGCATCCAGCAGGTGCGCCCCGGCGCCACCCTCGGCGATATCGGGCATGCGATCCAGCAGTATGCCGAAGGCCAGCGCTGCTCGGTGGTGCGCGAGTTCTGCGGCCATGGCATCGGTCGCGGTTTCCACGAAGACCCGCAGGTGCTGCACTACGGCAAGCCGGGGACCGGCCTCAAGCTCGAGGAAGGCATGTGCTTCACCATCGAGCCGATGGTCAACGCGGGGCGCCGGCATACCCGCATCCTCGCCGATGGCTGGACTGCGGTGACCAAGGATCACAGCCCGTCCGCGCAGTGGGAACACACCATCCTGGTGACCGCCGACGGCTATGAAATACTGACCATGCGCAAGGACGAAACGCCCCCGCAGGAACTCGCGGCCTGAGATGACCACCCTGCCCGCCGGTGACACGCCCAGCGAGGCGGACAGCCCTGCGTTCTCCCCGGACTGGGGCGAGGACTACCAGCATCTGAGCCGTAACCCCGGGAACATCTCCTTGTTCCGGGATCGCCGCCGCGCCATCCTCGAACAGCAGTACCAGGGCTTTCGCGACGGGATGCCGATCGAGGAACTGATCCTCGGCCATGCCCGACGCATTGACGAAATGCTCAAGCTCATCTGGGCCCAACAGGGGCTGGCCGACGACGACCGCCTTTGTCTGGTTGCGGTCGGCGGTTACGGACGCGGCGAGCTGCACCCCGCCTCCGACATCGACCTGCAGATCGTCATTGATGACACCACAGACCGCGAGGTGTTCGACCGCATCAGCGCGTTCGTCACCTTCCTCTGGGATATCGGAATCGAAGTCGGCCACAGCGTACGCAGCATCAAGGACTGCACCCGCGAGGCCCACGACGACATCACGGTCGCAACCAACCTGATCGAATCACGCTACTTAAGCGGAAATTTGAGCCTGTTCAACGATTTTCGCGCCGCAATCGACTCCGATCACATCTGGGATTCGCGCAGTTTCTACGCCGCCAAGCTCGCGGAACAACAGGCCCGGCATCGCCGCTTCGGGGAAACCGGCTACCGCCTGGAACCCAATGTGAAGGAAGGTCCCGGCGGGCTGCGCGACATCCAGATGATCGGCTGGGTGACCAAGCGCCACTACGGCGCCGAACGCATCGAAGAGCTGGTGTCGCTGGGCTTCCTGCGCGAGGGCGAGCTTCACGAGATGCTGGAGGGCCAGAGCTTTCTCTGGAGGGTGCGCTTCGCCCTGCACATGCTGGCCGGGCGCCGCGAGGATCGGTTGCTGTTCGACCTGCAGCGCCAGCTGGCCAACACATTCGGCTTCGTGGACCAGAACCACAACCGTGCGGTCGAGCAGTTCATGCAGCGCTACTTCCGCACGATCAACGATCTGGAACGACTCAACGAACTGCTGCTGCAGCACTTCAACGAAGCCATCCTCGATGATCCACAGGCCCTGCAGGACCCGGCCCGCATCCATCAGCGCTTCCAGGTGCGCGGCGGCTATCTGGAAGCGGCACATGACCAGGTCTTCATGATCTACCCACCGGCTCTGCTGGAGGTCTTTCGCCTGCTGCAGGAGCACCCGGAGATCCAGGGTATCCGCGCCTCGACCATCCGCCTGATCCGCGCCCACCGACATCTGATCGACGGGCACTTCCGCCGCAACCCCGTCTGCCGTGCGCTGTTTATGGACATCCTGCGCGCACCCCGCGGAATTACCAGCCAGCTGCGCCGCATGAACCGTTATGGTGTGCTGGGCAACTACCTCCCCGCCTTCGGGCGCATCATCGGGCGTATGCAGTACGACCTGTTCCACGCCTACACGGTCGACGAACACACCCTCAACGTGGTGCGCAACGCCCGCCGGCTGGCTTTGCCAGAGTTTGCCCACGAGCAGCCGCTGGCCCACCGCATCCATACGGAACTGGAGCGCCCCGAACGGCTGGTGCTGGCAGCCCTGTTTCATGACATCGCCAAGGGCCGCGGCGGCGACCACTCGGAGCTGGGCGCCCACGATGCCCTGCACTTCTGCCAGCAGCACGGCCTGTCGGACGAAGACGCCGGGCTGGTGGCCTGGCTGGTGCGCTCCCACCTCCTGATGTCCCTCACCGCCCAGCGCAAGGACATCTCCGATCCCGATGTCGTACTGGCCTTCGCCCGCGAGGTCCACACCCGAGAACGCCTCGACTTCCTGTACCTGCTGACCATCGCCGATATCCGTGGCACCAATCCGGAACTGTGGAACAGCTGGAAGGACTCGCTGCTGCAGACCCTCTACCACGCGACAGGCAACGTCCTGGAACGCGGGCTCGACGAGGCGCCGAACATGGACGCACAGATCCGCGAAACCCGCGGCGAGGCACTGCAACTGCTCGAGGATCGCGGCTTCGGCACAGGCGAGGCGGAGGCCCTGTGGGACGAACTCGACGACGAGTACTTCCTCCGCCACTCCGCCGACGAGGTCGCCTGGCACGGACAGGCACTGCTGCCACTGAAAGCCGACGACCTGCCATTGATCCTGGTACGCCCCAAGACCTCGCGCGGCAGCACCGAGATCTTCGTCTATGCCGAAGACCACCCCTACCTGTTTGCCCGGATCACCAGTGCGCTGACCCAGCTGGGCCTCGACATCGTCGACGCCCGCATCATCACCACAGCCGGGGGGCGTACGCTGGACACCTTCCTGGTACTCGAGAGTGGTGGCGGGCAGACCGTGGACGCTGGCTACCGCAGTGACGAAATCCGCCAATACCTGGCCAACGAGCTCACCCGCACCGATGGCGAGAACACCCCCGTCAGCCGCCAGCTACCGCGTCGCCTGAAACATTTCGATGTGGATACCCGAATCGAATTCGAACCTGCCTCCAGCGGGCAGGCCACGCGCATGCGCCTGCGCGCGCTCGACCGTCCTGGACTGCTGTCGACCATCGGCCATGTCCTGGCCGCACACGCGATCGACGTACGCACGGCCCGAATCGCCACCGCCGGCGAGCAGGTGGAAGACAGCTTCCTGCTGGCGCGTAACGACCAGGGGCCACTCGAGCCCACGCAGCAAGAGCAACTCCGCCGCGCCCTGCTCGAGGCCATCTGAACCAGGCTACCGTGCCCGCGCCTCCACCGGCGCAGGCGCGTCCGGCGCTCCGAGCAGACGCGCCTCGAAGTCCGTCAGGACGCTGAACTCCACCCGCCGCGAGGCCTCGCGGTCTTCCCGTCCATCCGCATCCAGCACCCGCCGCGAGGACGACAAGCCTACCGCCGCCACCCGCGAACGGAACCAGTCATCTTCCTGCAGTGGCTCGAGCCGATAGGCATGCTCGAGCACCGCCCGGGTACGCCGCTGGCTCAGGTCCATATTGCCGAAATAGGCATCGATCGCATCGTCGCTACCCGCCCATTCGCTGGAGGTATGCCCCTCGATGCGCACCTCGCGGATCACGTCGGCAAACGGGCGCAACTGCTCCGCGTAGCGCGGCATGAAGTCGTCCAGGATCGCCTCGAAGCGCGGCCGGATACTCGCGGAACTACGCTCGAACAAGACCTCCGGCTCGCGGAAACGCAGCGTCAGTGTGTCGCGGTCGAGTTCCGCATTCCAGCGCGGCAGGTCATCGCGGAACTCCTCCTCCAGCACCGAATAGATCGCCGCGCGCAAAGCGGAGGCCTCGTTGCGTACCTCGGCATGGGCCGCACTGGAGCGCTCGACCTGCACCATGTGCAACAGCGCCAGGAACAGGAAGATCATCATCAACGCGGCCATCAGGTCCGCCACCGCCAGCCAGTGCGAGCCCTGATCCGCCTCGTGCGATGTGCCGCGGGCACGTGCGCGGCGCTGCAACAGCCAGCGCAGGATCACGACCGCGCCCCCAAGGTGTCGGCCGGGGTGGCCACACCCACTGCGAATGCCTCGCCCCGCCAGCGCGACTCGGCCGCACGCCCGGACTGCACGGCGCTCTCGATGCTCTCCAGCATCGCCTCCAACCGTGCATCCATTGCGGGGAAAGCCTCGGTGGCTCGATCACGCAGCGCGGCGATGGCACTCAACAGGGCCTCCAGCTCCACCGTCTCCCGCCGCAGACTGGACAGCGTCGCATCCTGCTCTTCGACATGCCGGGTAATCTTCAGCGCCTGTCCAGTCAGACGCTCCAGCGCACCTTCGCTCTGTTCGACGCCCTCCCGCGCCTGGTCGAACGCCCGGTGCAGGGTATCCATCTGCTCGCGGTAGCGATCCTGCCAGTCCACCAGCCGCGCCACGGAGTCGTCCAGTCGGCGGAAGTTCTCGCCGAACTGCTCGCCCAGACGGTCGTTGAAATCGCGAATCACCTGCTCCAGCGCGGCCACCAGATGCCCGCTGCTGAGCTCGCTCATGCGATCCGCCAGCCCCTCCAGGCTCTGCTTCAGCTCGTGGTGTTGATCTTTCAACCGATCATCCAGACGGCGATCCATGCGCTGCACCGCCTGTAGCAGGGCCCGTGTGGCGTCGCGCTGCTCGGCCAGCACACGTTCGGGGTCATCGCTGGCTTGAGGGTCCACCCCACCACCCGGGACCGCGTCCGGGGCCGGCATCATCACCTGCAGAACGCGCAATACCGCCGCCAGCAGGAGACCCACGATGCTGGTCACGAAGGCGAGCTTCAGGCCCTCCAGCAATGCCGGGATGCTCGCTTCCACCCGAGCGGCGTCGAAATCGATCAGCCCGATGGCAACACCAAGGAACGTACCGAGGATCCCCAATGTGGTCAGCAACGCGGGCGCGGCGCCCTGCAGGGCGGGCGCTCGACGCAGGGCCAGGGCCATCAACGCCACGAGAAACAGCCCGAACAGCAACAGCGAAAAAGCGCCGATGACCGTCAGGGGTGTCAAATCCTGCAGCATGGCGAGAAGGGCCTCCGCCACGCGATCGAATACGTTCATGTCCATTCCTCCGGCCGTGTCCGTCGACACGGTGATCTGCATGCCGGAGGCCTCATGCAAGATTAGCGCCAGCTCCCCGCCACCCACGGGAGAAGACCATTCAACGTTCTCGTTAACGAAATCCCGTCAGGCCACGCGGGGAGCCCGCGGCCACTCCGCCAAGTTGTTGACACATGATGGACAGGCCCCTCGATACGCGCTATGGATAGCAAGACGAGCAGCCGCAGGGAGGAGGCGCATGCGAGCCCCCGGGCCACGCGTTTGGTCGTCATGCCGATTTGCCGTGCGTTCGCGGCGGGTGGGGGCTTGCCTCACAATCCTGCTCACACTCCTGATGGCATCCCCGGTCACCGCCGACACATGGACCCTGGGTGTGCAGCCCTTCGCCAGCCCGCCCGTACTGTTCGAACGCTATGCGCCCTTGCGCGACTGGATCGCCGAAGAGCGCGGCGACCCCGTGTTTCTGGAGTCATCCCGGGATTTGTCACAGTTCATTGAGCGCCTCCACGACGAACGCTACGAAATCGCCATCGTCGCCCCCCATGTGGTGCCCCTGCTCGACGCGGCCGGGCCCTATGCGCCCGTCGCACGCTCAAGAGATATCTTCGCCATTGTGATCGTCGCCCCCGCTGACAGCGCGATCAGGAGTCTGACTGACCTTGAAGGCACCACACTGGCCACACCCTTCCGCCACAGCATAGGCGCCACCCTGGCGCGCACCCTCCTGGAGATCGAATTTGCGCCCAATGAGCCAGCAGTCGAATACCTGGAGTTCCCGCACCACCAGGGAGCCACATCGGCCATGCTGCTGGGCCTGGCCGACGCAAGTGTGGTGGTGATCGACGGGGTCGCCCTGCAACCGCGTGAAGAGACGGTCGACACCGCACGACTGATCGCCCTCGCCGACGGCACTCTGGCCCGCATCATCGCTCAGTCGGAGAGTTTCCCCGGCTTCACGGTTGTGCTCCACCAACGTGCGCGCAGCGATGATCTAGGGAGACGCTGATTTAATCGCACGTCCGCGTTGGTGCCCCCTGTTTTCCGAGACAAGGCGCGTCGTGCAGCGGGTAGTGGTTCTACCCGCAAGCGGCGCAACGCAGGATCGGGGAACAGGGGGCGCCAACCCCACAAGCCATTGAAAGCAGGGGCTCGGCCGCTTTTGCGTGGGAACGGCGTTGCGGTTCCCTTGTGCAGAATGACTGCACGGCAGTCACCGCGCCTTGTTCGCACGCAAAAGCGACTCGAGCGCGGACGTGTGATTAAATCAGCGTCTCCCTAGACTTGCAGGGGAAATTCGAGCGGCTGTCGGATACTCCAGACGGACGCGCGCTTCTGCAGGCGATTCGACACGAACGGGGCTTCGATGCCGCCGGCCCGGACGATTTTTCGCGGCTCGCGGGCCTGCTCGAGGACAAAGAACAGCCCGTTTCCTCACCGGATACCCACCCACCATCCACTTACAAGGAGACCACGGATGGACAACATACTGGACGATAGTGGCAAGCTCATTCTGCGCCTGGCCCTGGGCGTAATGATCCTGCTCCACGGGATCGACAAGATCTCTGGCGGTGTCGGGCACATCGAAGGCATGCTGGCCGGCGCTGGCCTGCCGGGGATACTTGCCTACGGTGCCTATATTGGCGAGGTGCTGGCACCGGTCCTGTTGATCATTGGTCTGTATGCGCGCATCGGTGCCGTGCTGATCGCAGTGAACATGCTGTTCGCCATCGGTCTCGCCCATGCGGACGAGGTTGTTCAGTTGACCCAGCACGGCGGCTGGGCCATCGAACTGCAGGCCATGTTCCTGTTCTCGGCAATCGCCCTGGCCCTGACCGGCCCCGGCCGCCTCGCCATCAACCGCTACTAGGGAGACGACACCCCGCGATCAGACGACACCCGCCGTCCAGGGCCATCCCCAGCACGGATCCCTGGACGGCGAATCGGGGAGCGCCAACGGTCGGGCATCATGCCTCCGTGTGAGGAAAGTCATCCTCCATTCAGGTAGCATAATGGACCTTGCAGGCGCTGAAGCCCGGTCAACACGGGCGCCTACGGACGGACCATGTTCCATCTCCCACTCGAATCCAAGCTGCACTGCGTCATGCCGCGCCGTGCCCGTTCTGACGGGTCTACGGGGCCTGCATGCGCCTGAACGTCGCCTGGCAGATCATCATCGGGACCGTCGCGATCCAGGTCGTGATGGTCGGGGCTTTGCTCTTTAGCGGCATCACCCAAGTCCAGCAGAATCAGCAGGAAGTACTGGAACGCACCGCGGAACAGCAAAGCCGGCTGCTGGGGTCGGCCCTCACTCCCGGCCTGGCCTATGCGGACCCCGCGATGCTGCAGGATCTGCTCGGCCTGCTGGCCGACGACTCGAACGTGCTGTACGCAGTGGTACTCGACGCCAGCGATCGCCCCCTGGCCTCGGTCGGCGTCGCACCGGACCACCTTCCCGCGGTCGAGCAAGGCGTACGCAGAGAGGCCGGCCAGGTCGAAATCGCCCGCAGTATCGAGCTTTCCGATCAACCCCTTGGCTCAGTGGCCGTCGGCTACTCCACCGAGGCAATCGAGCAGCTCTCGGCGAACCTCCTGGAACGCAATGTTCTGCTGGCCCTGGGCGTGCTGGGGCTGTCGATCCTCGCGGCCATCCTGTTCGCCCTGATGATGACCCGGCGCCTGCGTCTGCTGTTGCAAGGGAGCAAGGCACTGGAGGCCGGACACCTGGACCATCGAGTGCGTATCGACTCGCGCGACGAATTCGGCGATCTGGCCCTGACGTTCAACGACATGGCAGCCCATCTGGGTACCACTCAATCGACCCTGCAACAGCAAAACCAGCAGCTGAACCGGTCCGTGGCCCGACTGGAATCGATGCTGGGCGGGGCCAACGCCATCCTGTGGGAAGCCAACCCTGACAGCCATGAATGGGAGTTCGTTGCGGGGGATACACGCAAGCTGCTGGGCTTTCCCTCGCGCAACCTGGGCCGCGGCGAGCTCCGCGCGCGGCATATCCACCCGGCCGATCTGCCCCGTGTTCGCGAGGCGGCGCGCGAACCCGGTGCCGGTCCCAAGGTGGTGGACTACCGTTTCGCCCACCGCAACGGGCAATGGATCTGGCTGCGCGACATCCTCTCCTGGGCCGATGATTCAGGGAACCGCCGCAGTCTCCGCGGCCTCACGCTGGACATCACTGCCCACCGGCGCGCCACCGCGGCCCTGAAGGAAAGCGAGAACCGCTACAAGGACGTCGTCAACCACATCTCCGAGGTGATCTTCCGCACCGATGCCGATGGCCGATGGACGCTCCTGAACCCGGCATGGGAAGCCATGACCGGCTTTCCAGTGGAAGAGACCTTGGGCGAACCGCTATGCAACTACGTGGTCCCACACGACCGCGACGACGCGCAAAGCTTCTGCGCCACCCTGCTCGAAGGGGGCACCCACGCGCAGTCCGAAGAGATCCGGCTGCGCACCCACGACGGCGGCCATCGCTGGGTCAGCGTCTACGCCAGTGCCCGCTTCGATGACGATGGCCAGGTCATGGCCATGTTCGGCACCATGATGGATATTTCCGACCGCAAGGAGGCCGAGGAGGAGATTCGCCGCCTTGCCTTCTTCGATGGATTGACCGGACTTCCCAACCGTACACTGCTGCATGACCGGCTGGGCCAGGCACTCGCGAACACGGCTCGCACAGGCCAGCATGGTGCTGTTCTGTTCATCGACCTGGACAACTTCAAGGACATCAACGATACCCTGGGCCATGCGGTTGGCGATGACCTGCTGCGGCAGGTCGCACGTCGCATGGCAAATTCCGTGCGCGAAGCCGACACGCTGGCGCGCCTGGGTGGCGACGAGTTCGTGATCATTCTCAACGACCTCCACCCGGATCCGGCCAGGGCCGCCACCGAAGCGGAGGCGGTCGGACGCAAGCTGATCAACCTCCTGCGCGAACCTTTCGAGCTCGCAGGTCAGAACCGGCATGTCACCCCCAGCATTGGCGCCACGCTCTTCAGTGGCCGCAGCCTCGGCGTGGAGGAGGTCCTCAAGCAGGCGGACCTGGCCATGTATCGCGCGAAGAACGCCGGGCGCAACACGGTACGTTTCTACGACCCCGAGCTGCATCGAGCCGTGGAGGCCCGCTTCGAACTGGAGAGCGAACTGCGCCAGGCACTCGACCACGACGGATTCACCGTGGCCTACCAACCTCAAGTGGAAGCCGATGGACATGTGATCGGCGCCGAGTTGCTACTGCGCTGGCCGCATCCGCAGCGGGGCGAAATCGCCCCTACCGTGTTTATCCCCGTCGCGGAGCAAACGGGTCTGATCGTTCCCATCGGGCGCCAGGTACTGCGTACCGCCTGTGAGCGGCTTGCCGCATGGCAGCATTCTGCTGCGTTCCGCAAACTCACCCTTTCCGTCAATGTCAGCGCTCGGCAGTTTCGCCACAAGCAGTTCGTCCAGGATCTGCACACGATGCTGCAGGAGACTGGCGCCCCGGCCAGCCGCCTGAAGCTCGAACTGACCGAGAGCATGCTGCTTGAGGATGTCGACACGGTCGTCTCCCATATCGACGATCTGCGGCTGCTGGGGGTCGAATTCGCCCTCGACGACTTCGGCACCGGTTATTCCTCCCTTGCCTACCTCAAGCGACTTCCGCTGTCGCAGCTCAAGATCGACCAGTCATTCGTACGGGACGTACTGGACGACCCGAACGACGCCGCGATCGCCCAGATGGTCGTCAATCTCGCCCACACGCTGGATCTGGACGTCATTGCCGAAGGTGTCGAAACCGACGAGCAGCGCGCCTTCCTGTTCGGTCTGGGCTGCCGCCACTTCCAGGGGTTCCTGTACGGTTACCCAGGAGACCTCGAAGGGTTGGAAACTGCCGTGCTCGCCGCATCCCCCGTGAGCCTGGAGCCCACTTTACGGCCCCAAATCGATTCGATTAAATCGAATCGATAAGCCGTATAAAAGGCATTTTCGTTCGCTTTGACAGGAATTACTCTGGGACAGTCAATGCACCCACGAGGTTGATTCCATGAGCACCAAAGTCCTGATTCTGTATTACTCCACCTGGGGTCACATCGAACAGATGGCCGAGGCCGTCGCCCGCGGCGCCCGCGAGGTCTCCGGCACCGAGGTGACGATCAAGCGCGTCCCGGAGCTGATGCCCGAGGAAGTCGCCAAACAGGCCGGGGCCAAACTTGACCAGGCCGCCCCCATCGCCAAGCCAGAAGAACTGGCGGAGTATGATGCAGTCATCATCGGCACCCCGACCCGTTACGGCCGCATGTGCGCGCAGATGGCCAACTTCCTCGATCAAACCGGCGCGCTGTGGTTTGGCGACAAGCTGGTCGGCAAGATCGGCTCGGCATTCAGCTCGACCGCCTCGCAACACGGCGGCCAGGAGACCACACTGGTCTCGACCATCGTCAACCTGATGCACTACGGCATGACCATTGTGGGGCTGCCTTACAGCGAGAAACGCCTGCTCGACATGAGCGAGATCAGCGGCGGCACCCCCTACGGCGCCACCACCCTGGCCGATGGCGATGGCTCGCGTCAGCCAAGCGAGAACGAACTCGCGATGGCCGCCTCCCAGGGCCGGCACGTCGCCGAAATCGCCCGCGCGCAGGCCCTGGGGCGCCAGGCGGCATAGAAACACGGGGGCGCCCCGGGGCGCCCCTTTGGGGTACCATGCGCGGCCGAACCCCCTCGGTCTGGCCTCTCATGTCGACACCCCAAACACTGGTCCTCAGTGCCTCGCAGATTCTTCCGGTGATCCCGCGCGACACGGTGCTCGCCAATCACGCGCTGGTCATTCGCGACGGACTCATCGAGGCCCTGCTGCCGCGTGAGGAAGCCCTCGCGCAACACCCCGATGCCGAACACCTGCACCGCGAAGGCCATGCCCTGATTCCGGGCCTGGTCAACGTGCATACGCATTCGGGCATGAGCCTGTTGCGCGGGTTGGGCAGCGACCGTCCGCTCATGGAGTGGCTCAAGCGTTACATCTGGCCCGCCGAAGGCCGTCTGCTCTCACCCGAGTTCGTGCGGGCGGGCACGCGCCTCTCCATCGCCGAGATGCTGCGCGGCGGGACCACCTGCTTCAGCGATATGTACCTGTTCGTCGACGACGCCGCGCGCGTGGTCGACGAATCCGGCATCCGTGCTGCACTGGGCCTGACGGTGTTTGACTTCCCCACACCCTGGGCCCAGACGACGGACGAGTACTTCCAGCGGGGCGCCGAAGTCGTCGATAACTGGCAGCACCACGACCGCATTCACTACACCGTCGCGCCACATGCCCCCTACACCGTGGGGGACGAGAGCCTGCAGCGCGTGGCGCAGCGCGCCCGCGAGCTGGCCGTCCCTATCCACATGCATGTACACGAGACTGCCGGCGAAACCGCCGATGCCGAACGCGACCACGGCGAGCGGCCGCTGGCCCGCCTGGCGCGCCTGGGTCTGCTGGACCAGCCGTTCATCGCCGTACACATGACCCAGGTCAGTGCACAGGACCGCGAGTTGCTTCAAGGGCGTCCGGTGTCCGTCGCGCACTGCCCGGAATCCAACCTGAAACTCGCCTCCGGCTTCTGTCCGGTCGCCGAACTGCTGGGCGCCAACATCACCGTGGGGCTGGGGACCGATGGCACCGCCTCGAACAACGATCTCGACATGCTCGGGGAGATGCGCACAGCGGCGCTGCTGGCCAAGGGCGTCAGTGGCGATGCCTCGGCCCTCCCCGCCACCGCCGCACTGGAGATGGCCACGCTGGGCAGCGCCCGTGCGCTGGGCCTGGCCGACCGCATCGGGAGCCTGGAGCCCGGCAAGCAGGCCGACGTGGTCAGCATTGATCTCCGCGCCATCGAGCTGCAGCCCATGCACGAACCCGCCGCCCAGATCGTCTACGCCGCCACCCGCGATGCCGTAACCGATGTCCACGTCGCCGGGCGGCCATTGCTCAGGGACCGGGAACTGCTTACGCTGGACCTGGACGAGCTCCAGGCCGAGGCCCGCGAATGGGGCGCGCGCGTGCTGGAAATCCAGCGCGAACTGGCCGCGTAATCGAGATGACCATGACCCGCGAATCCCACGCCAGCACTGGCGACAACGTCGATCACGCCGAACTGCACAAGTTCACGCATCGGGCCCACGAGTGGTGGGACCCGAACGGCGCCTTTGCCACCCTCCACGCGATCAACCCCCTGCGCCTGGAATGGATCGACCAGCACGCCGAGCTGCCCGGCAAGAAGGTGCTGGATGTCGGCTGTGGCGCGGGCATCCTGTCCGAGGCGATGGCGGTGCGCGGCGCACAGGTGACCGCCCTCGATGCCGGGGCCGAGCATCTGGAAGTCGCGCGCGAGCACGCACACGACTCCGGGCTGGAAATCCACTACCTGCACACGACCGCCGAGGCCCATGCCGAGCATCACGCGGGCGACTACGACGTGGTCACCTGCCTGGAGATGCTGGAGCACGTGCCCGATCCCGAGGCGGTCATCGATGCCCTGGTCCAGCTAGTACGCCCGGGTGGCTGGCTGTTCCTCTCGACGATCAACCGCACCCCCCGCGCGTTCGCCGAGGCGATCGTCGGCGCCGAATACGTACTGCGCCTGCTACCCACCGGCACGCACGAGTTCAGCCGCTTTATCCGGCCCTCGGAACTGGGCGCGGTCCTGCGCAAGCACCACTTCGAGGTCGTTGACATGACGGGCCTCACCTACTCGCCGCTGTCCGGGCGCTATCGGCTGGTCCCGCGCACGGACGTCAACTACCTGATGGCCGCGCGCCGCCCGGACAGCGACAGCGAGACCCCATGAGCCGCGAACTCCGCGGAGTCCTGTTCGACCTGGACGGGACCCTGCTCGACACGGCCCCGGACATGCATGCCGCGCTGACCGTGCTGCTGGCCGAGAACGATCGCCCGCCGCTGCCCTTCGAGGCCGTGCGCAATCACGTCTCGCACGGCTCTCAGGCCCTCGTGCAGCTGGGCTTTCCGGATGTCGAGGGTGCGCGCCGCGAGACCCTCAAGCAGCGCTACCTCGAGATCTACGCTCGCGATCTGTGCGTCGACACCAGCCTCTTTCCCGGGCTGGACCAGGTGCTGGACGCCTGCGCACAGCGCGGCTGGCCGCTTGGTGTGGTGACCAACAAGCCCGCCTGGCTGACCGAGCCGCTCCTGGACGCCCTGGGCCTGACGCCCAGACTGGCCGCGATCGTCAGCGGCGACACCCTCCCGCAACGCAAGCCGGACCCCGAGCCCATGTGGCTGGCCGCACGGCAGACGGGGCTCGCGCCCGAACAGCACTGCTACTGGGGCGACGCCGAACGCGATATCGCGGCCGGTCGCGCCGCCGGCATGGCCACCCTGATCGCGCGCTGGGGCTACATCGACGCCACCCAGGACCCGGACAGCTGGGGGGCTGACGGTGCCCTCGATCAACCGGACGACTTCTGGCACTGGCACCAGGCCAAGGCAGGCCCGCAATGGCTGGCGAGCTGACCGCACTCCCCCTCACCGCCTGGACCGCCCTCGGTGCCGCCCTGCTGGTCGGGCTGGTGCTCGGCTATGCCCTGGCCGGCCTGCGCCTCAATCGCCGCGTGGGCGATCTGCAGACGCGCAATGCCCGCCTGGAGGCCGAACTCGAAGCTGCCGAACAGCGCCGTGAGGACCTGCGCCAGAGCTTCGAGACCGCGCGCCAGGAACTCGACCGCTCCTTCTCGGCGCTCGCCAACGAGGCGCTGGAGGCCAACTCCAACCAGTTCCTGCGTCTGGCCCAGTCGATCCTGTCGCAGAAGCTCAGCGAGGGCCAGAACGAGATCGAGCGCTCGGAGAACAAGGTCGAGGCAATGCTCAAGCCCATCCGCGAGACGCTGGGCAAGACCGAGGCCGAGATCAACGCGATGGAGCGCTCGCGGGCACAGGCCTTCGCCGCACTGAATGAACAGATCCAGCGCCTTAGCTCGGACAACGCCACGCTCCAGCGCGAGGCCCACAACCTGGTGCAGGCCCTGTCGCGTCCCGGGGTGCGCGGGCGCTGGGGCGAGCTGACCCTCAAGCGCGCGGTGGAACTGGCCGGGCTCTCGGCGCACTGCGACTTCACCGAACAACCGGCGCTGGACGGCGACGGCGGCCGCCAGCGCCCGGACCTGCTGGTCCACATGCCCGGCAATCGCGCCCTGGTCGTGGACGCCAAGACCCCCCTGGATGCCTATCTCGACGCCGTCGCCGCGGCTGACCCGGAGCCGCGCGCAGCGGCCTTCAAGCGTCATGCCCAACACCTGCGCTCGCGTGTTACCGAGCTCTCCAGCAAGCAATACTGGGCCAGCGTCGAGCAGTCCCCCGAGTTCGCCGTGCTGTTCCTGCCTGGCGACCCGTTCCTTGCCGCCGCGCTGGAACACGAACCCGGTCTGCTGGAATACGCGCTGGAGCGCCAGGTGCTGCTCGCCACCCCGAGCACGCTGATCGCCCTGCTGCGCACGGTCGAGTACGGCTGGCAGCAGGCGCAGCTGACCGAGCACGCGCTGGAGATTCGGGACCTCGGGGCGGAGCTCTCTCACCGCCTGGGCACCATGACCGAACACCTGGCGCGCCTCGGCAAAGCACTGGATCAAAGCACTGACGCCTACAACAAGACCGTGGGCAGCCTGGAGCGCCAGGTCATGCCGAGCGCCCGCCGCTTCCAGGAACTGGGCATCCGCGCGCGCAAGAGCCCCGAAACACCGGACACCCTGAATAATCGCGCGCGCCAGCCCGTCGATCAGGGCCATGACACGGATCGTCCGGACGACGAGTCGAACGACGATAACGGCCCGGACACGGGTTCGCGGGACTAAGCCGCATGGCGGGCCACCCCGACATCCGCGCCGCCTACCGCCACTGCCGGCGCCGTGCGGCGGCGCACTACGAGAACTTCCCGGTCGCCTCCTGGCTGTTGCCCGCGCGCCTGCGCGGGCCGGTCGCCGCGATCTACTGCTTCGCCCGCGATGCCGACGATCTCGCCGACGAGGACCAACGACCGGTCGACGAGCGGCGGGCCGACCTGATCGCAATGCAGGAGCGCGTGCAGATCCTCGAAAGCCCCGCCGCGGAATCCGAACCGGAATGGATCGCGCTGGCCGATGCACGGCAGCGCTTCAGCCTGCCCGCCGCCCCGTTCGTCGATCTGGTCGACGCCTTCATCCAGGATCTGGAACAGACACGCTACGCCACCTTTGGCGAGGTCATGGAGTACTGCCGCCGCTCCGCCAACCCGGTCGGGCGGCTGATGCTGTACCTCGATGGCAACCCGACCGAGGAGATGATCGGCTACTCCGACGCGGTCTGCTCCGCGCTGCAGCTGATCAACTTCTATCAGGACCTGCACCAGGACATCACCGAGAACAACCGGATCTACCTGCCAAAGGACGAGATGGCGCAGTACGGCGTCAGCGAGGAGATGATCGCGGCCGGCCAGACAACCTTTCCGTTACGCAACCTGATGCAGTTCCAGTACGCCCGCGCCGACCGCCTGCTGCGCGCCGGGGCACCGCTCGGCGGCATGCTGCGCGGACGCATGGGCCTGGAGATCCGCGCGATCATCAACGGCGGCGCCCGCGTACTCTGGCGCCTGCGCCAGCAGGACGACGTCTTCGCCCGCCCGCGCCTGCGCGCCCGCGACGCCTGGATCATCCTCGCCCACAGCCTGCGCCCCCGCCGCCGCAAGCGCTGAAAGCGGCCTAAACGCCCCGTTCAGGCCGCTATACCCTCAACGGTCAAGTGCTGCAGGTCGGTACGCTCACTGGCATGTTCGAAGGTGATCGCGCAGACCTCGCCCTGGGCGTCCACATCCAGTGTCGTATTCTCGTCCAGGGAACGGGTCTCGGCCACGTTCTCGCCCCGGAATTCGATGTACAGCGTGTCGGTATCCGCGAAGTACTGGAGCTTCATGGCTTGAACCCTAGGGAAACACTGATCAATGTACACGCTCGCGCTCGAGTCGCTTTTGCGTGCGAACAAGGCGCGGTGACCGCCGTGCAGTCATTCTGCACAAGGGAACCGCAACGCCGTGCGCGCGCAAAAGCGGCCGAGCCCCTTCGGGGTTGGCACCCCAGGTTCCCCGATCCTGCGTTGCGGTCCTTGCCGGTAGAACCACTACCGGCTGCGCACCGCGCCTGGTCTCGGAAAACCTGGGGTACCAACGCGAGTGTGTACATTAATCAGTGTTTCCCTAGATCAAAAAGGCGTTGTGGACCGTCACACCGTCAGGAAGCAACACCACGCGAAGATAGCGGCCATCCGCTTCATCGATCCGGGCCCATCGGCGGATACGACCATCGCCTTGCACTTCTTCCCGGATGGGGTGATCGATCGCGGCCTCGATCCATGTGTCCTTGATGTTGCGGCGATCGGGCCGCACACGTACGGTCTCGAAGTAACGTGTTGTCTTCACCGGAACGTCCCTGTTGCCGGTTCATGAACCTCAAGCTTTCGCCAACGCTGTCGAAACGTCAACCACTGGTCAAACCACCTTGGAGTAACGCCGCTCTTCACGGTGCAAATAGGCGTCGAAGGCCATGGCGATGTTGCGCAGCAGGAGCCGGCCGCGTGGCTGGACCTCCAGGCAATCGCTGCCGATGGTGACCAGGCCGTCGGCCTCCATCTCGGCCAGGCGGTTCAGGGCATCGCCGAAGGTCTCCCGGAAGTCGATGCCGAATGCGTCCTCAATGCCGCCGAAATCGACTCTGGAGTGGCACATCAGCTCGCTGATCACAGAGCGCCGCAGACGGTCGTCCTCGCCCAGCTCCAGGCCGCGGAACACGGGCAGTTGGCCGGCTGCCAGCCGTTCCTGATAGGCATCGGCCTCGCGCAGGTTCTGGCTGTAGCTGTCCCCGATCTTGCCGATGGCGGTGGGCCCCAGCGCGACGAGGTCGTATTCGGCGCGCGTCGAGTAGCCCTGGAAGTTTCGCTGCAGCGTGCCCGCGCGCTGGGCGATCGCGAGTTCGTCATCGGGCAGCGCAAAGTGATCCATGCCGATGTACACGTACCCTGCGTCGGTCAGGCGCTGGATGGTCATCTCGAGGATCGCGAGCCGCTCCGTGGCCGGCGGAAGGTCGCCGTCGCGGATCTGGCGCTGCGTCTTGAACAGCTCCGGCAGGTGCGCGTAGTTGTAAACGGCCAGCCGCTCAGGGCGCAGTTCCAACACGCGGTCCAGTGTCGCCGAGAACGTGTCCACCGTCTGCAGGGGCAGTCCGTAGATCAGATCCAGGTTGGTGGAGACAAACCCGTGCTCGCGCGCCTGGCGTACCACCTGCTCGGTGACCTCGAACGGCTGGATGCGGTTGACGGCCTTCTGCACGGCAGGATCGACATCCTGCACCCCGACACTGATGCGGTTAAAGCCCAGCGACGCGAGAAGCGGCAGGGTACCGGGCCGCACGGCACGCGGATCGATCTCGATCGAGAATTCCCGCTCCGGACCGGTCTCCAGCGTGAAATGCCGGCCCAGGGTCTTCATGACGCGGGTCAGGTCTTCGTCGGACAGGTAGGTCGGTGTCCCGCCCCCGAAGTGCAACTGCCGCACCGGCCGGTCCCGATCGAACAACTCGCCCTGCAGGGTGATCTCCTGTTCCAGCGAGTCCAGATAGTTCGTCGCCCGCCGATAATTGCCGGTAATCACCTTGTTGCAGGCACAGTAGAAACACACCGTGTCGCAGAAGGGCACGTGGACATAGAGCGACAGCGGACGCCCCGCCCCTTCGGCATTCGTCTCTTGAGCCACCCGCACATAGGCCTGCGCGTCGAACCCCTCGTGGAACTGCGGCGCCGTGGGGTAGGACGTGTAGCGAGGGCCGCTCACGTCATAGCGACGCAACACCTCGGGATCGAATACCAGACGCTGTTCCATACGGCTCTCCGCATCGGGAGGGCGGGCCCCTTGCGCCACCCTGACACCCTCACCCTACGCGCCCTCCAGCTGGGCACGGTTGATGTATGTCAAACGTGGCTTCGATCACCGCCGCCATCCGCATCCCGGGCCCGCTGTGCTAGCCTTGCCATCCCAAGACGGTACCCCGATCCCGAGCGCGTATGTCCCCCGACGAATATTGCGAGGAGAAGGCCGCGAAGAGCGGCTCCAGCTTCTACTACGCATTCCGGTTCCTGGAGCCCGACCGGCGCCGTGCGATCACCGCGCTGTACGCCTTCTGCCGCGAGGTGGACGACATCGTCGACGAGGTCAGCGAGGAAAGCGTGGCGCGCACCAAGCTCCAGTGGTGGCGCGAGGAGATCGAGCGCCTGTTCGACCACCAGCCACGCCACCCGATCACCCAGGCCCTGCAGCCGCATCTGGCGCCGTTCGATCTCAGCCGCGAGTATTTCGACGAGATCATCGACGGCATGCAGATGGACCTCGACTACGACAGCTACCCGGATTTCACCACGCTGTCGCTGTACTGCTACCGCGCGGCCAGCGTGGTCGGGATCCTGTCCGCCCATATCTTCGGCTTCTCGGATCGGCGCACGCTGAAATACGCGCATGACCTGGGGATGGCCCTGCAGCTGACCAACATCCTGCGTGATGTCCATGAAGACGCGATGCGCGGCCGGGTCTACATCCCGATGGACGAACTGAAAAAGCACGGCGTAAAGCCCGAGGAATTTCAGGTCAATGTCACGGACGACCGCCATCGTGCCCTGTTCACCGAGCAGGCCGAACGGGCCCGCCGCTACTACCAGCGCGCGGAGGAGCACCTGCCCGCCGAGGACCGCTACGCCCAGCGCCCGGGCCTGATCATGGCCGCGATCTACCGCACCCTGCTCGACGAGATCCAGGACGACGGCTATCGCGTGCTGGAGCACCGCGTGCGGCTGACCCCGATCCGCAAGCTGTGGATCGCCTGGCGCACCGCGCGCCGCCTGAAGCGCGAATACCGCCGCGCGGGCTGACCCCGCCCGCCCCATGGCCGCCGTTCCCGCATCGCATCCGGTCGTCGTGCTCGGCGCCGGCTGGGCCGGCCTGACCGCCGCGCTGACCCTCGCCCGGGCCGGCATCGCGGTCCACCTGATCGAGGCCGCCGCAAACGCAGGCGGGCGCGCCCGCAGCCTGGACCGCGACGGTGCGGAACTGGACAACGGCCAGCACGTGCTGGTCGGCGCCTGTCACGCCACCCTGGAACAGCTGCGCTCGGTCGGCACCGACCCGGAGCGCACCTTCGTGGCCCTGCCGTTCGGTCTGCGCATGCATGCACCGGGCCGCCCTCACCCGGCCTTTGCCCTGGAGCCCCACTCGCCACGCCTGCCGACCCTCGCCAGTGCCCTGTGGCAAAGCCTTGCGGGCATCCCGCTGCACAGACGCCTCCCGGCCCTGCTGGGGGCGGCCTCGATCCTGCATCGGCCGCTGGAGGAGGACGTTGACGTACTCGAATGGCTGCAGGCGCGCCATCAGCCGGACACGCTGATCCGTCAGCTCTGGGAACCGCTGTGCCTCGCGGTCATGAACACGCCAATCCGCAGCGCCTCGGCGCAGATCTTCCAGAACGTGCTGCGCCTGGCCCTGAACCACGGGCCGGACGACGCCCGGCTACTTATCCCGACCCAACCGCTGGGATCGCTGTACCCGGAACCCGCCCTGCGCGAACTGCGCGAGCGCGGTGCCACGGTCGAGACCGGACGGCGCATTGCCGCCATCGAATCCGGGGGCGCCGAGGCCCGCTACCAGCTCCGTGACCGCAACCACCGCGTCACCCATGCCAACGCGGTGATCATCGCCACGTCGCCCAGCGCAGCCGCTCGACTCCTGCCCAAAGCCCCCGAGCTACAACCCCACCATCGGGCCCTGATGGCCATGGGCGAGCGCAGCATCTGCACGGTATACCTGCGCTACCCGGCCCCCCTCCTGGAACGCCCACCGCTACAGGGACTCCTCGACCAGCACGGACAATGGCTTATTCCCCGCCAGGTGGCCGGCGAGCCGAACTGGCTGGCCGTCGTAATCTCCACAGCGGACGACCTGCCGGCGATGACGGCAGAGGAGCGTTGGCGTCGGATCGCGGAAGAACTGGAACGAACCTTCCCCGAACTGGGAATGGCCCAGGCCGGTCGTGTGGTGTGCGAGAAACGCGCCACCATCGATGCCCGCGTCGATCTGGACGCATTGCGCCCGGTAGCCGGCACCCCCTGGCCCGGACTGTTCCTGGCTGGCGACTATGTGACGCCGGGCCTGCCTTCGACCCTCGAAGCCGCCGTGCGGTCTGGATTAGAATCAGCCCACAAGCTACTGGAGACCCTGCCTTGACCGATATCGACATCCCCGCCCTGCTGGACTATCGCCCGGAGCCGGGTGCCTTCAACGACCGCGTGATCCTGGTAACCGGCGCGGCCGCGGGCATCGGGCGTGCGATCGCGCAGGCCTGCGCGGCGGCGGGCGCGATCGTCGTGCTGCTGGACAAGGACATCAAGGGGCTGGAGAAGACCTACGACCTGATCGAGCAGGAAGGCCACCCGCAGCCGGCCATCTATCCGCTCAACCTGGAGGGTGCCACGGTCAAGGACTACGGCGACCTGGCCGAGAACATCCGCGACTCCCTCGGGCGCCTGGACGGGCTGGTGCTGCACGCCGGCTGGGCCGGGACGCTGACGCCACTGAAGGGATACGACCCCGAGCTGTGGTTCAAGGTCATCAACACAAACCTGCACGGCCCGTTCTTCCTCGCCCAGGCGGTACTGCCACTGCTGGAGGCCAGCCCGCACGGCAGCCTGGTCGTCTCCACCCAGGACTGCCGCAAGGCCTTCTGGGGCGCCTTCGGCATGGCCAAGGCCGCGCAGGACGCGCTGATCGACATCCTCGCGCGCGAGCACCGCAACGAAAAGCACTTCATCCATGTGAACGGCATCGACACCGGCCCCGTGCGCTCGCGCTTCCGCGCCAGCCACTACCCCGCCGAAAACGCCGAGAAGCTGCCACGCCCGGAAGACGTCGTCGGCCCCTACCTCTACCTGCTCGACACCACCGATCCGGAACACACCGGCCTGCACCTGTCCCTGGAGGGCCATGTGCCCGAACCGGCACCCCGCCCGCACCGCCAGCCCCAGGAGGGCTAACCGCCGCCCCCTGGCCAATGGGGCCTGTCCGGCATCCGATCGGCCAGAGGGCTGGCCTCCTACAAGACATTGCCTCCGCCCGATACCACAGCAGCAGTTATCCGGGATGTCGGGAGGCAGAGGCAACCGATGATCGGGACCAAAGGTCATGGCGGCTGGGATCGCGAGGGTGGGTACCCCCAATAAAGCCTCGCCCCCAAAACGGCCCTCGAACCCCCGTAGGAGGCCAGCCCTCTGGCCGATGGGGCATGTCCGACACCCGATCGGCCAGAGGGCTGGCCTCCTACGCAATTCAGGCAGCGGAGGTGGAGTCTACGGACGCTGCGGTCGGCGCTTGCCGGGGCGCGATTTGGCCCGGGACGGGCCCTTCTTCGGGCCGGGCGCGACCGGGCGGGCGGCGGTCTCCACACCCTTGTGCTGGGTCTGAAAGGTCTGGCCACGTTTTTTCAGGGCCTTGCCGCCACGGGTCACACGGCCGCCGGTGGCGGGCCGGGCCCCGCCCGTACCCTGTCCTGTGCCAGCGGGCTGCCAGGTGGGGATCAGGTGATGCTTGCCATTGCCGATCAGATCCGCGCGACCCATGCGCTTGAGCGCATCGCGCAACAGGGGCCAGTTGTTCGGATCATGATAGCGCAGGAACGCCTTGTGCAGGCGCCGCGCCCGTGCGCCGCGCGCGACCGGCACCCGGTCCCCCGCTTTGCGCTTGATGCCCCGTAGCGGATCACGCCCGGAGTGCCACATCGCGGTCGCGAGCGCCATCGGGCTTGGCAGAAAGGCCTGCACCTGATCGGCGCGGAAGTTGTGCCGCTTGAGCCACAGCGCAAGGTTCAGCATGTCCTCGTCGGACGTACCCGGGTGCGCGGCGATGAAATACGGGATCAGGTACTGCTCCTTGCCCGCCTGCTTCGAGTATTTCTCGAACATCGCCTTGAAGCGGTCGTAGGCACCCATGCCCGGCTTCATCATGCGAGAAAGCGGTCCAGATTCCGTATGTTCCGGCGCAATCTTCAGGTAGCCTCCCACATGGTGGGTAACCAGCTCCTTCACATACTCCGGTGACTCCACGGCCAGGTCGTAGCGCAGGCCCGACGCGATCAGGATCTTCTTGATCCCGGGCAGCGCCCGCGCCTTGCGGTAGAGGTTCACCAGCGGCGTGTGATCGGTATCGAGGTTCTTGCAGATGCCGGGATAGACACAGGACAGCCGGCGGCAGCTGCGCTCGATCTCCGGGTCCTTGCAGGCCAGACGGTACATGTTCGCGGTCGGCCCGCCGAGATCGGAGACCACGCCGGTAAAGCCGTCGACCTTGTCGCGGATTTCCTCGATCTCCTTGAGCACGCTCTCCTCGGAGCGGCTCTGGATGATGCGGCCCTCGTGCTCGGTGATCGAGCAGAACGTGCAGCCGCCGAAGCAGCCGCGCATGATGTTCACCGAGAAGCGAATCATCTCCCAGGCCGGGATGCGCGCATCGCCATAGGAGGGATGCGGCGCCCGCGCATACGGCAGGTCGAATACCGCATCCATCTCCGCGGTGGTCAGGGGGATCGGCGGCGGGTTCAGCCAGACCTCCTTGTCGCCATGGCGCTGCACGATCGCGCGGGCATTGCCCGGGTTGGTCTCCAGATGCAGCACGCGGGAAGCATGGGCGTACAGCACGGAATCGCCCTTGACCTGTTCAAAGGCCGGGATGCGGATGACCGTCTGGTCTCGCGGCGTACCGCGCGGGATGTCGCGGTGGAAGCGAACGACCCGGGCGCCGCCTTCCTCGGCGGCACTCTTGGGTTCCTGCTTCGTTTCGGCGTCGGCACAGGTCGACGGCGAGACCATCGCGTAGGGGTCGGGGTTGGCATCCACCGGCCCCGGGGTATCGACTTCGCTGGAGTCCAGCTCCACATAACCGCCCGGCACCGCATCGCGCAGGAACGCGGTACCCCGCAAGTCGGTGATCTCCCGCGGGTGCTCGCCGGCGGCCACGCGATGGGCCAGCTCGACCAGGGCGCGCTCGGCATTACCAAACAGCAGGATGTCGGCACGCGCATCCAGCAGCACCGAACGGCGAACCTTGTCCTGCCAGTAGTCGTAGTGGGCGATGCGGCGCAGGCTCGCCTCGATGCCGCCGGCGACCACCGGCACGTCCTTGTACGCCTCGCGGGCGCGCTGGGCGTAGACGATCACCGCACGGTCCGGCCGGTGGCCGTGTACATCCCCGGGAGTGTAGGCGTCGTTGGAGCGGATCTTCCGGTCAGCCGTGTAGTGGTTGACCATCGAGTCCATATTGCCGGCGGTGACGCCGAAGAACAGATTGGGGCGACCCAGCGCGCGGAACGGCTCGGCAGAGGTCCAGTCTGGCTGCGTGATGATGCCGACGCGAAAGCCCTGTGCCTCGAGCAGCCGCCCGATGATCGCCATGCCGAAGCTCGGGTGGTCGACATAGGCGTCCCCCGTGACCAGCACGATATCGCAGCTGTCCCAGCCGAGGTCGTCCATCTCCTCGCGGGTGGTCGGCAGGAACGGGGCGGTGCCGAAGCGCTTGGCCCAGTAGGGCTTGTGCGCAAACAGCGAAGGCGGGAAATCGGGGACAGCGGACATGGACTCGGGCTCCCGGCGCGGGGCCGGTGGATTCAAACCCGCGCATTACACGCCGGAAACGCCGCCAGATCAAACGGCCCCGGCGCATTCGGGGCCGAATTTCGCTTGGCACGGCTGGCTTCAGTACCGCTTTACGAACAGATCAACGTTCCTGACTGGCTGTGGCACCGGCCCAGTGCAACTGGGAGAACAGATCCACCGTCGGAGCGGTCGCCGCGCGCCAGCGCATCTCCAGCTCATCGCGCCACTCGGGGTCGGTATCCCGAGCCGCCTCGATCAGGGAATTCACCCAGCAGTCATTCAGTGCAGGCTCCACCGGCACACGGCCATTGGCACCATGAACCATGGCCATCGTATGTACCGGGGCCCGTCCGTCGCTGCGACGCTCGGCAAAGTCCAGTGCCGCCAACACTGATTCGTTGAGGATGTGCTCCTGGCGCGCGGGTTCGCTGTCGCCAAATACTTCGGGGATCCGCGGGTCCGCCGCCATCAACAACAGCCGGAAGTGACGCAGGAAGGCATCGGTTCGTATGCAGCGATCATGGCTCGCGCGAACATCGGGGAAAAACATGCGGGACTCCGTTCCAAAGCCTGCGATGCTACGCAGCCCCCCGACACCCCGCGATAACCCATGCTAACGCGGCCGCGGCCCACCAGCCGCCGTTAGGACTTCGGATACACCCCGGCGTACTGAATGCCCGCCAGTTCTGCCAGCTCGCGGTCGAACGTTGTCAGATCGTTCGGGCCGAAGTCCTCCAGGCGGTTGTGGCCGCAGGCCCGCGCCAGCACGCACATCAACTCGGTCGAGGCCCGCAGGAAGCGGCCCAGCCGCTCCCCGCCGTCCTGGGCATCCAGCCGCGCACGCAGCTTCGGGTCCTGTGTCGCCACACCGGACGGGCAGCGATTCGTGTGGCAGATCCGCGCACCCACACAGCCCACCGCCTGGATCGCGGCATTCGCCAGCGCGATACCGTCCGCCCCCAGCGCCAGGGCCTTCACGAAATCCGCGGGTGTGCGCAGCCCGCCCGTCACCAGCAGCGTGACCCGGCCACTGGCGCCATTGGCATCCAGAAAACGCCGCGCACGGCCCAGCGCCGGGATCGTGGGTACACTGATGTGATCGCGTAGCAGCGCGGGCGAGGCTCCGGTCCCGCCACCGCGACCATCCAGGATCACGTAGTCCGCCCCCGCCTCCAGGGCAAAGGCCAGATCCGCCTCGATGTGGTTGGCCGACAGCTTGAAGCCGACGGGAATGCCCCCGGTCTTCTCCCTCACCTCGGCCGCAAATCGACGATAATCCGAGGGCGTCTCGAACCCGTCCAGGCTTGGCGGAGAGAGCGCATCCTGTCCCGCGTCGATCCCGCGCACCCGAGCGATCTCGTCACTCACCTTCGCCCCCGGCAGCACTCCGCCGACGCCCGTTTTGGCCGCCTGACCGGCCTTGAAGTGGAACGCCTGCACCTGTTCCAGAACCTCTTCGGAATAGCCAAACCGGGCCGGCCCCAGCTCGAACAAATAGCGCGAGTTCTCCGCCTGTTCGGCATCGAGCATCCCGCCCTCGCCGGAACAGATCCCCGTGCCTGCCTGCTCCGCGCCGCGCGCCAGCGCAATCTTCGCCTCGCGCGACAGCGCGCCAAAGCTCATGTCCGATACCAGCATAGGGATGTCCAGCTGCAACGGCCGCTTGGCCTCGGGCCCGATCACCAGCCCCGTCTCGATCGGGGCGCCATCCGGCAACGGCCGGCTCGCCAGTTGCGCCGCCAGCAGCTGCAGGTCGTCCCAGATCGGAAGCCGGCTGCGCGGAACGCCCATGGCCACCGTCGGCCCGTAGTGGCCCACCTCCTCCAGCCCCGAACGGGCCATGCGATGGATCAGCTCGACATGTGGTTCCGTGTCGGTATTACGTGGATCCGGCGCCTCGTTACCTTCATTCTGGTCCGATTCGTCCCTGGACTCCGGCTCGGTCCCGATATCGTCCTCGTCGAACTGCTGGTGCGTGCCGTCGCAGTACGGAAGATCGCCCGACTGCTTGCACTGGCAAAGAAACGCCTCGCCGTCTTCCTCGGGAGTAAATGCGATAGGCTCGAGCCCCGTCCCCTCGTGCGAGCCGTCGCAAAATGGCTGGTCCTTGGATCGCCCACAGCGGCAGAAGTAGTATTCCTCCCCCTTCTTGAGCTCGACACCCTTGGGCTCCACTGCCGCGATCTTCGCTCCAGCCATCTTCCGCTCCTTGCTGTTGGGTACACACGGGAATGTGCAATGACCCTGTGACAACAAAGGCACTGCAAATTTCCCGTGCCGTCCGAGACAGCTGCCATTATCATGGTTGCAAACGCCCCCGGGAGACCCGATGAGCACCGCCGACCACCGCCACACCCGCCGCGACTACACCCAGGGCGAACTCCACCGCCGCGACCTGCTCGACAATCCGCTGACCCTGCTCGACCGCTGGCTGAAAGACGCGCACGAAGCCGGAAACCCGGACCCCACCGCGATGATCCTCGCCACCGCCGACGCCGACGGCCAGCCGTCCGCGCGAACCGTTCTGCTCAAACACGTGGAAGGCGATGACCTCTGCTGGTACACCGACTCCCGCAGCCGCAAGGGCCAGGACCTCACCGAGAACCCGCGCGCCGCACTCCTGTTCTACTGGCCCGAGACCGAGCGCCAGATTCGCGTCGAAGGCAGCGTAACCGCCCTGCCCGCCGAGGCCGCGGATGACTACTTCGCCCAGCGCCCGCGCGCCAGCCAGCTGGCCGCAGCCGCGTCGATCCAGAGCCAGCCCATCGGCACGCGCGCCGAACTCGAGGCCCGCGTTCACGCACTGGAGAAGCAATACCCGGAAGGCGCGATCCCGCGGGACCCCGCCTGGATCGGCTACCGCCTGCAACCCGAACTGTTCGAATTCTGGCAGGGCCGGGCCGGCCGCCTGCACGACCGCTTCCAGTACCACCGGGCAGACAATGGCTGGAAGGTCACCCGCCTGATGCCCTGACGCGCTACCGCTGCGGCCTCCGAATCTGCTAGGATTCGCTCCGCCGTCGCGGCTCGACCCCGCGCGGTGATCCAATTCGGAGAGGTGCCGGAGTGGTCGAACGGGGCGGTCTCGAAAACCGTTGTACTCTCGCGAGTACCGAGGGTTCGAATCCCTCCCTCTCCGCCAGATTTTCGCAAAGGGGCCCGTTTGGCCCCTTTCGCACGTCTGGCCCCTGAGGTATCGGGATTCGAACCCGAGGAATAGAGAATGGTGGTTCGACGAGTGACGCGCAGCGGCACCCGAACGTCGCCGCAGGCGACGGCCCGCAGGGCGAGGCGCGCCGCGCCGAGTAATCCCTCCCTCTCCGCCAGATTCAAGCAAAGGGGCCCAAGTGGCCCCTTTCGCACGTCTGGCCCCTCGTAATCCGTCCGCCGTACAGCCGCTCGCAGTCCCGATCGATCGCAGCCCCCTCCAGACCCTTTCGACTAGTTTCACCAACCATGTCGATTTTCCCGATTGCCGTTCGTCTACAGTTCAAAGGGCCCGCTGAACCGCGCCCGTTTGTTGGATCCCGCCAGAGGAGATACCACCATGGCCGCCAATCCCGTCGTCTGGTTCGAGATTCCCACCGAGGATATCGGCCGTGCCCGTGCGTTCTACGAAGCCGTCCTGGACATGTCGCTCACACAAGCCGATACCAGCGCATTCGCCCCCAGCACGGAGATCTGGATGTTTCCGATGGAGGAGGACCGGCCGGGGTGTGCTGGCGCGCTGGTACAGGGTCCCGACAACCCGGTCGGTTCCGGCGGCTGCATGGTCTATTTCGGCTGCGACGACTGCGGGATCGAGGCGGAACGCGTCGCGACCGCCGGTGGTTCGATCGAAAGCCCCAAGGAGTCGATTGGCGACTACGGATTCTGCGTCATCGCACGCGATCCGGACGGCAATCGATTCGGTCTCCACTCAATGCGTTAGGGGATACCCACGATGAACTTTCTGTTGCTCATCCTCGAAGATCACGGCGACCGCGATGCCCGCAGCGATGCCGAGGGGCAGGCGCTTTACGCGGAAATGCTCGCTTTTGGCGCCGAACTCGACGCGCGTGGCCAGTTGCTTGCCAGCGAATCCCTGCGACCCGACCGCCACGGCGTCCGCATCCGATCCGACGAAGGAAAAACCCGTTTCATCGACGGCCCGTTCATCGAGTCACGCGAGATGATCGGCGGATTCTTCCTGATCGACTGCGCCGACCGCGAAGAAGCGGTGGAATGGGCCACACGCTGCCCCGCCGCGCGATTTGCAACGGTCGAGGTACGCGAATGCGCCCCCTGCCACCAACGCTGACGGCATCACGCCCCTTCTCCCACCTATCGGAGGCCATCAGCCATGTCCATTGACCGCAATGTTCACCTGCACCGCGTCCTGCGCGCGCCGCCGGAGCGCGTCTATCGCGCATTCCTGGAACCCGACGCTATTACCAAATGGAATGCACCGTACGGCTTTACCGCACGCGTCCACGAGATGGATGCTCGCGTAGGCGGCGGCTACCGGATGAGTTTCGTCAACTTTGCTACGGGGACTCATCACGAGTTTAGTGGCGAGTACCGCGAACTGGAGCCGGGCCGTCGAATTGTCGTCAGCGACCGCTTCGACGATCCCTCGCTCGGCGGCGAGATGACGCTCACCGTAACGCTGGATCCAGTCTCCTGCGGCACCGCACTGGATATGCTTCAGGAAGGTCTGCCGGAGGCAATACCACCGGAGCTCTGTGTCCTCGGCTGGCAGGAATCGCTGACCCTGCTCGCCTACCTGGTCGAACCCGAGATCCCCGATGGCGGCTGACCCAGCACCCCCGCAGAAGGAGCGGTCCTTGCTCAAGATCCGGCGCCTTGGTCCGGCGGATCGGACAGCCGCGCATGCCCTGCTCGACCTGTTTACAGCCGTGTTTGGGGAGCCGGGCACCTACTCGGGTGCGCGTCCCTCCGACGACTACCTCAAGCGCCTGCTGGCAAGAGAAACGTTCATCGCCCTGATCGCCGAAACGGAAGGCCACGTCGTCGGCGGGCTGGTCGCTTATGTCCTGGACAAACTCGAACAGGCCCGCAGCGAGGTCTACATCTATGATCTCGCCGTGGCCGACGACTTCCGCCGACGCGGCATTGCCACAGCCCTGATCCGCCACACCCAGGCCATCGCCGCCGAGCTGGGTGCCTGGGTGGTATTTGTCCAGGCCGACCGAACCGACAATGCCGCCATAGCGCTCTACAGCGGCCTGGGCCAGCGCGAGGACGTGCTCCACTTCGACTTGCCCCTGAACAATCCGCGCAATGCACCCCCATCGCACTCCGGCACCGACTTGGGGAACACCGAGGTTCCCCACACCGGGGCCTTCGCGATCAAGCGCTCCGAAACAGGAGACGAGACGCCATGAGCCATTTATCCCAAATCATTGTTCCCCACCTCATGTTCGACAACGAGGCCCGGGAGGCGGCGGACTCTTATTGCTCGATCTTTCCCGACTCGAGCATCACACACCTGACCACGCTACATGATACACCGGGGGGCGACTGCGACGTCGTGTCGTTCGCTCTATGGGGTCATGCGTTCATGGCGATCAACGCGGGCTCGATGTCCCGATTCAACCCGTCGATCTCGTTCATGGTCAATTTCGACCCCTCGCGTGATCCCGACGCCAGAGCACGGATCGACGAGATCTGGGCGAAGCTTGCCGACGGCGGCCAGGTACTCATGCCACTGGACCGCTATCCATTCAGCGAGCGCTACGGCTGGATTCAGGACCGGTTCGGGCTGTCATGGCAGCTGATCCTGACCGATCCGCGAGGGGAAGAACGCCCGCCGATCATTCCGTCGCTACTGTTTGTCGGAAATGTCTGCGGCAAGGCGGAAGAGGCATCCGATTTCTACCTGTCGAAGTTTCGCCATTCGCAGCGCGGGCAGCTCGTCCGCTACCCCAGCGACATGGAACCCGACCGCGAAGGAACGGTGATGTTCACCGACTTCATGTTGGAAGGCCAATGGTTCGCCGCTATGGACAGCGCGCAGGAGCACGATTTCGCCTTCAACGATGCCATATCATTCGTCGTGAACTGCGCCGACCAGCAGGAGATCGACCAGCGCTGGGAATCCCTGTCGGCCTTCCCGGAGGCCGAGCAATGCGGCTGGCTCAAGGACCCATACGGGATCTCCTGGCATATCGTCCCCGAACAGCTGTCCCACATGCTGAAAGATCCCGATCCGGACAAGCTCAGCCGGGTCACCCAGTGCATCCTCAAGATGAAGAAAGTCGATCTCGCTGCCCTGCAAGGTGCATACGATGATCGCTAACCCAGACCAGAAAACGGCCCCCTACCGCACGACCGGGGCCCGGCTCGCTCGGGTACCCGCCCTTATCCCGTCCGATTCTCCAAAGGAGCCAGACCATGAACTACGTTGACGGCTATGTAATACCGATTCCACGAGACCGGATCGAGGACTACCGCCAGCAGGCGGACCTCGCCGCACAAATCTGGCGCGAGCACGGCGCACTGGAAGTCATCGAGTGCGTGGCTGATGACGTCGCGCCGGGCGAGGTGACGTCGTTCCCGCGCAGCGTCCAGGCCCGCGATAACGAAACGGTGGTGTTTTCGTGGATCCGCTTCGAATCGCGCGAGCATCGGGATCGCGTCAATGCCGACGTCATGGCGGACCCTCGCCTGCCTTGTCCGGACAAAACACCGGACCAAGACCCACCGTTCGACCTGCAGCGCATGTTCTGGGGCGGCTTCGAGGTACTGGTGGAACGGTGAGCGGCCGCAACCAATCCGGTGCACAACCGGCACCTGGGGCGCAGGATACCCAGCGCCGCATCGAGTCCATCTGGCGTCTGGATGCGAGCCGTATCGTCGCATCCCTGGCGCGCTGGAGCGGCAACTACGCCCTCGCCGAGGACGTGGCACAGGATGCCCTGATCGCCGCCCTCAGACACTGGCCCACCCAGGGAATCCCGGAAAACCCGACCGCGTGGCTGCTTCATACGGCGCGCAACCGCGCGGTCGACCACCTGCGACGCGAACATCGGGGCGATGCCCTGGTCGCCGATTACGGCCGTGAAATCGCATGCAGCCACCTGGGGGCATCGACGCCCCAATGGAGCGACGATGTCCGTCACGACACGCTCGCCCTGCTGTTCATCGCCTGCCACCCAATCCTCTCCCCCGACACTCGCTGCGCACTTGCCCTGCGCACCCTCGCCGGGCTCGACAACACCGCCCTCGCCCGTGCCTTCCTGGTCTCCGAGACCACCATCGCGCAGCGCATCGTCCGCGGCAAACGCAAACTCGCCCAAGCCAACGTCCGGTTCGAAACGCCATCGGCGACCGAATGCCGGGAACGCCTGGGATCCGTGCACGAAGTGATCTACCGGCTGTTCACCGAGGGGCATGTAGCCAGCCAGGGCGATGCCTGGACGCACGGCGAGTTCTGTCATGAGGCACTGCGTATGGCCCGCGTGCTCGCACAGGCCATCCCCGAGGACATCGAGACCCAGGCACTGCTCGGCCTGATCGAACTGCATGGTGCGCGCCTGGCCGCGCGCATGGATGCGCAAGGCAACCCAGTTCTGCTCAAGAACCAGGATCGCGGCGCGTGGGATCGCGGCGGCATCCGCCGCGGCCTGATCGCCCTGTCCCGCGCCAACAGGCTCGCCCGAGATCAGAACGCCGGGCCGAGCCCATTTCGCCTTCAAGCCGCCATCGCCGCCTGCCATGCGACAGCGCCCAGCTTTTCCGACACCGACTGGCCACAGATCGCGGGTCACTACGCAACGTTGTTCGCGACCACGGGATCGCCAGCCGCACGCATCCATCAGGCCCAGGCCGCCGCCCAGTTCGACGACCCTGCGCAGGTACTGGCTGCGCTCGACGCCGACATTGATGCCCAGGCGCTATTCAGCTACGTGCCTCTGCACGCCGTACGCGGGGATCTGTTGGAGCGCTGCGGCGAACGCGAGGCCGCGGCAGCGGCGTTCCGGCGGGCTGCCGCGCATTCCGGAAATGAAGCGGAGAAACGCCTGCTGCTTGACCGCGCGCACGCAGCCGCACCCCCAACAAAAAAGGGTTAGGCCCGCATGGACCTAACCCTTTGATAATGCTGGTGGGCGGTACTAGGTTCGAACTAGTGACCCCTGCCGTGTGAAGGCAGTGCTCTACCGCTGAGCTAACCGCCCAGAACGGCGGCAAGATTACGTCCAGCGGGAATCGGCGTCAAGGGAGACCCGATCCGCCACAAGGGTCAATTCGTCGCACCACCGCAGGATGTGATGAGCAAAGCGAATCGCATCGGGCTTTCGCTCGACGCAGGGCATGGTGCGTTTCGCGGCGCTCAACCGCACCCTACGAGTGTCTTGCACGATCCCGCGACGGGCTAAACCGTGCAAACCCTGGGAAATGGCGGAGGGGGTGGGATTTGAACCCACGAGGGACGTGAATCCCTGCCGGTTTTCAAGACCGGTGCATTCAACCGCTCTGCCACCCCTCCGGTGGCCGGCATTCTCCGGGATGCGGGACAGGCTGGCAATGGCGGGCGGGAAGTCCCTACAACCGATTCGTTTCGCGCGCCAGGGCCTGCAGTTCGGCGGCGCGGCCCTCGGGCACCTGCTTCCAGGAGAAGCGCCAGCGCCAGTTGCCATCGTCCATCGTGCCGGGACGATTCATGCGGGCTCGTGCGTCGAGGGCGAGCGCGTCCTGCATGGGGACAATGGCCAGCTGCGCCACGGAACGATAGGCGGCACGGATCAGCGGCCACGGCATCTCCTCGGCACCGCCCTCGTTCAGCGTATTGATCACATGCGCCTGCATCTCGGCAGAGAGCGAGTAAAACCAGCCCAGCGTGGTGTCGTTGTCGTGCGTCCCGGTATAAACGGCGCTGGCCTCGTCGTGGTTGTCCGGCAGATACGGGTTGTCCCAGCCGCCCTCGAAGGCGAACTGCAGGATGCGCATGCCCGGCAGGTCGAAATGCTGGCGCAGCGCCGTCACCTCGGCGGTGATCACGCCGAGGTCCTCCGCCAGCAACGGCAGCGTACCCAGCTCGTCCTGCAACCGGCGGAAAAACGGCTCGCCCGGGCCCGGCACCCAGCGCCCGTTGGTCGCATCGGACTCTTCGGCCGGAATCCCCCAACTCGCCTCGAAGCCTCGAAAATGGTCGATGCGCACCGCATCCACCGTCTGAAGCACCCAGCGCATGCGCTCGACCCACCAGCGGTAGCCGGTCTCCTCCAGGCGGTCCCAGCGATAATGGGGATTGCCCCAGCGCTGCCCGGTCTCGGAGAAGTAGTCGGGGGGAACCCCCGCCACGGTGACCGGGTGCCCCGTCTCGTCCAGGTCGAACAGGTCGCGATGGGCCCAGACATCGGCCGAATCATGCGCGACGAAGATCGGCATATCGCCCAGGATCAGAATGCCCAAATCGGCCGCCTGACGGCGCAGGTCGTGCCACTGGTCGAAAAACACGAACTGGGAAAAGCGCACGCGCTCCAGCTCTTCGCGCGCCTCCTCCTCGACCCGTTCCAGGGCATCCGGATCGCGATCGCGCAACTCCGGCGACCATTCCCACCAGGGCCGATCCTGCTCGCGTGCGCGGATCGCCACGAAGCGCGCATAGTCGTCCAGCCAGACCGGCCCCTGCTCCTGGCAGAATCGCTCATAGGCCTCCCGCCAGACCGCCGGCGTATCGTTCAACCGGGCATGCGCCCGGGCCAGCATCGCTTCCCCGGTGCCGGTGTCCGCGGACAACCCGACCCGCTCGGCCAGCAGCCGGGGATCGATCAGGCGAGTATCGCCGGCAAACGCGGAGATACTCGCGTAGGGCGAGCCGTCCTCGTGTGGAGGATGAAGCGGCAGGATCTGCCATAGCGAAAACCCTGCCCGGCGAGCCCATTCGAGAAAGGCGTAGGCCTCGCCGCCGAGTGTACCGACCGGTTCGCTTCCTGGCAGGGAGGTAGGATGCAGCAGAACTCCCGCCCGCCGTCTCCGCATCAGGGGGTTACAGTGGGCCTCGCCCACCATCAGCCCGTCTGTCCCATGCGCATCGTGCCGCCGGCGGCCGGATCCCCGCCGCCTACCGACAGCACCTCGCCCAGGGACTCGGGAACGTTGAGATTGGCGAGCTGATAAAGCCGTGCCAGATGCCGGCGATAAAGCTGCTCGAAGTCACTAACCGAGCCGGCAGGGTTGTACGCGCCGAACCACCAGCACCAGTCAGATCCTTCGCAGATCGCCAGTTGTTCGCGCAATGCCGGGGTATCCAGCGAGGGATCCTCGGCCACTGCCCGGTCCACCGCCTCGCGGGCCTCGATCAGGCTGTCCCAGCCCCGGTTCTTGTCCGGGTCGCCAATCCAGGTAGAGAACGTCCCGTATACCCAGCTTCCGGCGACCAGCCCCGACAGTTCGCCGCGGTCACGGCTCTTCCCGCTGCGGCGGCACACATCGAAGAAGGTGCAGAGGTTCAGCCCGGTGTGCTTACCCAGCCGTTCGTACAACGCATTGAGGAAGTGGTACCCGTTCTCCGGGTAGTACTCCCAGGCGTTCTCGCCATCCAGAATCACCGAAACCACCCCGCCCTGGGGCGAGACGGCAGCGATGTTTTCCAAGTGGTGGATGAAATCCCCCACCGCGTCGTCCGCATGCCAGTCCGCATACCGAAAACCAATGGCATCGGACAGTCCGTCATCGCGGAAGAACAGCTCGATCTTGCTTCCCTGTAGCTGGTAAGGCCTGTGCAGCCAGCCCTCCTCCTCGGCCGAGCCGGTATTGGACTCGGCCGTCTCGCCCGCCGCCGCAAGGCTGTTGGCGAGCACCGTCTGGCCACTGGCTGTCCAGCACAGTTTGTATTCGTCCAGCAGACGGACAGTGGCCTCGCTCAGGCTCCCTTCGGACGGCCAGCACCCATGAGGCCGAAAGCCAAAATGCTTCTCGAAGATCTCCAGCCCGCGCTCGATATGCCAGCGCACCCGCGCTTCCCCGTCGGGATAGGCGGGGGCCTTGGGCAGTTCGATCTCCGGCATGGCCTCGCGGGCCGAGGCCAGATCGATCATAAGCGGCATGATCGGATGGGCGTACGGGGTAAACGAGAGCTCGACCCGGCCACTGTCCGCCAGCTCGCGATAGCGCGGCAGGATGCCCTTCACCTCGTCGCGGATCAGCGTCAGCAGACGCCGGCGCATGCCGGGCTCGAAGTTGGTATCGGTCTTCAGCCAGCCGCGTACCTCGGGATACGCCCAACGGATGGTCTCGCCCAGCCAGGCCAGGTGGTAGCAGGTGGCCAGGTCCTGGAAAAAGCGGGCGTCCAGATGCCCCAAGAGCAGCGGTTCATCCAGCGCGTTACGGGCGATATCGGCGAGCCGCTGGAACAGCGGGAACGGCTCGATCATCCGCGGGGCATGGGCCCGCAGGCACACGCGCAGGATCTCCTGGCGCTGTGCGAGATCCGTCGGCACCACATCCATGTGCAGCAAATCCAGTACCGGATCGCCCACCGGCCGGTGCTCGCGCACACAGACATCGAGGCGCTCACCATAATCCGCCAGCTGCTCCAGCAGGATCGGCGCGAAATTGACTACCGCGCGCGCCTTCGGGCAGGCCTCCAGGTGGGCGGCCATGTCCGTGTAGTCCTTCAGCGCGTGGAGGTACGTCCAGGGCAGCGCGTACTCGCCGGCGCCGCTTTCGAAGTACTGTGGCTGGTGCATATGCCAGCACAGCACCACATCGAGTTTGGGTGGAGTCGGCACCAGCGTGGTACTAGCGGACATGGTGCGTGGCCTGCCCGAGCATCTCGGGTGTCACCACCCGCACGCCTTCGGGCGATATGTAGTAGTCGCGGGCATCCGCCTCGTCGTCCACACCGATCTGGGTTCCGTCGGGCACCCTGCAGCCCTTGTCGATCACCGCCTTCTGGATCACGCAGTCCTCGCCGACCGTCACGCTGGGCAGGACTACCGCGTCTTCCACCGTGGAACCGGCGTTCACCTGCACGTTGGAGAACAGCAGCGAGTGGCGGATCGTGCTGCCCGAGATGATGCATCCACCCGACACCATGGAGTCGATCGCCATGCCCCGGCGATCGTCGTCGTCGAACACGAACTTGGCCGGCGGCAGCTGCTCCTGATAGGTCCAAATGGGCCAGTCGGAGTCGTACAGGTTCAGCTCCGGCGTCACGCCGATCAGCTCCAGGTTCGCTTGCCAGTAGGAGTCGATCGTCCCCACATCACGCCAGTAGCCCTGGCGCGCGCCCTGCTCGTCGCGGAACGGGTAGGCCATCACTTGAAAGCGCTCGATGATGCTGGGGATGATGTCCTTGCCGAAGTCGTGCGTGGAGAAGGTGTCGTCCGCATCGGTGATCAGTTGATCGAACAGGAACTCGGTGTTGATCACGTAGATCCCCATCGAGGCCAGCGAGTGGGTGCTCTTGCCCGGAATGCTCGCCGGGTCGTCCGGCTTTTCGGCAAACGACGTAATACGGCTGGAGGCATCCACACCCATCACGCCAAAGGCCTTGGCACGCTCGCGCTCCACCTCCAGGCAGCCCACCGTCATGTCCGCCCCGCTCTCCACGTGGAAGGCGATCATCTGGCCGTAGTCCATCTTGTAGATGTGGTCGCCGGCCAGGATCAGCACGTACCGCGGGGCATGCTGCCGGATGATGTCGATGTTCTGGTAGACCGCGTCCGCCGTGCCCTGGTACCAGGACGTCTCGATGCGCTGTTGCGCCGGCAACAGCTCGATAAACTCGCCGAACTCCCCGCGCAGGAAGCTCCAGCCACGCTGGATATGCTGGATCAGCGAATGCGCCTTGTACTGCGTCAGCACCGCGACCTGGCGAATGCCCGAGTTGATACAGTTGGAGAGGGGAAAGTCGATGATGCGGAACTTGCCGCCAAACGGTACGGCCGGCTTGGCCCGCCAGAGCGTCAGTTGCTTCAGCCGCGAACCGCGCCCACCGGCGAGGATCAGGGCCAGAGTCTCGCGGGTCAGACGACTAACAAAACGTTGCGGTTGCGGATTCATGCACCCATCCTTGCCAATAAACCTCTTCGGGGTTGTGACCCCGGCTAAACACGGAGCGTGATTCGAGTATGACAACAGCCTCCAGCAAATGCATCACACCCGTTGCCGATACCCTGGCGCGTTTGCCGGAGGCGCGCCTCCATGATCCACACAGCGTCCTGGGGCTTCATGCGCTGGATCAAGAGACTGCCTGCTACCGGGCATGGCTGCCGCACGCCAGCGAGGCCTCGATCACACTTTCGGGCGGATCCGACGAACCGCTCACACCCAGTACCAGAATCCCCGGACTCTTCACCTGGCAGGGCAAACGCAATGCCCTCCCCGCACACCCGGAACTCCACTGGAGGCCCGAGGGTGGCACGGATACGTTACGGACCGTTGACCCGTGGAGCTTCGGCCCGGACATCCCGGAGTTCGACCGCCATCTGTTCGCCGAAGGTCGCCACTGGCACGCCCACCGCATGCTTGGCGCCCACCCGCAGAGCCGCGACGGCATCGACGGCGTGCGCTTCGCCGTCTGGGCCCCGAACGCCGAGCGCGTCTCCGTCGTCGGCGACTTCAACCGCTGGGACGGCCGCTGCCACCCCATGACCGTGCACCCGGGCAGCGGCATCTGGGAACTGTTTGTACCCGGTCTGGACCGCGAGACGTTGTACAAGTTCGAGGTCCGCAACCGTGACCACGGCACCATCCATGTCCGCACCGACCCCTACGCCCGCGCCTACCAGCTGCGCCCGGAAACGGCCGCCCGAATCCAGCCGCAAAGCGACTACACCTGGGGCGACCAGAACTGGCTGGACAACCGCGACCCCGAGGGCTGGAAGCACCGCCCCATGAGCATCTACGAGGTGCATCTCGGCTCATGGCAGCGCAGCCCCGAGGGCCAGTGGCCCAACTACCGCGAGCTGGCCGAACGGCTGGTGCCCTATGCCCGCGACATGGGCTTCACCCATCTCGAGCTGCTGCCGATCACCGAGCACCCATTCGACGGTTCCTGGGGCTATCAGAGCACCGGCTTCTTCGCTCCCACCTCGCGCTTTGGCGACCCGGACGATTTCCGCTACTTCGTCGACCAGGCCCACCAGGCCGGACTCGGCGTACTGCTCGACTGGGTGCCCGGCCACTTCCCGCGCGACGAATTCGCCCTCGCCCGCTTCGACGGCACCGCACTGTACGAACACGAAGACCCGCGCATCGGCGAACACCGCGGCTGGGGCACGCTGATCTTCAACTACTCCCGCCCCGAGGTACGCAACTTCCTGCTCTCCAGCGCGCTGTGCTGGGTCGAGGACTTCCACATCGACGGCCTGCGCGTCGATGCCGTCGCCTCCATGCTCTACCGCGACTACGACCGCGAACCGCACGACTGGCTGCCCAACATCCACGGCGGCAACGAAAACCTGGAGGCGATCGACTTCCTGCGCCACCTGAACGAGACCGTACAGACCGCGCACCCGGGCGTGGTCATGATCGCCGAGGAATCCACCGCCTGGCCCGGCGTCAGCCGCCCGCCGTCCATGGGCGGACTCGGCTTCACCATGAAATGGAACATGGGCTGGATGCACGACACCCTGACCTACTTCGGCATGGACCCGATCTACCGCCACTACCACCACAACCAGCTCACCTTCGGCCAGATCTACGCCTACAGCGAGAACTTCGTCCTGCCCTTCTCCCACGACGAAGTCGTACACGGCAAACGCAGCCTGCGCGGCCGCATGCCCGGCAACGAATGGGAACAGTTCGCCAACCTGCGCCTGTTTTATGCCTGGCAGTGGCTCTACCCCGGCAAGAAGCTCCTCTTCATGGGCCAGGAATTTGGCCAGGGTCCCGAATGGTCCGAGGACAGCGAACTGGACTGGTACGTCCTGCAATATCCGCTGCACCAGGGCCTGCAACAGCTCGTGCGCGACCTCAACTGGATCTACCGCGACCACGCGGCCCTGCACGGCCGCGAATTCGAGCCCGACGGCTTCTCCTGGCTGGACTGCGACGACGCCTCGCACTCCACCCTCAGCTTCCTGCGCCGCGACATCCACGGCCAGGAACGCATCGTCGTGCTCAACCTCACCCCCATCGAACGCGGCGCCCACCCCGTCCCCGCGCCGCACCCCGGCCCCTGGCGAGTCGTCCTCAACACCGACGCCCAGGCCTACGGCGGCGACTCCCGCGGCCCCGCCCACGCCCACGCCGAGCCCATCGAGCGCAACGGCCACCCCGCCACGCTCTACCTCCACCTGCCCCCGCTGACCGCGCTCCTCCTGGAGCCTGCCGGCTGACGGCGCACTACTACCGGACAGGCCCAAATCGGCCAGAGGGCTGGCCTCCTACATCCAACCCCAACCGCCCCCTGTAGGAGCGCAGCCCCCTGCGCGATTACCCACGCCAACCCAACCCCATCGGCCAGAGGGCTGGCCTCCTACGCCAACCCCAACCACCCCTGTAGGAGCGCAGCCCCCTGCGCGATCACCCACGCCAACCCAACCCCATCGGCCAGAGGGCTGGCCTCCTACATCCAACCCCAACCGCCCCTGTAGGAGCGCAGCCCCCTGCGCGATCACCCACGCCAGCCCAAACCCCATCGGCCAGAGGGCTGGCCTCCTACGCCAACCCCAACCGCCCCCTGTAGGAGCGCAGCCCCCTGCGCGATAAACCACGCCAACCCAACCCCATCGGCCAGAGGGCTGGCCTCCTACGCCAACCCCAACCACTCCTGTAGGAGCGCAGCCCCCTGCGCGATCACCCACGCCAGCCCAACCCCATCGGCCAGAGGGCTGGCCTCCTGCGAATCTAGGCCCATCTGCAGAAACCCATCCCCCTGGGTGATGATCACGCACCACCACGCCGCCAACACTCAGCATTGAAATCCATCCGCGGGCGCCCCAATATGGCTGATATCACTTTCTGATATCGGATTCCGAAGCCATGCGCACCATCGTCGACATCCCCGAACAGGAACTGCGCGCCATCAAGGCACTGGCACGCCGGGAGAAGATCTCCCAGACCGAAGCCATCCGCCGCGCGGTCAGGTCCTACCTGAAGGACCACCCGCCCCCGGGGCAGGACGCCCCGGCATTCGGCATCTGGGGACAACGCCAGGACGGGGTGGAGTATCAAGAGGCGCGACGCGATGAGTGGTCGCGGTGAAGGCCGTCTTTGACACCAACATCCTGGTGGACTACCTCAATGGCCAGCCTCAAGCCGCCGAGGAGTTTGCCCTCTATCCGGTGCGCCTCATCAGTCAGATCACCTGGATGGAAATCCTCGTCGGCTGCAAAGAAAAACAAGAAGAACAGGAAGTCCGGCAGTTTCTCGAGACCTTCGAAATCACGCCAATCGACCAGCCGATCGCCGAAGCAGCCGTACAACTACGCAAGACACATCGGCTACGCCTGCCCGATGCGATCATCCTCGCAACAGCCGATACCCAGGGGGCCCTTCTCGTCACACGGGATACCAAGGCCTTCTCGCCCGAACTCCCGGGCATCCGCGTTCCGTACAGGCTTTAGATACCCGCCAAACGAGAGAGGCCCTTCCGATGGGGAAGGGCCTCTCTTGAAGAAACATCACGCCTTGATCAAACCGCTAGCCACGCCCCTCGACCAGCGCCTGCGTCTCGCCATCCAGCGCACCCCAGTGGCTGCGCAGCCGCTCCGCCACATCCGCCGGCTCCAGCAAAATCACCGGCATCGCCAGCTCCGCCGCCTGCTCACGCGCCTCCGGCGCAAACCCGGCCAGGCTCACATACATCCCTCGATCAACCCCCTCGCGACCCGCGGCAAAGGCCTCCAGCTCCGGCGGCTCCACCTCGCTGTCACGATCACGCGCCACGCCCACAATCAAGCGCGGCGCGTCGTCGCCACCGCGCGCCGGAGCCACCACATACTCCTGCCACACATTGCGATCATCCGGCGGCGCATCCACCAGCACATACCCCATCCCGCGCAGCATCCCTTCGATGACACGCCCAATCTCCGAAGTCCCCAACCCCGCCAAACGCTCGGCCCACTCGTCCATCACAACCTCTCCAACTCACGACACCCCGCACGCTAATCCAAACCCCATCACAAAACCACCCACCCCACCATCCCCGTACCCGTACCCGTACCCGTAGGAGGCCAGCCCCCTGGCCGATTGGGGTTGGTCTGGCGTGGGTGATCGGCCAGGGGGCTGGCCTCCTACTCCGAATACCCGTTGTAGAGGTGCGGCCCGTGCGCGATACGCCTTTCATACGGAAGGAAACGACAGAAACCCAAATTCGCACCAAAGGCGAATGCGCTACTGTCGGTAAACATGGTTCCGATGCGCCACCCGAACGACGAGTATCCGCAGCGCTTCGTCCTCATGGTGGCCAGCACGCGGTAGGGCCCCACTCGATACCGCCAATACTCGCCCAACTCCCCAGAAAGCGGTTTACCGAACCGGCGAGGATCATCCGCAGCCGCGACCCGCTCGGCCAGATACTTCAGAATGCGGTTTACTGCTTGCTTATCGAGCGCTCGCAGGTCCTTCTCTACGCGCTTGTCGAACTCAATCGTCCAGCTCAAGTCGGCGCCTCATCTCATCCATGGAGACCGTTTCTCCGCTTCCCTTGCGGTGGTCAATCAGGCGCTGCTCAGCCAAATAAATGTCTTCGAGATCCTCAAGGTGCTGCACGATCGCTTCGCGCGCATAAAAGCTCTTGCTGCGCCCCGTCGCTTTCGCCAGAGCGGCCAAACGCTTCTCGACATCTTCAGGCAGACGCAAAGCCAACATGTTTCTTCCTCCAGACTGCTGCTATACAAGTATAGCAAACCCCTCTCTATGTAGGAGGCCAGCCCCCTGGCCGATCACCCACACCAACCCAACCCCATCCCTGTAGGAGGCCAGCCCCCTGGCCGATTGGATGTTGGACAGGCCCCCATCGGCCAGAGGCTGGCCTCCTACACCGACTGCCACCCCCTGTGGGAGCGGGCCCGCCCGCGAAGCCCCCCGCCGCCGCGATACCGACACGCGGTCAATGCGCCGCCACCCAATTCTCCACCTGCAGCCCGGATACACGCTCGAATTCACGTCCGTTATTCGTTACCAGCACGGCCCCAATGGCCCGAGCATGCGCTGCGATCAACAGGTCGTTTGCACCAATCGGAGTACCCACGCGTTCCAGCTCGGCGCGGATGTCGCCGTAATGTTCGGCCGCTTCTTCCGGCCAGTCGCACACCCTCGCAAAAGCCAGAAAGCGCTCCAGTGCAGCCTCGCTACGTTCCCTCTGACTTGACCGGCGAACCCCATACCGCAATTCCGCCAGAACGACAGCAGAAAGGCCCACCTCCCCAACTGGGACACCACGCAGCCGGGCGTGCACCTCCGGCGGTCGGCGTTTCATGATGTAGATACAGATGTTCGTATCCAGCATGTAACGCATAGATCACAACGCCTCGCGATCCTGCGCCACGCGATCCTCGATCGAATCGGGAAAGTCATCCGGCAGGGTCTCTCCAGCCCCCTGGAAATAATCATCCCAGGACCTCGGTTTGGCGCGGAGGATCAATGCATCGCCACGCTTTTCAATCACCACCTCATCCGCATCGAACGCAAAACCCTTGGGCAGCCGAACTGCCTGGCTGCGCCCATTCCGGAACAAACTCGCCGTGCGCCGCTTCATCGCCAAACCCCACATCCTTTGCATATGCCTCAAGCATATCCCCCACGCAACCACATTCCAAGGCCCCCGCTGCCACCCCCCTGTAGGAGGCCAGCCCCCTGGCCGATGGGGTCTGTCCAACATCCAATCGGCCAGAGGGCTGGCCTCCTACGCCGACTGCCACCCCCTGTGGGAGCGGGCTCGCCCGCGAAGCCCCCGCCAAACTCGCAAAACCACCAACCCTACCCAACCAACGACACCACCGCCCGCCGCAACCCCTCATCCACACTCACCGGCGGTTCCCAGCCGAGCGTCTCGCGCGTATGCGAAATATCCACCTGCAACGAATCCAGCAACCGCCGCCCCATCGTGGCCTCGGATGATCCCGAGCTGCCAGGGCGCCTCCGTGCGGCCATAACCCTGGGCCTCCACCATCGCAATCGCGTTGGCTTTGAACTCCTGGAGGTATCACGCTCGTCTCGGCGTGTTCACATTCACCTCCTGTTGCCCATCAGTGTTTCCTTGACTGGGATGCCCCTCGTCAGTAGGCCACTACAACCCGATACGCCGCTTTGTGCAGCGGCATCCCCACAGAAACCCGCGGCGTGCACGAACCCCCAGGAGTCACAAGCCCCCCTTCGCTCGGATCACAATCCATCACAGAGCGCCCCAAGGCACTGCGGAACCGCCCCCTGGCCCCGGATCTCCGCGGCCTCCGCTTGGGTGATCCGGGGCGCAATCGCCACGTACTCGACATTCCAGCCCTGATAGGCCTTGTGGGCGCTCAGGAACCGGCCCGCCGCAGCCACCAAAGCCGGAATGGACCTGGCCAGCTTCTCGCCCTGGCGTTTGCAGGAGCCGAACCGAATAGCGCTCTGATCCTCCGAGACCGCCACCAAATCAATCTCCACGTCCGAGCGATCCCAGTACCCCCGAATCCGTTCGGACAACGCAAAGTCGCCCAGTCCCAGGCGACTGCGCTCCTCATAAAGCTGCGCCACCAGATCCTCCAGGGCATAACCTTCAACCTCGCGCAAACGCTCATCGGCCTGCGACACGAGCATGTCCATCGGCCGAAAGGCCGAGGCCGAAACCGGCTTCTGCAGCGCAGACAGCCACGCGCGCAGGAAATTGTCACGAATGTAGTAGCGCCCGCTGCGAGCCTTCGGTCGCGCAAAGATCGGCAGTCGTCGCTCGATCATCCGATATCGCTCGCTGAGGATCTTCAGATGCCCGCCCACCTGTCGTGCCTCTCCCGGGCCGGAGACCTCCGCCAGATGGGCCTCGATCGCCGCGTTGTTGCAACCGGGATGCGATGCCAGAAACTGCAGCACCATGTCGTAGCGCCCCCGCAGCTCGCGCAGGAACCAGTTGTCCGCTTCATTGCGCAGCGGCGACGAGCTGGAGAAAAACAGCTTGCGCAGCAGCGTCTCGCGATCCGCATCCAGCACACCCTGCTCATAGGCATCCCGGTAGAACTTCGGCACCCCCTCAAACAGGTTCCAGAGAAAGAGCAGGCGTTCGGGATCCTCGTCCGCATGTGCGCGCAGAATCTCCAGCACCGACCCGATATCCAGATGCCCCAGCTCGAGCGTGTCCGTGGCCCGGTTGAACAGCGGCGCCTGCCGGTCATCCAGCAGCGCCGTCATCTCCGCATGCAACGACCCCAGCACAATCAATCCGCCGGGCACCTGCCCCGCCCGGGCGCTCAGCCGGTCCACCTCCGCCTGCAGGAGTGAGCAGAAGTCGAACAGCGGCTTGCGATGGAAGTACTGGAACTCATCCAGCGCTACCACATACCCCGACTCCGCCAGACTCGCGATCAAGCGGGCCAGCTCGCCCAGGCTATGGACACGCTCCTCCAGCCCGAACGTCTCCAGGTAGCCGTTGCAAGCCGCCACCACCCCCGCCGGGTCCGAATCCGGAATCTGGATGTACAGCGTCTTCGAAACACCCGCCGCCTGCAGCGCCTGCTGAATCAAGGTCGTCTTGCCAATCCGGCGCCGCCCCGAAATCTGCAGAAAGAACCAGCGCCTCCGGGACAGGATCTCCTGCAACTGGCCCAGCTCCGTCTGCCGGCCGTAAAACGCCCACCCCCCGGATTCCACCACTCAGACACCTTAAGGTAAAAGTTATTACCTTAACCTACGCCGATCCTTTCGCCTCATCAACACAGTCACTTACGAGCCACCCCACCGCACAGCCTGCTCCCCCTGTAGGAGGCCAGCCCCCTGGCCGATTGGATGTTGGACAGACCCCATCGGCCAGAGGGCTGGCCTCCTACACCGACTGCTACCCCCTGTGGGAGCGGGCTCGCCCGCGAAGCCCCCGCCACAGCCCCGACCAGACTTGTCATCGCCACCAGACTCATCCAAAATAATCAGCGGAGGCTTTGTTGGCGGCGACGCTGACATTGCCTTTTTTATTGCCCGCTTATTGAATCGCGTTCTTCTCGCGGCCGCAGATCGTCGATGACCGCGAAACTCCACAGCGGGTAGCGCTGATCACCGTCTTCGCGCAGGGTTCTGAACCGCAAGTCACAAACCCTCTCCGCCAGCCCCGACAATTCGCTCCGTGCCGAACGCGTCATGGTACCGACGCGAACACCCCAGGCCACCAGGTACGCCACAATGTCCGCCAACTGAACCGCTGTCGTCAGATGGCTGTGAACAAAAAACGGCTCTGGTATCACTCGGGCCGCACGCATCCGCCCCTTGGCAGTCTCCCGGAAATACTGAGCCATTTGCCCTAGCAGGATATGGGCCTGCACCTTCTCGAGCTCATCGAACACCACCACACCCATCGCGGTCTCAGCCTGCTCTTCAAGAAAGTGGTAGTAACGCTCGAACAGGTAAGCGTAATCTTTGCGCAGAAGCTGCCCATCCGGCCGTGGCGCCTCACAATCCACGATACTGGCGAAGGTACGCACGCGGTAACGCGCACAAATCTCCAGCAAGTGCCCCACGAAGGCGATCTTCGCCTGAGCCAAGGCCGTAAGCTCTTCCTTGGTGGGACCGGTTGCACCGGCATCCTCACGACGCTGCCTCGCCCCCTTTTCAAGACACGCACGCGCCAATGCGGCCCTTCGCTCCGGCGGGATCGATTCCATCTGTCCCGCCAAGCGGAACGTCTTTCGCTTCAGCAGTTTCTTGCCCTTGAGCTCCAGCTCATCCGGCGAGATCCGCTGCCCGAAGAAAGTCCTTTCCGCATCCTGTACTTCACAGACCAGGTTCCAGAGATCCCGATCCTCCACACACACGCCGGCCAACACTTCATAGGGAGAATGCCTGCGGTCCTGGCCGCTTTCATCCATGAACAGCATAAAGCTCACGCCGCGTACCTCCTCTGTAACGGGGTCAGGTATCCATTCCTGCCCGCCTTGAGACCAACAATCCCCCGTGAATCTCCAGGTGAGCATCCATCACTTTGTCGATCGCGAACTCCCGCCCCGCCAGCGCCCGCCCGGCACGCCCCACGGCCTGTCACCATTCCGGGTCTTCCACAAGCGCCTGCACCGCCGCGGCCACAAACTCCTCCACACTCTTGTGCCTCAACGAACGCACTGCGACCACCACGATCGCCCCCCAATCTGCAACGACACACAAGGAGCGCAGCCCCCTGCGCGATCAACCTGTAGGAGGCCAGCCCCCTGGCCGATTGGATGGTGGACAGGCCCCATCGGCCAGAGGGCTGGCCTCCTACACCGACTGCCACCCCCTGTGGGAGCGGCCTCGGCCGCGAAGCCCCCGCCAAACCCCGAAAAACCACCAAACCTACCCAACCAACGGAACAACCGCCCGCCTTAACCCCTCATCCACACTCACCGGAGGCTCCCACCCCAACGTCTCCCGCGTATGCGAAATATCCACCTGCAACGAATCCAGCAACCGCCGCGCCATCTCCCCACGCCCCACCGCACGCGCCCCGGCACGCAAGAGCACAGGCGGCACCGGCACCAACCGCGCCCGCCGCCCCATCGCCGCCGCCACCCGGCGCAACAGATCGGTAGTGGAAAGGTCCTCCCCATCCCCCGCCAGAAACACCCGATTCGCCGCCGCCGGATGCTCCAGGCAGGTCACCAGCAGATCCACCAGGTTATCCAACCCCACCAGCGAACGCCGATTCCGCGTCACCGCCCCCAGCGGCAGCGGCACACCCCGAGCCATCCATTCCATCAACTTGCCAAAGTTGCCCGGTGCATTTGGGCCGTAGACCAGCGGCGGCCGAACAACGACCACCTCCATCCCTGTCTCTCGGCTCAACTCCACAAGCCCCTGCTCCGCCTCCCACTTGGATACGGCATAGTCATCCTCCGGGGCCGGCGAATCATCAAAACGCAAAGGGCGCTCACTCGAGCGCCCCAGCACACCAATCGAACTCAGAAAGACGAACCGCCGCACACCTGCTTCCGCCGCCTGCCGCGCCAACTCCAGCGTGCCCTCCACATTGCAACGCCGAAATTCAGCCATCGGGTCAACAGCCGATTCCTTCATCACATGCGCGCGGGCCGCCGCATGCACGACCGCGAAGACCCCGCCCAATGCTTCGGTCCAATTCGAGTCTGCCCCCAATGCTGGCGTGGCCACCATCTCGACCCCGGTACCAACCGACACACCCGGCCATCGACTACCTGCCACCGGCATCCAATCGTCCTGCGCGGCCAGGCAAGCGCAAACGTGCCTGCCAACAAAACCGGTCGCCCCGGTAACCAACACCCGATTACGCAAAATGCCTCCTGAGCATCGCTACCGACGAGGATCCATCGGTTGTAACAAACGGTACAGCCAATGTTGCACCCAACGGGGCAGCAACGACCGAAAAAAGGGTATGAAGCAGGCAAGCCCCTTCCACCAGCCCAAGCCCACCCGCCGACAACCACGGAAGCCAACCACCGCCTGCTCCCACGCCCGTCGGGGCGACTGCTTCTGGTGAGTGGCCTGGTGAAACCGATACCAGAGGAGCGGCTCGGGCAGATTGGCGAATACCAACCCATGTTCCGCCGCGCGAAACCAGAGGTCGTAGTCCTGTCGCCTTCTTAGCGAGGCATCATAGCCCCCCAATTCCATGACCTTCTCACGGCAGAACATAACGGAAGGGTGAATAAACGGCGATGCCCACAGGCTCCGCACAATCGAGTTGTGGTCACAGGACCTGCCGCGCACGGCCCCCTCCACGCCTTGCTCATCGATTTCCACCGCACCGGTGCCTAGCACATCCACATCGGGGTGCGCTTCCAGGTAGGCGAGTTGGCGTTCGAACCGCTCAGGAAACGCGACATCGTCCGCGTCCATTCGGGCAACCCATTTCCCTCGGCACTTCTGCAAGCCGGCATTCAAGGCCCCGCCAAGGCCCACGTTGGTCTCCAGCTCTACCACCTGCAACCGCTCGCCAAGCCGGTCATGCCACACGTCCACCACGGTTCGCAGCGAAACGGGGATCGGACCGTCCACCACCAACACCACCTCACCAGGCTGCCGGATCTGATCGGTCCAGATACTATGCAATGCGCGATCCAACTGATCTGGCAAATCCGCCCGGAAAACCGACATGAGAACCGAGATTTCCGTACTCACAGTTCCAACCGATAAAGCCGTCGTTTCCCCGAAAACACGGAGTCAAAAAACACCTGCTTGCCATCGCCACTCAGCCGCGGGTGCAGGTCGCACCGCGTTTGCCCGTCATATTCAAAGCCATGAAAGAATTCGCCAAGCTTTCGGGCTTCGCCGCTGCGCCAGTTAACCAGCATCAAGTGCTGCATCCTCGCCTTGTCCGGGTACGTGTCGGTAACGAACCAGTCCCCAACTACGTGCGGGTGCCCATCGCCGAGCGCCTCCCGCCCCGGGAAGTCCAACTCCTCCATCTGCCCGGCGTTCACATGGAGCAACCGATACCCGTCCGACCCATCGGCCCCTCTGAGATACCCGAGCACTCGGTTCGGTGACACCCAGAAACAGTGACTGACCATGCCGTAATCTGCGAGCACTCTGGCCCTATTGCCATCCACATCCGCGACCACCAAGCGGTCGAAACGCCGACCAGCTTGGTACCAACGGTGGATGACCATGAACCTTTCGCCATCCGGCGCTATCATAATGTGATTCACCGAATGGCTCGCGCCCACCATACTCTCCAAAGGTTCTAACGCCACCAACTGAGCCAAGGAGAGGATGAGCCTTTTCTCACCTGTCTTTAAATCGAGCCACCAAACTCCGTCTGCATCCAAAGCTTCGAGATCGCACGGCCTGCCCATCCGGCGAAAGTAGCCGTAATCGGGCGCGAGCCGTGCCAACCGGTCGAAGTTTAGGGTGAGAGCGAACCGATCCCCGAAACAATCGTAGACGGGCGCCGGGAGGGTGCAGACGATCTCACCAGATGTCGCATCGCACACCCGCGCCACGTATGAATCCTCCGCCGCATCGTAATCATTAAAAACAAAGCGATCCTCCGAGATCCATTGGAGCTTTGTACCTTGCTGCCAGTTGAAAGCCTCCGACGGGAACCGACTGACCACCTCACCGTCAACCGCATCCGCTAACACCACATTCAACGCCTGTCCACCACGAGGCTCCTCAGTAGTCGGCCCGTGCGCTTCCTGGAATATGATATGCGAACCAGAGGGGCTAAGCGGCGACTTGTCGTAGTAACCAAAAAACGACTCAAGCGCAGTGCTGCCCACCGTTTGCAATTTATGCCGAGTTTCGCAGACGTTCGGCTTTTTGTGTCGCAAATAGACTACCCGCTGGTAGCTTTTCTTCGCCCACGCCTTTAGACCTGGCGACACACTAAGGCCACGCGCTACCATTCTTTCCAGACGGGAGAAGTTATTGCCCACCCTGCGCCCCCAGGACCTTGCGATAAATCTCCTGATACTCTGCGGCCATCCTTTCCGCGCTAAGCCGTTGCTCCACGAGCATCCGGGCCTCACGACCTAACGCCGTCAGATCCTTATCCGCAATCGCAGAAAATCTCAAAGAAAGCGCATTTACATCCCCACACGGAAAGAATGCATCGTCATCGTCCTGCAACTCACGATGTGGAGGTATATCAGACAAAATGCATGGTAGCCCACTGGCCATCGCTTCCAAAACAGTGTTCGGAAGCCCCTCTGCAAGCGAGCTGGAAACGAATACATCCGCTGCGTTAAGGTAATCCTTAACGTTATCAACTTGCCCTCTTAGCAACACGGTTTCGTCCGCCACACTACGCAAGTTTCTCTCGAGCGGCCCATCACCCAAGACCACCAGACGAGCATTCGGCCCCAACCGTGCAGCTTGATACGCCTCTACCGCCGTGAGCATATCCTTCCGTGGAATCAGGCTCCCGACCAAAAGGAAGATCAGGGCGTCCTGCGGCATTCCAAGCCGGCTGCGTAACGCCGCCTTCTTCGCGCTATCCACTGGATAGAAGGTTTCGCCGTCTACTCCATTCTGCACCACATCCGGAGCAATACCGTGTGTCTCGAGTTCTGTGGCGATCGCATGCGAACAAGCCACCACATGGAGCCTGCGAAGTGCCTGAACGTGTCGTCGTGCCATCACACTTCCGCGTACCTTTCCAAACTTTGACGGATAATCCGCAAACGGGTAGTTACGCGCTGTACACAGGGAAGGCAGTCCAACCATGGCCGCTGCATTCAGCACATCCGCCCGAATCCCCTGCGTATGAACAACATCAGGCTTGATGTCCTCAATAAGGTCACGCAGCCGCGACCGCGCCAAGAGCAGCCCCTGAATTCTCGAGAGCCCCAAACTGCGCATCTCGAGCCGTAAACCCTCAAACCTGCTCCACGCACTGTTAGCCTCAGGCTCCGGCGAAAGTGTCACCAAGCTTGGAGAGAAAACCTCCGGGTTCAGATTTCTGACAAGACTGTAGAGCTGATTTGTTGGCCCCGAATTCTCGAGCGTGGACACAATAAAAAGCACCTTCCTTTGGACGTTCATATGTTTCATCAATCGCTCATCATCAGTTCTACTCGCCATCTCAGCCCCGCTCTTCACAACCCAGGTCCTGCAGATCCGGATGGGTAACGCCCGGAGCCCCAGACAGCGATCGAGCGACCTGCTGCCGATACATCACCCATGATTCGTGCCGCACACAAACGAGTGCCGGAGCGCTTGGAAGCCCCATGAGCTGCGCCATAACCAATCGATGATTACCTTCGTGGCTCCCGTAGATTTCACCATCCCTACCCACGTGCACCAATAAGCCGCCCCTACTAGCCTCGATGCCTGTTTTCTTCAGGCTTTGCCAGAGACGTTCGTTCTTCCGTTGCCAGGCTTTCAATCTGTCGTCATCTGAGACCAATTGAACCAGGCCCGTGGCCGACTGGCCCTCTTCCAAAGCTCTTCTTACTGCTTGCCCCCAAGAAAGCGATAAGAGAAACCGCTTGTACAAAACCTTATATTTCCATGATTCCTTCACGGGAACCGATGCTTTGTCCCACCCCCCCCCAATCACGCTTCCACGAGGCGGCCGCTTGCCAAACGTTTGTGTCAGAATTTTATTTGAAATACGTGAGGGATCGACAACAATCGCGCGCTCTTGCCGCGGAAAGCCTTCGCCATACGTTGCTCGGTTATGTATGTGCCGCACACGAACAAAGAGCCCTGAATTGAAAACCCTGTTGGAGATCCCAGTCAAAATTCTATCTCGGGAATAATTCATAATTCTTTCCGCATTCGATCTTTGGACCGCGCTTGGCAGTCCGCAGTGCCATACATGCCAGCGCCGCAACCTCCCATCGGCGCCGGGTCGCGCCTCGAGCCGGAAAATGCCATAAAAATAATGAACCCGAACAGCGCCATTGGTCCTAGCCGGTGGTATGCCGTATAGGTCAAAAAGAACAACGCGACGGAGGCAATGCCTACCAATGTTGCACCTCGCAAAGGCACACTACCTTTCATCACAACAACCACTGCGAGAAGGATTACGCCACCAAACACGAGAAGCGCCAATAGTCCGGCCCCGGCCCAGATCTCCAGATAAGTATTATGCAAACTGTATTGACTATAATGCGCAAAAGTCTCCGCTTCATACTGCGGGGACCCATAACCTAATCCGACAAATGGATTTTCCTTGGCTAAGCGCAAGCCCTCCGATGCCTGGTGTAATCGCCGCGCAAAGCTACCCGTTTCGGGCGCCTCGCCGTCAATCAGAAACGTCACAATAGGGTCGGCCCGCTCTATGGCTGGCGAATACACAAGCGCCCCTGCAACCATCACCAGTCCAAGCGAAAATACACAAAAACACCCTAGAACATTCCGGCGACACCCTTCACCCCCCTTGACCCAGACAAGCCAGGCGATATACGCCAGTAGCATTAGAAATCCACCAACCGAACCCGTAAGCACCACTAACAAGCCCAGCAAACCCCTTACTAGCAGCAACAATACACCCGAAGCCCTCAAATAATGACTGAGCCAGAGCAGGAACACCGAATAGAGCGCAAAGTAGTTTCGGTCCCTCAAAATCCCGCTGAACTCAGACGTGCCGGGCGTTTGCGTCCAAACAAAGGCTGCATTGACCGATAGGAAGGCCGTCGCCGCGACCGCGTAAAAGGCACGCCGACTTGATGTATTCGCATTACAAAACCAATATGCAAATGAAAGCCCAGCCGCCAAGCCCACTACGCCAAAGAGTAAGTTTCCCAAGTGACGGGAAGGCTCGTTGGAAACCAAGCCAGCTGGCAAAGAGACAAGTACAAATATAAAAATGAACGCCACGACCGACACAAAGGGGCGAGACAGTAAGAAGTACCTCTGACTTAAAGCGAATAGTACTAACCCCGCGATTGCTGCGACAGCTACCGCAAACGAAAGCCGGATTGTTAGTTCGCCGGGAACCGAATAACTCGTGAGCAGGAATAGCGCAAAAACGCATCCTACAATCGCAGCGCTAGCTAAACCTGCCGAAAACCGGATCGCTGGTGAGACGTCTAGTCGAGATGTTGGTCTAGCCATTAGACCGACCTTTAGTGGCGATCAAACTGACCAACTTCGTAGCGGCTTGTTCTCTGGAAAACAAGCGGGCTCTGCTAACCCGTTGCGTGGAGTTCCCGCTAGGGTACTCTAAGATAGCTGCATCCAGCATTGCACTGGCAAGCGCGTCAACGTCCCCAGGCGGCACGAGTATACATCCTGGCACATCCCCAAGCACCTCGGCTGGTCCACTCGGACAATCGAACGCGGCTATAGGCGTACCGCAAGCGAGCGCTTCTACTAAGACATTACCGAACCCTTCCCACCGTGAGCTGAGCACCAATGCCCTCGCCTTCGCGAACACCGAATATGGGTTATCTAAAAAGCCCGTAAGGTGCACACATGACGATAGGCCACCCTCAGCGATCTGCCGGGAAAGCGCTTCGCGCTCGCTGCCTTCACCTAGAACGACAAGGTGGACTCCACGCTGTTCCAGTCCTGACCTTTTGTAGGCCTCGACAAGCAGATCAAAACCCTTTGGGCGCTCTAAACGACCCGCCGCGACTATGTATACATGTTGAGGACCAAGCACTAGCCTAATTGACTCTGGAAGGTCTGCTTTGGCGAGTTCTTCAATCTCATCATGATAGACTGGATTGTAAACTACGGAAATCCCTTCTTTAGACGCGTACCCTGCTTCCTCCAAGAACTCCGCCACGCCTTCTGAAACAGCAATCACCCGCGTGGAAAGCACACAAGCTACCTTTATTGCGGATGCCTCCAGCTTTGTTCGTGAACCCCCTTCCGAAGGCATTGCAGGCCGCAGGTCACTGTGCACCGACACCCAACTCTCCGGCACCCCCGCCAACCGGCCCACAATTGAACTGACCAAATTTGCGCCTGTCAGCCCGGACAACAGAACGTCGGGGCGAATGTGCCGAACAACGCGGAAAAGCGGCAACGCAGCCTTGCGCATTCGGGTGCCGAACTTGTGTACCTGAACCCCTGGCACCAGGTTTGCCTCGTAGCCGCCCCCTTCCAGACACGCAAGGTGCACCTCGGCACCCGCTTCTGCCAAGCCGTTGGCATACTCGACAAAGACACGCTCAGCCCCACCACCTCCTAGGCGGCCAATAAAAAGCAAAAAGACCTTACGCCGCCGCGCATATGGCATGGTTATGAACCTCGCAACCACTCAGAGCTGTACCGCTATGGGGCCACCCGCCCCTCACTTGATCGAATCCACACTGAGAGAACCCGATGGCTTACCAAGCAAAACGGTAGAATCCGGCCAACCCGCACTCACCGATCCAAATCAGATTCTCCAATACTAGCCTGAGGACGGCATTGAACATGCCCATCAAGTGGGAACACACAAGACATTCTGAAACCTGCCGATGTGATTAGGACTCAAAGGCTTCAGTTTCGCTTTCCTACCGATTATGAAGAACGAATACCCCAAGTCCTCCAGATACCCCAGGATATCCTCCCCCGCGATGCCGCTCGCCTCTGCCGATTTATTCTGGATCTCTATAATCAATTTGGGCTTGAATGCTTTAAGCGCAGTTTTCGACCCCTTTAACACATCGAATTCCGCGCCCTCAACGTCTATTTTTATAAGATCAATACTCCGGATATCGTTCTCTTCGCAAAACATATCCAGGGTGGTTAGAGCAATCTCACCCTCAAGAACCGCCCGATCTCTCGAAGGGTAGAGCGTACCCAGTCCGTCATTAACGGTCGAATCGCCACCACGCACCGCACTAGAATAGATCTTCGCGAACCCAGCTCTATTAGAAAGCCCCTTGGGTACCGCCAACGCATGCCCCAGCCCATTACGCGATAGGTTATACTGCAGCGTGTCGTAAAGCGCAGGGATTGGCTCAAAACTATATACACGCCCACCGCGGCCCACCCGAATCGCGGCGCTAAGCGCAATCTCCCCAATATTACCGCCAACGTCAACGACGACCATGTTTGGCGACAGAATCTTATCCATCAGCATAACGATGTCGCGATTATAGTAGCCATACCAGAATATCTGGCTTTGCATGTGCTCACCTAGTCGCAGCTCCATCGTCAGGTGGCGATCGAAGTCATCAATCGTGAGCCTCCTATCGTCATCCGTATAATGCCTTTTCAAGTATTCAAGGGCCAGCACTGTGCCGGGAACTCTTCTGAGCAATTTAGTAACCTTTCTTAACCTAAGGAGAACAGCGGGATTCATAATATTCGCCCATAGATAAACTCAACGATTATCACTATAGCTTCCACCACCGCATGAAAGACCTCCCAATAGCTTCCAACCAGGGGTCGACACGACGCTCAACACAGACTGTCGGACGGTAAAACGTAAGATCAATTGGATCTCGCTCCGACACAAAAATATGCAGGACAGACTTATTGAGAGAAACAGCTAGGTCAATCCGACTCTTTTGAAGTTCTAGATTTTTCTCTAGAAACTCATATGAGGATGAGAATCCGCGCTTTTTAGCCGTTTGCTCCAAGAGACCACCACCTCCGCGCTCGACGATTCGCGAAAGCGAAAGCTCTGGAGGCATAGATATTATCACGACACCGTCACCGATCCAGGTGGCCTTCTGATATAATGCAACTTCTTGAGTAGGGTTACGCCATGCGGATTGGGAAAACCTGGAGCCGAACTGCAACGCCCCTTGGTCCAAGAGCCATATCTTCCTATCGTTAGACGCGGCTTTATAGGTGCAGTATTCGAGCGCCATTTGAAAGGATGCCCGCATGCTTGCCTTATCATTGTCGCAGGTCGCTCGGTACCATTTATGCGCGTTGATGAAGGCAGATGGGAAATGGTGAAGCTGCATTGTAGCAGTCCAAAGTTGCCTCATGGGTCGCTTTCCGGATGGGCTCGCGCTTCGTAACACGGGTCGAGCATCGGGTATTTCGCAAAGCAGATTTCGTACAAAGGTCGTTTTCCCACTTGCCGCCGGACCACTGAACTCAATCAACATCAGATCGGCCTCGGAAAGCCTGGAACGCTGATCGGCCGCCGCCGGCTTCTTGTTGCGCCCGCCCACTCCGTAATTGTACGAGCTGCCCGCAATGCTCCACAGTATTTAAACGATGTGCAATTATAATTACCGTCTTTGTGCCGGAGAGCCCGTTTATAGCTTTCATTACGGCAGTTTCAGTTTCCTGATCTAGTGCGCTTGTTGCCTCATCGAATACCAGCAATGGCGGTTCTTGATAAAGCGCACGGGCTATTCCGAGCCGCTGTCGCTGCCCGCCTGAAAGCCGCACACCGCGCTCTCCGACCACCGTGCCGTAGCCCTGCGGCATGTCGCTGACGATAAATTCGTGCACCTGGGCCACGCGGGCGCAGCGCTCCACCTGCTCGTGGTCGATCTGGTCGGGTGGCACGCCCAGGGCGATGTTTTCGGCCACGGTGGAGTCGGTCAGGAAGATGTCCTGCGGCACGTAACCCAGCGCCTGCTGCCAGGCGCGCAGGTTGTGGTCGGTGATGGGCTGGCCATCTACCTCAATGGCGCCTTCGGTGGGGCGCAGCAGGCCCAGGAGCACGTCCACCAGCGTGGTCTTTCCAGCGCCGGAGGTGCCGATGATGCCAACGGAGCTGCCCACGGGAATTTCCAGGTTTATCCCCTGCAGGGCCGGGCGTTCGGCGTTCGGGTAGGTGTAGTGGATGTTCTGCAGAGCGATAGTCTGCTTGGGCTCCAGGGGCTGCGGGGCGCGCTTGTACAACTCGGCCAGAGCGGAGCGCTGGTGCAGGTCGTTGTACGCGTTATCCACGGCCGCGGCCCCGAAGCGGAGCTTGGCAAGGCCCTTGTATATGTTCTGAGCGGCCGGAAGCAGGCGATAGCCGGCAAAGGCATAGAGGCCCAGGATCGGCAGGATGTCGCCCAGGGCATTGCTGTCGGTGCCACCCTGCGTAGCCAGGAGCACCAGGGTAAGGGCTATTACTCCACCAAAGCCGACCGCCTCGATGATGAACTTTGGGACCTCGCTAAGCGTCTGGTTAGTGGCCTGGTGTCGGGCCTGTCGTTTGGAGGGGCCGTCGAACCGGGACAGATAGGCATGTTCACGGCCGAGGAGCTTGATGTCCTTGATGCCGCCCAAGGCCTCGCTGGCGGCGGTAAAGCGCTCCTGGTTGGCGCGGGCGCGGTCGCGGCCCACCCGGCCCAGGATGCCGCGCACGGCACCGAAGATGAGCGCATACAGGCCACCGATCACCACGGCCACGCCCAGAGCGAGCCAGGGGTCCACCACTATCAGGAGGATGACCAGCGCGAGGATGACCACGCTGTAGGCCACCATCTGCATGCCGGGGCGGAAGACCTGCTGCACGAGCTGGTCCACCTCGGACAGGATGTTCTTGGCCATGTCGCCGCTGTGGCGGTCGAGGAAGAAGGCGTAGGGCTGGCGCAGGTAGGTCTCCAGCAGCCGCTTGCCGATGCTGTGGCGGCGCATCTCGACGAAGCGGTTCATCGCGTAGTGCGTGAGCGAGCGGAAGAAGGCGGAGAACAGGATCAGCCCGAAGGCGGCCGCGCCCAGCGCGAGGATGAAGGCATCCACCGAGGTGAAGCCGAGGCCGTCGTACACGCTGTTGAGCACCGGGTTGGTTTCTACTACGTCGGGGTTGCCCAGCACGCTCAGAAAAGGCATGACCGAGGCGACGCCGGCGGTCTCCAGCACGGCCATGACGATGACCATGCCGAGCACGAGGCCGCCGCGGCGTTTTTCCTTGGGGGTTAGGAGGGCCAGGGCTTTGCGGTAGGTGTTCATCGGGTGAGGCTCCGTTGGGGGGCCTTTGCGTGTAGGAGGCCAGCCTTCTGGCCGATGGGGGCCTGGATGCGCCGTATCGCGCAGGGGGCTGCGCTCCTACAGGGGGAGTGGGCCTGAGATGCGTAGGAGGCCAGCCTTCTGGCCGAGAGGGCCTTGGCCGCGTCGTATCGCGCAGGGGGCTGCGCTCCTACAGGGGGCGGCTTGCGTGGGAGGCCAGCCCCCTGGCCGATTGGGCCCTGGACACACCGTATCGCGCAGGGGGCTGCGCTCCTACAGGGTGAGTGGGCCCGAGATGCGTAGGAGGCTAACCTTCTGGCCGAGAGGGCCTTGGCCGCGTCGTATCGCGCAGGGGGCTGCGCTCCTACAGGGGGCGGCTTGCGTAGGAGGCCAGCCCCCTGGCCGATTGGGCCCTGGACACACCGTATCGCGCAGGGGGCTGCGCTCCTACGGGGGGATTGTTGCTGGGCGCGGGGGGTGGTGGGGCCGGGGGTCACTGGGGTTGGGTTCCGTTGGGGTGTTGCTCTGCAGGAGGTTGGCTGCCTGGCTCACGGGTGATCGGCCAGGGGGCTGGCCTCCTACAGGGTGGTGCGTTCAGTGGTTGAACGCGGATTGGAGCATGGTTGGGGGGTTGGGCTCAAGGTTTGGGGGGTGGCGCGGCATTGGTAGTGGCTGGCGCTCTGGGTGGTGGGGCCTGTCTAACGCCCAAATCGGCCAGGGGGCTGGCCTCCTACATTTTCGGTCGGGATGCGGCCGTAGGGGCGTTTACGGGTCAACGTGGAATCCGGTGGACGTGCAGGCCGGGTACCTTTTCAAAGTCGCCATCGCCCGTCACGAAGGCGCCTTGCGGGTTGACCGCGAGCAGGGATGCTGCCTGGATGGCGTCGGGTGTGCGCAGCCCATGGTGAGCACGCAGTTCCGTCGCTTTGTCCAGAACGGCCGTATCCAGCGCGACGACCGACAACCCCGGGTCGTCGAAAAATGCATCCAGTTGTTCAAGAACCGGGGTGTTCGATTCGCGCAGCGGGCGCACGCGGCATTCCAGGCGGCTCAAGGCGGAGACCACCAGCGCCGGAGGGCCGTCGCTCTGCTCCAGATTTCTGAGCACCTGGCGAACCGCCTCTCGGGTACGAGTATCGCCCTCCAGGAGATAGATGATGGCACTGGCATCCAGGAATGCCAGCATCAATCGGACCAGCCTTCGCGCTCCGATTGCAATTCACGGTCCAGATCCTCCCGGCTTCGGGGTGCGGCGGGCGTTGCATCGTCTTCCAGCAACCGGTGCCACAGGTGCCCCCGGGCCTCTACGCCCGCCGCCAAACGCTGGTAGGACTCCTCGCTCAGGATCACGTAACGCGGACGATTGCGCTGGATCACGTGCACCGGCCCCTTCTCCAGCGCCCGATCCACCGCGCTAATGCCGCGCCGCTTGATCTCCTGCGCCGAAATCACATTCTCCATACACCCTCCAGTACCGATTTGAGTACCGATTATAGCACCTGTAGGAGGCCAGCCCTCTGGCCGATTGGGGCATCACCACCGCCCCATCGCGCAGAGGGCTGCGCTCCTACAGCAGAGGGTGACGGGTTGTCGCTTACACCAGGCGGATGGGGCCTGGGTACTGGGCCAGGCGGGTGTCGCTGGTGAGCAGGAGGTAGCCTTCGGACTCGGCCTGGGCAATCAGGATCCGGTCGAACGGGTCCTTGTGGATCTCCGGCAAGTGGCCCACCGCCAGCGCATGGGTCCCGTCGATGGGTAGTTCCGTATAGCCGTGCTCGCGAAGCTCCCGTCGCAGGACAGCTGGCTCGACGACGAAGTCGCTACGCCCGAGGCCCCTCTTGATGGTGACTTCCCACAGGCTGGCGGCACTGTACGCGAGGTCATACTCAGGGTTGAGGATTAGCTCGCGCGCCTCGGAAGGCAGCCGTGGGGAATCGGCAGCCGCCCACAGGAGGATGTGCGTATCAAGAAGGAGATGCATCGTCGCCCTCGAACGCCTCGACAATGGCCTCCTCGCCCATCCGGTCGAAGTCGTCCGGCACACTCACCTGCCCTTTGAGGAAACCGACGCGGCTGGCCGCGGCCGGTACCGGGGCCTCGACACGCGTAAGGCGGGCAATCGGCTTGCCGGCCCGAGCGATCACCACCGGCTCGCCCCGGCTGACCTTGTCCAGCAGGCGGGACAAATGCGTCTTGGCCTCATGGATGTTTACCGTCTCGTTCATGTCTGCCCTCGCACCGGTATCCGACTTAGCTTAATTGACTAGACTAGATTATACCCAGGATAAGCACCACGATGCAGGGGGCGGCCTCGGGCCGATTGGGGGTATACCCGGCGCCGCATCGCGCAGAGGGCTGCGCTCCTACAACAATCGAACACCCCCTGTAGGAGGCCAGCCCCCTGGCCGATCGGGGCATCACCACCACCCCATCGCGCAGAGGGCTGCGCTCCTACAACAATCGAACACCCCCCTGTAGGAGGCCAGCCCCCTGGCCGATCGGGGGCATCACCACCACCCCATCGCGCAGAGGGCTGCGCTCCTACAGCAACCCGACCCCCGTGTAGGAGGCCAGCCCTCTGGCCGATTGGGCGTTCGGCGCAACCCCACCGATCAAAGCCAGATCGCGTCCCAGTGAGGATAGTCACCCAGGTTGCGCACCAAAGGGATTGGCGGCGATATAGCGGGCCAGCGCCGTCAGGTCTTCTTCGCGGCGTACCGCGTGATCGTGGAACCCGGGCTGCCAGAGCGCTCGCCCGAGCCTGCGGGCGGTGACTGCCTTGACCGACCGCACGACGGTGGACAGGGACATGTTGTCGCCGAGCGTCATCAGCCAGTGCAGATGATCGGGCATCACCACATAGGCCAGCGTATCCGCATGCCCGAGCGATTGCGCGTGGCGCAGCGTAGCGACCAGTGCACGGGCAGCAGCGAAGTCGCGGAACACCGGTGTGCGATCCCGCGTGACGGTGGTGATGAGGTAGATGCGCCCGGGCTCGGAATAGCGGCCACGGCGCAGGGCCTGAGCGTGAGGTTTGCCGTCCATGGCATCGCTCCCGTTGTCGGATTGGTGTGTTCGCCGAGGGGCGGGTGGGGGTTGTCTGGTGTTCTCTTCGGCTGGCCATGAACCAGGTTCTGGTCGTTGGGGCTTTGTCTGGCTTCCCATCGCGCAGGGGGCTGCGCTCCTACAGGATGCCCGGGACCCATCGTAGGAGGCCAGCCCTCTGGCCGATGGGGTGTTGGACATATCCAATCGGCCAGAGGGCTGGCCTCCTACAGGGGATGCCTCGGGATGTAGTGAACGGCCGGAAGCCCGTCGAAATCCGCGTCCTGGGTCCAGAGATCGGCCTGATGGGCGCGCGCGGTGGCGTAGATAATGCTGTCGGCGAGCGGGAGACGGTGCTGGTTGCCAAGGCTGGCGGCGGACAGCGCCAAAGGCCCCGTGAGTTCGACGAGTTCGCCCTGCTGCATCAGTGCGGCGGCCTGCAGGGCCGCCGCCTCGCCTCGTTGCTGGAGTACCCGTTTGAAGACTTCGTAGAGGCTGATTGTGGGCACGATCAGTTCTGCCGTGGTCTCGATTGCATCTGCAAACACATCGGCATTGGGGCCGTCGGCAAAGTATTCCAGCCACGCGGACGAATCGACCACGTTCACACGCGGTCTCCGTCGCGCGGGATGTCTGGGGCAATGCCCTTGAGGAACCCCCGCATCTCGCTCATACGCCGTTCGGGAATCAGTTCGATGCGGTCGTCGTACGCGACAATCTGGACCTTCTGGCCCGCACGAAGATGCAGCGCCTCGCGTACCGCCTTGGGGATGACGACCTGATATTTCGGAGAGATGGTGAGGGCTTCCATTACAGCACCTTGATCGATCGATAGTTCGTTTTACGAATTTAGCATCGATGCGGCAGATTGGCGAACGCTCCTTGTGCCCCCTGTAGGAGGCCAGCCCCCTGGCCGATCGTGCGCTAAGGGTTTCGGATGAACCCCATGGCCTCCAGCTTGAGCAGAATGCGGTGGGCGGCTTCGTCCGGAGTCATCTCGCGGGTGTCGAGGCGCAGCTCGGGGTTTTGCGGCTCCTGGTAGGGGTCATCGATGCCGGTGAATTCCTTGATGATGCCGGCGCGGGCCTTGGCGTAGAGGCCCTTGCGGTCGCGGGCCTCGCAGGTTTCCAGGGGCGTGGCGACGTGGACTTCGATAAAGCCCCCTACCCGCTCGATGCGTTCGCGCACGCGGCGGCGCATGTCGGTGTACGGCGCGATGGGTGCGCAGATGGCGCAGCCGCCATTCTTGGTGATCTCGCTGGCAACAAAGCCGATGCGCTGGACGTTGATGTCGCGGTGCTCCCTGGAGAAGCCGAGCTCGCTGGAGAGCTCCTTGCGCACGATATCGCCATCCAGCAGCGTGACGGCGCGCCCGCCCAGTTCCATCAGCTTGACCCGCAGGGCGTTGGCCATGGTGGACTTGCCTGAACCGGACAGGCCGGTGAAGAACACGGTGAAGCCCTGGCGGTCGCGCGGCGGGAAGCTGCGGCGAAGCTCCTGCACTACCTCCGGGTAGGAGAACCATTCCGGGATCTCCAGACCTTCGCGCAGGCGGCGGCGGAATTCCGAGCTGGGGAGGCTGAGGGTGTGTTCGCCCTCGCGCACCTCGTCGGCCGGCACGAAGTCCGCCCGATCCTGCACGTAGGTCATGGCCTGGAAAGGGACCATTTCGATGCCGATCTCGTCGGCATGGTGCTGAATCAGTTCCTGTGCCTCATAGGGGCCGTAGAAGGCCTGCTCGTCCGGGCCTGCATCGGGGCTGGCATGGTCGCGGCCGACGATCATGTGCGTGCAGCCGTAGTTGCGGCGGATGATCGCGTGCCACAGGGCCTCACGCGGGCCGCCCATGCGCATCGCCAGCGGCAAGAGGCTCAGCTGGGTGGTCTGCTCCGGGGCCTGACGCAGCACATGCTCGTAACAGCGCACGCGGGCGTAATGATCCACGTCGCCCGGGGCGGTCACGCCCACTACCGGATGAATCAGCAGGTTGGCCTCGGTCTGGCGCACGGCGCGCCGGGTGAGCTCCACCTGGGCGCGGTGCATGGGGTTACGCGTCTGGAAGGCGACTACGCGGCTCCAGCCGAGCTTCTGGAAGTATTCCCTCAGCTCTCTCGGGCTGTAGCGGTAGTTGCGAAAGTCGTGGTGGACCGGGGCCTCGAGACCATGCAGCGTGCCGCCCAGATAGACGGGGCCCGTGCGATGCAACAGCTCGTTGACGCCCGGGTGCACGGTATCGCGAGTGCCAAATACCTGTTCCGCCTCGCGAGTGCGATCGGGCGTCCAGCGATGCTCCACGTCCATCACCGCGACGAGCATACCCTCGTCATCGCGCAGGGCGATGCGGCTGCCCTCCTCCACCTGCGCGGCGAAGGCTTCGGTCACATCCAGCGCGATCGGCATCGGCCACAGCGTGCCGTCGGCCAGGCGCATGTTCTCGAGCACGCCGTCGTAGTCCGCCGGGCCCATGAAGCCCGTCAGCGGGGAGAAACCCCCATTCAGCAGCAGCTCTGCGTCACACTGCTGGCGCAGGGTCAGGTCCCAGGAGGGCATATCCCGCGCCGCTTCCCTCAATTCGCGGGCCGTCGCCTCGTCCACATAGCGCTCGCAGAGCACATCGCCATAAGGCGTAATCAATTCCATTCCGTCATCCGTTCTCGTTTCGCGTTCTGTAGGAGGCCAGCCTTCTGGCCGATTGGGGCATCACCAACACCCCATCGCGCAGAGGGCTGCGCTCCTACAGGTACGTACATGCCACCGCGGTGCGCGTCGCCCGCCCGCGTGCCGCCGTACGGCGTGATCCATTCCACTCCGTCATCCGTCGTCGCCTCGCCTTCTGTAGGAGGCCAGCCCCCTGGCCGATTGGGGCATCACCAACGCCCCATCGCTCAGGGGGCTGGCCTCCTACAGGGGGATGCTCGGGGGTGGATGCGAATTTGACCACGCACACGCAGGATGGGCAAATGCCAAGCTCGGGCGTTTTCTGAGACGGAACTAACGTCCGTCCATTGGCCGGATTCCCTTTATTCGACTAAATCCGGACAATGCGTGCGCTTGAACAATGACCCGAGACCGCTCGATGGCTGCGAACGACCACAAGACCAGCACACCCTCGTCGCCGCCAGAGCGCGACCAGATGCTCTCCCGTCCCTACGACGACGAGATCAGTCTGATCGACTTGTGGAAGGTGCTGGAGCAGCGCAAATGGTGGTTGATCGGGATTGCGCTCGCCGTACTGCTGGCAGGCGTGATGTATGCCTTGATGCAGACGCCGCGCTATGCGTTCGACACGTGGATTACCCTGCCAGCGGATATCGAGGGCAAGGCCCTGGTGGACGTGGCGGCCCTGCGCGAAGAAACGGAACTTCAGTTGGTTGACGCGGCCATCGCAGAGTTGGCCAGCGAACACGACGTACGCGGGCTCTCGGCCTCCCTGGAGAGACTGGGAGAAATGCCGTTGGTGACGCTGTCGACTCTGGCTCCCAAAGAACGTGCCTCGTCGGTGGAGGCATTGCACGCCCGAGTTGCGGACAACCTGCAGGCTCGGGCAGCGCAACGTATTGCCGTGGCACGCCAGGAACTCGAGGGTAAATGGATGGCGCTGCAGCGGCAGCACGAATTCCGCCAGGCATCCCTCGACCGAGAGGAGCAGGAGCTTGGCCTGGCGCTGGACTCCGCAGAGCGCCAACTGGAGCGCCTCGCAGCACGAGAGGAGTTGCTGGGCGAACAACGGTCGGAGGTTCAGTTGCTACTCGACGACCTTGCTGGTCTCGGTGGTGACCTGCCGGCCAACGTGCGTGTCGAACGACAGACCACCCGTGCAGCACTGATGGAGCGCTCTCAGCACCTGCAAGAAGAAATTGAGGTCACTATTCCGGCCTCGCGCGAAGAACTGCAGCAAAAGGTGGAACGCAAGACCATGGCGCTGCAGGAGATTCCCTTCGCTCGCGCGCTGGACCGAGACTGGTTCGAATCTGCGCGCCTGCAACATGAACCAGCCATCGAGCGTTACTCCAACCTGGAAATCGGCGAGATCGCCGTGATGTCGGCCTCTCCGGCTGAAGACCGCCGGGGTCTGATCATTGCGCTTTCTGTGGTACTGGGACTGATGTTGGGCGTGTTTGGCGCCTTTTTCCGAGAGTTTCTGGCGAACGTCAGGGCTACGGAAAACAATTAAATCGCCCTCCAGCCAACGGCCCATCACCGTAGGAGGCCAGCCCCCTGGCCGATCGGGCCCGAGATACACCCCATCGCGCAGGGGGCTGCGCTCCTACAGGCGGGAAGGCGCAAGATCCGTAGGAGGCCAGCCTCTGGCCGATTAGGCCTGTCCGGCACCCCCGATCGGCCAGGGGGCTGGCCTCCTACAGGGGTGTTGGTGTGTAGAAGGGTTAGTCGCTGCCGAAGAGGTCGCGGGTGTAGATCTTGTCGGTCTGGTCGCGGATGTCGTCGGTGATGCGGTTGGCGACGATCACGTCGCTCATGCGCTTGAACTCTTCGAGGTCGCGGACGACGCGGGAGCGATAGAACTCCTCGTCCGGCAGCTCCGGCTCGTAGACGACCACCTCGATGCCCTTGGCCTTGATGCGTTTCATCACGCCCTGGATGGCGGAGGCGCGGAAGTTGTCGGAGCCGCTCTTCATCACCAGCCGATAGACACCGACGATCTTGGGATTGCGGCGAATGATCGCGTCGGCGACGAAGTCTTTGCGGGTACGATTGGCGTCCACGATGGCCCCGATGATGTTGTTGGGGACTTCGTCGTAGTTGGCCAGGAGCTGCTTGGTGTCCTTCGGCAGGCAGTAGCCCCCGTAGCCGAACGACGGGTTGTTGTAGTGGCTGCCGATGCGCGGGTCCAGACATACGCCGTCAATGATCTGGCGGGTGTCCAGGCCATGGGTCTCGGCATAGGTGTCCAGCTCGTTGAAGTACGCCACCCGCATGGCCAGATAGGTGTTGGCGAACAGCTTGATCGCCTCGGCCTCGGTGGAGTTGGTGAACAGCATCGGGATGTCGTCGTCGATCGCACCCTCGGCCAGGAGGTTGGCGAAGGTCTCGGCCCGCTCGGATTGTTCACCGACGATAATGCGGGAGGGGTGCAGGTTGTCGTACAGCGCCCGGCCCTCGCGCAGGAACTCCGGCGAGAACAGGATGTTGTCGGTCTCCATCTGCGCCCTGATCTCGCGCGTGTAGCCGACCGGCACGGTGGACTTGATCACCATGGTGGCGTGCGGGTTGATCGCCAGCACGTCGCGGATCACGGATTCGACCGTGTTGGTGTTGAAGTAGTTGGTCTGCGGGTCGTAGTCCGTGGGCGTGGCGACAACGATGAAGTCCGCCCCCTCGTAGGCCTGCTGCTTGTCGAGCGTGGCGGTCAGGTTGAGGGATCGGTTCTGCAGGAAATCCTGGATCTCGGCGTCGATGATCGGCGATTCCTTGCGGTTGATCTGTTCGACCTTCTCGGGCACCACATCCAGCGCCACCACCTCGTGGTGCTGTGCCAGCAACACCGCATTGGAAAGGCCTACATAGCCGGTACCGGCAACTGCGATCTTCATCCCGAATTCCTTGTCATTCCTGTTTGTTGATGTGCGCATTGGTTGAGGTTAGCCACCGTTTGCGGCTGGCCGGTACCGTATCGGCGAGGATCCGCCCTCTGGCCCCGAAACCGTAGGAGGCCAGCCCCCTGGCCGATAGGGCCTGTCCAGCACCCCATCGCGCAGGGGGCTGCGCTCCTACATCCGCAGAGGCATCCCCCCTGTAGGAGGCCAGCCCTCTGGCCGATGGGGCCTGTCCAGCACCCCATCGCGCAGAGGGCTGCGCTCCTACAGTGACAGCCCGCGGGGCGGTCGGGCTTCTCCTAACCGACTCGCTGGGTTAGCGCGCGCAGAATACCGGTGCCTGGCGATGGCGTGTCGTGCACGGTGCGCGTTCCCCGCTGAACGACCGTGGCTTCAGTCACGTTCCTGGCGCCCCACCTCGGCCCGCAGCTGTTCGATCTCGGCCATCAAGGCCTCGTGTTCCGCGCGTTTGCGCTGCAGGAAGTAGTACGCCAGCCGAGCCTTCTCGCTCACGCCGCTCGGGGTGAGCTTATACAGATATCCGCGTTTGTTACCGCTGCGCGTGAAATTCTGCGCCTTGACCCAGCCACGCGCGAGCAGCGCCCGGAGGGCGTGATTGGTCCCCCCGACGGAAATACCCAGCTCGCGCGCCAGAGCGCGCTGCGATCGCGTGGGGTCTTCCTCCAGCAAGCGCAGGAGTTTGAAATGAAGTTCGTCGGAAGGCATGGAGTCGCAATTTCGGCTGCGCGGGGGGCAGCACGGGGTTGGCTGTTCATTCAATGAACGGCGATTCCAGCACGGCACCCGGCACGCTGCAAGCCCGCATGCGAAAGTTGGCCCCGTTGCTCACCCCGATGGCAAGCCCATACGTTCGAGCGTCTGCGGGGAATGCTCCGCTGGTGAGTACTCGTGTACGACGCCACGGAGCGTTGTGCAGGCTTGTTCGGTATCCATTTCGCGGTCCGCTTGGTCGAGTTGTGCGAGCGCGGCGCGAACATCGGCAGGGGCAACACAGTCCTCGCGAGCACGCATGATCCGCGGGTGCACGGTAGCTTCCACATTGTCGCCGATCAGCAGCTCCTCGTAGAGCTTCTCGCCGGGACGCAATCCGGTAAACACGATCTCGATGCCGTCTTCGGGGTAGCCGTCTTCCTTCACCTGACGTCCGTGCAGCCGGATCATTCGACGTGCCAGGTCGACAATACGTACGGGTTCGCCCATATCCAGCACGTAGACCTCGCCCCCCTGGGCCATCGCCCCGGCCTGAATCACCAGCTCGGCCGCTTCCGGGATCGACATGAAATAGCGAGTGATTTCGGGATGGGTAACGGTGACCGGACCGCCATCGCGGATCTGCTGATGGAACAACGGCACCACCGAGCCCGAGGAGCCCAGAACGTTGCCAAAGCGCACCATACTGAAGATGGTGTCGCGCTTCTCGCGGGCGCGGTCCTGCAGGACCATTTCGGCCATGCGCTTGGTCGCGCCCATTACGTTCGTAGGCCTGACGGCCTTGTCGGTGGAGATCAGGATGAAGCGCTCGACCCCGGCTTCGATGGCAGCATCCGCGAGGATGGCCGTGCCGAACACATTGTTCCGCACGCCTTCGATCAGATTGGCTTCCACGATCGGCACGTGCTTGTAGGCGGCGGCGTGATAAAGCGTTTGCACCCCGTATTCGCTCAATACGGCGGAAACCCTGCGTGGATTGGCAACGGACCCGAGAATGGCGTGAATCGCGGGCATCCGGCCAGACGGCACCGATCGCTCCAGCAGCTCGCGTTCAATGCTGTAGAGCGCGAACTCGTTGCGTTCATAGAGCACCAGTGCGGCGGGTTCCTCCAGCACGATGCGGCGGCACAGCTCGGAGCCAATGGAGCCGCCGGCGCCCGTGACCATGACGACACGGCCCCGAATACTGCGCTGCAGCAACTCGGGCTCGGGCGGGACCGGATCTCGACCGAGCAGATCCGCCACATCGATATCTTCCAGCTGTTCCAGGCTGGCCTGTCCAGAGACGACCGCCTCCATCGACGGCACGGACTGAACATACAGGGGCAGGTGTTCCAGCCTTTCCAGGATGTGCCGACGCTCGTTGCGGGTGGCCGAGGGAAGCGCGAGCAACAAACGCCCCACACCGAACCGATCCACCACGCCGGACAGTTGCTCCGGAGAATGAACCGGTACCCCGTCGATCGAACTACCCTGCAGCGCTCGATCTTCATCCACGAACGCCACAATGCGGAAGCGGCCGCCCGCCTTGAGCGCCGACAGGAGCTGGACCCCTGCCTCGCCGGCGCCATAGACCACAACTGGCTCGGCCCCTTGTGCAACATCCACGACCGAGCGATACCAGGCTCGCACCAGGAAGCGGCTGCCACCGACATAGAGAAAGGCCACAATGGCGAAGTTGATCGGTACCGAGCGCGGGAACCCCTCCAGCTGGGCAATCGCGACGGACGCCCATATGACCATCGCCAGCACCACGACCCCGGACCCTACCGCCCAGATAGCGCGTGACCCCATGAAACGCACGACGGCACGGTACAGGCCCAGACGGGCAAACAACGGGATCCCCACGATCACGATCAAGGGGAAAAGCCACCAGGCCTGCTGCATGACCGGAGGGAACGGCTCGGCCAGGCGGATCATGAAACCCGACCACAGCGCGAGTGGCAGCATGACTGCATCGGCCGCAATCATCAGCCAGCGCTTCTTGCCGCGCGGCAGCCTCAGCAGACGTTCCAGCCCACGGTTCAACATAGTGTGATGTGCCCGTCCGGCATCCTGATCGTGGCCTCAAGCCCTGTCGACAAAACCCAGCCCGACCACACTACATCAAGTGCCGGACCCTGGCGCCCGCCGCACTCCATCGCGGCGCGCGAAGCATAAGCAACCCCTGATGAAAATGCATCCATCCAGCGCCCCATGACGCCGCTACCCCCCTGTAGGAGGCGAGCCTCTCGCCGATAGGGCGCTGGATACGCCCCATCGGCCAGAGGGCTGGCCTCCTACGCAAGACACCCCCCGGTAGGAGCGCAGCCCCCTGCGCGATGCGATGCCGGACACGCCCCATCGGCCAGAGGGCTGGCCTCCTACGCAAGACACACCCCTGTAGGAGCGCAGCCCCCTGCGCGATGCGATGCCGGACATGCCCCATCGGCCAGAGGGCTGGCCTCCTACGCAAGACACCCCCCTGTAGGAGCGCAGCCCCCTGCGCGATGCGATGCCGGACACGCCCCATCGGCCAGAGGGCTGGCCTCCTACAGGGGGGGTTCGTTGAGGAGCTGGGCGAGGTCGTCGGGGCCGAGGATGGGGATGCCGAGGGATTCGGCCTTGGTGACCTTGGAGCCGGGGTCGGCGCCGGCGATGACGGCGGTGGTCTTTTTGGAGACGGAGCCGGTGACCTTGGCGCCGCGGGCCTCGAGGGCGGCTTTGGCTTCTTCGCGGGTCATGGTGTCGAAGCTGCCGGTCAGGACATAGGTGTTGCCGGCCAGTGGGGTCGCGTCGCTCGATTCTGCCGCTTGCGGCCGCGGCGGGTCGGGCCAGTGGACGCCGGCGTCGCGCAGGGCCTGGATCACGTCGCGGTTGTGGGGCTCGGCGAAGAAGTTGGCGATGTGTTCGGCGACGATGGGGCCGACGTCCGGAACCTCCTGCAGGGCCTCGGCATCGGCCTGCATCAGTGCGTCCAGGTCACCGTAGTACGTGGCCAGGTTGCGGGCGGTGACCTCGCCCACCTCGCGGATGCCGAGGGCGAAGATGAACCGCGCAAGCGTGGTCTCGCGCGCCTGTTCCAGGGCATTCACGAGGTTCTCGGCGAGCTTGGGGCCGACCCGCTCCAGGGCCTCCAGGCGTTCGGCGTCCAGCGCGAACAGGTCGGCCGGGCTTTGCACGATGCCGCCATCGGCGAGCTGTTCGATCAGCTTTTCACCGAAGCCTTCGATGTCCATGGCCCGGCGCGAGACGAAGTGCTTGAGGGCCTCGCGGCGCTGCGCGGGGCAGACGAGCCCGCCGGTGCAGCGGGCGACGGCCTCGCCCTCCGGGCGTTCGATATGCGAATCGCACTCCGGGCAGCGCGACGGCATCTCGATCGCGCGGGTGTCCTGCGGGCGCTCCCCGCCGGCGCGGCCGACCACCTCGGGGATCACGTCACCGGCGCGGCGCACAATCACGCGATCGCCGATGCGGATGTCCTTGCGCGCGACCTCGTCCATGTTGTGCAGCGTGGCGTTGCTGACCGTGACCCCGCCGACCAGTACCGGCTCCAGCCGCGCGACCGGGGTCAGCGCCCCGGTGCGGCCGACGCGGAAGTCGACGGCGCGCAGCGTGGTCGTCTGCTCCTCGGCCGGGAACTTGTGGGCGATGGCCCAGCGCGGCGCGCGCGAGACGAAGCCCAGTTGCTGCTGGTCCTCCAGCGAGTCGACCTTGTAGACGATGCCGTCGATCTCGTAGTCCAGCTCGTGACGGCGCTCGGCCAGGCGCTCGTAGTAGGCAAGGCAGCCCTCCGCACCCTCCAGCACTGCCCGCTCGGGGCAGACCGGGAAGCCCAGGTGATGCAGCCAGTCCAGCGTTCCGGACTGGGTGTCCGGCAGCGTGCCGCCCGCGACATGGCCGATGGAGTAGGCAAAAAAGCTCAAGGGGCGCCGCGCCGTCACCTTCGGGTCCAACTGACGCAGACTGCCGGCAGCGGCGTTGCGCGGGTTCATGAAGCCGCGCTGGCCATCGGCCTCCAGGCCCTGGTTAAGACGCACGAAATCCGAGCGGCGCATGAACACCTCGCCGCGCACCTCCAGCACGCCCGGCGCATCGTCGGTATAGCGATCGCCGAGATGCAGCGGGATCGGGCGCACGGTTCGGACGTTGCCGGTCACGTCCTCGCCGGTCTCGCCGTCGCCGCGCGTGGCGGCCTGCACCAGGCGGCCGTTCTCGTAGATCAGGCTGATCGCCAGGCCATCCAGCTTGGGCTCGGCCATGTAGGCGACGGCATGCTCGACACGGTCGGGCTCGCCGGTCTGCTTCGCCAGGCGCTCGCGCACGCGGCGATCGAAGTCGCGGATCTCGTCGGGTTCGAAGCCGTTAGCCAGCGAAAGCATCGGCAGGCGATGCCGCACCGTGTCGAAACCGGCGGCGGGGGTGCCGCCGACACGCTGGGTGGGGGAATCCGCGGTGACCAGGTCGGGGTGTTCGGCCTCAAGCTGTTCGAGTTCGCGCATCAGCGTGTCGAACTCGGCGTCGGAAACCTCCGGGTCGTCGAGGACGTAGTAGCGGTAGTTGTGGTGCTCGATCTGGCGCCGCAGCTGCTCGACCCGTTCGCCCGCCTCCCCCACCGCGCCCCCCCGGGACGCGGAGGGGGAACTCACCGCGCCCTCCGCCGCCGCAGCAGATCCGGGCGGTGGCGCATCAGCCACTCGTTCAGGTCCTCGCGCATGTAGGCAAGCGTCTGGTTGGTGGCAGTGGACTGCTGGGCATCGAGGATGGAGCCGCCCAGATCCCGCGCCAGGCCGTGCGCATTCTCCAGCAGCGCCTCGAACGCGCGTTGTGGATCGGCGCTGTTATGCACCTGCACGAACAACGTGATGCCAGGGGTCATCGTGTCCGTCAGATCCTGTTCGCGCAGCGTGCCCGGCGGCACCATGTTCGCGGCGGAGAACAGCGCCTGTCGGCTGTCAATTTCGGCATCGTGATAATGGTAGATGTCCATCGCGCCCGACTTGAGCCCCGCGCGCTGCAGTGCAGCCCCCAGGGCCACGCCGGTAAACGGCCGGTTGCGCGGCGCGACCACATGCAACAACAGGATCTTCTCGTCGGAGCTCGGTCCACCCCGTAGCGGATTGCGGCCGACCACGCGCGGTTCGGACACATGTTCGCCCAGTGTTTCCATGTCGGGGGACGGTTCTTCGATCAGCTCGGGGTCCACCTCGTGATCCGGGTGCAGTTGCTCGCCGAGCGTCTCTTCCGCACGCGGGCGACGCAGACGAACACTGCGCAGCGCGGCGATGCCCGAGCGCATGCGACCACCCAGCTCGTCCATCATGCTCTTCGCGGTTTCCGCGGCACGGGATTTGGGGCGACGGCGTGGCGCGTCCTCCGGGTCCGGTTCGAACGCGCCATGCGGCGGTGGCGGAACCGGCTCTTCGTCGTTGTCCAGGACGCCGTAAATATCCTGTGCTCGATCGGCATGCCGCTCGCCCGTGGCCAGGAGTTCGTCGTCCTCCGCCGAGGTCACACCCAGATGCGGCTCCGCGCGCTCGCGCTGGGGAATGCGCACATCGTCGAAGCCCTCATCGGAATCCACTTCCTCGGCATCCCGCGTGTACTCGCGCGAGGTTTCCAGTGGATCGGCCCAGCCTGCTTCTGCCCCCAGACTGTCGGTTTCCCCCTCCCGGCGTCGCGGACGGGCATCGTCCTGGGCGCGAATGTGTACGGCATCGTCGCTCCAGTCCGTGGCGTCATCATCCAGATCCGGCGCGCGATCGCGCGTGCGCAGGCGATGGGCCATCCAGATACCGGCGACCAATACGATGCCCAGGATCACCAGACTGATGCGCATCCAATCCACTCAATACCTCGTCATTACGTGTTGTACGGTCGCGCGAATTCGGACGGAACCGCTCAGGCCTCGGCCAGTTCCACGGCCTCGTCGATGTCCACGCTCACCAGACGCGAGACCCCCGGTTCGTGCATGGTAACGCCGATCAGCTGTTCCGCCATCGCCATCGTGGCCTTGTTATGGGTGATGAAGATGAACTGGATCTGCTCGGACATGTCCTGAAGCAGCTCGCAGAAGCGCCCGACGTTGGCCTCGTCGAGCGGCGCATCCACCTCGTCCAGCATGCAGAAGGGTGCCGGATTCAACTCAAAGATAGCGAACACCAGCGCCGATGCTGTGAGCGCCTTCTCGCCTCCGGACATTAGATGGATGGTGGAGAGTCGTTTGCCCGGCGGGCGGGCCATGATATTCACGCCGGTATCCAGCAGATCGTCACCGGTCATCTCCAGGCGCGCCTCGCCGCCGCCGAACAGGCGCTGGAATTTCTGCCCCAGCCCGGCGTTCACCTGATCGAAGGTCTGCTTGAACAGCTGGCGCGTCTCGCGGTCGATGCGGTGCATCGCCGCCTCCAGCGTCTCCAGCGCCTCGATCAGATCGGCATGCTGCTCTTCGAGATAGCGTGAACGTTCCTCCAGGCTGCGCGCCTCGTCGATCGCCGCCAGGTTGATCGGTCCCAGGCGTTCGATCTTGCGGTCGAGCTCCGCAATCGCCTGCTCCCAGGCCGGGACGGTCGCATCCTCCGCGAGCCCCTCCGCCAGCGGCCCGGCCTCGAACCCCGACTCCTGAAATTGACTCTTCAACTGTTCGATCTGCACCGAGCGTTCGCGCTGGTCCAGGCGCAGCTCCTCGCAGGTGGAACGCTGTGCCTCGACACGGCTGTCCAGCTCGCCGGCCTGCGTGGCCAGCTCGCGCAGCCGCGCATCGCAGGCCTCGAGATCCGCGCGCGCCCGGGTCAGCCGTTCTTCTGCCTGCTGGCGCTGCTCCGCGGCAGCCTGCAGATCTCCGCGCCATTGCTCCAGCGGCCCCTCGCGCCCGGCCAGGCCCTGCTGCAGCTTCTCCAGGCGCTCGCGATCCTCCGCGCGCTGGCGTTCCAGACGTTCGCGTTCGCTTTGCTCGCGCTCCAGCCGATGGCGCGCCTCCTGCTCCGCCATCCGTGCCCGGCCGGAGACATCGCGCGCCTCACGCACCGCATCGCGGGCCTGACTATGGGCGTCACGCGCGGCCTCCAGCCGACTCTCCAGTGTGCCGCGATCCGCCTCCAGTGTTTCCAGCGTGGCGAGGGCCTGGTTGCGCTCCTGCTGGGCGGTCTCGAACTGCTCCCGTGCGCGAACCGTTTCTTCTTCCAGTTCGCCCGCCTCGCGATCGATCCGCGCCTGCTGCTGTTCCAGCTGCCGGGCCTGATCGCGCAGACGCTGGATGCGCCGGTCGCGTTCGTCGATCTCGCCCTGCTGCTCACGCAGCTGGGCATCCAGCCGATCGCGCTCAGCCTGTGCGGCATCGATGGCCTCGCCCCGTTCCGCCAGGGTGGCCTGGTGCTGCTCGACCTGCCCCTGCAGCTGCTCTTCCTGTTCGCGCAGCTCGCGCGCCAGGCGCACCCGCGCGACCGCGCCGGAGGCACCGCCTTCCAGCGTGCGGTGGGCGACCCACCCCGGCCCCATCCAGGTACCGTCGGGCGTGATCACGCTCTCGTCCGGTGCGAGGCTCGCAACGCGGCGCCGGGCCTCGTCCAGATCCTGCGCACAGTGAATGCGTGACAGCCACTGCGTCACGGCCGCGGAGCCGCGCACGCGGACGGCGAGCGAGTCGTCCGAGATCGCCACGGCGGCATCCGTCTGCGTACTCACCAGACGCAGCGCGGCATCTGGCCAGTCTTGCGTGGCCTCGGGTGCGTCCAGCACGGCGGCCTCCAGCCAGGCCCCCAGCACCAGCTCCACGGCCGTATCCCAGCCGTCGTCGACCTCCAGCTGCTGCACCAGGGGCCGCGAGAGGTCCAGCCCCTGTTCGCGCGCCCAGGCCTCGCGGCGCTCGCGCGTCTGGGCGGGGTCGTCCTCGCCGGCGAAGTGCTCCAGCCCCGCCAGACGCCCCGCGACCTCGCGCGCCTCGCGCTCGGCCTGGTGCAGGGCGTCGCGGGCTTCGCGGCGGGCCTCGGTGAGCTGGTTCAGTTGTTCCTGTTGCTGCTCGCGCTGCTGACGCAGCTGCTCCAGGCGCTCGGCCAGGGCATCGCGCTCGCCCTGCAGCCGTTCGGCCTCCTCGCCCGGATGGGTCTGCGGCAGGGCCGCGCGCTCGGCGTCGAGGCGTTCGCGGCGCTGCTCAAGGCGCGCGAGCTGGTGCTCGGCGTGATCCATGCGCGAACGCGCGAGCTGCGCATTCTGGCGCGGCTCGGCCAGGGCGCGCTCCCACTCGGACTGGGCCTCGCGCGCGGCCTGAAATTCCGTTTCGGCCTGCTCCGCCGCAGCCTCCAGCCGTTCGCGCTCGGCCTCCGCGGTCTCTGCCTCGTGCTGGCGCTGGTCGCGCTCGTGTTCGGCCTGGGCAATGCGCTGCTCCAGTGCCGCAAACGCCTCGCCGGCCGTCTGCAGACGCTGTTCCAGCTGCTGCAGTTCGGCACGCTCGCGGGCCAGTTCGTCCTCCGCATGGCGGATCGACTGTTCCAGGCGCGAGACTTCGGCCGCGCGGTCGTAGTAGGCGGACTGCGCCTCGGTGGTGGCCGCCTCCAGGTCTACGCGCGTCTGGCGTTGTTGTTCGGTTTCGGTGCGCACCTTTTGCGCCTCCGACTGCATGCCGGCCAACTGGGTCTCGGCCTCCTGCAATCGACGCCGGCTCGCCTCCAGTTCCTGTTCCTGCGCACGCAGACGCAGCAGGATCGCCTCGGCGCGTTTCTGCCGCCGCTCGGCGGCGAGGGTCTGGTACTGCTCGGCCGTGGCGGCCTGGCGATTGAGGCGTTCGGCCTGCTTGGCGACTTCGTCGCGCACGTCGTCCAGGCGCTCAAGGTTCTCGCGGGTGTGACGCACGCGGTTCTCGGTTTCGCGTCGGCGCTCCTTGTACTTGGAGATGCCGGCGGCCTCCTCGAGATAGACCCGCAGTTCCTCGGGGCGCGCGTCGATCAGGCGCGCGATCATGCCCTGCTCGATGATCGCGTAGCTGCGCGGGCCGAGGCCAGTGCCCAGGAACAGGTCCACCACGTCGCGTTTGCGGGCACGCTGGCCGTTGAGGAAGTACTTGGACTGGCCGTCACGCGTCAGCGCCCGGCGCACGGCGATCTCGCCGTAGGCGCTGTACTCGCCGCCCAGGCGGCCATCGGAGTTGTCGAAAATCAGCTCGATCGAGGCCTGCCCGACCGGCTTGCGGCTGGAGGAGCCGTTGAAGATCACGTCCTCGCTGGAGTCGCCGCGCAGGTGCTTGGCCGAGGACTCGCCCATCACCCAGCGCACGGCGTCGATGGTGTTCGACTTGCCGCAGCCGTTCGGCCCGACGATGCCCACCCGGTTTCCGGGCAGCACCAGCGTCGTCGGGTCGACGAAGGACTTGAAGCCGGCCAGCTTGATTCGGGCGAGTCGCACGTTCGGCGTAATCCGCGGTCAGGACACTCGGGGGTAGAATGGTACACGCTTGTGCCGGTAACGTGACCGTCCCGTTCACCATCACAACATAACGCCTGTGAAAGCCTGCTTGCAGGTGTGCCCGTCCGCAGGCGGGACCATTCATTCGGAAACGAGAAACGTAGATGCCCAGCCAGCCGAGCAAGACTCTGGAGACCTTCGACAACCCGGCGCCGGAGAACGATTTCGCGATCTATATCCGCATCCCGGAGTTCACCTGCCTGTGTCCGGCCACCGGCCAGCCCGACTTCGCGGAACTGCACCTGGAGTACGTGGCCGACCACAAGTGCGTGGAGCTGAAGTCGCTGAAGAACTATATGTGGTCGTTCCGTGACGAGGGGGCCTTTCACGAGGCCGTGACCAACCAGATCCTGGCGGATCTGGTCGCGGCAACCGAGCCGCGCTTCATGCGCCTGACCTCGTACTTCAACGTGCGCGGCGGTATCTACACCTCGGTCGTGGCCGAACACCGCCAGCCCGGCTGGACCCCACCGGAGCGGGTCACGCTTCCGCCTCCGGGACGCAGCCCGCTGCATTCGGGTCTCTAGCCGAGTTCCATGCACGCGATTGGCCTCGACCTGGGGACTTCCGGCATCCGCCTGGCGCTGGTGGACCCGGACGGCGCACGGGTGTACTCCGCCTCACGGGATCTCCCGGAACCGGAAGCCGACGGCGACAGCATCGCGGAACAGGACCCTGCCCAGTGGTGGACCCTGGTGCGCGACCTGCTGCGCGAGGCCGCGGAACACCTGAAGGGCGAGCCCGTGGCGATCGCAGTGGACGGCACCTCTGCCACGCTGTTGTTCCTGGATGCCGACGGCCGGCCGGTACGCCCGGCGATGATGTACAACGACGCCCGCGCCATCGACATGACTGCGATCCTCGCCGGGGTCGCGCCCAGCGGGTCGGCCGTGCACAGCCCCAGCTCCTCGGCGGCGAAGCTGCTGTGGGTGCGCCGCCACGAGAGCCTCTCCGGCGTGCGCCGCGTGCTGCATCAGGCCGACTGGATCGCCGGGCGCCTGCGCGGACGCTTCGACGTGATGGATGAGAACAACGCCCTGAAGCTCGGCTATGACGCCCTCTGGCACGGTTGGCCCGACTGGCTGGAGGACATCCTGACCACCGATGCCAATCTGCTGCCGGAGGTTGTACCGGCGGGAACGAACCTGGGGCCGGTCGCCCCGGAAATGGCGCAGCACCTGGGCCTGAACCCGGCCTCGCGGGTGATTGCCGGGACCACCGACAGCATCGCCGGCTTTCTCGCCTCCGGCGTGGAGGACGACCGCACCGGCGTCACCAGCCTGGGTTCGACCATGGTGATCAAGCAGCTCTCGTCGGAGCCCGTGTTTGCCCCCGAGCTGGGCATTTACAGCCATCACCTGTTCGGCCAGTGGCTGATCGGCGGTGCCTCCAACAGCGGCGGCGCGGTACTGCGCCAGCACTTTGACGACGACACGCTACAGCGACTCAGTGAGCAAATGGATCCGGATACGGACACGGGTCTCGATTACCTGCCTCTGCCCCGACGGGGCGAGCGCTTTCCGGTCAGTGATCCGGAACTGGAACCCCGCCTTACGCCACGCCCGGATGAAGACGCGCGCTTTCTCCAGGGGCTGTTCGAGGGGATCGCGCGCATCGAGCGCGACGGCTACCGGCGTCTGACGGAGCTCGGGGCTCCACGCGTGGAGCGCATCATCACGCTCGGTGGCGGGGCCGCGAACCCCACATGGACGCGCATCCGCGAGCGCATCCTGGAGATCCCGGTGATGGCCGCAGACAACGACGACGCCGCACACGGCGCCGCACGCCTGGCGCGCATCGGCATGGATCTGGAGGCTTTCTCGCCTTCTCGCTGAGGGCCAACGGCGATCGGCCAGAGGGCGGGCCTCCTACGCAAGACACCCCCTGTAGGAGCGCAGCCCCCTGCGCGATACAACGCCGGACAAGCCCATCGGCCAGAGGGCTGGCCTCCTACGCGGGACACCCCTGCGCGACAGGGCGCCGGACAGGGAAACTGGCGTTTCTCGGGATACGTCACCGCCAGCGCCGGATATCAGTGCTACATTCAGGCAAAGAACCACAACAACAAAAGGACGCAAACATGCACTGGAGTCGTATTCTCGGAATCGCCCTGCTGGTGGGTGGCGTCATCCTGCTGGTGATGGGGTACAACGCAACGGACAGCCTGGGTGAGGAGTTGCACGAAACCTTCACTGGGCGCTACACCGACGAGACCCGCATGTATCTGATTGGCGGCGGGATCATGGCGGTGGTCGGCCTGGTCCTGACGCTGTTCGGGGCCCGCCGCTGAATCAGCGGGCAAGGCCTCTCTCGCCGCTTTACGCGTTCCTCGCCCCGTTCCGGGGCCTGACGCGCGTGCACGAACCCGCCCTGCGCGGGCTCGTGATCATTCCGCTGATCATCAACATTGTGCTGGTGGGCGCCCTGGTCGCGGCCGCCGCCGTGGGCTTTGACGCCCTGCTGGCCGCCTGGCTGCCGCAGGCCTGGGACTGGCTGGCCTGGCTGCTGTGGCCGCTGTTCGCCCTGTTCCTGCTGCTGGTGATCGGGATTTCCGCCGTGGCCCTGGCCGCGATCGTGGCCAGCCCCTTCTCCGGGCCGCTTGCTTACCGCACGGCAGAAGGACTGGGCCACCCGCCCCAGGCGGAGCCCCGCTCGCTGACCGGGGAGTTCGTACATGCGCTTGCCACCGCTGCGCGCAAGCTCGGGTATTACGCCCTGCTGCTGATCCCGGTGCTGATTATCACCTTTGTGCCCGGGCTCAACCTGCTCGCGCCCGCAGCCTGGTTCCTCTATGGCAGCTGGGTCCTGGCGGTGGAGTTCATGGAGGTTCCGCTGGCCAACGACGGCCTGGCGTTCCATGCAGTGCGCCAGCGCCTGCGGGCGCGCCGGCTGCAAACCCTCGCGTTCGGCGCCGGGACGACCCTGCTGGCGATGGTGCCCCTGGTGAACCTGCTACTGGTGCCAGCTGCGGTGGTCGGGGCCACGCATCTGCGCACCCGCCAGTTGGTCGCAACTCCGTAAATCGCGGGCAGACGACGGTCAGTCGGCGCGCAAAAAGCGTTTCTGGAGTGCGCGCCGATCACGCTGTACCGGGCTCGGCGTCGGTTCGAGTCTTCGCTCCGCGTACTCCGCCAGCATCCAGAGCATGCGTTCGACGCGGTGCGTTCGCTGCAGCACGCGATCCAGTGCACTCCCGGGCTGGAAATGATCGGGGTCGAGGTAGCGGGCACGCAGGGCATCGAAGCGGCTGCGCTGATTGGCCGTCATGTCGCGCAGCCATGCCAAATCGTCGTGGTCCGTGGAACTCACGGCCATGGTCGCGGTATCCAGCAGACCGCGCAGGGCCTCGAGAACGCGCCCTTCCAGGGCCCGCGCCACCTCGTCGGCCGCGGTTTCGGCGTCGGTCGCGGTCTCACGCAGGTGGTCATACATCTGCTGCTCCAGACGCGCGACCAGCCGAAAGCGGTCACGCAGGGCCTCGTGCCGGCGCGCGGTGGCCTCCAGCAGGGGCTCGCCCGCCAGCCGGTCCAACTCGGCCAACACCGGCTGCAGCAGGTATTCGAAATCCTTGTGCAGGCGTTCCAGCTCCCCGGGCTCGGCCGGGCGAGCTCGCCCCTCGGCATCCTCGGTGAGGTAGGAAGTCAGGCTGGACCAGGCCTCGGTTTCGCGGGGTGCCAGTGCATCCAGACGCCGTTCGGGCAGGGTATGCGGGTCACCCATCTGCAACGGGTTGGGACGGCCCCAGTAGAGAACCCCAAGACGCGCCAGGAACAGCAGCACGATCACCGCATGCGTCGCGATCAGGATAAACCCGAGGCTCAGCTCCACCGGGGGCCAGAGCAGGATCAGCGAATAGAGAATGCCGCCCAGGACCGAGATCTCGGCAAAGGAGTCGCGCTTGAGCATGTCGATATTGAAGTCCGAGCGCACCACATCACGCATGATCACGCCGAACGAGGCGGTCACCACCGCCATTACCGGGCCCCAGAGCCACAACGGGCTGGCCTGCGACTCGACCGCCACACCGACGCCGATCACGGTGAACGAGGCCACTGCCCAGGCATCCAGACCCCGCTGCAGATTCCCCACGACGCGCCCCCCGAGACCCGTCTGCTGGCGCGCAAGGAGTTCCTGGACGACATGCCAGCGCACCAGCACATGGTCATGCAGCTTGTACAGCACAAAGCCGACTCCCACGACCACAATCGGGACCAGCAGGAACTCCGGCGTCTCGAAGATGAAGATCGGGTCGCGGCCCAACAGCAGATCGCGCAGCACGCCGCCACCGATGGCCGGCAACGAGGCCAGGACCAGCGCACCGAACAGGTTGTAGCGTTCGCGCCGGGCGAGGATCAGCCCGGAGGCGGAAAACGCGAGGATCCCCAGCAGGGTGAGCGTATTGAACCAGGTCTCGCTGGTGGCCATTGAGAGAAACGCGGGCAGCACATGCTCGACTTCCAGCGCGACAATCCGGCGGCTGTCCTCCAGTGCCTGCAACTGCGAGTTGAACTGCTCGACGAAGGACTCGGGGACCGTGGCGCGGGAGAACATCACGCGCACGCCAACGGCGCCCAAGTCCAGGGGATGCACCTGAATCAGACGGGCGCGGTCCGTTCGTGCCAGCAGCAGATCCACAATCACGGGATCCGCGACAAAGCCGTCAATCCGGCCCTCAACCAGCGCCTGGATGTGGGCCTCGTCACCGGCGGCGGGGTACAGGCGCGCGTCCTCCCCCGGATCCGCGACCAGATCGGCCAGCTCGCTCGAGGCGTAGGCATAGCCCGTGGTCACGCCCAGCCGGAAGTCTCCGTCCCGTACCGCACGGACCAGGGCCGTGCGGTCCTCGAACACGTAATCACCGCGCTCGCCGGCGCGCACATAGAGGGCGTTCCGTTCCTGGCGGTAAGGCCGCGAATAATGCGCATAGTCGAGGCGCCCGGGCTCGAGATAGGTACCGACGACAAAGTCGATCTCACCGTGGCGCAATGCGGTGAGCTGCTCGCTCCAGGCAAGCGGTACGAACTCGGCGCCGTGCCCGACACCGGCCAGCGCCTCCTGCGCGACCAGCACGTCGAGCCCGGTCGGGGATCCCCGGGACGCGCTGTCGGAATCGGCCTGATACGGGGGACGTTCGAACCAGCCAGAGCGCAGCACGTCCGGTGCCGATTGTTGCGTGATCGGGATCGGGGTGCCGATATCGGCTGCGGACGGGGACGAGGATGCAACGGCGGTTAACGGCGCGAGGACTGCCAGTGCCAAGGCCATCCACATGACCCCTAACCCACACGCGACACGCGAACGCCACTCTCCCAACATTCCCTGATACCACCACTCCCGGACAACGCCCGTCTGACGCCCGGAGCGCGCCTGGGTGCGCCCACCGGGACACCCCGGTATGCTGTCGCCGTCTAAGACCGTCACGGCCTGCCCCTTCTCCATGGACGCTGCATACGCACGATTCCCCAATCCGGCGGCCAATGGCTTCCGCCTCCCCCGGTGCCGCGCCGTTGCCCTGGTGGCGGCCCTGCTCCTTTTCACCAGCACCGCAATGGCCGGCACGCAGACCCTGCGCTTTCAACCCCACTGGGTACCCCAGGCGCAGTTCGCCGGCTTTTACCTTGCCAAGGACATGGGGTGGTACCAGGACGCCGGGGTGGAGCTGGAAATCCTCCCGCACGGCGCGGAGCACCCCGCCCCCGCCACACTGGCCAACGAAGAGGCCGATGTGGCTCTGCTGTACCTCACGCAGGCACTGGAACTCCGCGAACAGGGCGTGGACGTGGTCAACGTAGCACAACTGATCCAGGACTCCTCGCTGGTGCTGGTGTCCCTGGCGGAATCCGGGATCATGGTACCGGAGGATCTCGACGGACAGCGCGTCTCGCGCTGGGCCAGCTTCAGCCTCCAGCCGGAGGCCTTGTTCCGCACCTACGGGGTAGCGCCCGATACGGTCGACCAGGGAGCAACGATGGCTGCATTGCGCACCGGTGCCGTCACGGCGGCAATGGCAACGCGGTACAACGAGTTGGTGGACCTGTATCTATCCGGTCTGGACCCGGACGAAATCGACATCATGCCGCTGGAAGATCACGGCGTAGGCCTGGCCGAAGACGGCATCTACGTCCTGGAATCGACGCTGCGCGAACATCCCGACGCCATCCGCTCGTTTGTCGAGGTTTCCCTGCGCGGTTGGGAGCACGCATTTGCCCATCCGGATGCTGCGCTGGACGCGGTGATGGATCGCATCATCCGCGCCGGGGAGCCGACCAACCGCGCCCACCAGCGTCTGATGCTGGAGGCGTTACGGCCGCTGTACCTGAAAGACGAGACCCTGCGGGGGCCGCGCCTGAACCGGCAGGACTACCAGCTGGCCGTCAGTCTGATGCGCAACCTGGGGCACCTGGAATGGGAGCCCGTGCCGTACGAACAGTTTCACCGGGACGTGATGCATGAACGGCCGTAAGAGCCTCGCGGTCCGCCTGGCGCTGGTCACCCTGCTGACGACCGGCTCGATTTTTTTCGTTTCCTCCGGCGCGCTGTATTTTCTGGTGCGTGACATCATGCTGGAGCACGCCGAGGACCAGGCACGCGAGCTGACTCACGCGACGGCCAACCGCATCCGTTCGTCGCTGAACGAGGTGGCCGGGTCGGCCCAGGGCCTCGCCAGCGCCCTGAACTCGGGACAGATCCGGCCCGATGGCCTGTTCCCGGTGCTGGATGACGTGACCCTCCAGTCCGATGCCGTACAGGGCGCCGCCGTCACCTACGAGCCCTATGCCGCCGACCCCGACGAGCGCTACTACGGCCCGTTTTCCTACGAGACGCCGGATGGCGTCGCGCGGATGAAACTGGGCGGCGACGACTTCGACTACTTCACTCGGGACTGGTACCAGATCTCGGCACTCACGCGTAGCGGCTTCTGGACCGAACCGTTCCCCTCGGCCGCCGACCCGAACCGGCTGATCACCACCCACTCGCGCCCTTTCTTCGACCCCGACGACACGGACAAACTGCGCGGCATCGTCACCATGGACATCGAACTGCCGGCTTTGACCGAGCGGGTCGACGAAGTGGAGATTTTTGACACCGGCTTCGCCTTTCTGGTCAGCCCGCGCACCCGGTTTATCACCTACCCGCAGCGCGACTGGATCATGCGCGAGAGCCTGTTCAGTCTGGCCGAGACACTCGGTGAACCGGATTTGCGCGAGCTGGGCCGACACATCCAGCGTACCGACGAAGGATTCACGCGCGTTCCGAAAGCACTCCTGGATGAGCCGGCACGGCTCTACCATGTGCGCCTGCCCGAGACGAACTGGGCAGTGGGCGTGATCATCCCCGAACGCGAGCTGTTTGGGGACATCCTGCGGGTGATGCACTGGGTGCTGATCATCGCCGCAATCGGCTTTTTCATTCTGCTCGGCACCATCATCGGCATATCGCGCGGGATTACACGGCCATTGAAGGGCCTGGCAACCAGCGCCGGCGAGATCGCCCGCGGAAACCTGGAGCGCCCGCTGCCAGCGATCCGCACCGGCGACGAGGTGGGCCAGCTCGCCCATTCACTGGACGAAATGCGCCTGTCGCTGAAGGACTACATCAATGACTTGACCGCGACCACCGCCGCCAAGGAGCGCATGGAAAGCGAGCTGAAGATCGCACGCAACATCCAGATGAGCTTCCTGCCCAAGCGGCTCGACCTGTCCGACCTGGACGTGGGCATCGATCTCGCGGCGCGCCTGATACCGGCCAAGGAGGTCGGCGGTGACCTGTACGACTTCTTCCCCCTGCGCGAGCACAACGCCCTGTTCTTTGCCGTCGGCGATGTCTCCGACAAGGGCGTGCCGGCCGCGCTGTTCATGGCTGTGACCAAGACTCTGGTCAAGGGCATCGCCGAGCAGGACCCGCGCGATCCCGGCGAGATCCTGACCCGAGTCAATAACGAGCTGTGTCTGAACAACGAAAACGGCATGTTCGTAACCTATCTGTGCGGGGTGCTGGATCTGGGCACTGGCGAGGTCCACTTTGCCAACGCGGGCCACAACCCGCCGCTGATCCGCCGCGCTGATGGCGCGTACGACTGGCTGAGGCTGCCGCCGGGGCTGGTCCTGGGAGCGATGGAAGACATGGAGTACCCGGTGCACACCGTCCAGCTGGCACCCGGCGATTCCTTGCTGCTGTACACCGACGGGGTCACAGAGGCGGCGGATGCGGCGCAGAGTCTCTACGACGAACAGCGGCTGTTCACACTGTTTGGTGAAATTGCCGCGCGCCCGGCGCGACAGCAGGTCGATGCGATACTGGAATCCGTCGCGAATTTCGCCGGCGGCGCCACACAGGCGGATGACATTACCGTGCTGGCGCTACGTTACTGCCCAGGGGACAGGGAGGCCTGCCAGGGAGATGCCCCGGCCGATCGGCGCTAGCGGATCATGGCGTCCAGTGGGTTATCGCGCGGTAGCGCGCGCATCCGGCCTTCGCGCATTTCGTGCGCCACACCCTGCAGGCTGTGGCGACGGCTGGTCACGCCGTCCAGCGACAGGAACAGAAAGCGCCGCGTCGCTTCGCCACGCCAGACCAGCGCCATACGCTGTGCCTCGCCCGTGGCCTTGTCGGCAAACTCGAACCAGTCACCGATACGAATACGCGTCGCCTCGAACACATAGGTATCGTCCTGGTCCGCCAGCAGGTCTGGGTCGTCGTCCTCGAAGCGCACGGAACGGCGCGCCCGGATACGTTCCTGCGGATCGAAGCGGGGCTCGTCCCCGGAGGCCCGGATCCGTTGCAGGTGCGCCTGCCCAAGGTGCTGCACCACGGCCTTCACGCGTTCTTCGGTAACACCGGCGTCGCGCGCGGTCGCGACGATGCGTTGCACCATCGGGTTGACCTCCTGCGGGGTCGCCCGATTACAGATCGCCTTGGCCACGTCCTTCACCGTCTGGTCCAGTTGCTCGGCCGCGTCACCATCGGCGGCCAGCAGATCTTCCCAGGCCTCGGCGATCTGCTCGGCCGAGCGCTCCGGAAGCTCCGCACCCGTCTCCAGTACGCAGATCGTCAGGCTGCGCCGGGCGCGCGCGGAGCGCTCTTCCTGACGCAACGGATCGATGTGGAGGTCCTGCTGATCCTGCCAGCGCGCATCCTCCTCCTCGATCGCCGCCAGCCAGTCGTCCAGCAGGGCCTGCGCGGCGTCGCGATCCATGCTGTCGGCCTCGTGGCGCAGCCGATTCACCGAGTCCTGGATGTGCTGCAGATAGGCCTCGATCGCTTCGTTGCCCTCGGCCTGGTCATCGGGGCTGACGCGCACACCGGTATTGATCAGGCTGCCGATCCACAACCGGAGCGGGTGCGAGCGATCGCGGAAGAAGGCGAGATCCCGGATCACCACGCGCGCCAGCGAAAACTGCATGTCCGCGATGGCCGCCCGCACGCGCGAGTTGAACCCGACCTGCCGAAAGATGTGATCGAACATCCCCTGCAGCAGATCGAGGATGAACGGCGTCAGCGATTCGCGCGAAAAGTCCGCGGACTCCGGATCGGTGCGTGCACCACCGGCACCCGGAACAGCCCCGCCCCCTTCCGGCACGCCGACCGCATGGGGCGAACTGGCAGGCATGCCCTGCGCCTGGACCACCCCCCGCGCCCATTGGGCCCAGGCGGCAGGATCGGCATCCGGCGTCGGCATTTCGCGCGACCCGGCAGTAGCCGCGGCTCCCAGGCCCAGCGCCGCCATATCGCCATCGTCGGAAGAGTGCGCCGGGCTTTTCGGTTTACTGGTCGCGGTGTACTGGGCCCAGCTCGCACGTTGCTGGGGCACGCTCTCCGCTGTCTGTGTCTCCGGGTTTCGCGGCGGCTCCTTGACCAGACCGCACTCGTCAATGGTTTCCACCACGAATGCCAGCATCGGGGCCCCGGTACGGCCCATGCACTGCACATAGGCACGCATCAGGTCCAGGGTCATCGCCGTACGGCCAAACTGGCGCTCCGCCGCCTCGATCAGGCGTTCGTACCAGTGCAGCGGTGACCACGGCGCCCAGCCCGGATGCTCGAAACGATGTTCCTCACGCGCGGCCTGCTGGAACATGTAGTACGAATAGCGATTGTGCTCGCGGATCACGCCTTCGAGCTTGTGACGCAAGGAACGCCGAGTACTCTGGTAGTCGTCGAGGATTTGCAGACCGGAGTCATTCCCCGCATAGCGCGTCCCGGAGAAATCGTACTGGGGCGGATAGGTGGTAGTACGCAGATCGCGCTCAAGGGCCTCTTCGAACTCCCGTCGCAGCACGTACTGGTACGCCTGAAGCTGGTTGGCCCACTCGACCGCATCGCCCGCGTGTTCCCCCCAGGCCCGGCCGGCATCCCACTCGGACGCGACCCAACCCATGCATTGGTCCAGGTGATCGACCACGCGCGGGGAGATGCCCCCCGCCAGTTCTGCGCGCTGAACCTCGGACAGCCCCGACAGACCACTCCAGATCGCCGTATCGTCGTGGTACTGACCTCGTTCCTTCGAGTCCGATCCCGCCATGTGTTCCGCCTTCGCGACCGGCCGCGACGCGGCCGTTAGCCCGGTGTTAGGCAGCTAGTGTACAGATCGGGAAGCGGTATAACAGCTACAATTTCCGTTTTTCGCCGCGAACGGGTGTGGAAATGGGTCACCTAGGGAGACGCTGATTGAATCGCACGTCCGCGTTGGTGCCCCCTGTTTTCCGAGACAAGGCGCGTCGTGCAGCGGGTAGAGGTTCTACCCGCCCGTTGCTGATTGATTCGGGGCGCAACGCAGGATCGGGGAACAGGGGGCGCCAACCCCACAAGCCATCGAAAGCAGGGGCTCGGCCGCCCGTTGTTGATCAAAAACGGGCGCGGGAACGGCGTTGCGGTTCCCTTGTGCAGAATGACTGCACGGCCGTCACCGCGCCTTGTTCCCACGCAAAAGCGACTCGAGCGCGGACGCGCGATTAAATCAGCGTCTCCCTAGTCGTCCAGCGGCTCGGAACCCACCTGCACCATGCCGTCATGCACACGGGTGGGGAAGCGGGTCAGGGGGTCTTCCGCCGGAGGCTCCATGACCTCGCCGGTGCGCAGGCAGAACTGGGCCTCGTGTAACGGACAGGTGATGCAGTCGTCATCATCCAGTTCGCCATCGGCGATGGGCACCTCCTCATGCGTACAGAGGTTTTCCACCGCGTAGAACTCGCCAGCCAGGTTGAAGATCGCGACCTCGGTCCCCGCCGTCTCCACCAGGCGGTGGTCGCCGTCCTCGATACTGTCCGCCGGTGCCACGTCGATCCAGTCGCTCATCGTTCCCCCGAAGATTTCCGAGTCGGTTGTGTCATTTCCGGGCCCACGCTCCCCATGTCAGTGATTGGCGTCCAGCGCCGCCGTTGCGGCCGGATCGATCTCGATCAGTCGCCCTTCCTCCGGGTGGTAACTGAAGCGTCCAACCACGCGGATGTGTTCACCCAGCCGGTCCGATACCTCTTCGTGCGGCTCGACCGCCACGCGGTTTACATCCTCGTCCTCCAGCCAGTAGTGGTAGCGCTCGGGATCCTCGTCGAAACGCTTGACCACACCTTCGGTCTGCACCAGTTCGCCGTTGAACTCGGCAGCCGCCCCTGCGAGCTGGGCCAGAGTCACCTCCGAGACGCGCTCCCCGCCCCCACAGGCGGAAAGACCGAGTACCAGCAAAGGAACCAGGGACAGGGGGCGTAGCAGAGTCGTCATGAGCATCTCCGGACAGAACTAACCTTGTAGTAATCTACCGAGGGTATCGAAACACGCTTTCGACGTCCCGATTCACCCTGCCGCAAGCGGTAATGCGATGGCCAAGACCTTTCCCGAGCTGGATGAACGGCTCACCACCTTTATCCATGAACAGCCGGTGTACTTCGTGGGGTCGGCACCCCTCGCAGCCGACGGGCACGTAAACCTGTCCCCCAAGGGACTGGACACCCTGCGCGTTCTCGGTCCTCATCGGGTGGCCTATCTGGACCTGACAGGCTCGGGCAACGAAACCTCCGCTCATCTGGCCGAAAACGGCCGCATCACGCTGATGTTCTGCGCCTTTTCCGGAAAACCGAAGATTTTGCGGCTGTACGGCCAGGGCAGGAGCGTGCTCCCGTCCGACGCTGACTGGGACGCACTGAACAGTGCCTTTCCGGAACATCCGGGGACGCGTCAGATCGTCGATGTCGAGATCCACCGCATCCAGACCTCCTGTGGGTTTGGCGTCCCCGAGGGCGAGCTCCGGCCACGCGCCACATTGACCGAGTGGAGCGAACGCAAGGGCCCGGAAGGCCTGAAACGCTACTGGGAGGAGAAGAACGCGGTCAGTATCGATGGACTGGACACGCCGCTAGGGAAACACTGATTGATCAGCTAACGAGTTTTCGCCTGACGCGTCAGCAGGCGGTCGAGCTGGTTGGCAAAGGCCTGGCGATCGGCCTGGCTGAACGCCGCCGGGCCGCCCGTATCCACACCACTGGAACGCAGGGTCTCCATGAAATCGCGCATGCTCAGGCGCTCGCGTATCGTGCCCTCGGTATACAGTTCGCCGCGCGGATTCAGCGCCTGGGCGCCCTTGGCGATGGCCTCGGCGGCCAGCGGTATATCGGCGGTGATCACCAGGTCACCCGCCTCCAGCCGCCGCACGATCTCGTTGTCCGCCACGTCAAAGCCGGCGCCGACCTGAAGGGAGTCGATCCACTTCGAGGGCGGCGTCCGCAGGGGCTGGTTGGCCACCAGCGTCAGCGGTACCTGGGTGCGATTGGCCGCCCGGAACAGGATCTCCTTGATCACCGCGGGACAGGCGTCCGCGTCTACCCATATCTTCATGCTCATCGATCGCTGGCCCGAGAAAGTTCCGCAGCATAGTGGGTTCGGCGATCGGGGGCACACTCCACCACTTGCGGGTTGGCCGTGACCCCATCCCTCGTGCCACGGTGATACGCTCAACGGAAACGACGCACCCGCGTACGTCGACAAGGAGCGCCCCATGGGTATCGAAGTCACCGGAATTCTCGGTCTGATCTGGCTGATCATCGTGATCTGGGCCATCGTCCGTACCGCACAGAGTCCGGCGGGGCCTGTGGTCAAGCTACTGTGGATTCTGATCCTGCTGTTCCTGCCGGTGTTGGGCCTGATCGCCTGGCTGCTCCTCGGGCCGAAGTAGTCCAGGGCCCCCGCCGGGGGAGACGCTGGGCTAGTCGCCGTCCCCGCGTCGCTCCAGCTGCTCGATCAGTAGCTGGCCTTCGGCCCGCGAATCGCGCAACCACTCCAGCAAAGCCTGCTGAGACCCGAAGACGGCCACGTCCACGCGGTGTACGGCATCGGGTTTCGTAATCGGCGTTTTTCGTTCACTGACCGCCAGCGGGCCATATCGGCCAAAATCCGGCGTTACGACGTTATCGGTTGCAGGCCCCTCCTGGACAACACCCCCGTCTCCCGATTCGTCGCTTCCCTGGCGATCCAGACGCTCGTGGATACGGGCCAGCACGCTTTCACAGGTGCCGGGATGCTGAATGATCCACTCGATCAGGGCCTCGGGATCCACCGCGGGGATGCCAAAACGATCACGGTAGTCGGCTTCCAGTGCCTGGATCCATTCGGCCATTGCACACGGCTCGTCGAGCTCGCTTGCCAGACTGCGAAACTCCTTACGCAAGGCCTCGAATCGTTCCTTCACGCTATTGCGGGATCCCGATACCGGCGCGTCCACAGGCGGAGTGGAGTCCGGTTCCGCGGGTAACTGCTCCGATGCCGTTGCAGCGGCCCCGGAATCCGCATCCGCGGGCTCTTCCGGCCTGGGCGCACGCAACAGCTGACGAAACCAGAAGCGGCTGAACGACGAGCGGTTCGAGGAATCCCAGGGCAGCTCGTTCAGGGCCTGTGCAAGCCGCTGAAACGGGCGCACCGACGGATCATGCTCCGAGAACATCGCCACGGGGTGCTGCAAGGTCACGGCCGCCCGCAGGCTTTCATCGCGCTGGATAAAGCCGAGAAAGCCCACCGAGATCCCCAGGTACTTTTCCACCGCGCCGCTGAAGCGCTGATAAACGGCACGCGCCTCGCTGATATCGGCCACCATGTTCACGACCACCTGGCAATCCACCGGATGCCGGCGCAGCGCGACTTTCAGCAACGAGAAGGCGTCGGTGAGCGACGTCGGCTCCGGCGTGATCACCAGCAGCGCCTGATGCCCGGCCGCGACGAAGTCCAGCGTGGTGTCGCCAATCCCCGCGGCGGTATCCAGGATCAGATCATCGAAATGCTGCTCGATCCGCGCCAGCTCGGTCACCAGCCGCCGCTGCCGCGCAGCCGACAGCTCCACGCAATCGCGGATACCCGAAGCCCCGGGGATGATCTTCATCCCATATGGCCCATCGAGCAGGATGTCCTCGATCGGGCATTCCCCGGCCAGGACGTCCGCCAACCCCTTTTGTGGGTGCAGCCCCAGCAGGATATTGACGTTTGCCAGCCCAGTATCCGCATCCAGGACACATACCCTGCGTCCGGCCCGGGCCAGCGTGATCCCCAGGTTGACCGCGATACTGGACTTGCCCACCCCTCCCTTGCCACTGGTGACCGCGAGCACGCGGGGTATCGATATCGGCGTACGGTTACTGTCGGACTCCGGGTGATTCATGGGCTTCAAAGCCTCCTGCCTCTCGAACGGCCTCACGGACACCTCACACTTGATCTAACGGAATCGCTGGCACAAGGCAAGTCCGAGCAGTATAGTCAGGAACCAGAAGGCCTTTGCGGCGCGGTGGACCACGCGGCGGACCGGCCACGGATCGGGGAAATTGAAGGGCACCGTCTCAGGTCCCCGGGGAGGAGCATGGCCACGGCGTATACGGCAACGGAAACGGAGACGATTCCCAGCCTCCCCCAGGCTCTGATTTCCGTTCTGGATGCCAGCCAGGCAGGCGAGGCCGATTTCGAGGCCCTGAGCCGGGCCATTCTTCGCGACACGGGCATGACCAGCCGACTCCTGGCCGCAGCCAACTCCCCCTTCTATTACCGCGGCTCGCCGTGCCGCACCATTGACCGCGCCCTGTTCAGCCTCGGGCTGGACACCGTGCGCAGCCTGGCGCTGACCGCTGCGATTCAGCAACTTTTCGGACACTACCAGCCCCGGCATCGCAGTGCACTGCGGATCATCTGGCGCCAGGCCCTGACCACTGCGATGCTCGGCCAGGTCCTCGCCTCGCTCACACGCTACCCACGGCCCGAAGACGCCTACCTGGCGGGATTACTGGTCGACCTCGGCAAGCTGATGCGCCTGGCCACCGACGAGGCCAGTTACTGGCCCGTGCTCGAGGGCAGTGCCAATGATCGCGAGCTGGTGGACCGTGAACGCGAAACCTACGGTCAGCACCATGCGGAGCTTGCTGCCCAGCGCCTGGGCCAGTGGGGTCTGAATGGCTTTGTCGCCGATGCCGTACGCTTCCATCTGGAGCCCACCGACCAGGTACGCGATGCACACCATCTGGTCAAGGTCACTCATCTCGCCCACCGTCTTGGCTGCGAAGACCCCGATGACTTGAGCGACCCGGCGCTCGCTGCAGCACATGATCTGTTTGGCCTCAACGAGGGCTTGACGCGAGAGCTGCGCAAGCGGATCGAAGACGACGTCGAGCGGGTGGCGGGGTCGCTCGGGATCGAGCTGGATTCGAGGCCGGACCCGGCACAAGGCGACGAGACCGATCCCGATCAGGCCGCGCGCGAGGCATTGGGGATGCGCGTACGCGACCTGACCGAGCTGGAACGGCTAACGGGCGAGATGCTCCGCACCGAGGGCCCACACGAGCGGGCCCGGGCCGCCCAACGAACCCTGTTCCTCACGCTGGGCATCGAGCGTAGCCTGATTTTCCTGACGGACACCGATGGCATGTCGGTTTCCGCATGGCTCGACGAAGAAGACGAACCCGACTTCACACTGCCCCTGCTCCCCGGACGGAGCCTCGTGACCGACACCCTGCTGGAACGCGAGATGCGCCGCCACGAACTCGCCACCGAAACGGCGGCTCCGGTAATCGATCAGCAACTGTTTCGGTTATGCGAGGCCGAGATCCTCTGGGCCTTTCCCCTGCTGGCCGATCGCCAGGCACCTCCGGCAGGCGTACTGATACTCGGGCTGGACACGGCGCGGGCACAGGCGCTCGAAGAGCGCAGCGAGTTCATTCGGGCGCTGGCGCGCGAGATTGCGCGTGCGCTTGTGGCGCCCGACACCCCACACGTGGAACCGCTTGAGCGAAGGCGCAGCGACCAAGCGACTCAGCAGCGAATCCGCGAGACGCTGCACGAAGCGGGCAACCCGCTCAGCATCATTCAGAACTATCTGAGCGTACTGAACGCGAAGCTGGGCGAGGAACACGAAGCCAACCACGAGCTGGCCCTGATCAAGGAAGAGATCGATCGCGTCGGACGCATCCTGCTGCGGCTGCAAGACCCCAACCGGGACATCACGGGGCCGACGGCAACGTTGAATCGCCTGGTCCAGGACGTGGCCGAGATCGTGGATCATTCGCTTTGCCGCACGCGCGGGATCCGCATGGAGCTCGACCTGGCACCCGGCGACCCGCCCCTGTCCGTCCCCAGCGACCATGTACGCCAGATACTGACCAACTTGCTCAAGAACGCCGCCGAGGCACTCGAGTCCGGAGGCTGCATTCGCTTGCAGACCCGGGACCCCGAGGACCTTCACGGACAACGCGTGGTAACCCTGGTTGTCGCAGATGATGGCCCGGGGCTTCCCGAGGAGGTTCGCGCGGCGCACTATCGCCCGGTCAAGTCACAAAAAGGCGCAAGTCATGCAGGACTGGGCCTGAGCATTGTCCGCCGCCTGGCGGACGAGATCGGCGCCCACATCCACTGCGACAGTGACCGCGAAGGAACGCGGTTCGAAATTCGTCTTCCGCATCGCGAAACCGAAGCGGGAGAGGTCGGAACGGGACAGGGATAGTCCGCAAACGATGATGCGAGCCTACGGCGGGAGCCACCCATGACCGAATCCGGCCAGACCAAATCGCCGCGCATTCTCGTCGTCGACGACGACGCCCGCCTCCTCGACAGCGTGCGCCAGCTGCTGGAGCTACAAACGTTCACGGTGGAAACCGCCCCGGGCGGAGGGGCCGCCATCGAGATCCTCCGACGCGACCCGCCCGATCTCCTGCTGCTCGACCTTTGCATGCCGGAACTGGGAGGACGGGATGTCCTGCGTTTCATACAGGCCGCCGGCCTCGCGGTCCCGGTCGTTGTGATCAGCGGCAACACCTCGGTTGACGATGTCGCCGGGGCCCTGCGTGAAGGCGCCTCCGATTATCTGAAAAAGCCGTACCAGCCGGACGAGCTGCTGGCGACCGTGCGCAATGCCCTGCACAAGAAAGAACTCGAAGACGCCAACCGCAACATGCGCACGCGCCTGGAGCGTTCCGAGCGCCTGCACCGGCTGATCGTGAACAACTCCCCGGACATCGTGTTCATCCTGGACCGCGAAGGGCGTTTTCGTTTCGTGAATTCGCGCGTACACGAACTGCTTGGCTACTCCCGCCAGGACCTTCTGGACACCCGTGTGCTGGACCTCGTGGAGCCGGATGACCACGAAAAGGCGGAGTATTTCTTCGAACAGGCCGGACGCAGCCATGCCCATATCCGCTCCGTGGAACTGGCGCTGAAACCCCGTGAAATGGCCCGTACCCGGCGCTATTTCGAGGTCGCGGTCTGGCCCACGGCGGCCAGCGACGACACGGGCGAGACCCTGATCTACGGGACCGCTCGCGACATCACCGACCGCAAGGAATCCGAGGCCTTTATCAATTTTCAGGCCTACCATGACCTGCTCACCCGCCTGCCGAACCGTGCCCTGTTCCGCGACCGCGTCGACGTGGCCATCGCCCAGGCCCAACGGCACAGTCACCCGCTGGCAGTGATGTTCATCGACCTCAACCGCTTCAAGGTAATCAACGATTCACTGGGCCACACCATCGGCGACCGCCTGCTGCAGGCGGTCGCCCAGCGCCTGCTCGGCTGCATCCGCAAGGGGGACACACTGTCGCGATTCGGCGGTGACGAATTCACCCTGCTGCTACCGGAGATCAGCGACAAGAATGCGGCCGTCGAGGTCGCCGAAAAGATCCTGCAGAGCCTGAGCACTCCGTTTCACCTGGGCGGGGACCACGAGCTGTATGTCGGGGCAAGCATCGGGATCGCCATCTACCCCGAGGGGGGCGATACGCTCGAAGCGCTGATCCGCCACGCTGACATCGCGATGTACCGCGAAAAGAACACGGGCAAGAACGGCATCCGCCTGTTCGCCCCGGAGATGCACGGCAACACACCCCACCGTCTGCAACTTGAGCAGGACCTGCGCAAGGCGCTTGAGCGTGAAGAGTTCCACATCCTCTACCAGCCGCAGGTCGACGGCGAGACGGGACAGCTCCTGGGGGTCGAGGCGCTGATTCGCTGGGATCACCCCGATCGCGGCGTGCTCGGGCCGGCCGAGTTCATCCCGGTAGCCGAGGACACACGCCTGATTGTCGACCTGGATCGCGCCACCCTGCGCAACGTCTGCGACATCCGCGATGCCCATCGACGGGTAAAGGATCTGCGCCTGGCGGTAAATCTGTCGCCGGTTCTGATCGAGCGTGATGACTTTGTCGACGGCGTCCTGGGCCTGTTGGTGGAGACCGGCTTCCCTCCCGAGTTGCTGGAGATCGAGATCACCGAAAGCCTGTTGATGAGCGACACCCACGACACCGTGGCCAAGCTGAACCGCCTGTGCGAGGCCGGGGTCCAGGTCGCTGTGGACGACTTTGGTACCGGCTATTCGTCTCTCAGCTATCTACAGAAGCTCCCGGTCCACACGCTGAAGATCGACCGTAGCTTTACCCACACCATCTGCACCGAGGGCGAGGCCTGCATTGTCAACGCGATTGTTTCCATGGCGCGCGGCCTGCAGATGAACATCATCGCGGAGGGCGTGGAAACCTCGTCCCAACAGAACTATCTGCGCCGCCTCGGCTGCCCGATGATGCAGGGCTTCCTGTTCGGCCATCCCTCCCCGCTCGCGGACCTGTTGCAACAGGAATCGGACTTCGGGCGTCACACCGTCCGATCCTGAGTCCGGTTACAGCCACATCCCGCCCTCGCGGCAGGCTATGCGTCAATACCTTGCAGAGCCTTGTCAGCCGGTGCCGGACGACCCAGCAGATAACCCTGCCCGAAACGACAGCCCTCGCCCAGCAGGAAGGCCTGCTGTCCGGCCTCTTCCACACCCTCGGCGATCAGATCCAGCCCCAGCGCCTCGGCCAGGGCAATGATCGCGCATATGATCGATTCGTTATTGCGGGAGTAGCCGATATCGCGGACCAGTGACTGGTCGATCTTCAACCGCCGCAGCGGCAGCCGGCGCAGATGCGCCAGGTTGGAGTAGCCCGAACCGAAGTCATCCATGGCCAGTGTCACACCCAGGGTGTCCAGGCGGTGCAGAACGGCCAGGGCCCGCTCCGGCTGCTCCATCATCATGGTCTCGGTCAATTCCAGCTCGAGCCGGCCGGGCTCCAGAGCATGACGCGCCAGGATCTCCTGAATCGCCGCCACCAGAGTCTCGTCATGCAGTTCCCGGGCCGAGAGATTCACCGCCACCGTCGGTATCTTGCGGCCTTCCTGGTCCCAGTGCGCCAGTTGGGCACAGGCCGCGTTCAGCACCCAACGGTCGATGGCCTGAATCATCCCGGTCTCCTCCGCCAGTGGTATGAATTCCGCCGGCGAAACCATTCCCCTTTGCGGGTGGCGCCAGCGCACCAGCGCCTCCATACCCACCAGTCGGCCCGTCCGCATGTCCCGCTGCGGCTGGAAGTAGAGCAGCAGTTCATTGTTGGCGACCGCGCTACGCAAATCGTTTTCCAGGAACAGGCGATGTTCGGTCTGAGCTCCCATTCCCGGCTCGTAGACATGCCACGTATCGCCACCAACGCTGCGTGACACGGCCATCGCAATCTCCGCCGCTGTCAGCAGTTCGTCGCGCGTAGTGCCATGTTCGGGGAACGTCGCCATCCCCACACTTGCGGTCGTCACCAGCGAGCGTCCGCCAACGGCACTGGGCTCGCGCAGGGCCTCCAGCAAGCGCTCGAAGAAGGGGACAGCACCCGTGTCCAGCGGTGGCGACTCGACGATCAGGCAGAACTCGTCGGCACCCACACGCGAAATGGTATCCTGCGGCCCCAGCAGGCGCCCGAGCCGCTCGCCCATGGCCTCCAGCACCCGGTCTCCCGCGGATGTTCCAAGGGTTTCGTTGACATTCCGAAAGCGGTCAAGGTCAATCAGCACGACCCAGCGAACCTGGCCATCGGCCAGCGCCCGATCCAGCGTGTGTCCCAGACGATCATGCAGCAATACGCGATTGGGCAACCCCGTGCACGAGTCATAGTGCGCCATCTGCCGCAACGCTTCCTTTTGTTCCATGCTGGCGGTCAGGTCCGTCCAGCTGCCAACCACCTCGGCTCCGCCCTGCCCCTGGATTCTGCCAGGCACGATCCGCAGCTCGTCGCGGATATGGCGCAGCTTGCCCCAGCCATCGAACAGCCGTAGCTCACGGACCATATGACGTTCCTGGAGCAGACGCCGATTCTCGCGCAGGGCGGTCGGCCGGTCCTCCGGGTGCACTTGTTGTTCCCACCAGCCCGGTTGCAGGGCGGTCTCGGGATCGAACCCGAACAGGCGCTGGAAATTGCCACTTACCCAAAGGAGTTTGAAATCCTGCGCATTGAGTTGATAGAGCACCACGGGCCCACTCTCCAGCAGATGCTCGAGCCGCTGGTTGGCTTCGCGCAAATCATGCGTCCTTGCGCGCACCGTGCGCCTCAGCCAAAGCGCCATCAGCGCCAGAACAAGCGCGCTCCCCCCAGCGGCGGCCAGGGCCGGCCACGCCCACGCCGGAATCTCGCTCCCGAGGGTCGTCGGCTCCAGAGCCTGCTCCATCGCCTGGTGATAGGGCGAACCGGCCTCACCCTTCCAACGCTGCAGATAGGCGTCAAGGACGTCCAGTCGCTCAGCCTGCCTCCCGGGCGCGGCCGCAAAATAGAGACCGACCTGGTCAAAGGTGATGGGCGTTTCCACCAGCATGTGCTGACGAGCGTGACGGCGTCCATAAAAGTTGTTGCTGATCGCAACGTCGGCCTCGCCCGCGGTGACTGCACCCAGCACGGATTGCATGTCGGGACGAAGTACGAGTGTCCAGTCCAGACCCTCGCTCCGCGCATACTCGCGCAGATAATCGCTTTGAACCGAACCATCGAGCACCGCCAGCCGGAGGCCTTCCAGTGACTCCATGCGGTCCAGGCCCGAGTTGACGGGAGCCAGCACCTGACTCCACGCCTGAACCACCGGAATCGAATGGAACGCAAGGCTTTCACGACGTTCCGGAGTCAGGGCGACATCCGGCATCAGGTCGATCTCGCCCGCTTCCAGTGCATCCAGACAGGCCGACCACTCGCACGAGACGTACTCCACCTGCCAGTGCTCGCGGCGGGCAATGGCCTCCAGAAGCTCCACGAACACGCCACCGGCCGCCCCGTCGTCGCCGGTGCCGACCTTGGGCACATTCTCGTAAAGCCCGACGCGCACGTTCTCGTCCGCGCTGACCCCAACCGACAGGCACATTGTGGCGGCGAGCAGAAGGCCCATGGCCGACGCTCGCCATGCTCTCCACACACAGCTGCTGATGTCGTTGAAGAAAATCAATGCACGCCCCTGTGCGACAGGCCCCGCATAGTGCCATGAATGGCCACAGCGTGAACCCCTGTCAGTCGTCCGTCCTTTAGCTCAACCGCGCCTCCACGAGTTCACGCGTGCGTTCCATGATCCAGCGCCCGGGTTCGTCCATGGCCTGTTCCAGCGTGATCGTGCCATCACAAAGAGCGCGTGCGTCGGCGAGTCCCACCGCTTCGAGTTCCTCTGGCGTGGCGTCGATGGACCCGGCAACGGCGACGGCCGGCACACAGCAGCGCCGTGCCCGCCGGACCACCTCGGCCACGACCTTGCCATGCACGGTCTGCCCATCGACCTGTCCCTCGCCCGTGATGACCAGATCACTGCCGGCAATCGCCGCATCGAGATCGATCATGTCCGCCAGATACACCGCCCCCATACGCGACTGTCCACGCAGGACACAGGCCAGGGCGAAACCCAGACCTCCAGCGGCACCCGCCCCGGGCATAGCGCCCGGGCGGCGCAGCTCCCCCGCCGCGTCAATGGCGCGTTCCAGGCGCTCCATGCAGGCATCCATGCGCCGGACGTCGGACTCCGCCAGCCCTTTTTGCGGACCGAACACCGCCGCCGCACCCCGGTTGCCCGTCAACGGATTGTCGACATCGTTCAGCACCGTGATGCGAAGCCCCGACAAACGGGGCTCCAGACCGGAAAAATCGGCACTTTTCACATCCTCCAGCCGCTCCGGAACGGGATCCAGGTCGCGCCCTTCGCGGTCACGGAAGCGAACCCCCAGCGCGTGCAGCATCCCGGCACCACCATCCACCGTGCCGCTACCGCCGAGTCCGATCAGCACATGCCGGGCACCCGCATCCAGTGCTGCCAGGATCAGGTGCCCCACGCCACGGGTATCGAGCTTCCATGGATCTCGCTCGGCCTCGGGTATCAGGCCCAGCCCACACGCAGAGGCCACATCGATCACCGCACGCCGCGTGACGTCGTCGCAGCCCCAGCCCGCCGATACATGCTGCCCGCGCGGGTCACGGACATCGGACAGATGCCAGGCCCATCCCAGCGTGTGGCTGACCAGCTCCGCCGTCCCTTCTCCACCATCGGCCATCGGCAGGGCCCGGATACGGGTCGATGGACTCGCGGCATGCACGCCACGAGCCATCGCCTGGGCCACATCCTCCGCATCCAGACTGCCCTTGAAGCTGTCCGGACACAACACGACCCGCCTCAGCTCAGACAAAGACGAGCCCCAGCAGGTAGATCACGATCATCGCGCTCACACCCTGCAACAGCGTGGCGGTCGTATAGGCCTTGTAGGCGGTCGACACCTTCATGCGGCTGAACTGGCTGACCACCCAGAAGAAGCTGTCGTTGGCGTGAGAGACGGTCATCGCCCCGGCGCCCACCGCCATCACCGCCAGCACCATGCCCATGTCCGAATCCAGTCCCAGCGCGGGCAGCAGCGGCGCCACCATGCTGGAGGCCGCGACCAGTGCCACCGTCGACGAGCCCTGGGCAGACTTGAGCGCAGCCGCCAGCAGGAACGGCACCAGAAGCCCCAGTCCAAGACCCGTCAGCATGTCGCCGAGCTGATCACCAATCGGGGTCTCCTGCAGGACCGAACCAAACGCGCCGCCCGCCCCGGTAATCAGCAGGATCGGCGCCGCGAGCAGGACCGCATCGACCGTCATCTGGTGGAAACGGCCTCGCTTGTCGTCACCCTTGACCAACAGCAGGGCGAACACCACGCCAATCGCCAGCGCGACCACCGGCTGACCCAGGAAGATCAGCGCCGCCGCGAGCATGCCGGGGTCGACATCGCGTGTGGCCAGCGACGCGATCGAGCCGATCGAGATCAGCACGATCGGTGCCAGGATCGGCATGAATGCCGCCAGGGTCGTCGGACGGTGGGTCAGATCGGGCTCCGGCTTCTTCACCTCCTGGCCGGTGGCCTCCTCGATCGGATCCGGCTCCAGCAGTTCATCATCATTCGCATGGGTATAGCGACTCGCCCAGAGCCAGCCCACCGCAGCCGCCACCGCGGCCACCACGAGGCCGAACAGGATCACCAGTCCCAGCGCATCGGCGATCCCGATGTTGCTCGCCGCGGCGATCGGGCCCGGGGTCGGCGGGACGAAGTTGTGCGTGGCGAACAGACCCGTCGCCAGCGCGACACTCATCGCCACCAGGGACACGCCGGCCTTCTTCGCCAGCGCATTCTTCAGGGAGTTCAGGATTACGTAGCCGGAGTCACAGAACACCGGGATCGACACGATGTAGCCGATGATCGTAGCCGTCAGGTTGGGGAAACGGTCCGACAGCGCGCGGATGATCGCCTCCGCCATCACGATCGCCGCCCCGGTGCGATCCAGGATCACCCCGATGATCGTGCCCAGCGCGATCACGATCCCGATATAGCCGAGCGTCCCACCGAAGCCGTCGTTGATGACGCTAATCGCCTCTTTCGGGGCAATACCCCCGATCAACGCCATCACAAAGGCCGCCAACAACAGGGCGAGGAACGGGTGGACCCGCAGCTTCACGGTAGCAAACACCAGTGCCGCCACGACGATAATCAGGCCAATAATCAGCATCTCGCGTCCCCCATCTTGTTTTGGTTATTGAAGGAAACGAACGTTTCCCCAGAAGAGCATAGACCCTGTAACCCTTCCTGGGACGAGAATTTTCATACCGGTTTCAGCACAGTGGGGGAACCAAAAAGAAAAGACCGCCCGAAGGCGGCCCTGGCACGAAGCGCAATGATGGAGGCTGGGGTCGGAATCGAACCGGCGTACACGGATTTGCAGTCCGCTGCATAACCACTCTGCCACCCAGCCTGTATCGGGTGGGTCCCGGCCCGCAAGAAGCAGCATGCGGAGGCCGAAACAGAAAACCCCGGCCGAACCGGGGTTTCAGGAATCTGTTGGAGCGGGAAACGAGATTCGAACTCGCGACCCCAACCTTGGCAAGGTTGTGCTCTACCAGCTGAGCTATTCCCGCTCTTCGTTAACGGCGCGTATTCTACCGTACCAGAGGCGGACGTCAATAGTCTGCCCGGGTCCGGCACGCCACATCAGCGTCCGCGCGCGGCCGCCAGCATGTACTGCACCATCGACACCAGCGTGAGGATGGCCGCCAGATACAGCAGCCATACACCGATCGCGAAAGTCGGCAGCCCAGCGACCGGCTCCGCCCACAGGAGCAGGAAGATCGCCACCATCTGGGCGGTGGTCTTGACCTTGCCGACCCAGGACACCGCCACCTTCGCACTGGCGCCGACCTCGGCCATCCACTCGCGCAGGGCCGAGATTGCGATCTCGCGCCCGATGATTACGACCGCCGCCAGCGCCAGACCCACACCCGGGTTGTGATCGACCACCAGAACCAGCGCGGCCGCGACGATCAGCTTGTCCGCCACCGGATCGAGGAACGCACCGAAGCGGCTGGTCACCTCCCAGCGCCGTGCCAGATAACCGTCCGCCCAGTCCGTGATCGCGGCGAGGGCGAAGATGATCGCCGCGACGATGCCGGCCGTGGGCATCGGCAACGCATAGAACACAACGATCAGCAGCGGGATCATCACGATCCGCGACCAGGTCAGCCAGTTGGGGAGTTCACGGATCATCTGCTGGTTAGTCCTCGTGAAACTGGTCGTAGATCGCCTGCGCGAGCCGCCGGTGGATGCCCGGCACCTTGGACAGCTCGTCGACGCCGGCGCGTGCCACCCCGCGCAGCCCCCCGAAGTGGCGCAGCAACGCGCTACGGCGCTTCGGCCCCAGCCCCGGAATCGACTCCAGTGTCGATTCCTTGCGCGCCTTGGCCCGGCGCGCACGGTGCCCGGTGATCGCGAACCGGTGCGCCTCGTCGCGAATCTGCTGGATCAGGTGTAGCGCACCCGAGTGCGCGGGGAGTATAGAGGGGGCCTCCACCCCGCTCAATATCAGCGTTTCCATACCCGGCCGGCGTTCCTCGCCCTTGGCGACGCCGATCACACGGATGTGATCCAGCCCGAGGTCCGCCAGCACATTGAGCGCCTGCGTAACCTGGCCCTTGCCGCCATCGATGAACAGGATGTCCGGCTCCTGCCCTTCCCCCTTCTTCAGGCGGGCGAAGCGCCGGCTCAGGGCCTGATGCATCGCGGCGTAATCGTCACCGGGCTCGATCCCGTCGATGTTGAACCGCCGGTAGTCGGACTTGATCGGCCCCTCTGGCCCGAACACCACGCAAGAAGCGACCGTGCGCTCGCCGCCGGTGTGCGAGATGTCGAAGCACTCCATGCGCTTCGGGGGATTCTCCAGATTCAGTTCGGCGGTGAGCGCGTCCAGGCGCGCAGCCTGTCCGGCCTGACTGGCGATGCGGGTCTTCAGGGCCAGTTCGGCATTGCGCCGTGCCATATCCAGCCAGCGCGCCCGATCCCCGCGCAACGACCAGGCGAGCTGGACCTTGCGGCCGTCGCGGCGCTCCATCAGGAAGGCCTCCAGCGCCGGCGCGCCTTCCGGCTCATGCGACAGCAGCACGCGCGCCGGCGGTTCGCGTTCGGCGTAGTACTGCGCCAGCACCGCCGCCATAATCTCGGACGTGTCGGTGGCCTCCGGCACGTTCGGGAACAGCTCGCGGTTGCCCAGGTTCTGCCCCCCGCGCACGAAGAAGATCTCCACGGCCACCGCGCCCGCCTCCTGCGCCAGGGCAATCACGTCGGCGTCACCCTCGCCGCCGGAGACAAACTGCTGCTCGGAGATCTGACGCAGCCGCGCGATCTGGTCCCGCAGTCGCGCCGCATGCTCGAAATCGAGGCGTTCGGAGGCCGCCTCCATGCGCTGCATCAGGTCGGCGATCACCACCTCGCTCTTGCCCTGCAGGAACTGCACGGAGGACTCGACGTCGCGGGCATACTCCTCGGGCGTGATATAGCCCACGCAGGGCGCCGTACAACGCCCGATCTGATACTGCAGACAAGGCCGGGAACGGTGCGCGAACACGCTGTCCTCGCACTGGCGCACCTGAAACAGCTTCTGCAGCAGCGCCAGGCTCTCGCGCACGGCCCCGGCTGAAGGGTACGGGCCGAAATAGCGCACCCCTTTCTTTTTCGCGCCCCGGTGAAAACCCAGGCGCGGGTACTCCTGGCTGGACACGAAGATGTAGGGGTAGCTCTTGTCGTCGCGCAGCAGCACGTTGTAGCGCGGCCGGTGGCGCTTGATCAGGTTGGCCTCGAGCAGCAGGGCTTCGGCCTCGGTATGCGTGACCGCAACACGGATGTCCGCGATCTGGCGCACCATCGACCGGATCCGCGGCCCGCGATCGTCCGAACCGCGAAAGTAGCTGGCCACACGACTCCTGAGATTGCGCGCTTTGCCGACATACAGCACGCCGCCGCTGGCATCCAGCATCTGATAGACACCGGGCGACTGCGTCAGCGTCTTCAGGAAGGCCTTGGAATCGAAACCGGTTTCGGGCGCGCTCATGACAGCTTCAGGATACCGGAACGGCCAAAGGAGTCAGCCAAACCTGTACGGCAACTGGGCGTGGGAAACATCAGCAGTGGGCGTTCAACGCCCTTGGCACTTTGGCACCCCGCAACATTGGGCGCCACGCCCTCACGGGCAGCCGGGCCGCCACAGGCTTTTCTACTTGAGATGAGTACGGATGCGGGCGAACAGTTCGCCGAACATGGCCGGGGTGAGGCGGCGGGTCTGGGTGTTGTAGCGCGAGCAGTGGTAGGAATCGACCAGACGCAGGCCATCCAGGTCATGCTCGGCGCCGTGGGCAAAGCGCCGGCTCGATAACGGCAAGCCACGCGCCCGAAGGACCGCGTCATGGGCGATCTTGCCCAGTGCGAGGATCACTTGGGGCTGCATCGTATCCATCTCGGAGGCCAGGAAACCGTTGCAGGTGCGGATTTCCTCGGTGGTGGGCTTGTTCTGCGGCGGCAGGCACTTGACGGCATTGGTGATGCGGCAGTCCAGCAGTTGCAGCCCGTCGTCCGCGTTCACGCTCTCGGGGGCCGTCGCAAAGCCGTAGTGGTGCAGGGTCTCGTAGAGCAGCACCCCGGCGTAATCCCCGGTGAAGGGGCGCCCCGTGGCGTTGGCCCCGTGCATTCCCGGGGCGAGTCCGACGATCAGCAGGCGGGCATCCAGCGGGCCGAACGAAGGGACCGGCGCCGCATGGTAGTCCGGGTGCTTCGCTCGCACGTCTTCCAGAAAACCGGCCAGGCGCGGGCAGCGCCGGCAGTCCGGATCGAACACGGGAAAGGAATCAGCTTGCATCGGGCCAGTCGCGGTAGGGGTTCCGGGCCAGCTCGGTGTTGTAGTAGCGCGGGTCGTGCGAGACCTCCGCACCCAGCCACTCGGGGCGCGGGAAGTCGGCATCGCTCGCGGGCAATTCCAGCTCGGCCACGATCAGGCCGGCATTGGCGCCCTCGAACACGTCGATCTCGTATTCCCAGCCGTCGACATCCACCCAGTAGCGTGTCTTCTCGACCTGCGGGCCGGCGAGGGTATCGAGCAGACGGTGGGCCTCGACGACCGGGATCGCGTACTGGTACTCGTCGCGTTCGACACCCAGGGTCGCGCTCTTGATATTCAGGTTCGCGCCCTCCTCGTCCACGCGCACGCGGATCGAGGCGCGGTCGTTGCCGCACAGGTAGCCCTGGCGCATGCGCTGGGAGCGGACCACGGCCTCGCGCCAGGCATCACTGGCCAGCAGAAACTTGCGTTCGATCTCGCGACCCATGTCGTCGACTCCCGTCTTTCGGCGAACCACTTCGTATCAGGCTTTGGCAGGGGCTTCGCCTGCAAGCAGGCTCCCACAGGAGGGGAATCGCGAGCGGCGCGTGCTACATCCGGATCAGCGCGGAGCCCCAGGTAAAGCCGCCGCCAAAGGCCTCGGTCAGGATCAGGTCGCCCTTCTTGATACGCCCGTCGCGCACGGCGGTATCCAGCGCCAGCGGGATCGACGCGGCGGAAGTGTTGCCGTGCTGGTCGACCGTGACCACGACGTGATCCATGGACATGTTCAGCTTCTTGGCCGTGGCCTGGATGATGCGGATGTTGGCCTGATGCGGGACCAGCCAGTCCAGCTCGGACTTCTCGATCCCGTTGTATTCGAGCGTCTCGTCAACGATCTGGTCGAGCGTGTTGACCGCAACACGGAAGACCGCGCGGCCTTCCATGCGGATAAACTCGAGATCCGGGTTGTCGCCAGGCTGCGAGACCCCGCCCGGGACCTCCAGCAGGCCCTTGTGGTGGCCATCCGCGTGCAGGTGGGTGGAGATGATGCCCGGATCCGGCGAACGCGAAAGCACCACCGCGCCCGCACCATCGCCCCACAGGATACAGTTGCCGCGGTCGGTGTAGTCGGTGATACGCGAGAGCGTCTCGGCCCCGACGACCAGCACATGCCGGATTTCGTCGCTCTGCATGAAGCGGTCGGCCGTGGCCAGGGCATAGACAAACCCGGAGCACACCGCCTGTATGTCGAAGGCCGGGCAGCCGCCGATCCCGAGCTTGGCCTGCAGGATGCAAGCGGTGCTGGGGAAGATCTGGTCCGGGGTCGTGGTGGCGACGATGATCAGGTCCAGGTCGGCGGGGCGGATGCCCGCGGCGTCCAGCGCGCGCTCGGCGGCCTTCAGCGCCAGGTCGGAGGTCACCTGGTTCTCGGCCACGATGTGCCGCTCGCGAATCCCGGTACGCTCCTGGATCCAGGCGTCCGAGGTATCCACCATGGCCTCGAGATCGGCGTTGGTCAGGATCCGCTCGGGCAGGTAGCTCCCGGTCCCGCTGATGCGTGCATGCTTCACTGCGCGTGCTCCTGCCCCAGTAGCTGCTCCAGCTGCTTGTCGATGCGGCTGGAGATGTTTGCCTCGGCCTCGATCCGGGCAATGCGAATCGCGTATTCGAATGCTAGGGCATCGGCACTGCCATGGCTCTTGATCACCACGCCCTGCAACCCCAGCAGCGAGGCCCCGTTGTAGCGCCGGTGGTCAAAGCGGTGGCGCAACCGGCGCAGCACGGGCAGTGCGAACAGACCGGCCAGTCGCGAATACAGCGAGGCGCGGAACTCGGCCTTCATGTTGGTGGAAATCATCTTGGCCACGCCCTCGCTGACCTTCAGCGCGACGTTGCCAACAAAGCCGTCGCAGACGACCACGTCGACATCACTGCAGTAGACGTCGTTGCCCTCCACGAACCCGACATAGTTCAGGCTGGATTCCTCCAGCATGCGACCCGCCTCGCGTACCCGATCGTTACCCTTGATGGCCTCCGACCCGATATTGAGCAACCCCACCTTGGGGGCCTCGAGCCCGTCTACTGCATTCGCCAGCACCGAGCCCATCACCGCGAACTGGTACAGGTGCTCCGCCTCGACATCCACATTGGCGCCGAGATCCAGCATGTGGGTATGGCCATACAGGGAAGGCAGCGCGGTCGCGATGGCCGGACGATCGATCCCCGGCAGGGTCTTCAGCACATAGCGCGCGGTGGCCATCAGCCCGCCGGTGTTACCGGCCGACACGCAGGCCTGCGCGGTACCTTTCTTGACCTGGTCGATGGCGACGCGCATCGACGAGTCGCGTTTGGTACGCAGGGCGACGGCCGGCGGTTCCTCCATGCCGACCACCTGGCTGGCATGCACGATCTCCACGCGTTCGCGCTCGGCCGCCGTCCAGCCTGCAAGCCCCGACTCGATGGTCGCTTCGTCTCCCACCAGCAGCAGACGGAAGTCGTCGGCCACCTTCAGCGCCCGACGCGCGGCCGGCAGCACCACGGAGGCCCCGTGATCGCCCCCCATCACATCCAGCGCAATAGTGAATTCGCGGCTCATGCGCGCGCCTGTGACAGGCCCGAGGAACGGGTCCAGTTAAACGCGGAAAGGCCACGGTGCAGCCGCAGCCGTGGCCCCAGCAAGGTCATCACGCCGAACTTAGTCTTCGTCGTCTTCGACTTCGACGTCCTGCTGGATCACCTGGCGACCACGGTAGAACCCGTCCGGGGTCACATGATGCCGGCGATGGACCTCTCCGGTGGTCGGATCGGTGGACAGGGTCGCGCCCTTCAGCCCGTCGTGGGAACGGCGCATGTCGCGCTTGGAACGGGTTTTGCGGCGTTGTTGCACAGCCATGATGAATCTCCAGATTAATCAAATCCCGCCTGGGCGGGGTTAGCCCGAATCAAAAACGGGCGCAAGTATAGCGTTTCGAGCCGGGCGGCGCCCCACTCCACCAATCTATCGGTCGTCGCCGTTGCGCGAACTGCCCTTTAGCTGTTCGAGCACCGCAAACGGATTGTCCTCGCGCTGTCCGGGAACAAATTCGGGTTCCACGGCAGGCTCGCAGTCCGCGTGGCGCGGCACCAGCGGCCTGGCCAGCAGCACCTCGTCCTCGGCCCAGACCGCCGGGTGCAGCCGCCCATCGTCCTCCAGTTCGAGGATATCCTCGTCCGCGCCCAGGCCTTCCACGGAACCGCCCGCCGGCAGGATCACTGCATCGGTCTCGAGCCGGAATTCCCAGGCCAACGGTTGCAGACAACGCTGGCAGGTCTGCCACAGCTCGCCGGTGATCACTCCGGTCAGCCGCATCTCGTCCAGCGCGCCGCGCTCCAACCCGAAACGGACATGAATCCATAGCGTGTGCTCGGCCAGCGCCTCGTCCCGCAGGCGCGGCAGATCCTCCGCAGACAAATCGCCTTCGAATTCCTGGTGCCGGGCCCGTGGCTGCCACGGGTCGAGAGATACGGGAATACGACTCATAGAACACTCTCGTGCAAGGGCGCGGAATATACGCGTGCGAGACCTATTCTGTCAAAGCGAAACAGAAACTTGCAGCCCTTCGACTGCATGTCGATACTCGGGCTGTCACTGACCTTCCCGGGACCTTCCGTTTGATCCGCAAGCTGCTCATAGCCAACCGGGGCGAGATCGCCGTGCGCCTGACCCGGGCCTGCGCGGAGATGGGGATTACCTCGGTCGCGGTGCATACCGACGCCGACCGCCACGCCCTGCACGTAAAAAAAGCGGACGAGGCCTACGCCATCGGTCCTGACAGCATGGGTGGCTACCTGAGCATCCACCGGCTGCTCAGCGTCGCCCGGGCCGCCGGATGCGACGCTGTGCACCCGGGATACGGTTTTCTCTCCGAGAATGCGGATTTCGCGGCCGCCTGCGCCGCGCGCGGGCTCATCTGGGTCGGCCCGGACGCCAGCGTCATTCGCCGCATGGGCGACAAGGTGGCCGCGCGGCAGGCCATGATCGAGGCCGGGGTGCCGATCACACCAGGGTCAGAGGGCAACCTGGAGACGCTGGAGGCCGCTCTGGAGGCCGCCGAGGCAATCGGCTACCCCGTGATGCTCAAGGCGACCAGTGGCGGCGGCGGGCGCGGCATCCGCCTGTGCGAAGATCCGGACGCCCTGAGGCACAACTTCGACCGCGTACGCTCGGAGGCCACACGCGCGTTCGGCAGCACCGAGATCTTCCTGGAAAAAGCCGTGGTCAACCCGCGTCACATCGAGGTACAGATCCTCGCGGATATGCATGGCAATGCCGTTCACCTGTACGAGCGTGACTGCTCCGTGCAGCGGCGCCATCAGAAACTGATCGAGATCGCCCCTTCGCCGCAATTGTGCGAGGCCCAGCGCGAACGCCTGGGCTCGCTGGCCGTCACGGCCGCGCAGACGGTCGGGTACCAGAACGCCGGGACCGTCGAGTTCCTGATGGACGGCGATGACACTTTTTATTTCATGGAGATGAACACACGTCTTCAAGTCGAACATCCAGCTACTGAGATGATCACGGGCGTGGACATCGTGCAGGAGCAGTTGCGCATTGCCAGTGGCGAACCGCTGCGCTATGAGCAATCACAGATCACCCGACGCGGCTTCGCCATGGAGTTTCGCATCAACGCGGAAGATCCGACCAACGACTTCCTGCCGAGCTTTGGTCGCATTACGCGCTACTTTGCCCCCGGCGGCCCGGGTGTTCGCACGGACGGCGCGATCTACACCGGCTACGAGATCCCGCCGCACTACGACTCGATGTGCGCCAAGCTGATCTGCTGGGCGCTGGAGTGGGACGACCTGCTGGCACGCAGCAATCGTGCCCTGCGGGACATGGGCGTGTTCGGGGTGAAGACCACCATCCCCTACCATCTTGCAATCGTGAACCACCCGGATTTTCGGCGCGCGGATTTCAATACCGGCTTCATCGCAGATCACCCTGAACTGACCAATCTGCCGGCCAAGCGCTCCGAGCGCCAGATGGCCGTCGCAATCGCGGCCGCAATCGCCGCCCACCACGGGCTTTAGCAAGACATTGCCCCCCGGACCACCGGACTAGCCATGGACCGAGTTCACATAACGGATGTCACTCTGCGCGACGGCCACCAGAGCCTGATCGCCACGCGCATGCGCACCGAGGACATGCTGCCGATCTGCGAGCAGATGGACGCGATCGGCTTTCACTCCCTCGAGGCCTGGGGTGGAGCCACGTTCGACGCCTGCGTGCGTTTTCTCAAGGAAGACCCATGGGAACGCCTGCACCAGCTCAAGGCCGCACTGCCCAACACGCCGCTGCAAATGCTGCTGCGTGGGCAGAACCTGCTCGGCTATCGCCACTACGCTGATGACGTCGTGCGCGCCTTCGTCGAGCGGTCCGTGGCCGGCGGCATCGACATCATCCGCATCTTCGACGCGATGAACGATGCACGGAACCTGCGCACCGCGATCGAGGCCACTCGCAAGGCCGGTGGCCATGCCCAGGGCACGCTCTGCTACACCACCGGGCCGGTACACTCCGCCGCGCAATTCGTCGTCCTCGCCCGCGAGCTGGTGGACATGGGGGCACAGAGCATCGCGATCAAGGACATGGCCGGGCTGCTGACTCCAGCGGCCACACGCGAGCTGGTTTCCGAGCTGGTGGATGCGCTGGATGTACCCATCCACCTGCATGCGCATGCCACCTCGGGTCTGTCCGAGCTGTGTCACTGGCAGGCGATCGAGGCCGGCTGCCGCCACATCGAGACGGCGATCTCCGCCTTCGCCGGGGGCACCAGCCACCCCCCCACGGAGAGCCTGGTCGCAGCGTTGTCCGGCACCGAGCACGACACGGGCCTGGATCTCGTGGCCCTGCAGAAGATCGGGCTGTATTTCCACGAGGTGCGCAAGAAGTACCGGCGCTTCGAGAGCGAGTACACCGGCGTCGATACCCGAGTACAGGTGAACCAGGTACCGGGTGGCATGATCTCCAACCTCGCCAACCAGCTGCGCGACCAGAACGCGCTGGATCGCTTTGATGCCGTGCTGGAGGAGATCCCGCGCGTGCGCGAGGATCTCGGCTATCCGCCCCTGGTCACGCCGACCTCGCAGATTGTTGGCACCCAGGCGGTGATGAACGTCCTCGCCGGGGAGCGCTACAAAACCATCACCAACGAGGTGAAGCAGTACCTGACCGGACACTACGGCCGCGCGCCGGGATCCATCAATCGCGTGATCCAGCGCAAGGCAATCGGCAACGCCGAGGTCATTGACGTGCGCCCGGCGGACCTGTTGAAGCCGGAGATGGACCATCTGACCCGGGAGATCGGCGACCTGGCCCAAGGGCCCGAGGACGTGCTGACCTTCGCGCTGTTTCCCGAGGTAGGCCGGACGTTCCTCGAACAACGCCGCGACGACACGCTTGAACCGGAACCGTTGAACCCACCAGACAGCACCCAGGCCGGCTGCCCGGCACCGGTGGAATTCAACGTCAGCTTCCATGGGGAGTCGTACCACATCCGGGTCAATGGCAGTGGACACCATCGCGAGGACACGCGCCCGATGTACATCACAGTCGACGGCATGCCGGAAGAGGTTCTGATCGAGACGCTCGATACCATCGACACGGCCGGCGGCGGTGGCGCCGAATCGCCGCGCGCAGGCACAAGATCCCGGCGCGCCACCCGCCCGGGCGATGTCACCACCTCCATGCCCGGCACCATCATCGACGTACTGGTGGCCGAGGGTGACGTTGTGGAGGCCGGACAGCCCGTACTCGTAATCGAGGCGATGAAGATGGAATCGGAAATCGCCGCGCCTATTGCCGGCACAGTGCGCGCAGTAAACGTGGCCAAGGGTGCGGCCGCCAACCCGGACGATGCCCTGATCGAGATCGACGCCCTCGATGGGTAACCCCATGCACGAGATCGTCCTCGCCTCCACCTCGCCCTATCGCGCGCAGCTGTTGCAGCGGCTGCATCTGCCGTTCACGACCGCTGCCCCGCAGGTTGACGAGGCTCGACTCCCGGACGAAGAAGCGGCGGCCCTCGTACAGCGCCTCGCAGAGGCCAAGGCCCGTGCAGTTGCCGATATCCACCCGGACGCATTGATCATTGGATCCGACCAAAGCGCCAGCCATCAGGGCCGCATCCTGGGCAAGCCGGGCAATGCCGAGCGCGCCCGCGAACAGCTTGCCTCGCTGTCCGGCGGCACGGTCACCTTTCACACCGGGCTGTGCCTGCTGGATGCCCCCAGCGGGAAGACACGGGTGGCGGACGTTGAATACATCGTCAGCTTCCGCCCGCTGTCAGATGCCGAGATTCGCGCCTATGTGGCGCTGGACAATCCCGTGGACTGTGCCGGCAGTTTCAAGTCGGAAGGGCTGGGTGTCAGCCTGTTCGAGCGCATGGAGGGCGCGGACCCCACCGCCCTGGTGGGTCTGCCGCTGATCCGCCTGTGTCAGTGGCTGCGGGAAGCAGGCATTGCCATGCCTCCCGCCGAGGAACACTGATCAGGTTTCCGACGAGCGCCGAGAGTCCGGCAGCCCCAGATCGGCATCACGCCACATCGCCTGCAGGCGCGCATGATCCTCGCGGAGTGTGCCATCGATGCGCGAAGCCTCGGCCGTCGACGCCAGGACCTCACGGGCCCAGTCCGGCAGCTTCGGGTGCAACCGATAGTAGATCCAGTTGCCTTCGCGCCGCGTCGTCACCACGCCCTGTTGACGCAATGCGGCCAGATGGCGCGAGACTTTCGGTTGCGAGGCCTCCAGTGCGCTCATCAGCTCGCACACGCAGAGTTCGCGCTCGATGTGAATCAGGAGCAGTGAACGCAGTCGGGTATCGTCCGCCAGTAGGCTGAACAACACGGTAGGGGTCAGGGACATAGGAAATCCACTTCGGCCGATCCGGCCACCATAAGTCGGCCATTAAAGGCAAGATTAGCACGCACGGGAACCCAAGAGCCCCAGTGCGTGCGGGTATTCAGCAAAACCATCTAGTGGTGATGATCGTGACGCAGGAACACGCCAAACCGGGTCGTTTCAGGCTCATGCTGGTGAAGGCTTTGGAGCAATTCTGCGCCGAGCGTAACCGCTGACGCCGCTCCGGGCACCACCAATCCGGCCGACAGGGCCATGCCGGCCTTGAGAAAATTCCTGCGATGCATACGCGTCGTCCTCCGTTCCTTCGGGGGAAGCGAAAACGCGGGGCTGACAACCGCCTTGTTGTTCTTGTAATCCGGAACCATGCCAGGGCGATGGCTCCATGACGATCGCGGGAGAACCGTCGCCCGCCCCCAGTATCGCGGCGTAACGCATCCTCCCGGGGTACCGCGGACCCTTGCCAGGCCCGAGCTTCCCTGTACCCGCTCACAAGTAGGCCACCACCCAAACGGCTGGATGGGGGCCGACCGGCCCATAACATAGACGAAAATGGGAGAATTACCAATCATTCGGGAGACCGACGTCACAAAGTCGCACCGAAAGCCTTGCGCACGAAAGACTGCCAGGGAGGCGCGCCATGCGCCAAAGGGTCCTCTCGGGCCCCTTTGCTGGGTCTGGCGGAGAGTGAGGGATTACTCGGCGCTTAGCGCCTCGCCCTTCGGGCCGTCGCCTGCGGCGACGTTCGGGCGCCGCTACGCGTCACCCGTCGAACCACCATTTTCTATATCTCGGGTTCGAATCCCGATACCTCGGGGGCCATACGTGCGAAAGGGGCCTCTCGGGCCCCTTTGCTGGGTCTGGCGGAGAGTGAGGGATTACTCGGCGCTTTGCGCTTCGCCCTTCGGGCCGTCGCCTGCGGCGACGTTCGGGTGCCGCTGCGCGTCACCCGTCGAACCATCATTCTCTATGTCTCGGGTTCGAATCTCGATACCTCGGGGGCCATACGTGCGAAAGGGGCCTCTCGGGCCCCTTTGCTGGGTCTGGCGGAGAGTGAGGGATTCGAACCCTCGATGGGCTTTTGACCCATACTCCCTTAGCAGGGGAGCGCCTTCGACCACTCGGCCAACTCTCCGGAATGCGCGGCACAGGATACGGACTTGTGCCCATAAAGAAAAGGCCCGGCGGTTGCCGCAACCGCCGGGCCTGACAGGCTTGGTCAGTCGTCGCGCGAGGAAGCCGCCACACTCCCTCCCGGGGCGGACCCACCGCCGGACGAGCCCTGATCATCGCCGGTCGCGCTGGATTCGCGCTGAATACGCTGGAAGATCTCCTCGCGGTGGACCGCCACGTCCTGAGGCGCATTGATCCCGATACGAACCTGATTGCCCTTGACCCCCAGGACGGTGACGGAAACGTCCTCGCCGATCATGAGGGTCTCGCCCACACGTCGAGTCAAAATGAGCATGCTCTTCTCCGCAGTGCCTGTGTCGGACGCAGTCGGTCGTCCGGTAACCGTTTTACGGTTTGTCATCCTTAACCGTCCTCCTGTTGACCGACAGGTTCCTGCTCAAGTTCAAAGGCATCATGCAGGGCGCGTACAGCAAGTTCGAGGTACTTCTCATCCACAACCACCGAGATCTTGATCTCGGAAGTGGAGATCATTCGGATGTTGATCGTCTCGCGCGAGAGTGCCTCGAACATCTGGCTGGCGATCCCGGCATGCGAGCGCATGCCGACACCAACCACGGAGATCTTCACAATGTGCGTATCTCCGGAAACCTCGCGCGCATTCAGTGCCCTGCAGGCATCCTGCAGAATCGCCAACGCCTTGTCGTAGTCGTTGCGATGCACCGTGAAGGTGAAGTCGGTGGTCTGATCCGCGCCCACGTTCTGCACGATCATGTCCACTTCGATGTTGGCGTCCGCGATCGGCCCGAGGATACGATGCGCGACCCCCGGCTGATCGGGGACGCCCTGAACCGTTAGCTGGGCCTCGTTCTGATTGAACGCGATACCCGCAACCAGCGCCTGTTCCACCTGCGCATCCTCCTCCGTGGTAATCAGGGTCCCCGGTCCTTCCTCGAACGAGGACAGCACTCTAAGAGGGACGTTGTACTTGCCCGCAAATTCCACCGCGCGGATCTGCAGCACCTTCGAGCCGAGGCTCGCCATCTCCAGCATCTCCTCGAAGGTAATGCTATGCAGCCGCCGTGCCTGGGGCACCAGGCGGGGATCCGTGGTGTACACACCATCGACGTCGGTGTAAATCCGGCATTCATCGGCCTTGAGTGCCGCGGCCAGCGCGACGGCCGTCGTATCCGACCCGCCGCGGCCCAGCGTGGTGATCGCGCCGTGCTCGTCCACCCCCTGGAATCCGGCCACAACGACGACTCGGCCGGCCTGCAGATCCGCCCGCACGCGGGCATCGTCGATACTGCGGATGCGCGCCTTGTTGTGCGCACTGTCGGTGCGAATCGTGACCTGGGCGCCGGTATAGGAGCGTGCGGGACAACCATGCGCCTCCAGCGACATCGCCAGCAGGGCAATCGTCACCTGCTCGCCGGTGGACAACAGCACGTCCAGCTCGCGGCCATCGGCTCGTGGATTCAGCGCATGGGCGAGACCCAGAAGGCGATCCGTCTCGCCGCTCATCGCAGAGACAACGATCACCACTTGATGACCCTCCTCGCGCAGCTTCAAAGCCCGCTCCGCGACCGCCTGGATGCGCTCGGTGGTGCCCACCGAGGTGCCCCCGAATTTCAGTACCAGCAACGCCATTGCACGATTCCATTCACCGCCACCCGGAAAGGCGGCGCATTAAACATCATTCAGGTCGTTATTGCGAGAACCCCCGGGCCTTCACGAGACGCGCCGAGGGCTGTTCCGGACACGGGTCGCCACCGCGGTGCGCGCCCCGCGATGACGAGGCGTCGTCAGGCGCGTTCGCGTACCCAGTCGGCGACCGAGGCGAGCGCGGCATCCAGCTTGTCCGGGCTCTGGCCGCCGGCCATCGCCATGTCCGGGCGACCGCCACCCTTGCCATCCACCTGCGCGGCAACGTGACCGACCAGGTCGCCAGCCTTGAAGCGGTCGGTCTCGGCCTTGGTCACGCCGGCCACCAGGCTGACCTTGCCCTCGCCGGTCGCGGTGCCCAGCACCACCACACCCTGCCCCAACTTCTGCTTGAGCTGGTCGACCATGTCGCGCAGGGCCTTGGGCTCCACGCCCTCGACCTTCGCGGCCAGCACCTGCACGCCGCCGACCTCCTGCGCCTGCGAGGCCAGATCGCTGCCGGCCTGGCTGGCCAGCTTGCCCTTGAGCTGTTCGATCTGTTTCTCCAGTTCGCGCGAGCGCTCCTGCAACTGGGCGACCTTGTCGGCCGCCTCGCCGCGCCCGGAGCGCAGGCGATCGGCGATCGCATCCAGATAGCCGAGCTGCTGGTCAACCCAGCGCAGCGCCACCTCGCCGGCCACCGCCTCGATACGGCGGATACCAGCGGCCACCCCGCCCTCGGAGGTGATGCGCAACAACCCGATGTCACCGGTGCGGTCCACATGCGTGCCGCCGCACAGCTCCACGGAGGTGCCGATCTTCAGCACCCGGACCTGATCGCCGTACTTCTCGCCGAACAGCGCGACCGCGCCGGACTCCATCGCCGACTCGATGTCCATCACGCGGGTATCGGTGGCCTCGTTGGCCAGAATCTCCGCGTTCACCTGGGCCTCGATGGCGCGCAGTTGCTCGTCGGTCAGCGGCTCCATGTGGGTAAAGTCGAAGCGCAGGCGCTCGGCATCCACCAGCGAGCCCTTCTGTTGCACGTGGTCGCCCAGCTGATCGCGCAGGGCCTTGTGCAGCAGGTGCGTCGCCGAATGGTGACGGCGGATGTTCTCGCGGCGTGGGCCTTCGACCGCGGCCTGCAGCCTCTGGCCGACCTCCAGCGTGCCGGCGCGAACCTGGCCGACATGGATATGCGCCGCGCCCTGCTTGCGGGTGTCGGCGACCTGAAAGCGCACGCCGGAACCGCTCAGCGTGCCGACATCGCCAACCTGGCCACCGGACTCGCCGTAGAACGGCGTGCGGTCCAGTACCACCAGGCCCTCGGCGCCGACCTCGAGTCGCTCGACCGGCTCGCCGTTCTGGTACAGCGCGACCACGCGACCCTCGTCGTCGACGGTCTCGTAGCCGGAGAATTCGGTTTCCTGATCGACCTGCGGCAGGCCGCCGTCGTCCATGGAGAAGTGACTCGCGGCGCGGGCACGGGCGCGCTGATCCGCCATCGCGGACTCGAAGCCCTCCATGTCCAGTTCCAGGCCGCGCTCGCGCGCGATGTCGCCGGTCAGGTCCACCGGGAAGCCGTAGGTGTCATACAGCAGGAAGATGGTCTCGCCCGGGATCACCTTGCCCTCGAGATCGCGCAGGTCGTCCTCGAGGATCTTCATGCCCTTGTCGAGCGTCTCCAGGAACTTGCGTTCCTCCTTCTCCAGCACCTTCTCGACCCGGGCCTGAGCTTCGGCGAGCTCCGGGAAGGCCTCGCCCATCGCGCGCACGAGGTCGCCGACCATCTGGTAGAGGAAGGCATCCTGCGCACCCATCTTGAACCCGTGGCGCGCGGCGCGGCGGATGATGCGGCGCAGCACGTAGCCGCGGCCTTCGTTCGACGGCAGCACGCCGTCGGTAATCAGGAAGGCGATGGAACGGATGTGGTCGGCGATCACGCGCAGCGAGGCGGAGTCCTGCTCCTGCGCCCCGGTCACTCGCGCGGCGGCCGCGATCAGGTCCTGAAACAGGTCGATCTCGTAGTTGGAGTGCACGCCCTGCAGCACCGCGGCCAGGCGCTCCAGGCCCATGCCGGTATCCACCGACGGGCGCGGCAGCGGATTCAGCGTGCCGTCCGCATCGCGGTCGTACTGCATGAACACCAGATTCCAGATCTCGATGTAGCGGTCGCCGTCCTCGTCCGGGGAACCGGGCGGGCCGCCCTCCACCTCCGGACCGTGGTCGTAGAAGACCTCGGTGCAGGGGCCGCAGGGGCCGGTGTCGCCCATCTGCCAGAAGTTGTCGGAACCGCCGCCCGGCTTGTCGCCAATACGCACGATTCGCTCGGCCGGAACCTGAATCTCGTTCGCCCAGACGTTGTAGGCGTCGTCGTCCGTCTCGTAGACGGTGACCCAGAGCTTTTCCGGCGGCAGGCCGATGGTCTCGGTCAGGAACTGCCAGGCGTAGTGGATCGCATCGCGCTTGAAGTAGTCGCCAAAGCTGAAGTTGCCCAGCATCTCAAAGAAGGTGTGATGCCGTGCGGTGTAACCGACGTTCTCGAGGTCGTTGTGCTTGCCGCCCGCCCGCACGCAGCGCTGGCTGGACACCGCACGGTTGTACGAACGCTTCTCGCGACCGAGGAACACATCCTTGAACTGCACCATCCCCGCATTGGTGAACAGCAGCGTGGGATCGTTGCCCGGCACGAGCGGGCTGGAGGGCACGATCGTATGGCCATGCCCTTCAAAGAATTCGAGGAAACTCCGGCGAATGTCGGCGCTTTTCATGCGGTTCCGATTGAATATGGGGTCAAAACCGGAATCCTATCACGCAAGCCCCCAACCCGCGTATTGCCGCCCCCGCCTTCGGGCCATGATGTAGGAGGCCAGCCCCCTGGCCGATGGGGCACCGCCAACGCCCCATCGCGCAAGGGGCTGCGCTCCTACAACGACAAAGCCACCACCCCTGTAGGAGGCCAGCCCTCTGGCCGATGGGGCATTATCAACGTCGCATCGGCCAGGGGGCTGGCCTCCTACGTCCTACGTCCTACCGGGTCCCGTCTTTCCAGGCGGCGAGGGCCTGGTGGGCGACGCCACCGGGGAAGCCGCGGCCGGCCAGGTGGCGGAGCATGCGGGCCTCGTCCTCGCGGGTCTCGGGGGGATGACGGAAGTGGCGTTCGAGCTGGCCACGGGCCTGCTCGGTCCAGTCGACCTCCAGGGATTCAATGGCGGCATTAACGGTATCGCTGCCGATGCCGTTGTGGGCGAGCTCGGCGCGGATGCGCTGTTCGCCGTAGCCCTGATCGGTGCGGTGGCGGGCGATGAAGTCGGCGTAACGGGTGTCGCTCAGGTAGTCGAGTTCGCGCGCACGCTCGAGCGCGGCATCCACTGCGTCGCGCTCGAAACCGCGTTCGGCGAGCTTGCGCGCGAGCTCCAGCGCGGAATGCTCGCGCCGCACCAGAAGCCGAAGCCCAGCCTCCAGTGCGGCGTCCGGGTCGGCCGGATCAGCCTTGCTCCTCGACCGAGGCATCGGCCGGCACGTCCTCTACCGGGGCCTTGTTGCGCTTCGGCAGCAGGCGTTCGCGCAGGGTCTTCTCGACTTCCTCGGCGATCTGCGGGTTGTCCTTCAGGTACTGGCGGGCGTTCTCCTTGCCCTGGCCGATACGCTCGCCGTTGTAGCTGTACCAGGCGCCGGCCTTGTCGATCAGGCCTTCCTTCACGCCCATCTCGATGATCTCGCCCACGCGCGAGATACCCTCGCCATAGAGGATCTCGAAGTACGCCTCCTTGAACGGGGGCGCCATCTTGTTCTTGACGACCTTCACGCGGGTCTCGTTGCCGATCACCTCGTCGCCCTTCTTGATCGCGCCGATGCGGCGGATATCCATGCGCACGGAGGAGTAGAACTTGAGCGCGTTGCCGCCGGTAGTGGTTTCGGGACTGCCAAACATCACGCCGATCTTCATGCGGATCTGGTTGATGAAGATGACCAGCGTGTTCGAACGCTTGATGTTGGCGGTCAGCTTGCGCAGGGCCTGCGACATCAACCGCGCCTGCAGGCCAACGTGGGAGTCACCCATCTCGCCCTCGATCTCCGCCTTGGGCGTCAGCGCGGCCACGGAGTCGACGATCACCACGTCCACCGCACCGGAGCGAACCAGCATGTCGGCGATCTCCAGCGCCTGCTCGCCGGTATCCGGCTGCGAGACCAGCAGATCGTCGACGTTTACGCCCAGCTTCTCGGCGTAGGTCGGGTCCAGGGCGTGCTCGGCATCCACGAACGCGGCGGTGCCGCCCACCTTCTGTGCCTCGGCCACCACCTGCAGGGTCAGGGTCGTCTTGCCCGAGGACTCCGGCCCGTAGATCTCGACCACGCGCCCGCGTGGCACGCCACCGATGCCCAGCGCGATATCCAGCGCTAGGGAACCCGTGGAGATGGCCGGCACGTCCACCGCCTGCTGATCGCCCATGCGCATCACCGCGCCCTTGCCGAATTGGCGTTCGATCTGCCCCAGTGCGGCGGTCAGGGCCTTCTTGCGATTCTCGTCCACGGTATGCCTCCCGATGCTTGCAGCGATGGTTTCCGATCCGTTGCGGGGCGGATACGGGGCCGCAGTATCCCACAGGGCGGGGAGCGACCCAACCCGGGTTCACGGTTCTAAAGGGATCACCGGGGACGGCCGGCCCCGGACTGGTCGACGGGTCAAGCGGCCTCGTGCGCCAGCAACGCACTGAGGGCGTGCAGCATCGCCCGCAGGCGCACCTGGTGGCGTTCGCCGTCAAAATGCAGGGTCTCGACCCGCGCATCCTGCCCGCGCTCCTGCCAGCCGAAGCAGACCGTACCCACCGGCCTGTCCGCGCTGCCGCCACCGGGCCCGGCGATGCCGGTCACCGAGAGCGCCAGGTCGGCATCGCAGTGGGCAAGCCCGCCCTCGACCATCGCGCGCGCCACGGCCTCGCTGACGGCGCCGTGCTGCTCGATCAGCTCGCCCGGCACCCCGACCATCCGCGTCTTGGCCACGTTGGAGTATGCCACCCAGCCGCACTCGAACCAGCCCGAGCTGCCGGGGACATCGGTAATCGCCTGGGCAATCCCGCCGCCGGTGCAGGACTCGATGGTGCACAGCTTGCGTTCACTGGCGAGCAGCCGCTCGCCGAGGTCGTAGACCAGCGCCGAGAGCCCGGCCAGATCGGGCTCGTGCGGGATCACAATCGACGTCGTTTGCGCTTCCATGTCCGAATCATCCCTCGCTGTCAAAGGCAATGGCCACCCGCCAGATCACCTGATCGTCGCCCAGGGGCTCGCAGCGCACTACCTGGCCGGCACGCTCCAGCGCGGCCAGTCGCCCGTCCGGGTTGTTGATCGCAATGCTCACACGCTCGCCCGCCTGTGGCGCATGGGGCCAACGAAAGGCACAGCCGCTGGCCGACAGGTCCTCCAGCCGTACCTCATCCACCGCACCGGTCGCCATCCAGGTCACTTGTGCGGGGGTGTCGACCTGCATGCGCCGGAAGCCCCGGCGGTCATCTTCTCCCAGCATGCGTACCCTCCTTGACTCCACCCGAGTGTGGCACATCACGTCCCGTGATGGTGCACCTGCCACACGGGGCCGCGCATCCGTATACTGCGCGGCAGGGAAACACTGATTAATGTACACGCTCGCGTTGGCACCCCAGGTTTTCCGAGACAAGGCGCGCCGTGCAGCGGGTAGTGGTTCTACCCGCCCGTTGCTGATTGATTCGGGGCGCAACGCCGTATCGGGGAACCTGGGGTGCCAACCCCACAAACCATTGAAAGCAGAGGCTCGGCCGCTTTTGCGTGGGAACGGCGTTGCGGTTCCCTTGTGCAGAATGACTGCACGGCAGTTACCGCGCCTTGTTCGCACGCAAAAGCGACTCGAGCGCGAACGTGTACATTAATCAGTGTTTCCCCAAGCCCGGATCGACCACAGCCGAACCGATGAGCACCGCCGAGCCCCTCTCCGCCCACACTCCGATGATGCAACAGTATCTCGCCATCAAGGCCGAGTACCCGGATACGTTGCTGCTCTACCGCATGGGGGATTTTTACGAGTTGTTCTACGACGACGCCGAGCGCGCCGCCGGGCTGCTCGACATCACCCTGACCCGGCGCGGCGAATCGGCCGGGGCGCCCATCCCGATGGCCGGGATCCCCGTGCACACCCTGGAGAGCTACCTGGCCCGCCTGCTGAAGATGGGCGAGAGCGCCGCGATCTGTGAACAGACCGGCACCGTCGGCGCGCAGAAGGGGCCGGTCAAGCGCGAGGTCGTGCGTATCGTGACCCCGGGCACAGTCACCGAGGAGGCGTTGCTGGATGCCCGCCAGGTGAACCGCCTGGTCGCGGTCTGCCCGGCCGCCTCCGCCGCCGTGAAGGGCCGCAAGACCGGCTACGGCATCGCCAGCCTGGAGTTCGCCAGCGGCCAGTTCCGCGTACTGGAGGTGGGCGACGAAACCGAACTGGCCGCCGAACTGGCGCGGCTCGACCCGGTGGAGCTGCTCGTGCCGGACCAGGCGGGTGCGCTCCCGGGCACCGAGCCCTTCGCCCCCCAGCGCCACGCCGACTGGCATTTCGACGCGGTCTCCGCCCATCGCCTGCTGATCACCCATTTCGGCACCCGCGACCTGTCCGGCTTTGGCTGCGAGGGACTGGACCTGGGCATCGCCGCCGCCGGCGCCCTGCTCGCCTACGTGCAGAACCGCCATCGCGGCGATCTCGCCCACATCACCAGCCTGGCGCACGAGCAGCGCAGCCAGATGCTGGTACTGGACCCGGCCACCCGCCGCAACCTGGAACTCACCCGCACCCTCACAGGCGAGCGCCGTGGCTCCCTGCTCGCCCTGCTGGATACGACGCAATCGGCGATGGGCGCCCGCCGCCTGATGCAGTGGCTGCACCAGCCACTGCGCGACCGCGCGATCATCCGCGACCGTCAGACCGCGATCACCGCCCTGCTGGAACAGGAGGCCGTCACCCCGATCCGCGACGCTCTGGCCGGCAGCGCCGACAGCGAACGCATCCTCTCGCGCATCGTGCTGGGCAGCGCCCGTCCGCGCGACCTGACCGCCCTGCTCGCCAGCCTGGAGCGCCTGCCGGCCCTGTACGCGGCCCTGGCGCCGCTGGCCGATGCCGCCGAACGCCTGTCCGCCCTGCATGCCGCGCTGGCGCCGGAAGATGACCTGACCGCCCGGCTCGGTGCGGCCCTGGTGGAGGAGCCACCGCTGCGCGTGACCGACGGCGGCATGATCCGCGCGGGCTACGACCCTGAGCTGGATCGCCTGCGCACGCTGGAAAGCGACGCCGATACCTTCCTTCGCGAGATCGAGGCCCGCGAGCGCGAGGCCACCGGCATCCCCACGCTGAAGGTCGCGTACAACCGCGTGCACGGCTACTACATCGAGGTCTCGCGCAGCCGCTCGGCCGAGCTCCCCGGCCGCTTCATGCGCCGTCAGACGCTGAAGAACGCCGAGCGCTACACCACCGAGGAACTCAAGCGCTTCGAGGACGAGATCCTGTCCGCCCGCGAGCAGGCCATGCTGCGCGAGCGCGCACTGTTCGACGACCTGATCGCCGACCTGCAGGCGCGTGCGCCGCGCCTGCGCACGATCGCGGACGCGGTGGCCGAGCTGGATGTGCTCGCCTGCCTGGCCGAGCGCGCGGCCCGCCTCGACTGGCATTGCCCGGAACTGGTCCAGGATCCCGGCATCCAGATCGAGCAGGGCCGGCATCCGGTGGTCGAGGCCGGGCTCGACGCCCCGTTCGTCGCCAACGACACCGAACTGGACCCGGAGGCGCGCCGCCTGCTGGTGATCACCGGCCCCAACATGGGCGGCAAGTCCACCTACATGCGCCAGACAGCGCTGATCGTGCTGCTCGCCTGCATGGGCAGCTTCGTACCGGCCGCGCGTGCGCAGATCGGCCCCGTGGACCGCATCTTTACCCGCATCGGCGCCTCCGATGACCTGACCTCCGGACGCTCGACCTTCATGGTCGAGATGACCGAGGCCGCCAACATCCTGCACAACGCCGGCCCCGAGAGCCTGGTGCTGATGGACGAGATCGGCCGCGGCACCAGCACCTTCGACGGGCTGGCCCTCGCCCTGGCCTGCGCCGAACGTCTGACGCGCCACAACCGCGCGCTGACGCTGTTCGCCACGCATTACTTCGAGCTGACCGCGCTGGCCGAGCGCGAACCGGCCGTGGCCAACGTGCACACGGACGCGATGGAGCACGAACACAGCATCGTGTTCCTGCACCAGGTCCGCGAAGGCCCGGCGAACCAGAGTTACGGGTTGCAGGTCGCGCAGCTGGCCGGCGTCCCGGCCGATGTACTGAAGCTCGCCCGCACCCACCTGCGCGAGCTGGAGGACCGGGCCGCGGCGACCGACTCGCCACAGCTGGGCCTGTTCACACCGGAGCCCGCGTCAGCCGCCCACGAGGTCGCCGAGGCGACCCCGGAAACCGAACCGCCCAGCCCCGAAGAACGGGCCCTGAAAGCCCTGTTCGACACGCTCGACCCGGACGAGATGAGCCCGCGCGAGGCCCTGGACGCCCTCTACCGCATGAAGGACGCCCTGCGTAGTTAGGTAGACAACCAGGTACGCAGGCCGCCGCTGCGTCGGGTCGGCTGGCGGCTCGCTTGCTGCAGCACCCCTGCCTCCGGCTCGAACAGGCTCAGCCAGCCGCTCGCGCGCGTGATCGCCGTGTAGGCCAGCTCGCGCGTGAGCAGCGGGCTCTCCGGCGGGGGCAGCAGGAAGGCGACATGCTCGAACTCCGAGCCCTGGGACTTGTGCACCGTCAGCGCGAACGCCGTCTCCACGGACTCCAGGCGCTGCGGGATCATCCAGCGCACATGCCCGTCCGCCGCGACGAAGGCGACCCGCAGGGCCGTTTCCGCCGTGTCACTCTCGTCCGTTCCCACGTCACCCCGGACCAGCCAGGCGGGCACGCTCAGGGTTACGCCGATATCGCCGTTGATCAGTCCCAGCGCGTAGTCGTTGCGCGTCACGATCACCGGGCGTCCCTCGTACCAGGCACTCTCCGCCTGCAACACACCACGCGCCGTCAGCGCCCCGGCGACGCGGCGGTTCATCCGGTCCACACCCCAGGGCCCCTCGCGCACGGCGCACAGCAACTGGAAGCGCCCGTGCTCGCGCAGGGTGCCGCGCGCCCATTCCTCCCACGCGCCGCGCGCATCGCGGTATGCCGGGCGTTCGGCCGTCAAATGCTCCAGATAACGGACCACCCCGAACGGTGCCGCATCGGCATGCCCGGCCCCGTCCAGCACCCGCCGCAGCAGGGCCGGATCGTCCGGGCCCTGCAGCACCGCCGCGTGGACATCCTCGCCCGGGTGGCCCGTCACCTCGGCCGTGCCGTCGTTCACCGCCGCGGCCAGACGACCGATCCCGCTGTCCGCGCCGAAGCGTCGGCTGCGGCGCAGCATCGCCACATGCTGGTCCAGTGCCCGCCCGTCCTCGTCCACGTAGCGCGCGGGCAGCTCCATCCCGGCTGTCTCGCGCAGCCAGGCGGCCGTCTGCGGCGTGTAATGCCCGCCGTCGGCCCGCGCGCACAGCTCGCCCAGCACCGCCCCGGCCTCCACCGAGGCGAGCTGGTCGCGATCCCCCAGCAGCACCAGCCGCGCCTGGGCCGGCACCGCGGCTATCAGGCTGGCCATCAGCTCCAGATCCACCATCGAGGCCTCGTCGACCACCAGTACATCCACCGGCAGGGGGTTGCGCGCATCGTGGCGGAAGCGCCGGGTATCCGGTCGCGCGCCCAGCAGGCGGTGGAGCGTGACGACCTCGCGCGGGATCGCGGCGCGCAGGCGCTCGCCGCCGGGGAAGCGTTCCAGCCCCAGCGCGTCCACCGCCCCCGCGACCGAGGCATTCAGCCGCGCGGCGGCCTTGCCGGTCGGCGCCGCCAGGCGGACGCGCAGCGGCTCGCCCTCCCCCTGCAGGCCCTGCAGCAGCGCGAGCAGCTGCAGCACCGTGTAGGTCTTGCCGGTGCCCGGCCCGCCGGTAATCACGCTGAACGCGGACCCGGCCGCCAGTACACAGGCCAGGCGCTGCCAGTCCGGTTCGCCATCGCCCTCCTCGGCCGGACCGAACAGCCGATCCAGCCAGGTGCGCATCGCATCCACATCCAGCCCCTCGCACCAGGCCGGCTGCTCGCGCAGGCGCCCGGCCACCGCCTCCCCGATCCGGCGCTCGGCCTCGCGGTAGCGGCGCAGATACAGCCGGTCCTGCGCCCGCACCAGCGGAGTCCCCGCGTCCGCGTCGACACCACAGATCCGATGCCCCTCCAGCGCGGTGTCGACTGCCGCACGGTCCAGGCCGCGCAGGATATCCGAGGGCCTAGGAAGCCCCCGCTCCGCGCCCTCCGGCGGAAGCGACAGCATCCGGTCCGGGGCCTCCAGCAGGCCGTCGAGGTCCAGGCAGACATGCCCGCGCCCGGCCTGGTGGCTGGTCAGCGCCGCAAGCAGAAGCGTCAGCGGCGGGGCGGCGGGCACCTGTTCGCGCAGAAAACGCACCAGCACGCGGTCGACGCCGCGCACCCAGCCCGCGTGCTCCCACTCCCCGAGCAGATCCAGCAGCGCCCCGGTGTCCTGCAATGCGCGCTCGGCCGTCATGCCCGCGCCTCCCGCGGCCGGTCCGGCCCCTCGGCGAACCAGCCGTCCAGTTGCTCGATCAGCGCCCGTGGCGGGCAGTCGTGGAACACGCCACGCCCCGGCGCATCGATCCCGCGCAGGAACAGGTACACCCCGCCCCCCATGTGGCGGTCGTAGTCGTACCCCGGCATCCGCGCCTGAAGCTGGCGATGCAGGGCCAGGGTGTAGATCACCAACTGCAGGTCGTAGCGGTGTTCCAGCACCGCGTCGCGCAGGCGCTCGGCCACATAGGCCTCGGGACCGGGCCCCAGCCAGTTGGACTTGTAGTCGGCCACGTAATAGCGGCCCTCGTGCTCGAAGACGAGGTCGACAAAACCCTTGAGCATCCCGTTCAGCAGCCGGTCGCCCGCCGGCGGCCGGGGCTGTCCGGGCAGCAACTGCGCGCGCACGGCGGCATCCAGCCGCCGGCTCTGCAGCCAGCGCGTCTCGAACAGGAACTCGAGCTCCGGCTGATACACGCCCAGCCCGTCCAGGCGGAACGCGCCGCCGGAGGCCAGCGCGTACTCGGCCGTGATCAGCCGGCGCATCCAGTCCTGCACGACCGGTGTCCAGTCGCCCCAGGCGCGCTGTTCGCAGCGCTTTTGCACCTCGTCATCCATCCGAGCGCGATCGGCCATGACGGCCGACCAGCCCTGCTCGGCCGCCCATTCCAGCAGGCCGTGCAGGAAGGTCCCCGGCGCCGGCCCGCGCGGGAAGTCGTGCAACCCGCCGGCCACCGGTACCTCGGGCAACGGGTCATGCCCGGTCCCGGGTTCGGCCGCGCTCTCGCGCAGCATGTCCTCCAGCGCGGAATCCGGGGCCACCGGGTCAGCGACCAGCGGCGCCGGCGCATCCGCCTCGTCCGGGTGCGCAATCGCGCTGTAGCTGGCCACCCACCAGGGCTCGCGTACCGGGCGTGTCGGGGTGCGGGCGCGCCCGGGGGCCGCCGTCTGTTGCGCCAGCCGCATGCCCGAGGCCGTGATCTCGGGCAGGGGTTCGATCGCAATCGCGGCCTCGTCGCCTCGGGCCGCCTGCAGCCGGCCCTCCAGCTCGCCGTTCGGCATCGGTTCCGGGCCACTCAGCAGATAGCCGACCGCGCTGCGGTGCAGCTCGTTTTCCTTGCGCCCGCCCGGCGCGATCGGGGCCAGCCCCATCCAGCAGGCGTGGCGCGCACGGGTCATGCCCACATACAGCAGGCGCAGGTCCTCGGCCAGGCGCTCGCGGTCGGCGCGTTCCTGGGCACGGGTATCCATGTGGAAGATCCAGCGCGGCCTGCCGTCCGGCGGGCGATCGATACACGGCACGTCCTTCTTCGGGTCGACCGCCCGAAACCAGGACACGAACGGCAGGAACACCAGCGGGTACTCCAGCCCCTTGGACTTGTGCAGCGTGACCACCTTGACCAGGTCCTCGTCGCTCTCCAGACGCAGCACCTGCTCGTCAGCCTTCGCGCGATCCCCCTCGCGGTGCTCCACCAGGTGCCGGATCAGGGCCTGCTCGCCATCCAGCTCCGCGGCCGCACGCTGCAGGAGCTCGCTCAGGTGCAGCAGGTTGGTCAGCGCGCGCTCGCCATCGGCACTGGCCAGCAGCCGGCGCGGCACGTCGAAGTCGTGCAGCAGGCGGCGCAGCATCGGCAGCACGCCGCGCGTCTGCCACAGGCGGCGGTACTCGCGGAACTGCTCGACGCGGTGCTCCCAGCGCAGTTCGTCGGTGGTCAGCCGGTGCAGATCGGCCAGCGACTGCCCCAGCGTCGGGGTCGCCAGCGCCGCGCGCAGCAGGCGCTCGCTGGTCGGCTCGGCACAGGCCCGCAGCCAGCGCAGCAGGTCCCCCGCCTCCGGGGTCGCGAACACCGATTCGCCCTCGGACAGGTACACGCTGCGCACCCCCCGCGCGCGCAGCGCGTCCTGCATGATGCGGGCCTCGACCTTGCTGCGCACCAGCACGGCGATATCCCGCGGACGCACCGGCCGCAACGCCTGTGAATCGCGAAAGCCGCAGGTCCCGTCCACCCCGCCATTGAGCAGCCGCACCATCTGCTCGGCTGCGGCCGTGGCCATCTGTTCGCGATAGGCACCGGTGCCGACCGACGTGCCCGGATCCGCGCACCACAGGGTCAGCGCCGGCACCTCGGCCCCGTCCTGTTCCAGGCGTTCGCCGCGATCCTGGGCGTCCACCGCGTGGAACGGCAGCTCGCCGGCATCGCCCTGGCCGAACAGGAACGCACCCTCCGGCCAGCCGTCGGCATGGGCGAACAGGCGGTTCACCGCGCCGACCAGGCGCGCGGTCGAGCGGAAGTTGCGCGGCAGCGTGTAGTGGCGCCCGGCGGTCGCGCGGCGCGCCTTCAGGTAGCTGTGGATGTCCGCGCCGCGAAAGCCGTAGATCGCCTGCTTGGGGTCGCCGATCAGGAGCAGGCCCTGCTCGGTCGGGTTGTCCTCGATGCGGTAGACGCGTTCGAGGATGCGGTACTGCACCGGGTCGGTGTCCTGGAACTCGTCCACCAGGGCGACCGGGAATTGTCGCCGCAGCGTCTCGGCCAGCGCCTCCCCGCCGGGCCCCTCCAGGGCATCGCGCAGGCGCAGCAGCAGGTCGTGGAAACCCATCTGTACCCGCACGCGCTGGGCCTGGCGGAACTGGAGATCGATCTCCACGGCCGCCGCCTGCAGCAGGCGTTCGCTGTCATCCGCGCAGACCTCGGCGGCGGCATTGAGCGCGGTAAACGCCGGGTGCAGGTCGTCCGGCAGGGACTTGTCCTTCTTCAGCCTTTCGGCCATCCCCGCCGCGCACATGCGCTCCAGAACAGGCGTCGAGCCAACGTTTTCCGGCAGCAGTGCGGCCGGGTCTTCGGCCCAGGCGTGCATCACCTCGATCAACTTTTCCGGGTTGCTGTACTTCTGGCCATGGAGCACATTCGCGCGCAACTCGCGGAACTGGCGCTCCACCTCGGCGGCATCGTCGCGCCAGACGGCCTTCAGCTCGGCCAGGCGCGCCAGACGCGTGGCCAGCTCCGCATACAGCCCGTCCGGTGTGCGGTAGGGCTCCAGCCCCGCCGTGTCCGTCAAGTGGCCCAGAAGTGGCCGTACCCGGGCCTGCAGTTCGTCGGGTCCCTCGCCAAAGGCCTGGCGCAGCAGCTTCAGGTGATCCGCCGGCTGCGGGTAGACAAAGCGGCGCCAGTAGTCGCGCGCCGCCTCCGCCTGCAGCTCGCTCTGGTCCGCCTCCAGGCGCTGGTTGAACAGGCTGCCGCTGTCGAACGCATGCTCGCGCAGCATGCGATAGCACCACGAGTGGATGGTCGAGACCGCCGCCTCGTCCATCCACTCGGCGGCCAGCTCCAGCCGCCGCGCGGCCCCGGCGCGTGCGGCCGGATCCGGGTAGGCGTCCAGCAGCGCCGGCCACAACGCCTCGTGGGCCGGGGCCGGTTCGCCGCGCAGGACGCGCGCCCCGCGCGCCAGCACCGCGCGGATGCGCTCGCGCAGTTCACGGGTCGCCGCCTCGGTAAAGGTCATCACCAGAATCTGCGGCGGGGTCAGCTCGACGGTGCCCTCCGGCAGCTCGCCGTGGCCCAGCACCAGCCGCAGATACAGCGCGGCGATGGTGTAGGTCTTGCCGGTGCCGGCACTGGCCTCGATCAGGCGGCTGCCGTGCAGCGGCAGTTCCATCAGCTCCAGCGGCTGCGCACCTGCACTCATTCCATCTCCTCCCCGGCGGCCAGCGCCTCGAACAGCGGCCGGTACAGCCGGTCGCGCCAGTGCCCGAACGCCGGATCCTGCAACAGCGCCTCCGGGTCCGGCCAGGCACGCGCCAGGGCCGGGCTGCGCGCCCATTCACCGGGGCTGAAGTCGTCCCCGACCAGCACCTTGCGCGCCCGCGCCAGCGGGTCGGGGTCGTCCTTCGCCTCGGCCTGCAGCCAGGCGAAGGCGGTGGCGCAGGCCACCGGCAGCGGGCGTTCCAGCCCGGCCACCCAGCCCTCGACCAGGGCCCCGAGGTGCTCGCGGGCCTGCTCCGGCCCCACACCCGGCAGACGCATCCCGGTATCCAGCCCGATCACCTCGGTGGCGACCGAGCCGCCTTCGCCTGTGCCCTGGTTTGCCAGCAGGTGTTCGAGCCAGGGCTTGGCCATCTTGTCCACTCGCCAGTCCTTTTTCTGTTTCAGCCGGCTCACGGTGTAGTCCAGCAGCACGGCCTGCCCGGCCCCGCCGCGCAGGGCCGGGGCGGCACCCTCCAGCGTCCAGCCCCCGTGCCCCAGGCGCACGGCGGGCGACGGCGGCAGCCGTTCCGGCCAGGCGGCCAGACGCAGGCCGATGCGCTCCAGCAGACGTGCGGCCTCGGCGATCATCGACTCGCGTTCCAGCTCGCCGGCCGCACCCAGCGGCAGTGCGCCGGCACGTTGCAACCGCGCGGCCTCGGCCTCCAGCACCGGGCCCCAGGTCTCGGGGTCCTCGCCGTGGTCCAGCGCGGCCGCGACCAGGGCCTCGCGCACCTGCCACTGTTCCAGCCCGGCCAGTGTGAACGGCTCCAGGTCCTCGCTCGGGGCCTCCTCGCGATCGAACACCACGCCCAGCCGGTGGCGGAAGAACGCCTCCGCCGGGTCACGCAGGAAACGCATCAGCGTATCGGGGCCCAGCACGCGTTCGTCGTCGGCTTCGTCCGGCGGCGGCAGTTCGATCGCGTCCGGCGCCGGCGTCTCGTCGGCGTGGTGGACCGCCTCCCACTCGCGCGCGTAGGTGAAGTGCCGGGCGTGTGCCGGGTCGGGCGGGAAATTGGCCGGCGAGAACGGCTGCAGGGTGTGCACGGTAGTCAGGTGGTCCAGTAGTGGCTCCTTCCGGGCCTGCCCGTCGCCCTCCTCTGCACCCTGGAGCCGCCAGCCGGCGGCCAGGTGATCGCGCAGCTGCGCGACCAGCACCGAGGGCGGCTGCGACTCGTTGTCGCGCGCGCTGTGGCCGACCCAGCTGATATGCAGCTGCCGCCGCGCGGACAGCAGCGCCTCCAGGAACAGGTAGCGGTCATCCTCGCGCCGCGAGCGGTCGCCGGGGCGATAGTCGCGGCGCATCAGGTCGAAGTCCACCGGCGTCGGGCTGCGCGGATAGTCGCCGTCGTTCATGCCCAGCAAGCAGACGATGCGAAACGGGATCGCTCTCATCGGCATCAGCGTGCCGAAGTTGACCGAACCGGCCAGGAAGCGCTGGCCCAGCCCGCTGTCTTCCTGGCTGGCCAGCCACTGCTCGCGCACGACGCCCAGCGGCAGGGAGTCGTCCAGCGCCGCCTCTTCACAGTCCGCCTGCCACTGGTCCAGCGCCTCGCGCAGGCGCCCCAGCGTGAACAGCTCGGCATCGGTCTCGCCGGCGAAGAAGGTATCCAGCAACTCGCGCAGCCGGGTGTTCCATTCGCCGGGGGTATGGGCGTGGCGCAGCCAGCCCCAGGCCTCCGCCAGCGCGGTGATCAGGTCATCCATCGGGCCCAGCAGCACGGCATCCAGCCCGCCGATCTCGTCGAACGGCTCCAGCCCCTGCCAGGCCCCGGCGCCCCCGGACGCATAGCCCAGCAGCATCCGCCGCAGGCCGAAGCGCCAGGTGTTCTGCTCCAGCCCCTCCGGCAGGCCGAGCCCCGCGCGCTGCTCGGCATCCAGCCCCCAGCGCACGCCCGACCCCTCGGCCCAGCGGTGCAGCGTGGTCAGGTCTTCTTCCGCGATCCCGAATCGCCGGCGCAGCGCGGGCACGTCCAGCAGGTCCAGCACCTCGGCCACGCCCATCCGGCTCTCCGGCAGCGACAGCAGGCGCTCCAGCGCGATCAGCACCGGGTCGCGCCCGCGCGGCCCCTGGTCGGACAGGGTGTAGGGGATGTAGCGCGGGTCGTCCGGCGGCAGCTGGCCGAATACGGCCTCGATATGGGGGGCGTAGGCGTCGATGTCCGGGACCATCACGATCACGTCGCGCGGGCGCAGGTTGGGGTCGGCGTCGAAGTGCGCGAGCAGGCGGTCGTGCAGGATCTCCACCTCGCGCAGCGGGCCATGGGCGACATGGAACTGGATGGAGTCGTCGTCCGGCGCCACCGCCGGCCAGGCCTCGCGGGTCTCGCCCAGCGGGCGCAGCTCGCGGATGTCCTCCTGCAACTGGTGCAGCAGGCAGTCGCCGCCGTGCGGCTCGAAGTAGTCGACGCGCTTCCAGGCGAGCGTCTGCAGCACGGCGTCGTAGGCGGTGGGGTCGTCGTGTTCGTCCAGCAGACCGATGTAGTCGCGGCCCTGCTTGCCCCAGGCGGCCAGCAGCGGGTGCGCGTGCTGGTGCAGCTCGGCGTCGTCCAGCACGCTGGGCATGCCGGCCTTGCGCGCCTGGCGCTGACGCGTCGCGCGCAGCAGGTCCTTGTCGGCGACGATATCGGCCCAGTAGTGCTCGCAGGGGTTGTGCACGCAGACGAGGATCTGGCACACGCCGGCCAGCCCCTCCAGGGCCTCCAGGATCTGCCCGGGCATGGAGGAGATGCCGAACACGATCAGCCGCCGCGGCAGCCCCGGCGGGCGCTCGCTCAGGCCCTGCACGGCCTCGCGGTAGCGGGCATGGACCGTGGCCCGGCTGGTGTCGGCCGCACCCTCGCCAATGTCCTCGCGCAGCAGGCGCCACAGCGCGGCCTGCCAGCGGTCGTCCGCCCCCAGCGGGGTCTCGCGACCACGCGCGTCGCGCAGGACATCGCGTCCGGCGGCCCAGGAGGTCAGCCAGTCGGCGCGGTAGACCTGGTACTGGTCGAACAGGTCGGCCAGGCGCTCGGCGAGCTGGTGGCGCTTGCGCAGGTCGCCACCGTCGCGCGGGTCGTCATCGGCGAGAAAGCGCGCCAGCGGGGCGAACTCGGGGCGCGTCAGGCACTCCGGCAGCAGGCGCATCAGGCGCCAGATCAGCGGGCGCTTGGCATACGGGGATTCCAGCGGCACGGCCTCAAGCCCGAGCACCGCGCGATAGGCCGACCAGACAAAGCGCGACGGCAGCTGCATGTCCAGCGCGGCGGCGATGCCGCAGCCGGGCGGGTCGGCATCCGGATGCGCGGCCAGGGCGTAGCGCAGCCACTGCGCCATGCCGTTGCTCTGCACCAGCAGGGTCTCGTTCTCCAGCGGGCCGAGCGGTGCGCGCTGCATCCACTCGACCACCAGGGCACGCAGCGACTCCAGATGGTTGCCGTGCAGCACCACCATCCCTGGCTGCAAATCGCCGGACTGCGTCACCCCTGCTCCTTGTGCCCCATGTGAGCGCCGTGTAATGCGCCTACCCTACCAATGTGCACGTCCCTGCGCCCGCCCCCATTGGCATCCGTTCAAAAGCCGGTATCCTGTGCGGTTTTTGAACGCCGTCACAGAATAAAGGAAGGCGCATGCTCGCACTGCAAGCCGGGCTGGGACTGCTCGTATTCGTGGCCATCGCCTGGCTGCTGAGCGAACACAAGACACGCTTCCCCTGGCGCGAGGTGCTCGCCGGGCTGGCGCTGCAGTTCGGGATCGCGGTGCTGCTGTTGAGCGTCCCCGGCGCGCAGCATGCGTTCCTGTGGCTGAACCAGGTCGTGATCGCACTGACCGATGCCACGCAGGCCGGCACCTCGTTCGTGTTCGGCTATATCGGCGGGGACGACCCACCGTTCGCGGTCGACGACCCGGCCAACAACTTCATCCTCGCGTTCCAGGCGCTGCCACTGGTGCTGGTGCTCTCGGCCCTGTCGGCGCTGCTGTTCTACTGGCGCGTGCTGCCGGTGCTGATCCGCGGAGCCTCGCTGGTGCTGCAGCGGGCGTTCGGCATTGGCGGTGCCCTGGGCGTGGGCACGGCGTCGAACGTGTTCCTCTCCATGGTCGAGTCGCCGCTGGTGATCCGCCCGTACCTGCGCCAGATGACCCGCAGCGAGCTGTTCGCGCTGATGAGCGTGGGCATGGCGACGCTGGCCGGCACGATGCTGGTGCTGTACTCGACCATCATCGGCACGGTGCTGGACGACGCGCTGGGCCACCTGATCGTCGCCTCGCTGATCAGCCTGCCGGCCGCGCTGCTGATCGCCACCGTGATGATCCCGCCGACCGCGCCCTCCACCGCCGGCGAGCTGCTCCCCGAGACCGAGGGCGCGACCAGCGCCATGGACGCGATCACCCGCGGCACCCTGCGCGGGCTGGAACTGCTGCTGCAGATCATCGCGCTGCTGATCGTGGTGATCGCCCTGGTCGCGCTGGTCAACGTGATGCTGGGTGCGCTGCCCGAGGTCGCCGGGGCCGCGCTGAGCCTGGAGCGCATCCTGGGCTGGGTCTTCGCCCCGCTGGCCTGGCTGATGGGCATCCCCTGGGCCGAGGCCACCACCGCCGGCTCGCTGCTGGGGGTCAAGACCATCCTCAACGAGATGGTCGCCTTCCTGCAGATGGCCGAGCTGGGCGACGACGCGCTGTCCGCGCGCAGCGAGCTGATCCTGATCTATGCGCTCAGCGGCTTCGCCAACCTGGGCAGCCTCGGCATCCTGATCGGCGGCCTCGGCGCGCTGGTGCCGGAGCGGCGCAGCGAGATCGTGAGCCTGGGCATCCGCGCCATCGTCGCCGGTACGCTGGCCACGCTGATGACCGGCGCCGTGGTCGGGATCGTGCATATCGCCTGACACGCGGCTGGCTCTGCCAAACCGTTGGCAGCCGGAGGCCGTTCCGGTGTAGGCTTCTGCCTGGCGATATGCAAACTGAAATATAACGAACAGCATATCTACTGAAGGCATTCGTCGTCGCCCGACGCCACCACCAGGACCGAGCCCCAGGGAAGACCCCACCCATGCACCTGCGCCTACTGCTCCTGACCCTCGTCCTGCTGCTGCCCGGCCTGGCGCACGCCTCCGGCCCGCTGACCATCGCCGCTGCCTCCGACCTGCGCTTTGCCCTGGACGAGATCGTGGAGGCCTACCGCGAGGAGTATCCGGACGACCGGGTGCGCGTGACCTACGGTTCTTCCGGGCGCATGACCACACAGATCCTGAACGGCGCGCCCTACGACATCTTCTTCTCCGCCGACATCGCCTACCCGAAGCGGCTCTATGCCGAGGGTGCTGCCGTCACCGAGCCGTCCGTCTATGCGATCGGCCGCATCGTGCTGTGGAGCAACCGCATGGATACCTCCGAGCTGACGCTGGGAGACCTGACGCGCGACGACATCCGCCGCGTGGCCATCGCCTCGCCCACGCACGCCCCCTACGGCGTGCGCGCGAAGGAGGCGCTGCAGGCCGCCGGCGTCTGGGACGCGCTACAGCCGAAGATCGTCAACGGCGACAACATCGCCCAGACCGCGCGCATGGTGCAGGCCGGCGGCGCGGACATCGGCATCATCGCGCTGTCGCTCGCGGAGTTTCCCGACCTCGCCGAACACCCGCACCACCTGATCGACGACGCGCTGCACGAACCCCTGACCCAGGGCTTCGTGATCACCCGCCGCGGCGCGGACAAGGACACCGCACACCGCTTCGCCGGGTTCATGGGCCGCGACACCGCCCGCGAGATCATGCGCCGCTACGGCTTCGAGATGCCCGGAGACCAATAACGGAATGTTGGACCTGAGCCCCACGGACTGGATGGCGATCGAGGTCACCCTCAAGCTCGCGCTCTACACCACGCTGATCCTGCTGGTGATCGCCACGCCGATCGCCTGGTGGCTGGCCAACGGGCGCGGCTCGCCCGGCGTGCGCACCGCGGTGCAGGCCCTCGTCGCCCTGCCGCTGGTGCTGCCGCCCACCGTGCTCGGCTTCTACCTGCTGGTGCTGCTCGGCCCGGCCGGGCCGGTCGGCAGCACGCTGGAGAGCTGGGGCCTGAACCACCTGGCCTTTACCTTTCAGGGCATCCTCATAGGCTCGGTAATCTACTCCCTGCCGTTCGCCGTGCAGCCACTGCAGCAGGCCTTCGCCAACCTCGGCCGCCGCCCGGTGGAGATCGCCGGCTCGCTGGGCGCCGGGCGCATCGACCGCTTCGTCACCGTGATCCTGCCGATGACCCGCGGCGGCTTCATCGTCGCCGCCACGCTCGCCTTCGCCCACACCCTCGGCGAGTTCGGCGTGATCCTGATGCTGGGCGGCGCGATCCCCGGCGAGACCCAAGTGCTGTCCATCCTGATCTACGACCACGCCGAGGCGATGGACTTCGACTCCGCCCACCGCCTGTCCTTCGGGCTGCTGGTCTTCGCCTTCGCCGTGCTGTTCATCGTCTACGCGATCAACCGCCGCTTCGACACGGTGCGCCTGTGAGCCGGCCCGAGCCCGACACGCTGCGCATCAAAGCCCGGCTGGAACGCCCCGGCTTCGCGCTGGACGTGGACACCACCTTCCCGCTGGAGGGCGTCACCGCCCTGTTCGGCCGCTCCGGCTGCGGCAAGACCACACTGCTGCGCATCATCGCCGGCCTGGAACACCCACCCGGCGGCGAGGTGCACTTTCGCGATACCGCCTGGCAGTCCGGCAAGACCTTCGTCCCGTTGCACCGCCGCCGCGTCGGCCTCGTGTTCCAGGAATCCACCCTGCTCCCGCACCTGTCCGTGCGCGGCAACCTGCTCTACGGCTACAAGCGCACGCCGGAGCCCCTGCGCCGCCTGCACCTGGACGAGGTCGCCCGCCTGCTCGGCATCGACGACCTGCTCGAGCGCCGCGCCGACCAGCTCTCCGGCGGCCAGCGCCAGCGCGTCGCCCTCGGCCGGGCCCTGCTCACCAGCCCCGACCTGCTGCTGCTCGACGAGCCCCTGAACGCCCTGGACACCCAGACCAAGCGCGAGATCATGCCCTTCCTCGCCCGCCTGTCCGAGGAGACCGGCATCCCCAGCCTGCTCGTCACCCACGCCCCCGACGAGGTCGAACGCCTCGCCACCCGCGTCGCCTTCATGCACGACGGCCAGTTCGAACGCCTGGAACCCCTGCGCGAGGCCCTCGCCCGCGCCGACTCCCCGCTATTCCGCGACGAAGGCGCCGTCTCCGTCCTGCAAGGCGAACTGGGCCCGGCCGACGCCTACGGCCTGCACCCCTTCGGCCCGCCCGAAGCCCGCTACCGCGTACCGTCCACCCCCGGCGCCACCAACGGCGCCGGGAGACAGGCACGCCTGCGCATCGACGCCCGGGACGTGTCCATAGCCTTGTCCCCGCCCCAGGACATTTCCATCCTTAACATCATCCCCGTCACCATCGAGTCGATGGACGAGGCGCCTGGGCACCACGGACCCGCGCGCGTGCTCGCCGTGTGCCGGCAGAACGATGGACAGACGTTGATGGCGGAGCTGACGCAGTTATCTACCGAGCAGCTGGACCTCCAGCGGGGCACGCGTGCCCACGCGCTCGTCAAGGCTGCAGCCTTTCTCGACTGAGCGGCTCCCTCGTACGCCCGAAAACGGACCATCCGCGGGCCGGCTCGCAAACCCACAACGCTCGTGCCAGAATCCAGCTAACTGCCATGCAAGACGGCGCAGACCCGGCCTGCCGCCTCCCGCAACCTATCCACGCCGCAACATATCCAGGATCCCTCGTGGCGCATGCACCATAACCCGCTGAATACACCGCCATTCATGCCGCCGCCTCATCCGGGATATATAGCGCGCACGCTCAACCAATATCCGTGCGCGCTATCTGATCACTTTTAACGAGTTGATCAAACAAAAACATACGAAGTAAACGCTGAGGACACTATGGCGAAAAAAGGGACTTACTACCTGGGGCGTGTCGTAAAAACTGGAGCACTCGACACTGACCATATCAAGGCTTCTCTTCGGTCGCCAAACAGTGTTTCAAAATATGGAAGTTCTTGGACATTCGTGGATATCCAAGAGCTTACAGACGGCCGATCAACATATTTTTTTGGCCGACTGGTCAAATATGATCCCAAAGCGGAGGTGTCTGTAGTCGACCCCGAACAAAGAAAGGAGGTGCGTCAGAGCGAGCCTAACATGACAATTGCTTCCAGCCCTTTTGTCTACGTGCCTGAATATCAGGGTCTGTCATTCCTCCATGTATCCAATCAAATCGAATATTCAGCTTTCATGAACAGATGGGCAGAGGTGGTCAATGCTTCACATCATCAAATACTTGCAGAATGCGCTGTAGACCCCATAGCTGACCTTCGTTCCTTTGTGCGCAAACTGCAATCACTTGATGGCATTTATCGGGTTTCTGCCTCCGTGTCGCCACCTAACCCAATGTTTGGCCCGTTGTGGAAAGAGCTGAAAGAGTACCTTGCTAAACGGCGTACCGAACGAATGAAAGTGGAAGAAGACAGCGGGCAAGGCAGTCCAATTGATACCGATTTAGCAGAACATGCACAAGGCATACTTGATCAAACTGGGAAAAGACCGTACGAGCCCGCGCCCTTACCGATTGGTGATGCGGCAATTTTGATGGCGGCCGATGGTTACGGTAAGGGCTACGTGAGAGGTAGGCAGGGCGAGGATTTCATTATCATTAGAACCTCCGAGACTGTAAGAAACTTTTCGTTTTGGCGAGATCCTGATCCACAAGAGCTTTATCGCAAGACAGTGGAGATACTCGAAAGAATTCGTGAAGAGCGGCACATGGAGCACTGATGCTGGGCTCAAAGATAATCGATCTGAAACGACTGGTGCTTGTTTCACCGGAATTGTTAATGGGGGTTTTGGTTTTCTATATTTTCAGAGAAAGCCCAGAACTTTTTGAAGCAATTACGTTAAGTCTAAAGGGCGGCTCAAACCTTTATGATATCGTTAGCGCACTACCGTTCGCGTTTGTCGCATTAAGTTACAAACTTGGTATGGGGGTCATCAGACCCGGAGATGAAGAAGAAAATAAAATCCTTTATGAGTGGCCGCGCTATTGGATGCTGGAATATCGTTTTTACGGATCATTGATAATCTGCATTTTATGCTCTATCGCGGTGATTGGAGTCTATGTTAACCCCACTGGTCTGAGTGATGCGGCACAGGGTGCAATCTTAGTTGGCGCCATCTCGATTTCGGGGATCACCGTTTTTTTGCTGGCTACTGCAAGGATCATCTTGCGGAAAATATTGACGCTATATCGTTAACAAGGGCAGACACAGCGACGCCCTTCACATTGCGCCTTCGGCTACATGCCAAGGGCGCGCGTGCTGCCAGCGTTAAGTACCGACAAGGAGAGTGCTATGGAGATAAAGGTCAAAATCAGCGACAGCGAAGAACGGGTTTGGGGTCATGACGCAAACACTAGCTGGGTAAACGAGCAAATTAGGGCTCGGTTACATAATGGTGTGCCCGTATGCGTTGTGGTCGCCGTCAATGGCAACGGAGTGCGGAATCTACGATTTTCGGCTGGAGAGTGTGGTGCCTCTGGAGGCGGCTCTGGAACTCCTAAGTTTAATGGAAACGAACAGCGCGTAATCGAGACATGGAAGAGGATTGCCGTACAAGAAACCCCTGTAAACGCAGGCAAGCTAACTGCATTTATGCAACAAGTTAGCCGTTACTGAGTGTACTTAACAAGCCCATCAAGGCGGACGGCCAAAAGCTACACTCCTTCGTCGCTCCGCTTTTGGCTGCCGGTTATTGGGCGAACAATGGGGGCTGGGTGGCCACGGGTGATTGCTCACCCGCGGCTCCCACAGATCCGGACGTGCGCGATTGACGCATCCGGCTCCTCGGTGTAGCAAACGCTACGTGGCGTATACACGGTGAACCACGCGTGCAGGCTGGAGCGGATGACGCTGGAGCAGACGGTTGAACTGGATCCGGTTCAGTTACGCCGCTCGGGATCGGCGGCTGAGCCACTTGCGCCAACGGCCCGGAACCTCGAAGCGCAGACATTACGGGGTCGGACCTCGATAAGCCGCGGAATATACACGTTTAGTTTCATCTCTTGGCGCTCCACAAGCGCTTAAACGGCCAATTTTTGGGTCGAAAAGCCCAAGCGAAATGGACACCCATGGCCGTGCGCAAGAATGCTGGCTGGCCATGCAGCGCCAGCACGATCTCTGGTGTGCACGCAAGCGTGTGAAGCTGGACACCGGTGGGAAAACGGGGACAGATTTATTTCCTCGCGCCCGACGCGACGGCGGCATGCATTACCGGGCCGCGGGGCGTCATGGGGGTTAGACCTTGCCTTTTGGCTCCCAGCCACGACAGTGGCAAAGGCAAGACCTGACCCCTTCGGTGCTATGCTGACCCCACAGTCAGGGGTGATCAGACCGTAGATGGAGTCAAAGGCGTGGGTTTCGTTAATATTCTCTAGCCCTTACCGGGAATGAGAGGTTGTTATGGATTTATGGCTTTATATCGGATTCCTCGTCTTGCTCCTAGTTGGGTTCATCATTTGGGCGACACTTTTCAGCAACCCAACCACCGCCGGAAGGGGCTTCCTAGACAAGCATCTCCAACGCTGCGGAGTGGACACGAAAGCGATACCAGATGAGCTAAAGGATGAAATGGTGGATCGCGCAAAGTCCTCCGCTAGGTTTGCATCGATGAGCTCGCACGGCCAGGTTAATAAACGCATTTTATTCAACGCTGAGTTTGAGAAATTTTTGTCTATAGAGGGAGAGTGGTTGGCGTATTACCTCGAAGGGCCGCAATCTCCCGGCTGGAGGTTCATCTTTGAGGATGCCTTAGACAGTTAAGCACGGCACGGCATCACACCACCAGGTCAACGGAATACGTAGAAAACCGAAGGGGAAGAATAGGGAAAAAGAGCGAGTAGAGGACACCCACTTTCTGCGGAGCCGTCCGTAAACGAGCTCGGCGCCCGAAGACGCCGATCGAAGCGTGTCTGAGGGGGTCAGACCTTGTCTTTTGCCCCGTACCACGACAGGGGCAAAAGGCAAGACCTGCCCCTTCGGTGCTGCACACAAACAGTATCCGTACGCGCGACCCAATCACTGTTATAAAGAGGAGAGAGCGTGTCTCGGACCCACGACAAACATCATTTCTACAAGTACATGTCGGTGGAGACAGCTTTGAAGGTGATAACGAACCAATCCCTACGGTGGAGTAGCCCTCTCAAGTTCAATGACCCCTTCGACCACCAGATCGGCTTCACTTTCGAGTTCGGTGGATCGGAAGTCGGACAGGCTGTGTACCGGGAGATGGAACGGATAGTCTTCGGGGGCAAAAACGGGTTCCAAGAGCCTTCGTCATTGACGCAACTCGCCCTCCGCCTCCAGAGCATCGCCGACAGACTCCCGAAAGACTCGATACTGGAGGACTTCGCGGATGCGGCGCAGGAGATCGCGGACAACTTCCAGCATCACGTTGCGAGGCTCCACGCTGGCATCCAAGAACGACTCACACACTCCCGAGTCCTCTGCATCAGCGAGAGAAACGACAACGTCGTGATGTGGTCGCACTATGCTGAGGAGCACCGAGGCGTTGTCATCAAGCTGCGCTGCATCGATGAATTGGACAACACACTCTTAGCAGCTCGAAAAGTACACTACTCAAGGCAATTTCCAATGTTTCCCTCCCTTGAAGAGTATGTCCGCCACTTAACGGGGGAGGAGCCCCTGAATCTGACTGCTCTGAGCTGGGATATGGCCTTTACCAAACACTCGGACTGGGCATATGAAAAAGAATGGCGTGTTCATATGCCGCTACTGAACGAGCCACCGGGCGATGGCTACACTCTCCTTAAAGAGCATCCCAGCGTATTTGGAGCGGTGTACCTCGGTTGCCGCATGACCGACGAGGACAGAGGTCGCGTTCTGGCGGCCGTCGAGGAACACATCCCGCATGCACGGGCTTTCCAGGCCAAAAGAAGCGACAGTTCGTTCGATATTGCATTCGAGGCTTCAGACTAGAGGACACCCACTTTGCGCGGACCTGCCCGTTAGCGATCTCGGCGCCCGGAGGCGCCGATCAGAGTGGCTGGGAGTAGTAACCAGAACGGGGTCGGGCCTCGATACTCCGCTGAATTCAAAGGGCTAGTCGCTGGAGAACGGCAGGAGAACGGGGTCAGACCTCGATATACCGTTGAATCTAAAGGGCTAGTTTCCTCTCTTAGCGCTGCACAGGCGCTTAAACGGCCCATTTTCGGGTCGAAAAGCTCAAGCGAAGTGGACACCCATGGCCGTTCGCCGGAAAGCTGGCTGGCCATGCAGGGCCGGCACGACCTTTAGTTTGCTCGGAAGGGCGTGAAGCTGGACACCGTGCGCCCGGTGCGGTTCGATGGGCGTGGCGACAGCGGGCAAGCTGACGCTTAGCACCGCAGTGGGAACAAGAGGACACCCATCTTCTCGATGCGGTGACTACTCGTTGTTCAAGGTCAAGATGAGGACACCCACCTTCTTGATACGCTGCTTACCGGGCCGCCTCGGCTTCCAGCATATCCACGAGTTCGGCGGCGGAGACAAGGCCGTACCTGATCCGGCCCTGGGGGGTGATGATGGTGGGGGTGCCCCGGAACCGCTGCTCCCGGGCGATGGCCAGATGGTCGGCCACGGGATGCGGGCAGTCTTCCGCCTTTATGGTCTCGCCCAGCTTGGCCCGGGTGATGGCATCCTGCCGGTCGTCGCTGCACCACACCGCCTCCATCTGCTCGAAGGCGTTGCCGATGACGGGAAACGCCGCATAGCGAATGCGGATGTCCCACAATAGGTAGTCGTCGATTTGCTGGTGGAACTCGCGGCAATAGGGGCAGTTGACGTCGGTAAAGACCGTCACGGTGTACTGGGCGTCGTCCGGCTCAAAGACAATGAGCTCGTCTTCGTCCAGGCCCTCCACCAGTTGCACGATCTCGGCCCCCCGTTCCCCGGCGGCCGCGTTGCCGCTCAGGCCGAACACCAGAAGCGCCCCGGCCACCAGGGCCATGGGCCATGTGCAGATCCCGTTCGTCCGTATCACGTCCACCGTCCTTCCGGCTTGATGCGCTGCCAGCCGGTGTTTGTCGCCTGCCGGTACCCTGCCCCGAGCACAAACCGATGGACCATTGCGAGGAATCCGGGTTCCGCCTCATCGAAAGGCGAAAAAGCATCGGGAAACGGGCTCGGACCCCCATAGCATCATTTTCTGGCCCGTCATGGCGAGGCCCGGGGGTGGTGGCCATCTCCGAACGCAACTCCTGACGTTTGCCTCTGCCAGCACCGAGGTCATCCATTGAGGTCGCCACGGCGCCGCGCGATGGCGATGCCAGGTTATGCCGCGGGAGGAAGAGAACGCCCACCTTCTGGATGCGGTAGCTACTCGTTGTTCAGCGCCAGTTGCCCCCTCACCTGACGGCGGACGAACCAAATCAGCAGAAGCGGAAGGATCATCCACTGAACAAGCGGCAACAGGCCCGTACCCAGTAGCGGCAAGGTGGGCATGGTGTCGGCGTACTGCCAGCGGTCGTCGATTTCCGTTGCGTGCCACTCCAGTCCGATGGTGATCGCCACCCCGATCGCCACGAACAGCAGCACGGTGCGCAGGGTGGGCTGGAGAATCCAGCTGCGGTTCCGGGTGAGCGCCGCCACGCCCCAGAAGGCCGCAAGTGCGATCAGTACATCCCCAAGCGTTGCCCGGGTGCAAAACACCACGGCCTCCCAGTGCGGCATGGTGGGCATGTCGTCGAAGAAGGGTACCTGCAGAAACTCCCATGGGTAGTTCAGCAGGAACGCGAATACGGCCACGTTGAACTCGGGTAGGGCCAGGATGCGCTGCCGCGACATGCGAGCCTCCTGTCGGTCGTGGTGGCGAGCAGTCCGATACCGGCTAAGGTACACGATGATGCCGTAACCTTGCCTTAAGGCCAGCGGCGACAGACTGGCGCGGACGGTTTGGTTTACCCTCAGATGCGTTGATCGAATAAGGGCCTGCCCATGCCGTTTCCCGCGCAGAAGACGAAGATCGTGGCCACGATCGGGCCGGCGTCCGATTCCCCGGAAACGCTGCGGCGGATGATGCAGACCGGGCTCAATGTGGTGCGGCTCAACTTCTCGCATGGTGACCCGGCTTACCACGCGGAGGTGATCGGGCGTATCCGTCAGGCGGCGCAGGATGCTGACACGCGCGTTGCGATTCTCGGCGATCTGCCGGGGCCGAAGATGCGTATCGGCGAGCTGCGTGAGGAGCCGATCGAGCTGGAGCCCGGCGAGAGCCTTACCCTGACCACGGAGGACTGCAACGGCGATGCCTCGCGCGTCAGCGTGTCGTTCGCGGAACTGCCGGAGGCGGTGCAGCCGGGCGACGCGCTGTTTCTGAACGATGGCTACATCGAACTGGAGGTGGTGTCGGTCGAAGGCCGCGATGTCACCTGCCGCGTGCAGACCGGCGGTGAGCTGCGCTCGCGCAAGGGCCTGAACCTGCCGGGCATCGATCTCGGCATCCGCGCGTTTACCCTGGACGACCACGAGTGGCTGCGGTTTGCGGCGGAACACGGCGTGGATGCCGTCAGCCAGAGCTTCGTCGTCGACGGCGACGACATCCTGGCCGTGCGCAAGGCGGCGGAGGCGCTGGGCTACGACCCCTTCATCATCGCCAAGATCGAACGGGCCGCGGCGCTGGAACACCTCGACAGCATCCTGGAGGCGGCGGACGGCATCATGGTGGCGCGCGGCGATCTGGGGGTGGAGATCCCGATCGCGAGCATCGCCCTCGCCCAGCGCCGTATCACGCGGCGCGCCAACCAGTTCCACCGCCCGGTGATCACCGCGACCCAGATGCTGGAGTCCATGGTCACCTCGCGCCGCCCGACCCGTGCCGAGGCCACCGACGTGGCGAATGCCATCCTGGGCGGCACCGACTGCGTGATGCTCTCCGGCGAATCCGCCATGGGGCGGTATCCGGTGGAGTCCGTAGCGATGCTCACGGCCATTGCCCGCTCGATCGAGCCCGAACGCGACCGAGGCATGATGCCTGACGGCCAGAGCGACCACGACGAGGCGGGGAACGACCGCGCGGTCGACCTGATCGTGCGCAGCGTATTCCACACCGCGCAGCGGCGCCTGCCACGCGTGACCCTGGCGCCCACGCTGAGCGGGACCACCGCCCGGCGCATCGCCTGCCTGCGCCTGCCCTGCTGGATCGCCGCGTTCACCCCAATCCCGGAAACCGCCCAGGGCCTGCATTTTTCCTACGGCGTTCAGCCAGTGGAGGTCACCGAGGACCGCAGCGACTGGAACGACTTCGCCCGTGCATGGCTCGCCGAGAACGGCATCAATGACGGCCTCGCCCTCCTCGTCCAGGGCCCCTCGGGCCCCAACCCGGCCGGGAACCACCGCCTGGAACTGCTCGAGCTCGATAGCCAGCACTCGGCCGGGAGCTAGGGAGACGCTGATTTAATCGCACGTCCGCGTTGGTGCCCCCTGTTTTCCGAGGCAAGGCGCGTCGTGTAGCGGGTAGTGGTTCTACCCGCCCGTTGCTGATTGACGGGGCGCAACGCAGGATCGGGGAACAGGGGGCACCAACCCCACAAGCCATTGAAAGCAGGGGCTCGGCCGCCCGTTGCTGATCAAAAACGGGCGCGGGAACGGCGTTGCGGCTCCTTTGTGCAGAATGACTGCACGGCAGTCACCGCGCCTTGTTCGCACGCAAAAGCGACTCGAGCGCGGACGCGCGATTCAATCAGCGTCTCCCTAGAGGGCCTCCACCTCGTCGACGTCCTGGCGCAGAAGGTCCAGGCGCTCCTGCACGGCCTCGGGGTAGTCCGCCTGGTGGCGGCCGCCCAGGTGTTCGGCCAGGAAGGTTTCCAGGCCGGCGAAGAAGGCGAGCCGGTTGGTCTGGTCGACCAGGCCGTGGCCTTCGTCCGGGGCCAGCAGGTACTCGACCGGGTGCCCCGCCTCGCGCAGCGCGGCGACGATCTGGTCCGACTCCTGCTGCTTCACGCGTGGGTCGTTCGCGCCCTGCCCGACCATCAGCGGGGCCTGGATGTTCTCGACGTGGAACAGCGGCGACTGGGCCTTGAGGCGCTCGCGATCCTCCGCATCTTCCGGATCACCGACGCGGCCGTGCATGCGGCGGATGCCAGCCTCCCAGTACGGCGGGATGGATTCCATCAGCGTGATCAGGTTGGACGGCCCGACCATGGAGATGCCGGCGGCGTACAGTTCGGGCGTCCAGGTGAGGCCGGCCAGGGCCGCGTACCCACCGTAGGAAGAACCGAAGATCGCGACCCGGTCGGGATCGGCAATGCCCTGGTCAATCAGGTATTTCACGCCGTCGGTGACGTCGTGCTGCATCACGCCCGTGCCCCACTCCTGGTTGCCGGCGTTGAGGAATTCCTTGCCGAAACCGGAGGAGCCACGGAAGTTGGGCTGAAATACCGCATAGCCGCGGTTGGCGAGGAACTGCACCGTGCCGCTGTAGCCCCAGGTATCGCGAATCCACGGGCCGCCGTGCGGCATTACCACCAGCGGCAGGCCCTCCGGCTCCGCGCCGTGCGGGAACGTGAGGTAGCCGGGGATCTCCTGGCCGTCGCGCGCGGTGTAGCGGATTGGCTCCATCGGCGCCAGGTATTCGCGCGGCAGGTCCGGGCGCCCCTCGTACAGCCGTTCGATCTCGCGCGCCCCGACGTTCGCGAGATACACGCTGCCCGGGTCGGTGTCCCGGATGACCGCGACCGTCCACAGATTCTCGTCGCGGGTGCGCGAGGTGATCTCCAGCTCGCCCTCGCCCAGCTCGTCACGCAGCCACTCGAGGTGCGACTCGAAGTCCTCGTCGTGCGCGTAGATGCGCTGGCGATCCCCGGTGTAGACCGTGGCCAGCAGGCGATGGTCCTGGTCGGAGAACTTCGCGCCGCCGAGGTCGACTTCGCCCTCCGGGTCGCGGTGCACCAGCTCTTCTTTGCCGGTGGCCGGGTCGAACAGGACCAGCTCGACCAAGTCACGCTCGTCCCCCGCGTTGGTGCGCATATAGAGCCGCTCACCGTCGGGGTGGAAGTTGGCGATCGAGCAGGTCTCGCCGAACGCGCAGGTGTAGATGGACTCGAACTCGTCCTGCGACTTCACGCGCAGGATCTCGGTGCCGGCATCGTCCGTGGTGCGCACCGCCTTGCGCAGCTCGCCTTCGTGGAAGCCCCAGCCCTCGATCTCGGCGGTGTTTTTCGCCACGCGGGTCTTCTCACCGGTCTCCAGGGATACGCGGTAGACATCGTGCAGACGCGGGTCGCGTTCATTCAGCCCGACGAAGATGTACTCCGGGGTCGAGCGCGGGACATGCTGCACCCGCGCCTGCACGCCATCGCCGCCAGCGAGCCGGCGCGACTCGGGGATGCCGTCCTGCCCGACCGCGTCCGCCAGCGCGATCACGCGAAGCTCTCGATTCTCGTCGCCGTCGCGATCGCGGACGAAGATCAGGTGCTGCCCGTCGCGGGACCAGAAAAAGCCCATGATCGAACGCGGCTCCTCGGTCAGCGGACGCGCCGACTCCAGGGGCTCGCCCCGCTCCATCAGGTGCAGGTTCATGGCGCCCTCGTGGGCGCTCACCAGCGCCACGTAATCGCCATCCGGCGAGACGCGCCCGGCGGCATGCTGCGGATCACGGAAGAACTGCTCCAGCTCGAGCAACGGGGGCGCCTCGCCCCGTGCCCAAGGGCCTTCGTTACCTTCCACGAATTCGGCCTCGACCTCGGTCTCGGCAGCCCCGACGGCTGGTACAGCGAACAGCGCGAGCGACAAGCTCAACGCGACGGCCGCGGGCGACCTGCGCCGCTTCGTGATCCCTTGACTCGCCAACCGCTGACCCGTGGACTGCATACCTTGTCTCCCGTTACGTGCTGCACCAGCGACAGCCACGCGTGCCCACGGGTTCCCGACGAGGCCGGGAAGCGCCTTCCGGTCAACGAATTGCTAGTCTTTCCAGCCGCGAAAGCCCTCCCGTACCGAGAGACAGCGTGCATAGCCCAGCTCCCGCAGCAGTTCGGCGGCGCGCAGGCTGCGGCGACCGCTGTTGCACAGGCACAGCAGGATCTGATCCTGCGTCACGTGGTAGCGATTGATCAGCGAGAGGAAGTGCTGAAAGTCGCGATCATCCGGTTCGTCCGCGTCCAGCAACTCCTGCTCTTCCTCCGAGATCTGCCGCCCCAGCAACTGTTTCAGCCGGAACAGCGGCACCGACACCGCACCTTCCACCTCGCCCTCCAGCTCCAGCTCGAAGGGCTGGCGGATATCCAGCAACACGGCCAGGCCGATATCCACCAGTTCGCGCGCCGAGCTGACGCTGATTTCCAGTTGCGGGTCGTTCGTCTCGTTCGCCATGAAGGCTCCTTTGCACTCGGGATCGAAAAAATCGGGATTAGGCACACTAAAAATGCCACGATTCACATGGATTTGCCTTTTTTCGGGTGCCTGGGTAGCATCCTTATTTCTTTAATTCTAACAGACACTTATCAAACGATGGAGCACGCGATGACGGGAACCCTCACTTAGGCCGGGCGCCGCATGTTCCGCGCCCGGCCCATGCCTTCTTCTATCACCTGAACAGGAGATGCGACCGTGGCGCGCAAGAATTCGTCTTACCTTCGTCAAGCCTACGATTCCCATGTCAATCGTTGGGTCCGCCAGGACTACTGGGGCGCGATTGGTACACCAGTCGACCTGGCCTCGCTACTCGAGAAGATCGAGAGCGAGACGCCTCATACGGACACCACCCCCCGGTGCGGACAAGTGATCCAGACTGGCTGCTGCGTGCGCCTGCTGGACTTGCAGACCGAAGAAACCTATCGGGTCGAGCTTTGCGAGCCGGAGCATGCCCAGCCCGAGCGCGGCAAGATCTCGATCCTGTCCCCTCTGGGCTCGCAGCTGCTGGGACTGCGCAAGAACTCGCTGGCCGAGATCACGCTGCTCCGCAGCCGACTGCGGTTCCTGGTGGTCGAAATACTGGAACCGGGGCACGATCCCGACCAATGATCCATACATGCCTGCCGGAGGTTCGCGCCCCCGGCGGGCGTTCATCAGGCTGGAATACCGTATCCGTGTGCTGCCTCTTCGTCTTCGCGGAAAGCTTTGGGCACAATCATCTCGTAGCGGTGTCACCACAAATTTCTTGCACCCTGCCCGAGGAGGATGCGTGAGGCTCTGGTCGAAGTGGAAAAAAGGCGGGGCGCTACTGGCCGACGTGCTCAAGCGTAACGGGATTGACCCGACTGCAGCAGCGGCCCAGGAGGTATTCAGCAAGATCCTGAACGAAGCCGAGGCGGCAGCCGATACACGCCTGAAGAACGAGCAGGCGGATGGGACCCTCTCGCCCGACGAGCACAACACGCGCTGGGAGGCGCTGTTTTTCGAGGAGATTCGCGCCCGGGCCAAGGACTACGCCCAATCGGCGCGCAAGCAGCGCTAGGATTAAACCACCCCCATTGCCTTGTCCATTTCGTGGCGTCCGTCGCACTTCGTGCTACCCTCCGCCGCGTTTCCCAATCCACCGGTCCCGCCCCATGAAGTTCTTTCGCCTGATCAGCGTTCTTGAGGGTTTGTCGCTCATTACCCTGCTGTTTATCGCGATGCCGCTGCGCACCTATGCGGATATGCCGCTGGCCGTCACCTACGCCGGCTGGGTGCACGGCATCCTGTTCATCATCTACGGCGCGACTTCGCTGATCGCCAGCCACCTGAGCGGCTGGTCGGTGTGGAAGTGGCTGCTGGTCCTGTTCCTCGGCGTCGTCCCGTTTGGCTTCCTGTACGTGGACCGCATAATCCGCCGGGAGAGCTCCCCCACTGGCGAGGCCGAGACGGCCTGACCCCCGTCCATCACCGACTTCCACCTAGGGAGACGCTGATTTAATCGCGCGTCCGCGCTCGAGTCGCTTTTGCGTGCGCACAAGGCGCGGTGACCGCCGTGCAGTCATTCTGCACAAGGGAGCCGCAACGCCGTGCGCGCGCCCGTTTTT
>NZ_KB906241.1:763366-972846 GCF_000381245.1 Thioalkalivibrio sp. ALD1 | reverse complement strand
GCCTCTACGCCGCGAGCAAGAAGGCCAACGAATTGATGGCGCACACCTACAGCCATCTCTACAACCTGCCGGTCACGGGCCTGCGCTTCTTTACCGTCTATGGCCCCTGGGGTCGCCCGGACATGGCGCTGTTCCTGTTCACCCGGAAGATCCTGGCGGGCGAGCCGATCGACGTCTTCAACTACGGTCACCACCGGCGCGACTTCACCTACATCGACGACATCGTCGAGGGCGTGATCCGCACGCTGGATCGCCCGGCACAGCCCAATCCGGACTGGAGTGGCGAGACACCGGACTCGGCCACCAGTGCAGCGCCCTACCGGTTGTACAACATTGGCAACCACGAGCCGGTGGAGCTGATGCGCTACATCGAGGTGCTGGAAGACTGCCTGGGCTGCAAGGCGGAGAAGAACCTTCTGCCGCTGCAGCCGGGGGATGTGCCGGACACCTATGCGGATGTCGAAGCCCTGCGCACCGATACCGGCTACGAGCCGACCACCTCGGTCGAGGAGGGCATCGCACGCTTCGTCGAGTGGTACCTGGGGTATTACCGGGCGGCCGCCTGATGGGTGTCTACCGCAAGACGCTGCAACTGCTCACTCCGGCGGAAAAACGCCGGGGTGCGCTGGTGTTGGGAATGGTGATGGTCATGGCGGTGCTGGAAACCGCCGGGGTCGCCTCGATCATGCCGTTCTTGTCGGTCCTCGGAAACCCGGATCTGGTCAACACCAACCCCGTCCTGAACTATCTCTACACGGGACTGGGCTTCACCTCGGTGGACCAGTTCATCTTTGCCCTGGGTGCGGCGGCCTTTGCGCTGATTCTGTTCTCGGCGGTGTTTCGCACGCTCACGCACTATGCGATGAACCGCTTCATCGAGATGCGCCGGCACAGCCTCGGCAAGCGGCTGCTGGAGACCTACCTGCGCCAGCCGTATGCGTTCTTCCTGAATCGCCATAGCGGCGACATGGCGAAGAGCATCCTGTCGGAGGTCGACCAGCTGGTGCTGAACGTCTTCCGCCCCGGGATCACGATGATCGCCTACCTGGTAGTGACCATCGCCATCGTGGCCCTGCTGATCTTCGTCGATCCATGGCTGGCGCTGGGGGTCGCGGTCGTCATTGGTGGCGTGTACGGCACGATCTTCGTGTTTGTGCGCGGCCTGCTCGGGCGCATCGGCCGCGATCGCTCGCGCGCCAACCAGGAACGCTTCACCGCTGCCGGCGAGGCCCTCGGCGGCATCAAGGACATCAAGCTGCTGGGTCGCGAACACGCGTACCTGTCGCGTTTCGATATGCCCTCCAAGCGCCAGGCCCGGCACCAGGCGACCAACCAGACCATCTCCCAGGTCCCCAAATTCCTGATCGAGGCGATCGGCTTCGGCGGGATCATCGGGCTCACCCTGATCCTGCTGCATACCCAGGGGGGCACCGGCACAGACGCGCTGGGCGAGATTCTGCCGATCCTCGGGCTGTACGCCTTTGCCGGCTACCGCCTGCTTCCGGCCGCGCAACACATCTACGCGGGCCTGGCGAAGCTTCGCTTCGGCGCCGCCGCCGTGGAGAGCGTGACCGAAGACCTGCGCGAACGCGAGGCCCTGGCGGAGTTGCATCGACAAGCTCCCCAGCCGCTGGTGCCGCAGCAAACCATCGAACTCAAGGGCATCGACTACACCTACCCGGGCGGCCACCGTCCCGCGCTGCAGTCCATCAACCTGGAGATCCCGGTCGGCAGTTCCGTCGGGATCATCGGTACCACCGGCTCCGGCAAAACCACGTTGGTCGATGTCCTGCTGGGCCTGCTGCGGCCGACCCAGGGCGCCATCCTGGTGGATGGCCAGGCGGTAACGGAAACCAACCTGCGTGCCTGGCAACAGTCGCTGGGCTACGTCCCCCAGGACATCTTCCTGACCGACTCCACCGTGGCTGAAAACATCGCGCTGGGGATCCCCGCCGGGCAGATCGACCACGAGCGTGTCGAACGCTGCGCGCGCATGGCACAGGTGCACGACTTCATCGTTCAGGACATGCCGGAACAGTACGCCACGATGGTGGGCGAACGCGGCGTGCGTCTGTCCGGAGGCCAGCGCCAGCGCATCGGAATCGCCCGCGCCCTCTACCACGACCCCGATGTACTGGTGTTCGACGAGGCCACCAGCGCCCTGGACACCGCAACCGAGCGCGCCGTGATGGAGGCGATCGAGTCCCTGTCGCGCAGCAAGACCATCATCCTGATCGCGCATCGCCTGAGCACCGTGCGCGCCTGCGATCAGGTCGCCCATCTGGAGCGCGGCTCGTTCGCGTCGGTGGGCCACTTCGATGAACTGGTCGCCCAGCCCGAAGCGGAGACGCCCCAGGTCCAGCCCGTTCCCGAACCCCCGGCCTCCGGGACCCATGGGTGAACCCGCCGTGTCGACCCAACGCGAGGAAACTGCCGTGACGCACGTCCAATCCCAGCCGCTGCAGATCAAGAACAGCGGGCGCATCGCCCGCACCATCGCGCGCGCAGTCCACCTGCGCCATCTGCAGAAGTCGCGCAAGATTGCCATCCAGTGGCGCGAGAAACTCATCCGCGCGCATGGCGAATCCGCGGTCACACGCCCGGTTCTGCAGCGGATCAAGCGTTACGCGGCCGACACCTACGGCAGCGACTCCTGGTGGCCATGGCTGGCCGCCTACACCGAGGTGCGTCGCGAGTTCGTCGAGGGCTGGATCGGCGACGACTACTACACCGAACACCTCAACCCGCTCTGGAACCGGCAGGACATCCGCCGCCTGAGCGGCCTCAAAACCATGGACTCGCGCCTGTTCCCGGAAAGCGTCGTACCACCGGTCTTCGTGCGCGTGGGCGGCCAGTACCTGGATGCCCAGGGGACACCGGAACCGCTGGAAGCCGCCCTCTCGCGACTCGGGGCGGGCCAGCCCTACGTAATCAAGCCCGACGAGGGGCGCCAGGGCCTCGGCGTAACCTTTACCACCGCCGAACAGGTGGCCGACGAACTTGGCAAGATCCCGGGAAACTGCATCGTGCAACCCCTGATCGAGCAACACCCGGACATCGCGCGGATCAATGCCAGTTCGGTCAACACCCTGAGGGTACTGACCTTCCTGGATGCGGAGTCCGGGGAATTGCGCATCCTGAACCATTTCCTCCGTCTGGGACGTGAAGGCCAGCGCACCGACAACGTCTCCACCGGGGGCTATTTCGTCGGCGTCAATGGCGACGGCTGGCTGGACGGGCACCTGCGCGACCCGGTGTGCGTGAGCATCGGATCGATCCACCCCGATAGCGGGGTGGACGTCAAGGATTGCCGGATCCCCAACTTCGGCGCGGTACGCGAGCTGTGCCTGAACGCCCACCGACGCATCCCCTATCTGCGCTTCATTGGCTGGGACGTCTGCATTCAGGCCAGCGGCGATCCCGTGATCCTCGAATGGAACGCCGAGCAAGTGGCCTGGTCGCGCAACGAGTCCTGCTTCGGCCCGTTGCTGCCCTCGGTCCCGCGCGGCTACCCGCGCTGATCCCGCCACTGCCATCAGGAGAACGACATGCATCCGATCAAACTGCTGTGGACGGGTGGCTGGGACTCCAGCTACCGGCTGCTGGACCTGGCACTGTATCGCTGCCGCCGGGTACAGCCGATCTACGTGCTGGACCCGCGACGGAAATCCTATGTGTACGAGTTGCGGGCCATGGCCGACATTCGCGCGGGCATCGAGGCGCGCGAAGAGGCCCGTGGGCGTGTGGCACCGGTACGGGTCTATCTGCGCAGCGACATCCTCGAAGATCCGGATATCACCGAGCGCTACCACCGCCTGGCGAACGAGGTGCACGTGGGTACCCAGTACGACTGGCTCGCCCGGTTGTGCGAACAGGAAGGCCTGAGGGACCTGGAGCTGTCGCTCACCGGGCACGAGGCCGGCACCGAGTTGCAGGAACGTCTGTTCCGCAATCCGCAGTACGGGGACTTCCGTTTCCGCGAGGACGACTTTGCCTGGGAGCTGTTCCAATACTACCGCTTCCCGTTGCTGTCGGTGACCAAGGAGGCGATGAAGTTCGACGCCGAGGCCAAGGGATTCCTGCCGCTGCTCGAGCAATCCTGGTTCTGTCACTCGCCAATCCTGGGTCGGCCCTGTGGCCACTGCCAGCCCTGCCGTTTCTCGCGCGAATCGCGGCGCACCATCCAGTATTCGCGCCTGGGACTGCTGCTGGAGCTCGCGCGCCGGGCACGTTCCAGCCTGCGCTCGATGCGCACCGCCGACGCCTGAGGCGCGCCGCCATGTCCCTGGCCTTTGGTGCCCTCCTTCCCTGGCTCTCCGGACCACGCGAATATGCCGCGTTGCGCCGTGCCGAATGGCTACCGCTCCCTGCCCTGCAACGCCTGCAGATGGAGCGCCTGGCACACCTGCTGGTACAGGCGCGCACCGACGTGCCGTACTACCGAGAGTTGCTGCCAGAGGCCGACACCATCCACGCCGATCCGGTAGCGACGCTGCTGTCACTCCCCATCCTCGACAAGGGAGCCATCCGCCGCGAGGGCGAACGCCTGTGCTCGCAGCGGCCCCGTCCCGGGCTGCGGCGCAACACCTCGGGGGGATCGACCGGCGAACCCGCCACGTTCTATCAGGACACGCACTACCGGCGCTGGGGCCGGGCCACCAAGGCCCTGTTCGACGGCTGGACCGGCTACCGTCCTGGGCAACCCAAGGCCGTGTTGTGGGCGGCCTCGCGCGATCTGTCCGCACCCCGGGGCACCCGCCGCCTCGCCGAACGCCTGAAGAATCGCACCCTGCTGAACGCCTACCGCATGGACCCGGAGACGATGGATGCGCACCTCGAGCAGCTGCGCGCCGCGCCGCCCAGCCAGTTGCAGATCTACGCGGAGAGTGGCCACGAACTCGCCCGGCATGCCCTGCGCCGAGGGGTCCGAGTGCCGGGTATCGGCAGTGTGCTGAGCTCGGCCGGCACCCTCTTTCCCGACATGCGCGAGACCATCGAGAAGGCCTTCGATGCCCCCGTGTTCAACCGCTACGGCTCGCGCGAGGTGGGTGACATCGCCTGCGAATGCGAGCGCCACCGCGGGCTGCACGTCAACCCGCTGACCCAGTACCTGGAGATCCTCGACGACGACGGCCGTCCGACGCCACCCGGCATCCCCGGACGGGTCGTGGTCACCTCGCTGACGAACTACAGCATGCCCCTGCTGCGCTATGCGATCGGCGACCTGGCCAGTTGGTCCGGCGAGGCCTGCGACTGCGGGCGGGAATGGCCGCTGCTGGAGGGGGTATGGGGACGCGTGACCGACCATATCCGCGGCACCAGCGGTGCCGTGGTATTCGGCGGGTGGCTGCGCCAGTTGCTGTACCCGGAAGACTGGATCGGACAGTACCAGTGGGTCCAGCACGCGGAAGATCATATCCGCCTGCGCCTGATCCCCATCGATCGTGCCCCCCAGGGCGAGCGAGAACAGCGTCTGCAGGCGCGCCTGGAGCCCGAGATCCGCGAACAACTCGGCGCGGGCACACGCCTGGATATCGATCGCGTGGACGCGATCCCGCCGTCGCCCAGCGGCAAGCACCTGCATGTGATCAGCGAGTTGCAGGAGAACCGACGGTGAAGATCCTGCACGTGATCAACGGGCTCGGCCAGGGCGGCGCAGAACGCCAGCTGGGCAACCTGCTGCGCGCGGCACCGGACGCCGGCGCCGTGTTCGCGCTCAAGGAACCCGGGGTGATGGCCGGCGACATCCGGGCGCAGGGTATCCCGGTCTATACCGGGCGACTGCGCAACCCGCTCTCCACGGGATGGATCGCCGCCCTGCGCCGCGCGCTGGCCGCCTATCAACCCGATGGCGTGATGGGCTGGATGTACCACGGCAACCTGGCGGCCTCGCTGACCCGGCGCCTTGGGTATCAGGGCCCGGTATTCTGGAACGTGCGCCACTCGGTGCATGACCTGGCGCACGAGAAACGCGGGACCCGCTGGGTGATCCGTTCCGGGGCCTGGCTGTCGCGGCATCCGGCCCGGATCGTCTACAACAGCGCCACCGCAGCCGCGCAGCACGAGGCGCTGGGATTCTCCGCGGATCGCCGCGTGGTCCTGCCCAACGGCTTTGATCTCGAGCGCTTCCATCCCGCCCCGGAAGCCGCCCCTGAACTGCGCGCGCAGCTGGGCATCGGTCCGGATACCTGGCTGCTGGGCATGGTGGGGCGTGCCCATCCGATGAAGAACCATGCAGCTCTGGTGGCCGCGATGGCGCGGTTGGTCCAGGCGGGGGCAGACATGCACTGCGTCATGGTGGGTACCGGGGTGTCCGCGGAGGACAATCCGCTGGCCCGAGCCATTCGCGAACACGGGATGGACCGGTATGTGACACTGCTGCCGCCCACCCCCGAACCCGAAGCCCTCTACCCGAGCCTGGATCTACTGGTACTGCCCTCGCGCTGGGGCGAGGGCTTCCCCAATGTAGTCGGCGAGGCCATGGCCTGCGGCATCCCGGCCGTGGTCACGGATATCGGCGATGCCGCCAGCGTGGTGGGGTCGACCGGTTTCGTCGCCGCAAGTCCCGAGCCTCTGGACCTGGCCGACGCCATTACTCGGGCCATCGGCCATGGCCGTGCGAACCTGCGCGGGCTGGGGGGCGAAGCACGCGCGCGCATGGAATCGCATTACGCCCTCGAGGCCGTGTCCGGGCGCTACCAGGCCCTGTTCCAGGATGCCGTGGCGGATGCCGCGCCTATCTCGCCATGAGCTATACGTTGATCCCGTTCACCCTGATGGAGCTGCTGCTGACGGCCAGCTTCCTGATGGTAGTTCTGGTGGCGGTGCTGTGGACGGGAGTCATGCGCGAAGGCTACCTGTGGCCACTGCTGGCAGCTCTGGTGGCCCGTATCGTGGCGGCGCTGGTACAGCGTTTTCACTTTCCATTGCCCCAGGGTGGTGCGGATGCCATCAGCTTCGAGAACCGGGCCTGGTTCTGGGCCCAGAGCGGCTGCGGCAATCTCGGCGATTACTTCAGCATGGGCAGTTCGTACCTGCACAGCTGGCTGATCGCGAACCTCTACGCCTGTTCCGACCGCGCGCCCCTGGCCTTCCAAGCGGTGAACATCGCCCTGGGAATGCTGACGGTCTATCTGATTGCACGCATCGCCGAGCAGCTCTGGGACCGCCAGGCCGCCGTACGCGCGGCCTGGATCGGCGCCTTGTTCCCGATCCTTATCGTGAACGCGGCCGTGCCACTGCGCGAGGTCTGGTTCACCGCCTTCTTCCTGCTGGGCGTGCTATGGCTGGTGCGCTGGGTTCAGAGTCAACGCACGGGATTCCTGGTGGCTGCCGTCGGGGTGCTGCTGGGTGCGGCGGTCGTGCATGGCGCGGCGGTGTTTGCGATCGCGGGCATCGCGATTGTGCTGGTCAGCTGGTCGATCAAGGAGTTCCTGCGCGCCTCGGATCTGGGCCACATGCGCCCCGGTCTTCTGTTCGGGGGCATCCTGCTCGGCACGGCCGGGGTTCTGGGATTCCTGGTGATGGACGAAATGCGGTTTTCGTCCATCGGGCAGCTGGGCGAGGTCATGGAGCAAACGGAAACGCTCGACCAGCGAGCCGAGCGCAGTGCCCGCGGCGGTGCGGCCTATCCGTCTTTCCTGATCCCGTCCAACGATCTCGAGGCACTGATCCTGACACCGATCCGTACGGGCTACCTGCTGTTCGGCCCCCCGTTGTGGGAGGTACGTTCCCCCGTCCATCTGATCGGCATGCTGGAGGGCCTGTTCCATCTGGCGCTGGTCCTGCTACTGGCGGTGTATCGCCGCCACTGGTGGAAGCGCCAGGACTTCCGCCTGCTGGTGGTTGTGTTCATCGTTCTGGCCATCATCTTCGCCTGGGGTACCAGCAACTTCGGGACCGCCGCACGCCACCGCGCCAAGTTCCTCGGGATCCTGATCGCCCTGGCGGCGGGCCTGGCCGGGCGCCGCCTGTGGCGTTGGGAACGGCTGCGACACCTCGCCAATGGTCGCTCCTCGCCCACAGCCAGCACTACAGACCCACCGGAAACCTCCGGCGCCGGCCTGCCGCAAACGCGGCGCGCCTCGCCCTGACTGGCCGCGCGCAACTCGCGCGCACCCGCCCCTTCGGGGCTCTCACCCACAAGTACACAGGAGATTTCAAGATGGCGGAATTTGCGGCACCGGACGCCCCGCGTCTGGCCATTATTGGTCTGGGTTATGTCGGCCTGCCCCTGGCGGCCGAGTTCGGTCGTGTCCTGCCCACACTGGGCTTCGATATCGATACGGGCCGGGTCGAGGAGCTGCACGGGGGGCATGACCGTACCCGCGAGGTCTCGCGCGAGGAACTCGCCGCCGCCGAACATCTGGAACTGACCGCGGACCTTGAAAAACTGAGGGACTGCAATGTATTCATCGTGACGGTTCCGACGCCGATCGATGCCCACCGGCGCCCGGACCTGGGCCCGCTGCTGGCCGCTAGCCAAACGGTGGGACGCGTCCTGAAGCCAGGAGACGTGGTGATCTACGAGTCCACCGTCTACCCCGGTGCGACGGAGGAAGACTGCGCCCCGGTGCTGGCTCGCGAATCCGGCCTGGAGCTGAACCGTGATTTCTTCCTCGGCTACAGCCCGGAGCGGGTCAACCCCGGCGACAAGGAGCATCGCATCCCCGATATCGTCAAGGTCACCTCGGGCTCGACCCCCGAGGTCGCAGCATTCGTCAACGCGCTGTACGCCCGCATCATCCGCGCCGGAACCCATCCCGCGCCCAGCATCCGCGTGGCCGAGGCCGCCAAGGTCATCGAGAACACCCAGCGCGACGTGAACATCGCGCTGATCAACGAACTCGCCATGCTGTTCGAACGTCTCGACCTCGATACCGAGGCCGTACTGGCCGCGGCCGGGACCAAGTGGAACTTCCTGCCGTTTCGACCCGGTCTGGTGGGCGGGCACTGTATTGGCGTCGACCCCTACTACCTGACCCACAAGGCACAGGCCGCCGACTACCACCCGGAGATGATCCTAGCCGGGCGGCGCACCAACGACGGCATGGGCGGGTATATCGCGGATCGCACGATCAAGGCCATGATTCGCAAGGGGTTCCCGGTCGTGGGTTCGCGCATCCTGGTGATGGGACTCACGTTCAAGGAAAACTGCCCGGACCTGCGCAACACGCGCGTGGTGGACATCATTCATGACCTGCACGGCTACAACGCCGAGGTCGACATCTGGGACCCCTGGGTGGATGCCACCGAGGCCCGTCACGAATACGGGCTGGACCTGCTGGCCGAAGCGCCGGAATCGGCGCGCTACGACGCGATCATCCTCGCCGTCCCGCACCGCGAGTTTGTGGAGCTCGGCGCCCAGGGCCTGCAAAAGTTCGGACGCGAGCGCGCAGTGATCTTCGACGTGAAATCCGTGCTCCCGCCAGAGGCGAGTGACTTGCGTCTATAAACGGGCTATCCCTCCTCGACCGACCCGCCTTTTCGGGGTATCTCGCACACTTTGAGCACCCCGAAACATAGCGATAAATCATTGTCCTGTTTACCTTTTGTACTCATGCACAAGGACTTCCAGGAGGCCCCTCCATCACGCGAATGGAGACAACCCGGGCCTCCCGGGAACAGGAGTAACCGACATGCAGAACACCGGGCATCGCAGGGTCACGACAACCCTGCCAGGGGCTGTCCCCAGCGCGGCACGATCCACCACTGAGAGCAAAGCTCACAGCCGGGGCGGCATCGATCTTCTGATCGTGGCGGCCAACGCCCGCTCCCTGATCGCCAACCGTGGGGACCTGATCCGCGAGATCCGCCGCCACGGTCAATCGGTGGCCGCCGCCGTCCCGCGCAAGGACTACCTGCCCGAGGTCGAGGAACTGGGGATTCCGATCTACCCCTTCGACCTGGGCCGCACCGGCGTCAACCCGATCGAAGATCTGCGGACCACCGTTGCGCTGAAGCAGTTGATGCGCCGCCTGCGGCCGGAGGCCGTGTTCAGCTATACCGTCAAGCCCGTGGTGTACGGTTCCCTGGCCGCACGCTGGGCCGGGGTCCCGCGGGTCTACGCCATGATCACGGGGCTCGGGCATGCCTTTACCACCGAGTCCTGGCGTACCCGCATCCTGCGCACCATCAGTTCGACCCTGTATCGCACAGCCCTGACCCGCTGTGATCGCGTGTTCTTCCAGAACCCCGATGACCTCCAGGATTTCCTTGATCGTGGCGTGCTGCCCAACACCGATCGGGTCGTTCGCATCAACGGGTCCGGGGTCGACGTGGATCGGTTCGCGGAACATCCACTGCCCGATGGCGACCCGCTGTTCCTGTTTGTCGGGCGCCTGCTCACCGAGAAAGGCATCCTCGAGTTCGTGGAGGCCGCGCGTCAGGTCCACGCTCAATATCCCCGCGCCCGCTTCGTAGTGGTCGGCCCCCACAATCCGGACCTGCCCCATACCATTTCGGCCGAACAGGTCGAGGCATGGAAACGCGAAGGCATCGTCGAGTTCGTCGGTGGCGTGGCCGATGTTCGGCCCTGGCTCCAGCAGGCCTCTGCATTCGTCCTGCCCTCCTACCGTGAAGGCACGCCGCGCTCGGTGCTGGAGGCAATGAGCGTGGGCCGCCCGATCATCACCACCGATGCCCCGGGTTGTCGCGAAACCGTCGTCGACGGCGAGAACGGCTTCCTCGTTCCACCCCGGACCTCCGCGCCCCTGGCGGACGCCATGCAGCGGCTCCTCGACCATCCGGAACTGCTGCCCCGCATGGCCCGAGCCTCGCGCGAGCGGGTCGAGGCGAAGTACGAGGTGGGCCAGGTGAACCGCGTGATCCTGCGATCAATGGAGCTTGCATGAACGCCACCCTCAAACGCCTGTTCGACATCCTGTCCAGCATGGCGGCGCTGCTTCTGCTGGCCCCGTTACTATTGCTGATCGCCATTGCGATCCGCCTCGACAGTCCAGGGCCAGTCCTCTTCCGCCAGCAACGCATTGGCCTGGACGGACAGCCGTTCCGGGTCCTCAAGTTCCGCACCATGGTGGACCGCGACCCGGACTCGATCGACCAGCACCAGGAACAGGTGGTCAGCACCGGCGTCGACCCGCGCATTACCCGGGTGGGCCGCTGGCTGCGGAGCACCAGCCTCGACGAACTGCCACAGCTGTGGAACATCCTGCGGGGCGACATGAGCGTGGTGGGCCCCCGACCGATCCTGCCGGAACAGGTGGAGGTTGTCCCTCCCTCCTTCGCCTCCCGGTTTTCCGTGCGTCCCGGCCTGACGGGTTTGGCCCAGGTCCGCGGTCGCCGCACCCTGGGCTGGGTTCAGCAACTCGAAGCCGACACCGAATATGCCGCGCAGCACAACCTGCTATATGACCTGGGGCTGATCCTGCGGACGGTGTACGTCGTACTGACCGGCCAGGGGATCTACGGGGAAGCCGGCATCAACTGGCGCACCTACCGCGATTCGTTGCGGAACCGACAGCAAGGGGATGCGGAATGACTTCGACCCTGAAACACATGTTCATCACGGCCTCCGCCGACGTCGCTCGGCAGGCCGAGGCAGCGGGAATCGCGCGTATCTTCGTCGACATGGAGACCCGGGGAAAGGCCGAACGCCAGGGGCATCTGGATACCCACAAGGCGCGGCACACGCTTGATGATGTCCAACGCATCGCCAGTGCGCTCACGAACACGGAGCTGATGGTGCGCATCAATCCCCCGGCACCACAAACGCCCTCGGAGGTACGACAGGCGATCGAGGCCGGTGCCAACCGATTGATGCTGCCGATGTTCACCCACATCGAGGAGGTGCAGCACTTTCTCGACGCCGTGGGCAGACAGGTGCCGGTCACCCTGCTGGTCGAAACACCACAGGCCCTGATCCGGCTGCCGTCCTACCTGCCCCTGCTCGGACCGCAGGACCAGATTCATATCGGCTTGAATGATCTGAGCCTGGCATCTGGGCTCGATTTCCTGTTCGAACCGCTGGCCGGCGGCCTGCTGGAAGCGCCGGCTGACCTGTGCCGCGAGGCGGGCGTCGCTTTCGGGTTTGGGGGCGTCGGCGCGGTGGGCAAGGGCGAGGTTCCCGCAGAGTCCATCCTGGGCGAGCATGTCCGCCTTGGGTCCGAATGGGTGATCCTTTCGCGCGCCTTCCGCGAGGTCGTCAGTCAGGAAGACCCGGCGACCGGGACAGCACGCCTGCGCCGCGAGCTGGAGCGACTGCAGGCCGCGGAACAGCAGTTTCGCACAGCTCCCCCGGAAGCCCTGCTGGAGAACCGCGACCAGGTCCGCAGCCGCATCTTCCGGCTGGCGGCCCGCATGCACAACCGGAGCCGTGCATGCGCCTGAACCATACCCTGTTCCTGCAGAAACCGGAGGTTCTGGAGAAGCAGCAGGATACGATCGAAGCCCGCCTGCAGCAGGCGTTGCCCAACACCAAACTGACCTTCGCCGGTCAGCCCGAGGCGATCCCCGAAGGGCTCGCGGTCGACGCGGTGATTGCCCCCACCCTGCCCTGGCTTCCCGATGCCCTCCGTCGCCTGTCGCACTATGACTGGGTGCACTTCTTGTCCGCCGGGGTAGAAAAAATCTGGGACATGCCATTCCCCAAGGATGGCGTATTGATGACCAAGAGCAGTGGCGTCCACGGCGCCCCGATGAGCGAGTATGCGATCGGCGCCATGCTCTATTTCGCCAAGCACTTCGACCGCTTCAACGCGCAAAGCCGCGACAAGCGCTGGGAGCGCTGCTGGCTCGGGGAGCTGACCGGGCGCACCGCCATGGTGCTCGGCATGGGGCATATCGGCACCGAGGTGGCGCGCCGGGCCCGGGCGTTCGACATGCGCGTGATCGGGGTCCAGCGCAACCCGCGGCCGCATGACTGTGCCGACGAGGTCATCGCCCTCGATGCCGTAGAGGACCGCCTGCCGGAGGTGGACGACCTGATCGTATGCCTGCCGCTCACGCCGGACACACGACACCGGGTCGGCGAAGCCCAGTTCCAGCTCCTTGAACCGGGTGCCGTGCTGGTGGACATCTCGCGCGGCGGGGTCGTGGATCAGCAGGCGCTGACTCGCGCACTGGATACCGGCCGGCTACGCGGCGCGGCGGTGGACGTCTTCGAAGAGCAACCCCTGCCCGTGGAATCGCCCCTGTGGAACCGGGAGAACGTACTCGTCACACCCCATGTCTCGGGCACCTCGCCGCACTACATGGAGCGGGCACTGGAGATCTTCATCCACAACGCCCGTGCGATGGAGCGGGGCCAGTCACCGATCACACCGGTCGATCCGGTCGCCGGCTACTAGGGAGACGCTGGAGTCTTACCCCCCCTTCCCCCACAATGCGCGGCATCAAGGGGACCTTCCTTGATCCGCGTCACTGTGACGGGCCACCAAACGGGTGTGATGGGGAGTGCTTTACGTGATCGAGACCATCGGATTGCTGGCCGCCTTCTCGCTGGTGGTGATGATCACGGGCTGGATTCGCGGCTACGCCGTTGGTCGGCAGTTGGTCGACATCCCGGGCGCGCGCAGTTCGCACCACACACCCACGCCACGCGGCGCCGGCCTGGCGCTGGTGCTGGTATTCCTCGTCGGCACCCTGCTCTCCACCTGGCTCGAATGGGTCGACCCGTACACCGCTGTCGCACTCATTGGCGCGGCGGGTGCCGTGGCCCTGGTAGGCTGGCTGGATGATCACGGTCACCTGGCCGCCCGCTGGCGATTGCTGGTTCACTTTCTGGCGGCCGCCTGGGGCCTCGCCTGGATGGGTGGCCTGCCCCCGGTGGCCATCATGGGTTTCCAGATCGACGCCGGGTGGGTCGGCCATCTCCTCGCGCTGTTCTACGTGGTCTGGCTGCTGAACCTCTACAACTTCATGGACGGGATCGACGGTCTGGCCGGCATTCAGGCGGTTACGACCTGCCTGGCCATGGCCGGTCTGCTCTTCTGGTGGGGTGATGCCCATGCGTGGTGGCTACCGGCCCTGCTCTCTGCGGCGAGCGCGGGATTCCTCGTCTGGAATTTTCCACGGGCGCGGATCTTCATGGGCGATGTCGGGAGCGGCACGCTCGGGCTTCTGCTGGGGTTGCTGTCTCTGCACGCGGCCGGACTGGACACCAATTTCCTGGCCGCCTGGCTGATCCTGCTGGGCGTCTTCATCATCGACGCCACCACAACACTGGCAGTGCGGCTGTTTCGGGGGATGCGGGTCTACGAGGCGCACCGCAGCCATGCCTACCAGCACGCCGCCCAACGGTTCGGGTCACACATCCCGGTGGCGGTGGGTGTCGCCGTGATCAACCTTCTGTGGTTACTCCCTATCGCAATTTTGGTCGTCGCTAACCAGTTGCCAGGTGCGGCCGGTATCCTGATCGGCTACCTGCCGCTACTTCTGCTGGCGATCACCCTCCGCGCAGGACGCGACTGATCCGGGTCTCGCCAGGACCCGGATCACCAAGCACCCCTAGCGTGGTGAAACAGGATCGGCCACCCGGGCATAGGCCACTGCTGCGGGGCGTACCCTCGGGGCAGGCACCGGACGGGGAGAAGCAGTCGTCACCGGCCCGCTGTGCTCGGTCCCTTCCTTCCGGCCCGGTTCGTAGCCATCGACGAGCTTGCGCAACACCTCGAACGCTATCTGGGCATTGCGTTCCCGGTCGGCCTTTTCCAGCGTAAGCAGGGCCTGCGCGAGAAGCTCGGATGCAACACAGGACTCGCGGGCTCGCATGATCTTGGTATGGGGGGTTGCCTCCACGTTGTCCCCGATCAACAGCTCTTCGTAGAGCTTCTCGCCCGGGCGCAGTCCGGTACATGTAATGGCGATTCCTTCTCCGTCTGGGGAATCGTCCTCGCGGACCTGGTATCCGTGCAGGCGGATCATGCGTCGGGCCAGGTCGATGATGCGCACGGGCTCGCCCATGTCGAGCACGTAAACCTCGCCACCCTGCGCCATCGCCCCGGCCTGAATGACCAGCTCCGCGGCCTCCGGAATCGACATGAAGTAGCGAGTAATCTCGGGATGAGTCACCGTGACCGGCCCGCCTTCACGAATCTGGCGGTGGAACAGCGGCACGACGGACCCGGACGACCCCAGGACATTGCCGAAACGCACCATGCTGAATACGGTTGCGTCCTGGCGGCGCGCCCGATCCTGCAGGACCATCTCGGCCAGACGCTTGCTCGCGCCCATCACATTGGTGGGCCGTACGGCCTTGTCCGTACTCACCAGGATAAAGCGCTCCACACCGGCTGCGATCGCCGCATCGGCGACCACGGCGGTACCCAGGGTATTGTTGCGCAGGCCTTCCAGCAGATTGCCTTCAACCAGCGGCACGTGCTTGTAGGCCGCCGCGTGATAAAGCGTCTGCACGCCATACTGGTGCAACACCTCTTCCACACGCGCCTGATTGGCGACCGAACCCAGTACGGCGTGTACCTCCACCCCTGCCTGCATGGACGACCGACGCTGTGTGATCTCCTGTTCGATCCGGTAGAGCGCAAACTCGTTACGCTCGAACAGCACCAGGGCGGCTGGTTCGAGACTGAGGATGCGGCGGCACAGCTCCGAACCGATGGAGCCCCCGGCCCCTGTCACCATGACCACCCGCCCGCGAATGCTCCGCGCCAGCAGGGCCTCGTTGGGCGGCACGGGATCACGACCGAGCAGGTCGGCGACATCCAGATCCTCCAGCTGATCCAGTGGCGCCTGGCCCGAAACAACCGCTTCCAGTGAGGGCACCGACTGCACATGCAGCGGATACGGCTCCAGCCATTCGAGGATCCGCCGCCGGTCGGTCCGGCTCGCGGACGGAACCGCCAGCAGCACTCGGCGTACCCCACACTGTTCCACCAGGATGCCCAGGGCCTCGGTGCCGCAAACCGGGATGTCGTCAATCGAGCGGCCCTGCACCGCCGGGTCTTCGTCGATGAACGCCATCACACGGAACCGGCCACTGGACTGCAGGCCGGAGGCCAGTTGAACCCCTGCCTCACCGGCGCCGAAGATGACCACGCGCTCGCTACCGGTACGTGCGTCGGACACGGCCTGGTACCAACTCCGCACCAGGAAGCGACCCGCCGCGACCAGGGCAAAGGCCAGCAGCGCAAAATTCACCGCGACCGCCCCGAAGAATCCAGGCGTCTGCGTCAGTTCGGCCGACGCCCAGATCATCAGCGCCAGAGCGGAGACACCGATGATCACCGCGCGAACGGCCCGGGCCCCCATGAAGCGCACAACCGTTCGGTAAAGACCGAGCCGCGCAAACACCAGAACGCCGACCGCCGGAACCAGCGCAAACAGCCACCAGGCTTCGACCATCATGGGCGGCATCGGCTGCCCCGTACGAATCACGAAGGCGAGCCACAGTGCCAGCGGCAGCATTGCGAGATCCGCCAGCACCATCAATCCCTGCTTTTTGCCGCGCGGCAATCGCAGCAAGTTCTCCAGACTACGATCCAGTACCGCCATCGTTCATGCCTCCCACAGTGTCAGCAACCGGTCGCGGGGACACTCGCCGAGCCTGTCGGCTCCTCGTACGCCGCGAACGAGTGGGGAGGCTAGCACCTCAATGGCAGGCTAATTGGGGGGGAAATCACGCTGTCAGACGAACGACTGAGGGCACCATCACGCTGTCGCTGAATCACTGCGAAATCAACGAAAAAGGTTGACCGAATACCGCCCGAGACACCCGGCATTCGCGCGCAGGGCAGCCCCGCCAGAGGACGGCTGGGCCAAGCAGGCGAGGCCGCCACAGGCAAGCCCGGAATCCGGAGCAGATGCAGAAGATCAGATCAGGAGATGGTGGGCCGTGTAGGAATCGAACCTACAACCAATGGATTAAGAGTCCACTGCTCTACCAATTGAGCTAACGGCCCCCGGGAAATAGGGGATGGGGTGACCGATGGGACTCGAACCCACGACAACCGGAGTCACAATCCGGGACTCTACCAACTGAGCTACGGTCACCACCGTGTCACTGTCCAGACAACTGCCACAGGGCGGCTCTGGCGCGCCCGGCAGGACTCGAACCTGCAACCGTCGGCTTAGAAGGCCGATGCTCTATCCGGTTGAGCTACGAGCGCGTTACCGCCGAACGTCGAGGCTCCACGCCTGATCTCGAGCCTGCCTGCTGGCCATTGACCGGGATAGGTGGTCGGGGTAGAGGGATTCGAACCCCCGACATCCTGCTCCCAAAGCAGGCGCGCTACCAGACTGCGCTATACCCCGTCGAGCCGTCCCCGCAAAAGGGCCTACACAGCGAGCGCAGGATGGTAGCGCTGCCACCGCCGGCGGTCAAGGCAGGAAACACTATTAACATTGTTCTTTCATGCACGTTTCCGTGCTACCGTGGCTTTGAGCGGGGATGCGCGCGGGGGGACAGGGACATGCTCAACTGGATCGCCAACGGGGCTATCGTGCTGGGCGCAGCGGGCCTGATCTATGCCCAGTGGAACCTCGCTCGACTGTTGCGCGAGCTGCCGGAAAGCCGCGTGCGCACCGGCTGGCTGCTGATGTCTCTGCTGATCCCGGTATTCACCCTCGGTTATTTCGGCTTCATCCCGCTGAACTGGGGCATGTACCAGACCATCCCCGATCTGCTGGTGCCGATCATCTTCCTGCTGGGTGGCTGTTTCGTCTGCACTGTCGTGCGCCTTACCTATCACTCGGTGGAGAGCATTCGTCGGATCACCCGACTGGAACACGAGTCGATCACCGATCCCCTGACCGGGCTATTCAACCGTCGCCACATGAACCGCCGCCTGGATGAAGAGACCGCCCGCGCGCGCCGCTATGGGCAGTCGCTGTCGGTCGTCATGCTGGACATCGACCAGTTCAAGGGGATCAACGATCGCCTGGGACACCTGGCGGGTGATTACATCCTTCAGTCGATCGCCCTGCGCCTGCGACAGAATCTGCGCCGAGTGGACCTGGCGGCACGCTTTGGCGGCGAGGAGTTCGTGATCATCACGCCGCATACCGACCTGGACTCCGCGCTGCAACTGGCCGAAAAACTGCGCACCGAGATCGCCCAGACGCCCATCATACTCAAGGGTCACGAACATGTACCGCCCTGCGCACCCGACGAACTGTACATTACCGTCTCAGTCGGAGTCGCCAGCCTCGATATCGAGCCCGACTCCCGCGACAACGCGGATTTCCTGATCCAGCGGGCGGACGATGCCCTCTATCGTGCCAAGGCCGGCGGCCGCAATCGCTGCGAAGGCGGACCCAGTCGCGCCAGCCTGGCCGCGGCGATCTGACACTCCCACCAACGGACTGGCTTGAGGCGCTCCCGCGCGCGTGGGATGATCGCGGCCAGTTTCCGAGACAGAGCCTCCCATGACCGCCCAGCTCATCGACGGCCGCGCGATTGCCCAGACACATCGCGCCCGCATCGCCACCGAGATCGAATCCATGACCGCCCGCGACCTGCGTCCGCCGGGTCTGGCCGTGGTGCTGGTCGGGTCCGATCCGGCCTCCCAGGTCTATGTGCGCAACAAGCGCAAGGCCTGCGAGCAGGTGGGCGTGGTCTCGCACTCCTATGATCTGCCCTCGGGCACCCCGCAGACCGATCTGCTGGCCCTGATCGACCAGCTCAATGCCGACCGCACCATCGACGGCATCCTGGTGCAGCTCCCCCTGCCCAGCCATATCGATCCGGAGACGGTGATCGAGCGCATCTCGCCCGCCAAGGACGTCGACGGGTTCCACCCCTACAACGTCGGCCGGCTCGTCGCCCGGATCCCGCGCCTGCGCCCCTGTACCCCCTGGGGCGTGATCCAGCTGCTGCGCCACCTGGACGAACCGTTCAAGGGCCGCACCGCCTGCGTGATCGGCGCCTCCAATATCGTGGGCCGCCCGATGGCGCTGGAACTCCTGCTGGCCGGCGCGACCCCGACCATCTGCCACCGCTTCACGCCGGATACCGCGGGTATCGCGCGCCAGTCCGACATCCTGATCGCGGCGGCCGGCAAGCCGGGCCTGGTCAAGGGCGACTGGGTCAAGCCCGGGGCCACGGTAATCGACATCGGCATCAACCGCCGCGAAGACGGCACCCTGTGCGGTGATGTGGAGTTCGATGCGGCTGCGGAGAAGGCCGACTGGATTACACCGGTCCCCGGCGGGGTCGGTCCGATGACCGTGGCGATGCTGCTGGACAACACCCTGCGCGCCCGCGCCTTCGGCACCCACGAGGCGAGTTAAGGCACCCTCCGACTCGGCGCAGATTACTACACGTAGCGCGAGACTCGGGGCACCGCCTCCAGCAGGTGCCGGGTGTAGTCGGCGCGCGGATTGGCCAGCACCTCGGCGGTGGTGCCGATCTCCTCCATGCGGCCGTCGTGCATCACCAGCATGCGGTCGGAGAAATACTCGACCACGCCCATGTCGTGGGTGATGAAGATCAGCGCCAGACGGCGGTCGACCCGTAGCCGTCCGAGGATCTGCAGGACCTCCGCCTGCACCGAGACATCCAGCGCACTGGTCACCTCGTCGCAGATGATCACGTCCGGATCCAGCACCAGGGCCCGGGCGATGCCGATGCGCTGACGCTGGCCGCCCGAGAACTCGTGCGGATAGCGCCACAGCGTATCCGGCGGCAGAGCGACTTGGTCCAGGGTCGCCCGGGCACGTTCGATGCGATCTTCCTGGTCCTCCCCGATCCCGTGGACGGCCATCGGTTCGGTCAGCAGGGTCATCACGTTCAGGCGCGGGTTCAGTGATGAGGCCGGATCCTGGAATACCACCTGCAGGTGACGGCGCAGGCGCCGCAAAGGCTTGCGCGGCATCCCGGTCAGCGGCTGGTCACGATAGCGGATCTCGCCGCCGGTGGGCTCGATCAGACGCAGGATCGCGCGGCCGAGCGTGGTCTTGCCGCAGCCGGACTCCCCCACAACCGCCAGCACCTCGCCGTTTTCGAGCTGAAACGACACGCCGTCCACTGCACGCACGACATCCACCTGACGGCGCATCAGGCCCTTCAGCACCGGGAAGTGCACCTGCAGATCGCGCACGTCCAACAATGTCTCGCGCCCGGCCCCGGGCACTGAGGGCAATGCGGGCAGATTCTCCGGCAACGCCCCAATCAGCTTGCGCGTGTAGGCATCCTGTGGATCGCGTAACAAGGGATGACACTCGCCCTGCTCCACCAGCCGACCCTTGTGCATCACCGCCACGCGATCCGCCACCGAGGCGACCACGCCGAAGTCATGAGTGATCAGCAGCACGGCCATCCCGTTCTTCTCGCGCAGCTGATCGATCAGCTTCAGGATCTCGGCCTGGATGGTCACGTCCAGCGCGGTGGTCGGCTCGTCGGCAATCAGCAGATCCGGCTCCGCCACCAGCGCCATCGCGATCATCACGCGCTGGCGCTGGCCTCCCGAGAGTTTGTGCGGGTACTCATCGCGGCGCTGTTCCGGATTCGGGAGCTGGACCTCTCGCAGCACTTCAAGTACCCGGGCCTCGCGTTCGGCCGGGGTCATCTGCGGGCGGTGCAGGCGCAGCACCTCGTCGATCTGGTCACCGACAGTCAGCACAGGATTCAGCGAGGTCATCGGCTCCTGGAAAATCATGCCCACCCGGTCCCCGCGGACTTGCTGCATCACGCGGTCCGGCAGCCCCAGCAGTTCCTGCCGCGTGCCACGTCCGGCCAGCCAGACCTCGCCCGTGGAGGGCTCGAAGCCCCCATCCAGCAGCCGCATGATCGCCAGTGCGGTGATCGACTTGCCGGAGCCCGACTCGCCCACCAGCGCGAACAGCTCGCCTGCGCGGATTGAGAAGCTGATCTCCTCGACCAGTGGCGCCTCGCTGTCGCGATGTCGAATGCGGAGGTTGCGTACCTCGAGCATGGCCTAGCGCACCCCCCCGCTGGTGGCACCCGAGGCGGCCGGCCGGGCCGGCGCGGCATGGCTGGCCGCCTTCGCGGCCGAGCGCGAGTGCGGGTCAACCGCATCGCGCAGGGCCTCGCCAATCAGGTTGTAGGCGAACACGGTCAGGAAGATCGCGCCCCCCGGGAAGGCCGCCATCCACCAATTGAAGGTCGAACTCTGCACCGCCTGGTTCAGCATCTGCCCCCAGGAGGGCTCGTCCACCAGCCCCAGGCCCAGGAACGACAGCGTGGCCTCGGCGAGGATCGCGGAGGCCACGCCAAAGCTGGCCGCCACCAGGATCGGCGCGATCCCGTTGGGCAGCATATGGCGGAACAGGATCGAGGGCAGCGACAGCCCGGAGGCGATCGCCCCCTGCACGAAGTCCTGCTGGCGCAGGCGCAGGAACTCGGCGCGCACATAACGCGCATAGCCGGACCACGACGTCAGGCCGATGATCAGCATCATCAGGTACAGCGAGCGCCCGAAGAAGGCGACGAAGGTCAGTAGCAGGAACAGCGTCGGGATGGCCTCGAAGATCTCCACCAGGCGCATGCCGATGATGTCGATGATCCCCGAGAAATAGCCCATCAGCCCACCCAGGATCACGCCAATCCCGAGCGCGATCCCGGTGGCAATGAAACCGATGGACAGGGCGATGCGCGAGGCATGGATCATGCGCGAGAGCGCATCCGCGCCGTTGTCGTCGGTACCGAACCAGTGCACGCGGTCTGGGGCCTCGCGCGGGGCCTCGAGCCCGGTATCCGCATAGTCGCGCAGGTAGTCGCGCGGCGAATACGGGATCGGCGCGCGGATCACGGTCTGGTACTCGCCCTGCACCTCGGCCTCGCGGTACTGCTCGTAGATCACCAGCGAGGGGGGCGAGACCGTCTGCCAGGCCACCGCGCCCAGGATCGCACTCAACACCCCCCAGAGTACAAAGCGCCGCCAGGGCCGGCCGGGCAGCAGCCAGAACACGCCGGCCAGCACCAGCATCCCGAACAGCGTGACATCCGCCGCGGTCAGGTAGCGCAGAAACGGCATGGACCAGCCGTCCGCCGTCTGCACCAGCAGCGGATGCGAGCTGGCCAGCACGGGCGCCAGGATCGCCACCAGCGTCAGCAGCGCGATCCACCCAATCCCCAGCCGCGCCCCCCAGCGCAGCAGCACCTCGCCGACCACGCGGCGCGCCCAGGAGCGGCTGCGACGACCCTCGCCCTGCTGCGCCGACTCAGTCATAACTCACCCGCGGGTCGACAATGGCATAGGCCAGATCCGCCAGCAGATAGCCGATCAGGGTCAGCACGCCGGAGATCAGGGTGATCGACAGTACCAGCTCGCGGTCGCGGGTCTGCACCGCCTCCACCGCGAGCTTGCCCATCCCATCGATCGAGAAGATCGCCTCCACGATCACGGACCCGGCCAGCAGGGATGGCAACAAGGTCGCCGAGACGGTAATCAGCGGCAGCAGGCTGTTGCGGAACACATGCCGCCACAACACCTCGTGCTCGGGCACGCCCTTGGCACGCGCGGTGCGGGCATAGTCCGAGTTCAGGTTCTCCAGCACGGACGAACGCGAGAGTTTCGCCAGAAAGGCGAGCCCACCGTAAGACAGGCACAGAACCGGCAGCACCAGGTGCCAGGCGCGGTCGAGCAGAAAACCCGGGACCATGCTGCCAGGCGCCAGGCCCAGCGCCAGTGCGAGCCCCGCCCCCAGCCCCACCGTGCCAAGGTAGAAACCGCGCAGCACGCCCCAGTCGCTGTGCGCCATCAGCCAGCCCAGCACCAGGCCGATCCCCATGGCGACCGTCGTGCTGATCCAGCCAGCCGGGGCCAGGTCAGAGAACATCAGCCAGCCGCAGAAGGCCCCGATCGCCGCACCCAGTCCACCCCGGATCAGCGCGGGCAGATAGCGCGCCAGGTAAAGGCCCAGCGCCGCCCCCAGAAACGGCAGCACCAGCAGCAGCGGTATGGCCCAGGCCACCTCCACCGTAGGCAGGAAGGTCATATCCAGCGCCGCGCGCTGGCTCAGTCCTCCAGTCGGGAACCATTGCCAGAACTGGTCGGAGGCAAAAAAGCCAATCAGCAGGACCCCGGCCAGCATCGTCGGGACCGACCACAGGGCCAGCAATACGACGCCAGACTGGGAATCGAAGGCCTGTCCCTGCTGGGTGGCCGCCCGCACCCCGACGGCGACCGCAACGATGTAGATCAGCGGTATCGACAGCACATTCAACAGCAGGGTGATCGGCAGGCGTTCGGCAATCAGATCCGCCACCGGCCGACCAAAACGAAAACTGGTCCCGAGATTGGGGGCCTTCAGCTTTGGCCAGCCGGTGAGCGAGCCGTCTTCGTCCTGGGCAAAGCCCACTGGCGAGATATTGTTCAGCCAGCGCCCGTACTGCACCGGCGGCGGCTGGTCCAGACCATAGAGGCGGTTGTAGTACTCCTCCATCGCCTTTTGTGCCTGCGGCTCCAGCCCCTGCCCCTCGATCAGGGTCAGCGCACTGATGCCCCCGGGCGCCGCCGCCATCACGGCAAAGACCACGATCGTGATGCCGAACAGTGTCGGCACCATCAGCATCAGGCGGCGCAGGATGTAGGTCAGCATGGCGTGCGCGGGTTCTCTACGTTGGCCTCCCGGCTACTGCCCGTACCGCTGCTGGTCGAACGGGACGTAGATCTCCACCGGCACAAACCCGAGGTTCAGGCCAAGCGCCGTCTGCTCCAGGTTCTGGATGCGTCGGTCGATGAAGGCGAGGGTCTGGCGCCGCATCAGGAAGGTATACGGCTGATCCTCGACCAGGATCCGCTCGGCCTCGCGCCAGTGTTCCATGCGCTTGTCCTCGTCCACCTCGCCGCGCGCCGCCTCGATCACGGCATCCAGCTCGGGGTTTTCGTAGTTGATGAAGTTGTCACCGCCGGAAACCGTCTGGCTGGAGTGGAACATCTGGTAGATGTCCACCTCCACACCGCTGGTCCAACCCAGGGTAATGGCATCGAAGTCCTGGCGGCTGAGCTTCTCCAGCATCACGGACCACTCGGTCGGCTGAGGCCGCATATGAACCCCGGCGCGCGCGTACAGATCACGCAGGAACAGGGCGATGCGGCGGGTGTCCTCGTTGTCCTGGAAGTACACCAGGTCGAAGGAGAACGGCTCGCCGTCCTCGTTGATCAGCACTCCGTCGCGGTTCTTCTCGGAGTAGCCGGCCTCGGCCAGCAGCTCCAGCGCGCGTTCGACATCAAAGGGGATGTGCTCGAGCTCGGCATTGTGCTGGTCGCTGCGCGGGCTGAACGGGCTGATCGCGCGCTCGGCATAGCCCAGCATCACCTGTTCGATCAGGCGATCGACATCCGTCAGATAGCTCATCGCCCGGCGCACGCGCGGATCGGCAAAGCGCGTCGGCTCGCCATTGCGCTTCTGGTTCCAGCCGATGTACGAATAGCCCGCGGTCGGGCTCATGTATTCGTGGGTATCCGCGCGCTCGCGCAACGCCTCGTCATCGCGCAGCCGGGCATATTCGCGCGGCCGGGCCCCGTAGACGTCGATGTCGCGGTTGCGGAAGGTCGTCAGGCGCGCGCTGTCATTCTGGATCACACGCCAGACGAGCCGGTCGAACGAGGGTTCCACCGGCCCCCAGTAGCGCGGATTGCGCTCCAGTTCGATCCGCCCGGCATCCGGCGTCCAGCCGGTCGGGTCCTCGAGCCGGTAGGGGCCGGATCCCAGCAAGATCCCGCGCGACTCGTTGAAGGTCTCGGGTTCGTCGAGGTAGCGCTCGTAGAAATGCTTCGGCAGCACGTTCAGGCCACCGGCGACCCGCAGGGCGTCGAAGTACGGCTCCTCGAAGGTGAACACGACGGTGCGCTCGTCCACCGCCTCCACCTTCTCGACCTTCTCCAAGAACGCCCGCGCGCGCGGCACCGCGATTTCGTCGGTCATCAGGAAATTGAAGGTGAACTCGACGTCCTCCGCGGTGAGCGGCTCGCCGTCGGAGAACTGCAGTCCCGTGCGCAACTGGAAGGTCAACTCCTGGCCGGAGTCGTCGAAGTCCCAGGACGCGGCCAGCAGACCCTGCCACTCCAGTGTCTCCGGATGGCGCTGCACCAGCGACTCCAGCACGTAGTTCTGGACCTCGGAGGCATAGGCGTCGCTGGAGACGTAGGGCGTGATCGTCGCCAGCCCCGTACCGAAGGCCTGCACCAGCCAGTCGCCCTCCGCGTAGTCCTCGCGCGCCGCCGCGTCCGCCGCCCGTTCGAACGCCGAGGGCACCTCCGCGACCCGAGGCGCGCGTTCGCCGTCCCCAGTGGTAAAACGCCCCGAGGCCAGGTCGGACTCGAGACTCTGCAGGCTGCGGCGCAGTGCACGCAGGTCGCGTGCCTGCTCGGTCATCATGTTCTGCATGGACGCCATGCGCTGCCATTGACGATCCACCTGCACCATCACCAGCAACAGTAGAATGCCCAGCACGATCAGGGTGACGATCCAACCAAAATGACGACTCACAAGGCCTCCGCTCTCGAGTGGCACTGGCATCCGCGCTTCGACGGCTGGCCGACGCAGACCGCACTCTGCGCACTATAGCAATCCCTCCGGCCGCTCTCACCGGGTCGTTTCATTCCAGGGAAACACTGACCAGTGTAGGCACTCGCGTTGGTCCCCCAGGTTTGCCGAGACCAGGCGCGCCGTGTAGCCGGTAGTGTTCTCTACTCTACCCGCCCATTGTTATCAAAAACGGGCGCGCAGCGTTGCAGGTCCCTTGTACAAAATGACTGTACGGCAGTCACCGCGCCTTGTTCGCACGCAAAAGCGACGAAGCGGCGAGCGTGTACATTGGTCAGTGTTCCCCTAGCTGGCCCGACCCGCGGCACATCGGTATGATCCCGAGACAGTCGCGTCGGCACTGGGTTCCCGCCTGGTCCGGCCGCCACGGGGCGGTCCTTTTCGAGGGCGCCGACACGAACCAGATTCAAGGAGATTCACATGGGTTTTCTGAAGGGCAAGCGCGCGCTGATTGTCGGCGTGGCCAGTAACCGCTCCATCGCCTACGGCATTGCCTCGGCCATGCATCGCGAAGGCGCCGAGCTCGCGTTCACCTATCAGAACGAACGGTTGCGCGACCGCGTGGAAAAGCTGGTCGCCGATTTCGACTCCGACATCCTCGTGCCCTGCAACGTCGAGGACGACCGCGAAATCGAACAGGTCTTCGAACGTCTGGACGACTACTGGGATGGCGTCGACATCCTGGTGCACTCGGTCGCCTTCGCCCCGAAGGAGCAACTGGACGGCGACTTCCTCGACAACATGACCCGCGACGGCTTCCGCATCGCCCACGATGTCAGCTCCTACAGCCTGGCGGCCCTGGCCAAGGCCGGGCGCGGCATGATGAAGGACCGCGACGCCTCCATCCTGACCCTGAGCTACCTCGGCGCCGAACGCTCCATGCCGAACTACAACGTGATGGGTCTGGCCAAGGCCAGCCTCGAGGCCAATGTCCGCTATCTCGCCTACACCCTGGGCCCGGAGACCACTCGCGTGAATGCGATCTCCGCCGGTCCGATCCGCACGCTGGCCGCCTCGGGCATCGGCGAGTTCAAGCGCATCCTCGACCACGTCGAGGCCAACGCGCCGCTGCGCCGCAACGTGACGACCGAACAAGTCGGCAATGCCGGGGCCTTTCTCTGCTCCGACCTGGCCTCCGGCATCACCGGCGAGGTGATGTACGTCGACTCGGGCTACAACACCGTCGGCCTGGGCGCCGCCGAAATCGGGCTCGACAAGGACAGTTAAGGATACGCTGACTTAACTTCCCGCCCCCGCCGACTGGCAGGGCGCGAGCCCCACGAAAAAGGCCCGGCCCGCATTGGCGGTCCGGGCCTTTTTTGCGCTCGGCGGTGCAAACGGAGCCGCCCGGTGCGTACGACTAGTCCAGGTTCTCGGGATAACGCTTGATATCCGCCTCGGACTCCAGCCAGGCCAGATAGGCGCGGAACTCGGCAGATCCGTAGGCGTTACGCATCAGTTCGCGCGCCTGCTGACGCATGGCCGCATCCGCTTCCTGCTCGTCGAGTCGGACCTCGTGCAGGATCGCAACGGCAAAATCGCCATTACCCAGACGCGTACCGCTGATTTCGAACGCGTCCTCGCCCGGTACCGGCAGGCGGAACAGGTGCTGCTGGAGCCCGCCCGGCACGCCGTTATCGCCATCCACCGGCGAATCCCGGCGCACCTCGCGTTCCATCTGCCAGGCATCGTCGTCCTCGATGGCGTCCGCCCAGTCGTCGGTATCGCGCAGACGGGCCATCAATTCCTCGCCCGCTTCGCGGGCGGCATCGGCGGCCGCCTCGCGCCGCAGACGGTCACGGATCTCGTCCTCGACCTCGGCCAGCGGGCGCACCTCCGAGGGCTCGTGCTCGTCGATCCGCAGGATCACGGTCGAACCGTCATCCAGGTCGATGGCCTCGCTGTTGTGGCCATCTTCCAGCACGCGGGGATCGAAGGCTGCGTTACGGATCGAGCGATGCTGGGCGATATCGTCGCCACTGCCACGGGTGAACCAGTCGCTGGTCTGGATTTCCAGTCGGGTCGCCTCGGCCGCCGGCTCCAGGCTGTCCGGGTATTCGGCGGCCTGGCCCATCAGATCATCCAGTGCATCGATCTGCATCTGTTCGGCGCTGCGGTCGCGCAGATCGCGTTCGACGTCGTCCCGTACATCCTCGAACGGCTGCGGCCGGGCCTCCTGGATGGAGGTCACCTCGAGGATGAACCAGCCACGGTCGGTACGCACGGGGCGACTGATCAGGCCCTCCGGCAGCGTGAAGATGATGGTTTCGAGCGTGCGATCCAGATCGCCCCGGGCAATCTCGCCCAGGCTGCCGCCCCGATCCGCACTGAGGCTGTCCTCGGAGTACTCTTCGGCCAGGTCGGCAAAGTCCTCGCCGTCTTCCAGACGATCGCGCAGTTCGTTGATCTTCGCCTCGCCTTCCTCACCGGTGTCCTGAATCCGGATCTGGCGCACCTCGCGCAGCTCCGGCTCTTCGTAGCGGCTGCGGTTGACCTCGTAGTGCTGGCGAATATCGTCCTCGGACACATCCACCGCGCCTTCCAGTGCCTCGGGGTCGAGTTGCAGATAGGCGATCCGCACCCGCTCCTCGGTGGTGAACTCGTCCTGATTGGCCTCGTAATAGGCCTCGATGGCCTCGTCGTCGACCACGTCCGGCTGGTCGAAATCATCGACCGGGAAAATGCGCCAGCTGGCCACGCGCGTCTGATTACGCAGCCGGCTGTAGTCATCCACCATCGCGTCCGACGGGAAACCGGTCGCCTGGATGCCACCCTGCAGTTGCGACAAAACGATTGATCGCCCGATGTCCCGTTCGAAGTCCGACGGACTCAGGCGCTGGGCGTTGAGCAGTTGAGCATAGCGTTCGCGGCTGAATTGGCCATCTTCGTGGAATACCTGCATCCCGCGAATCTCCCGCAGGATGCTGTCCCCACTGGCCTTGAAACCCGCCGAGTCGGCCGCCTGGCGGAGCAGTTCCTGACGGATCAGGGTCTCCAGCGCCTGCATGCGAATCCCTTCCTCGTCGAGCAGGTCATCCGGGATTTGCCCCCCGAACATGCGCGCCATCTGAGTACGCTGGGCGCGGGCCTCGTTGTGCACGTCGCGAACCTGGATCTCGGTTCCGTTGACCTCGGCCGCCACCCGCGGCGCGGCTCCGCCAAAATATTCCCCGAGACCCCAGACGGCGAAGGGGATGGTAATCAGGCCGATGATCACATAGGCGAGCCAGCCGCTCGCCCGGTCGCGAATTGCTTGCAGCATGGTGGTCTCTGCGTGCTCCGGGGTCGCCCCCGGCACCGGGTGCCGGAGATTTCAGAATCAACATCCGATGTTAGCAGGAGCGGCGGCCCAAGTCTGCGCCAGCCCTCGGGAAAAACCGGGAAATCAGGCGCGGCTCCGCCCGGCCAGCAACGCGTCCAGCCGGTCGAGATCCTCCGGGGTATCCACGCCCGGCGGGTGTGCCTCGCGACGGCGACCGACCTGGATCCAGGCGCCCATGGCCAGGGCCCGCAGCTGTTCCAGCTGTTCGAGCTGTTCCAGGGCGACGGGTGGTTCGGCACTCATGCGGCGGAGGAAACCAGCGCGATAAGCATAAACGCCCAGATGACGGGTCGCCTGATCCAGCGCCGGGGCGCGGCCTGCCCGATGGGCCTCGCGATCCCAGGGAATCGGGGCGCGCGAGAAATACAGGGCGCGCCCCGACGCATCGGTGACCAGTTTGACCTGGTTCGGGTCCGCCAGGTCCTCGGGGCGGCGGATGGGGACGCCGAAGGTCGCCATGTCCGCCCCCCGGGTATCGGCGAGCAGCCTGGCCAGATCATCCAGAAGCACCCCCGGGGTCAGCGGTTCGTCGCCCTGCAGATTGACCACGATGGATTCGTCGCCCCAGCCCTCGGCGGCGGCCACCGCCGCGATGCGATCGGTACCGGAGGGCAGATCGGCATCGGTGGCGAATGCCTCGACCCCGCACTGGCGCGCGACATCGAGGATGCGCTCGTCGTCGGCGGCAACAATCACCCGCGAGGCACGGCTCTCCTTTGCCCGGGCGATCACATGTGCGATCAGGGGTCGACCGGCGACGGCCGCCAGGGGTTTGCCCGGCAGGCGACTGGAGGCCATCCGGGCCGGGATCACGACATGGAAGGCGACCATGAAACGCTCAGGCGTCGCGCCAGCGTTCCTTTTCCTCATCCGACAGCACGCGGGCCTCGTCCTCCAGCATCACCGGGATTTCGTCGCGAATCGGATAGGCAAGACCAGCGGAAACCGAGATCAGTTCCTGGTTCTCGCGGTCGTATTTGAGCGGGCCCTTGGTCACCGGGCAGACGAGAATATCGAGCAGACGCTTGTCCATGTAATTCCCCAATAAGTGGTTGCGACGCGGTCAGATCAGCGCCTTCTTGATTCGGGCGACCGTTTCCAGACGGGCCAGCAAAGCCGACTCGAAGGCAGACGGCACGCGGGCCGCAATCGGCCAGTACCAGTGATTCTCCTGCGCGAACGTCCGGCATTTTACGGCATCCTTCTCGGTCATCAGAACCGGCAGACCGTCATCGAAGCGAATCTGGTGCGGACGAAAGCGGTGATGATCCGGAAACGGGTGCCGGATGATGTCGATGTCCGCCGCCTCGAGCATGCGGAAGAAACGCTCCGGGTCGGCAATGCCGGCCACCGCATGGGCATCGCGGCGAGCAAAGCGGTGCGGCTTGTAGCTCTCGCCCTGGCCGTCCACGCGCTGCAGGCGACTGGCTGGTACCAGATCCATCGCGAACTCGCCAGTGCCAGGCTCGCCACCGGTCACCAGCACGAAGTCTGCCCGCTCGCGCGCTGACTTTGGCTCGCGCAACGGCCCGGACGGCAGACACAGGCCATTCCCCAGCCGGCGCTTGCCGTCGATCATCAGGATGGTGATGTCACGCGGCAGCCGGTGATGCTGCATCCCGTCGTCGGCGATCACCACATCCACGCCCTGGTCCGTCAGCGCCCGAGCCCCGCGCACGCGATCGCGATCGACCTGTACCGGCACCCCGGTGCGCTGTGCGATCAGCAGGGGTTCGTCCCCGACCACCACCGGGTCGGACAGCGGTGTCACGCGAATCCCCGCGACGTCCCCGCGCCCGCCATAGCCCCGGCTGACGATCCCCGGCCGATACCCGGCATCCGCCAGCCGTTTTGCCAGCCAGATCGTCATCGGGGTCTTGCCGCTGCCACCCACCGTCAGATTGCCGACCACGATCACTGCCTTGGCCGGGATCGTAATGCCCCGCCGGGCCTGCTCCAGCCGATGGCGATTCCACTCCACCGCCCCGGCATAGGCCAGCGACAGCGGGTACATCGCCGCCGCGAACGGCCCGCGCTGACACCACTGATCCCAGATTCGGGCGCCCAGCCACGCCTTGAACCGGCCCATGACTACCAGTCCCAGACCCGCCGCAGCACGGCATCAAAGTTGGCATCCACCTGCCGACGTTCCTCCCAGAAACGCCGACGCGCCGCGTCACCCTGCTGGCGTCGGGAGGCGGGGTCGTCACGCAGGCGCTCCCAGGCCGCCAACACGGCGGAGGCCTCCTCCAGCACCGGGCATGGCACCTCGGCGGCCGGGATCTCTCCCAGACTTACGGCCGCGCCCCCGGCCAGTCCCTGCCAGAGGGCCTGACGGTCGGGCGCGGCCAGATGTACCGCATGCGCGGCGCTGGCCGCGGCCGCAAACCAGCGCCGGTCATCCAGATGGAGGATGGTCCCGGGCGCCAGCGCCGAGCGATCCCAGTCCGAGACCTGCAGCCCGGGCCCCGGGAGATCGCGCGCGGCCGCCGCCCCATCCCGACGGCTGGCCAGCAGAATATCGGTCGCCCCCATACCGGATGCTTCCCAGGCCCCACGCCATGCCGGCCACTGGTCGTCACGTCCATGCCACCACCACAGCCGCTGCACCTCCCCGCCCACCAGGGCGCGCAGGACCACATCCGCCTGAGCCTCGACAAAACGCGCCTGGGGATCGGCGACCGGCAGGACGTCGGCCACCGCACCCTCGGCCCAGCTCGTGGATGTGTTCAGCGGCCAGCACTGGTCCGCTGGCCGCGCGGGTTCCCACGTGGGGGCACGGGTATTGACCGCAACCATCGGGCACTGGGCCTGTGCCAGCAGGCTGCGCGGGGCATCGCCCCCGGCCAGTAGGATGCCATGAGGCTGGAAGCGTTCCAGGACACGGCGCACCACGCGCGGGCGATCGCAGGGGCCATAGCCCACTCCGACCTTCCTGAACGGCTGCATATGGCGCTCGAACAGTTCGGGGTAGTCCTGCTCGAAGGTCAGCACGATGCGCACGTCCTGACGCTTGTCGCGCACCGCGCCCAGCAGCTCAATGCCCAGGCGTACATCCTCGGGGGTGCCGCCAGCCTTAATCCAGACCAGACGCCCGCGCTCGGCGGGCGGGCTCAAAAAGCCGCGGCGCGCCCGCGCCCGTACCCCGTTGCCCTGGCGATAGTCGCGCCAGACGGCACGCCAGACCGGCAGCGGGCGATCACCGTAGCCCGCTGCCTCATCCCCCATGCGCAGCCCCGGAGGCGGCATGTTCGCGCGGGCCCTCAGTCATCGTCGCCGCGCTCGCCCAGGGTCGCGATCGAGACCGAGGTAATGCCCAGGCGGCCGACCACGTCCAGCGCGCGCACCACCGACTGATGCGACGCATTGGCGTCGGCGCGGATCAGCACGGGGTCATCCTCGCGGCCCTCACGCGCCTCGGACAACACGCGCTCCAGGGTCTCGGCGCGACGGTTGACCAACTCCTGGCCGTTGACGAAGTAGTTGCCGTCGGCATCCACCACGATATCCAGCCAGGCCCGCTCGACCGCTTCGGCCTCGCGGTCGGCCGAGGGCAGGGTCAGTTCGATGTCCGCATGCTGATCGAAGGTGGTCGAGACCATGAAGAAGATCAGCAGCAGAAACACCACATCAATCAGCGGCGTCAGGTTGACGCCCGGCTCGTCATGGTGCGGCCTGCGAAAGTTCACGCGGTGACTCCGCCTTCCGGCGTGGCAGCGGTTGCGTCCCGCTCCCCGTGGATCACCTCGACCAGCTTGGTCGCCTCCTGCTCCATCTCCAGCACCAGTTCATCGATGCGGCCCCGGAAGTAGCGGTGGAAGGCCAGCGCCGGGATCGCCACACCGATGCCGGCGGCGGTGGTGATCAGGGCCTGGGAGATACCCCCGGCCAGATCGCGCGGACTGCCCACGCCGATCTCGGTGATCACGGTAAAAACCTCGATCATCCCGACCACGGTGCCGAGCAAACCCAGTAACGGGGTGATCATCGCGATGGTACCCAGCGTGTTCATGTAGCGCTCGAGTTCGTGAGCCACCCGACGGCCGGCCTCCTCGATGCTCTCCTGGGTAATCTGGCGCGCGCGGTCATGGGTGGCCAGGCCGGCGGCCAGCACAGCACCCAGCGGCGAACCGGCACGGATGCGCTGGATATCCTCCAGGGTCAGCCCCTGCATGCGCATCTGTTCCCAGATCGTGCCGAGCAGGCGTGGCGGGACCACGCGCGAACGCCGCAGCGTCCACAGGCGTTCCAGCACAATCGCCACCGCGAGTACGGAACACAGCAGGATCGGCAGCATCAGCCAGCCGCCTGCCTGTACGATCTCCAGCATTCGGTCTCTCCCTCTTGGCTCGTCGGGCCGGCGCGTCAGTCGCGCCGGAACACGGCCATGGATTCCACATGGGCGGTATGCGGGAACATGTCCATGATCCCGGCCCGCTCCAAGCGATAGCCATGATGATGCACCAGGCGCTCGGCGTCACGGGCGAGCGTGGCCGGGTTGCAGGAAACATAGACCATGCGCTCGATGCGCTGCGGCGCCAGAGCCTCGATCACCGCGGCCGCGCCGGTGCGCGGCGGGTCCAGCAGCACGCGGTCGTAGCGTTCGGCCGGCCAACTGGCGTTCTTCAAGGCTTCCACGTCATCCAGGTCGGCGCGTTCGTAGCGGGTATTGGCAATGCCCTGGTCGCGGGCATTGGCGCGCGCCCGTGCCAGCATCACGTCGTCCACCTCAACGCCCACCACTTCGCCGGCCTCCTCGTCGTCCGTTACGCTGCGCGCCAGCGGCAGGGTGAAATTGCCCAGCCCGCAGAACAGATCCAGCACCCGCTGGCCCGACTGCAGGTCCAGCGCGGCCAGCGCCTGCGGGACCATCTTGCGGTTGATGCCGGCATGCACCTGGATGAAGTCCGTCGGCATGAACGGGACCGACACGCCGTAATCCGGGTGGCGATAGACCAATGGCTCGATCGGCCCGGCCAGCGGTTCCACCGTCTCCGGGCCGCCAGGCTGCAGGTATACCTGAATGCCCTCGCCCTGCGCCCAGGTGGACAGGCGCGCGCTGTCCGCCTCCGACAGCGGATCCAGGTTGCGGAAGATCAGCGCCACGCGCTCGTCGTCATCCACCGCCACCTCGATCTGCGGCAGGCGGTCGCGCGCCTCGAGGGCACCGATCAGCTCGCGCAGCGCCCGGATGCGCTGCCCCACCGCCGGGTGCAGCACCTCGCAATGGGTCATCTCGGCCAGATACGGGCTGCCGCGCTCGCGAAAGCCGACCAGCACCCCGCCCTTCTTCGGCACGTACTTCGCCCCCAGCCGCGCGGTGCGCCGATAGCCGAGGGTGGTGTCGGTCAGCGGCTCGAAGCGGGTCTCGGGGGTCACGTGGCCGATGCGCTCCAGGGCATCGAACAGGGCCTGTTCCTTGATCGCACGCTGGGTCTCGATCGACGCATGCTGCAGCTTGCAGCCGCCGCACAGGCCGAAGAACTCGCAGGGCGGCGCGACCCGGCCCGGGGCCGGTTCCAGCACCTCGACCACCTCGGCGCTGTCGAAGCGGCGCTTGCGCCCGGTCTGCTGGGCCATCACCCGCTCGCCCTTCAGCGCCCCGTGGATGAAGCAGGCCTTGCCATCGCGCCGGATCACGCCCTGGCCATCCAGCGTGACCTCCTCGATGGTGGCCTCGAACGGGGTCTTGTCGATGCGTGCCATCAGTCCGCGCGGCCGGCCGGCTGCCAAGCGTCGAGGAATTCGCGGTGGTGTGCGGCGCCGCTGGCCTCCAGGTACTCGGCCAGTTGCTGCTGGCGGCTGGCCAGGGCCGCGTCGGTCAGGTTGCCGCGCATGAACTCGAAGCGCAGCCAGACCAGATAGGTGTTCAGCACGTCGTGCTCCACGTAGTCGTGGATCTCGCGGGCGCGGCCGTCGCGCCATGCCGGCCAGACCTTGGAGCCATCCATGCCCAGCTTGCCGGGAAAGCCGAGCAGGCTCGCCATCATGTCCAGGCTGGTGACCGCACGGCCCTGGAACCCGGCCAGCACGTCCATCAGGTCCACATGGCGCCAGTGGAAGCGCGACAGGTAGTTGTTGTAGCGAAACTCGCGGTCGTCATCGCCCTGCTCCCAGTAGCGCGGCGCCTGCACGCCATTGACCAGCGCGCGGTAGTGCAGCACCGGCAGGTCGAAGCCGCCGCCGTTCCAGCTGACCAGCTGCGGCGTGCGCTTGTCGATCACGTCGAAGAACTGGCGCAGCAGCTCGGCCTCGGTCGGCGCCTGGCCGTCCTCGCCCTCACGCCCGAACGCGGAGAGCTTCAGCGCGTCGCCCCCCTGGTAGAGCACGCCGATGGAGACGATGCGGTGCAGCGGGTGTTTCAGGAACTCCGTGCCGGCCTGCGCGCGGCGCAGGGCGAACAGCGCCTCCGCCACCTCGTGATCGCTCAGGCCCTCGAAGTCGTGCAGGCGCCGGGCACCGTCGATGTCGGGGACGGTCTCGAGATCGAAGATCAGGATCGGGGCACTCATGCGGGGAACACGCCGGTGGAGATGTAGCGGTCGCCGCGGTCACAGATGATCGCGACGAAGGTGCCGCCCTCGGTCGCGGCCGCAAGCTTCAGGGCTGCGGCCACGGAACCACCGGACGAGACACCCGCGAAGATGCCCTCCTCGGCGGCCAGTCGGCGCATGGTGTCCTCGGCCTCCTCCTGCGTCACGTCCACGGTCTGGTCCACCCGCGAGGCCTCGAAGATGGTCGGCAGGTACGCCTCCGGCCAGCGCCGGATGCCGGGGATGGACGATCCTTCGGTGGGCTGCACGCCGACGATCTGCACGCTGGGGTCACGCTCCTTCAGATAGCGCGACACGCCCATGATGGTGCCGGTGGTCCCCATAGCGGAAACAAAATGGGTCACCGTACCCTCGGTGTCGCGCCAGATCTCCGGGCCGGTGCCGATGTAGTGGGCCTCGGGGTTGTCCGGATTGCCAAACTGGTTCAGCACCCGGCCCTTGCCCTCGGCCTCCATCCGGTCGGCCAGATCACGCGCGCCCTCCATGCTCTCCTCGCGCGAGACCAGCACCAGCTCGGCGCCAAAGGCCTTCATCGAGGCGCGGCGCTCGGCGGACATGTTGTCCGGCATCACCAGGATCATGCGATAGCCCTTCATCGCCGCGACCATCGCCAGCGCGATACCGGTATTGCCGCTGGTTGCCTCGATCAGCGTATCGCCGGGCTGGATGTCGCCGCGGCGCTCGGCCGCCTGGATCATGTTCAGCGCGGGCCGGTCCTTGACCGAACCGGCGGGATTGTTGCCCTCGAGCTTCACCAGCACGGTGGACGGCAGATCCGCCGCCATGCGCTGCAGGCGCACCAGCGGCGTGTTGCCGACAAAGTGCTCGAGGGTCGGGAAGGATTCGGGATGCAGGCGTTTCTTCATGCGCGCAGAGTATAACGACCGGGCCCCGTCCCTGCCCACGCATGCCGCTGCAGGCTCCGGAGCCGCCGCCACGCCTTTCCGTCTCGAAAGCTCCGCGATTCCGGCCTAAGCTCCAGTCATGCTCGTACTGCTGGAATACCTGGTCGTTACCTTCCTGGCGGTGTTCGTGATTGTGAACCCGCTGACCACGGCGTTCATCTTCACGGCGATGCTGCCGCGCGCCTCGGAGGAGAAGCGCCGGGCGATCGCGCTGCGCTCGGTGAAGGTGGCCACTTCCCTGCTATTCGCCTTTGCCCTGCTGGGCGGGGTGATCTTCCAGCTGTTCGGGATCACCCTGGCGGCGTTTCGCATTGCCGGCGGCATCATCCTGTTCGGTATCGCGATCGGCATGATCCGGCAAAAGGGGGCAACCGAAAAGGAGACCGCCGAAGAGGTGAAGGCCGACAAGGGGCACGTGACCGAGGATATCTCGGTAATCCCGCTGGCGATCCCGTTCATGAGCGGCCCGGGTGCGATCGCCACGGTGATGATCCTGACCAGCGAGGCCCCGACCGTCTACCACACCGGGCTCGTGTTCCTCGGTGTACTGGCCTGCATGGTGGCCTGCTACTACGCGATGATCTATTCGCGCTACATCGTCCAGTACCTGGGCGACACCGGGAAGGACATCCTCACCAAGGTCTTCGGCCTGATCCTGGCGGTGCTGGCCGTGCAGTTCGTAATTAACGGCATCAGCGACGCCGCGATCGGCTTCATGCTGGACACCGAGATGCTGGACGAAAACGAGGTGGACGACCCGCGCATACCGGCGCGTGACCACGACTAGCAGGTTATTCGTACCGCCGGGCCCGCTGCGGGAGGCGCACCGGAGTCGAGGCCAGCAGCGCGGCCACGAACAGGAACAGACAGAACAGGATGGCATTGGCCAACCCCAGCCAGGCCTGCAACAGGCCGATGCCGGCCAGCCCGAAGATCGCGGCCGCGCGTGCCGACAGCGCCCAGAAACCAAACCAGCGTCCGGCCTCGCGTACCGGCACCATCATCCCGACCAGTGCACGCCCGGCCGACTGGGCGGATCCCAGACAAAGCCCGGCCAGGATCCCGACCCCGAGAAACACCATCTGCGCCTCCACCGGCTGGCCGAGCAGTGCGCTCAGCCACTGCGCGATGGTCGTGGTGCCGAAGATGGCAAGCACCGCCAGCGCCCACAGCGCCAGGGTGATGCGGTAGATGCGCACCGGACCCACGCGGTCCATCAGGAAGCCAAAACCGATCGCTCCGATGATCGCCGTGATCTGGGTGATCACGAACATCGCGATGCGCACCGGCTCGTCCCATTCGATTACCTGCGCGCCATAGATGAACGTGAAGGAGATGATGATAAAAATTCCGGCCATCATGAAGAAGATCGACACATACAGCGCCCGCAGCTCGCGGCGCTGACCCAAGGTGACCAGCGCCTCGCGCACACGGCGCCAGCCCAGCCCCAGTTGCAGTCGCCGACGCATCCGCCGACGCGTGCCACGCTCCTTCAGGAACAGGAAGGTCGGGATCGCCGAGATCAGGAAAAACGCCGCGGCGAAAGGCCCCACCCAGCGGATACGCTCGAAGTTCTCCTCGCTGACCTCGCCCAGAAGCCCCAGGGCGAAGGCGGTGGCGATCAGCCCGCCGACATAGCCCATGCCCCAGCCAAGCCCCGAGATCCAGCCCAGCTTCTCCGGCGGCCCGAGACTGGGCAGGAAGCTGGCAATGAACGACTCGCCAATCGCGTAGCCGAAGTTGGAGGCAATGATCAGCGCCATGCCGAAGATCACCAGTCCCGGCTCGACGAAGTAGAGCATCGCCGTGGTCACCACGGTCAGCATCCAGGAGGCCATCAGGAAGCGCTTGCGCGAGGCCGTGGCATCCATGACCGCCCCGGCAAACGGTGCGGCGATCACCACCATCGCGTAACTGGTCGCCAGCGCAAAACTCCACAACAGATTGCCCAGGCGGTAGTCCGGCCCGTCACCGACGATGATGCGGGTAAACAGGTCGCCAAAGATCACCGTGATGATCAGCAGCGTGTAAGCCTGGTTGGCGAAATCGAACATCGCCCAGCCGAAGATCTCGCGGCGCGGGGCGGGGGCATCGACGGGGTGACGCCGGATCAGCGGCATAGGGGATCAGGGGTGGTGGTTTGCCGCATCCTAACGCGAATCCACCCGGCAGTGAGCTTACGGCCGGATGGTGTAGGCCCCGCCTTCGAGCTCGACTTCGAAGGCGTCCAGAAACGCCTGGCCCAGCCGCGAGCGCGGCAAATCCCCGTCGGCCAGGACGATCACCGGGACGTCATCGCGGGCCAGATGCCCCAGTTGCAGGCGGTCAACGCGTAAGGAACGCCCCTCCACCGTGCCGCGTGCACGCTCAACCCGGATTGATTCCCCACGATCCGGATCGAGCCCCGCGCGCCGGGCATCGCGTTCGCGCAGCAGCACCAGCTCAGCCTCGGGATCGATCACGAAGGTCACCGCGTGGCCGTTGACCCCTCCGGTAACCGCGTGCTCGCCCGCCGAATCCCGATGTACGGTAACGCCGGCGCCACGCCGGTCGGATCGAGGAGCGCCAGCGCCGCGAGGGCGTCGCTCCACCTGCAATTCGCGGCGCTCGCCGTCGCGCTCGACCACCGCGCCACTGCCGGAGATGCGCAGCACCCGCACCCCGCCCGGCCCCGTCTCGCCCTCGCCGACCAGGGCGCGCTCCCCGTCGACCGACAACACAATCTGGTTGCCGAACACGGCATGTAGCTGCCATTCCTCCGCCGCGACTGGCGCAGTGAGCAGACAAAGCAGGATGATGACGACGATGCGTGGCATGCCCCGGTTATACCCTGACCACCTGAACCGAACCAGAACGGCTTCTCCCTGCATCGCGCGACGCCGACGCTTGCTACCATCGGGAGACACCCCTTGCGGAGCCACACATGTCTGTCAACGCCCCGTCCGCCGTGGCGCCCGCCCGGGCGCCGGCCACCGCCGCCCGCCAGCTGTTCACACTGGTGCTCCTGCTGATGGGGCTGTGGCTGCTCCACCTGAACCTGCGCGTGGCGCCCGAAGCGGTGATCCTGGCCCTGTGGATCGGGGCGACCCTGCTGATCGGCTACGGCGGCTTTCGCCGCCACCGTCTGCGCCGGGCGGCATTCCTGCGCGGCTATCTGGATGCGGGAAGCCCATGGAGCGAGCGTTTGCGCGGGGGCCCGTTGATGGCGCTGCGCCATCTGCTTGCTGGCGCCCTGCTGGGCGGGCTTCTGGTGCTGGCACTGGCCCGCATCCAGACCCCGGCGGTTTGGGCGGTCCTGGTCGCGGGCGGGCTGACACTGGTCGTGCTGGAGGCCGTCTTTGCCCGGCTGATCGCCGGTCACGCACACCCGCGTCTGGCCCCGGAGCTGGCCCGGCGCGGCGCCTTGTGGATTACCGGCGGAGGGCTGACGCTGGCTTTGCTGGTACTTGCTCTGCGCGGCTGGTATCCGGATCTGTCCGGCACCTCGCTGGAACAGGTGATCTGGTTCATGGTGGAGCACGAGGGGGCCCGCAGCGCCGTGCTGGAGATCGGGCTGCAACTGGCCGCGGCCCAGGACGGGCTGCGCCTGTGGCTCGGCCAGCAGTGGCTGCCGCCTGGCGCCCAGCCGCTGCCGGTTCTGGTGGCCTGGTCGCTGCTGCTGATCGAACAGGCATTCCTGGCCGCCGGCTTCCTGCTGCTGGCCAACGGGCTGTTCCCGCCCCGTGATCCCGGCGATGACCCCGCGCAACCGTAGACTCCTGCGGACCCTGGTCTGGTTCGCGCTGACCGCCCTCGCGGCGGCCGCGTTCCTGGCCCAGGTCGACCGCCACGAGCCACGCCAGTGGGATGATCAGGCACATGTCGAGCTGGAGTTCGAGGGCGAGCGCTATCGGCTCGACCGCGACCGGCTGAGCCGCCTGGAGCGCTTCTCGCTGGAGTGGCTGGAGGCCGGTGACGAGCAGGTCCGGAGCCAGTGGCAGACCCGAATCGATCAAGAACTGGATCAGCACTTCCAGACCCTGCACGACCGTGTGCCCGAGGTCGCGGACTGGTACTTCTCGCTGGGTGCGGAGTATCAGCGCCTGTTGCTCCGTGGCGCCCAGTGGCTGGGTACGGCAGAAGACGACGCGGCCACACGGGCCCTGCGCGACAAACTGCTGCCGGAAGACCTCTGGGATGGCCCCCTTCAGGCACTGGCCGAACGGGCGCAATGGGGTCTGGACGAGGATCAGCGCAAGGTCCGGGATGCCTGGCGCATCGCCCTGACACGCGAGATGGCCGACGCACGCGTACCCGCCACGCCAGCGGCCCTGCAATCCCCGATCGAACAGCACGCGCGCATCGAGCGGGCCCAACAACTGGCCAGTGCGATGGATGCGGATCTCGCCCGGCTGGAACAGCGCGCGGGCCTGGCAGCCACGGCCGCTGCCGGGACGGGGCTGGCCACCCCGCTGATCGCCCGTGCGGTGCAGGCCCGGCTGGCCGCCCAGGCAGCGCGCAGTGGCGGTGCGGCACTGACCCGGGCCGGGCGCGCTGGGGCCCTGGGCGCGGGCATCTGCGCCTGGAGCGGCCCGGTCTCGCTGGGCTGCGGGATCGCGGCCGCCGGCGCGGCCTGGGTCGGGACCGACTGGGTGCTGCTGCGGATCGACGAGGCGCGCCACCGCGAGGACCTCGAAGCCGCCCTGCACGAGGCCCTGGACGCCCTGCACACCGAGACCCGCCTGACCTGGCAGCAGGCCATTGCCGAGCATGTCAAGACACGCCACACCGCCAGCCGCGAGGCCATCGACAAGACTTTCCAGCCGTGGAAGGCGGCCATGAATCCGTGAACCGGGGCAACCCCGTCGCGCCTGCGGCGTCTCGGCAGCGGGCGGGGCCTGCGTTACACTCCGCGCACCGTTTTCCCGCCCCTGCGTAGCTCAACATGAACACGACCCCCGCCCGCCGCAAGACCGTCCCCGTTCGCATCGGCCCTGTCACCGTCGGTGGTGATTCCCCGGTGATGGTGCAGTCGATGACCAACACCGACACCGCCGACGCCCTGCGCACCGCCGTGCAGGTGGCGGAGCTGGCGCGCGCCGGCTCCGAGGTCGTGCGCATCACGGTCAACTCCGAGGATGCGGCAAAGGCCGTGCCGGAGATCCGCGAGCGGCTGGAGGCGATGGGGCTGGAGGTGCCGCTGGTCGGGGACTTCCACTTCAACGGCCACAAGCTGCTGACCAAGTACCCGGAGTGCGCCGAGGCGCTGGCCAAGCTGCGCATCAATCCCGGGAATGTCGGCCGCGGCTCGAAGCGCGACGCCCAGTACGCCGCGATGATCGAGACCGCGATCCGCTATGACAAGCCGGTGCGGATCGGCGTGAACTGGGGCAGTCTGGACCAGGCCCTGCTCGCACGCATGATGGACGAGAACAGCCAGCGTACCGAGCCGGCCGTGCCCGAGGCGGTGATGCAGGAGGCGCTGATCGCCTCGGCACTGGAGAGTGCGGCCGAAGCCGAACGCATCGGCCTGGCCCACGACCGCATCATCCTGTCGGCCAAGGTCAGCGGCGTGCAGCCGCTGATCAGCGTCTACCAGGACCTGGCCGCGCGCTGCGACTACCCGCTGCACCTCGGGCTGACCGAGGCCGGCATGGGTGCGAAGGGCATCGTCGCCTCCACCGCCGCGCTGGCCGTGCTGCTGCAGCAGGGCATCGGCGACACCATCCGCATCTCGCTGACCCCGGAACCCGGCGGCGACCGTACCAAGGAGGTCCTGGTCGCCCAGGAGATCCTGCAGAGTATGGGGCTGCGCAGCTTCCTGCCGTCGGTGGTTGCCTGCCCCGGCTGCGGCCGCACCTCCAGCGAGTACTTCCAGCACCTGGCACAGGACATCCAGTCCTACATCCGCCAGCAGATGCCGAACTGGAAGCAGCAGTACCCCGGCGTGGAGGAGATGACCGTTGCGGTAATGGGCTGCGTGGTCAACGGCCCCGGCGAGAGCAAGCACGCCAACATCGGCATCTCCCTGCCCGGCACCGGCGAGCAACCGGTGGCCCCGGTCTACGAGGACGGCGAGAAGACCGTGACGCTCAAGGGCGAACGTATCGCCGAGGAATTCCAGGCCCGCGTCGAGGCCTACATCGAACGCCGCTACGGCCAGACCGCCTGACGCACCACTATCTCGAGGCGCTACAGGAACGCCGTTTCGTTGAAGGAACGCAGCTTGCGGCTGTGGATCTCCTCGATGGGCATGTCGCGCAGCAACTCCATTGCGCGAATCCCGATCTGCAGGTGGCGGGACACCTGTGTTCGGTAGAAGCTCGACGCCATGCCTGGCAGTTTCAGTTCACCGTGAAGCGGCTTGTCGGATACGCACAGCAGCGTCCCGTAGGGGACGCGAAAACGAAATCCATTGGCCGCGATGGTTGCGCTTTCCATATCCAGGGCGATCGCCCGTGACTGGCTGAGGCGCTGCACCGGCCCGGACTGCTCCCGCAGCTCCCAGTTCCGATTGTCGATGGTGGCGACCGTGCCGGTGCGCATGATCTGCTTCAGATCGTAGCCTTCGAGCTGCGTGATCTCCGCCACGGCATCCTGAAGCGCGATCTGAATCTCGGCCAAAGCCGGAATCGGCACCCATACGGGCAGATCGGCATCGAGCACGTGGTCTTCGCGCAGGTAGGCATGGGCGAGCACGAAATCCCCCAGCGCCTGAGAGCTTCGCAGCCCGGCGCAATGACCCACCATCAGCCAGGCACGCGGACGCAGGACGGCGATATGGTCGGTCGCGGTTTTCGCATTCGATGGCCCGACACCAATATTGACCAGCGTCACCCCTGCGTAGCCCGGTCGCTGCAGATGGTAGGCCGGCATCTGCGGCAGGCGGGCCTGTGCGGGGACCGGTGCGTCGGGATCGGTGATTACGATATCTCCCGGCGCCACCAGCGCGGTGTAGCCGCTGTCGGGATCGCTCAGCTGTGCGCGGGCGAAGGCCTCGAATTCGTCCATGTAGAACTGGTAATTGGTGAACAGGACGTGGTTCTGGAAATGCTCGGGCGCAGTGCCCGTGTAATGCGCAATCCGCGCCAGCGAATAATCCACCCGTTGCGCACTGAACAGGGCCAGCGGCAGTGAGCCATCCTCGCGTGCCACGGCGTCACCATTGGCGGCCTCGTCGTTCATGGTGGCCAGATCCGGCACATCGAAATAATCGCGCAGCGAGCGTTCCTGCCCGTCATGCTCCAGCGGCTTCACCTCACCCCTGCCGGCCATGGCAAATTGAAGGGGTATCGGCGTGGTGGATGGGCCGATACTGACCGGGACACCATGGTTCTGCATCAGCAACGTGATCTGCTGATGCAGGTAATCCCGGAACAGGTCCGGGCGGGTCACCGTTGTCGTATACGTTCCCGGCTCCGTTACGTGGCCGAAGCTCAGGCGCGAATCGATCGGATCGAAGCGCGAGGTAGAAAAACGGATTTCCGGATAGAAGGCCCTGAACCGGGCCGCCGATTGCTCACCGCTGGAAAGACCATCAAATGCATCGACAAGAAATTGTGTTGCGGTCGCGTAGAGCTCTTCCAGGCAGGCGACCGCCTGGTCGGCATCCGTAAAAGAGCGAAACTCGGGCACCGCAGGGGCCTGAATTGGAGGCAAGCTGTTCGGCGTCATCCGGATTCTCCTCTCTGTTTGGCCAGTGCCTCGGTGCCTGAATCGCATCAGCTCGGTAACAAGCATGCTTACGTATCCAGCGCCTCGACCTCCGGTTCGTTGCGGCAGTAGATGTACGCGACGCCGCTCAGACGGCGATTGAGTTGCTGGAAGTCATCGAGGATCTCCCAGACCGGGTACGGCAGGCCGATCTGCGTGCGCTTCGCCTGGATCAGCCAGCGGCTGTTCTCCTGTTTGCGTTCCAGGATCTTGCGCCCGAACTCGGGGCGCTCGCGCATCAGCATCCGCGCCACGGTGTTCATCTGCTGCGAGAGCCGCGTCGCGGCCTCGGCCAACACCGGACGCGCGGCGTCCAGCGCGTTGGGATGTGTCCGCACGAGGCGCTCGACATCCTCGTAGAGGTTCGGACCCAGCGTGCGCACGATGACCGGCAGTTCGCGCATGAAGTCGTCCAGGGTCTCCTTCAGGATCTGGTCGTCCTCGTCCAGCGCGTCATCGGGGATGCCGTCCAGGAACTCCACCAGTTCGTCGCGAACCTCCAGGGTCTGCCAGCGCCGATGATCCATCTCCGTCTTGAGCCCGGGCGGAAGCGTACCCTCGGACAGCGCGAGCATCGCCCGCTCGCGGATCAGGTGCAGCTGATCGAAAACCTTCAGTGTCTCGCGCAGCACGGCGTTCAGGGCCAGGGCTGGATTCTGCAGGAGCAGCGGGTCGAGACTGGTCGCTGCGGAGGGCTCGGCGGCGGGCTCGGGAACCAGGACACGGACCCAGCGCCCGAGCAGGGGTGCGAACAGAATCGCCGCGCAGGCAGCCAGATTGAACAGGGTATGGCCCCAGGCGGCCTGCTGCGGGAGGGTACCGGGCAGCGACTCCAGCGATGCCAGCGGAACGGTCAGCAGCACGGCGGTGAGCGCGACCACCAGCGGCCCCTTGACCAGAAAATTGGCCAGACCGAGCCGGCGCCCCTGGCGATCGCTCCAGCCGGCAACCAACACCGTCAGCACCAGACCGATGTTCGCGCCCAGCACCCACAGCAGAAGCATCGTCAGGTCCACCTGGCCGCTGGCGACCAGCGCAAGCGCGAGCGCAATCGACGCCGTAGCGCTCTGCATCAACAGCGTGAGGAGTGCCGCGCCAATCAGAAACAGCAGCGGGAGCTGGCCCAGCGCGGCGAAGAGATTGACCACTGCTGGATCGCTTCCGAGGGAGCGGGCGGCCTCGCTCAAAAGCCCCATGCCCAGAAGCATGAAACCGAACGCCAGCAACGCCTGCCCGAGTCCGCGCGGGCGGGGAGCCTCGACGTACAGAAACAGTATCGCGCCCACGGCAACGAACAGGCCGGCGAACGCCTGCAGCTCGAAGGACAGCACCTGAATCAGCGCCGTCGTGCCCAGTTGTGCCCCCAGCAGAACCGCGAACACATTCTCCCAGGCGACATTCCCGCGGCGGGTCATCTGCACCGAAAGCAGGGCCGCGGCCGTCGACGAGGGCATCACGACCCCGCCAGCCACACCGCCGACCCATGCACGGCTCCGGGTGCGCGTGAAGCCCTGCAGCCAGTCGATCAGGTCGCCGCCCATCGCCCGCGCGAAGCCCTTGCGCAGGAAGCGCAGACCGAACAGGATCAGCAGGACACCCGCTACGAGATTGATCGTTTCCATCGCGGCACCTGTGCAGCGGTTCACACTCAGTTCGTGTACCGGCAGGCTCCGGGGCCATGTCCCGGAGCGTCGGGGTTGGGAGACGCCTGATCACCGCTGCCGAGCGGTTCGTTAGATACCAGCCGTTCGGACGGCAGAAAACGCTGCGCAACCTGAATGGCCGCCTCGGGACCACCTTGGCAGTCAAAAGCTCCTTTCCGGACCCGGATCCTCAAAAAGAAAACGGGCCGCTTCCCGGCTCGGAGTCCCGGAAGACGGCCCGCTGGTCAGTGTCCTGAGCGGACGCGTCAGAAGGTCAGAGTATAACCGGCCACGAAGAGGTCCTGGGCACCGCTCTCGTCGCGCGAGGCGTAGGTCAGCGAGAAGGTGCCGAAGTCGGTCGCGTGCGCCGCACCCAGTTCCCAAAACTTCGCGCCGTTGTCGTCGGCCGGATCGTCATAGCCAAGCCCGCCGAAGAGTTCGGTGCGCGGCGCCACTTCGTGTCCGGCCCCGACGAACCAGACGCGGCTTCCCTCGGCATCGCGATCGTCGGCGTGGGCGACATACGCCACCTCGGCGAACAGCGGCCCCCAATCGGCGCCCAGGAACAGCTCACCCTCGTCTTCGTCATCCAGGCTGGAGTAGTGGGAGTACTCGTATCCGAATTCGATACCGACCGGGCCGGCGTCAAAACCGTAGCCGACGAACGGGACGATCTCGGTGCCACGGCCACTGCCGAGGCTGGAGGCCTGCACACCGGTGAATACGCCGGTGGGGAAGCCCAGCTCGAAGCCGCCCTGCACCACCGGGTCGTTGTCCGACTTGGAGGCACCGTCGTCGATGTAGTCGGTGAACACGCCGATGTTGAATTCGGCCTCGGCAGCCTGAATGGCCGGCACCCCGAAGGCGAAGATGCCGGCCAGGGTGGCGCCCAGCACGCCGCGATGGAAGTTGCGATGATTCATGTCGATTCCTCGTTGTTCAATCATTCTTAACAGGCTTGACAGGCGCGCTGCCGGCGTCTGTCCTCGGCAACGCGATTCGGGTTCTCCCCAGGTTTCAAACCGGCATATGCGCGCTCAGCAGCCAGGCGGCCATACCAAAGTACACGGCCAGGCCGGTGAAATCCTTGATGGTGGTGATGAACGGGTCCGCCCCCGGCGCATGATCCACGCCGATCTTCAGCAGCACCCACGGAAGCAGGAATCCCAGGATCGAGGCGGTGAACACCGAGAAGAACAGCGCCGTGCCGACCACGAAACCCAGTTCCGGAATGCCGTTCGGTACACCTTGCCAGAAGTGGGCGATGGTCCCGGCGAGCACGGCCATAATCACCCCCATGACCAGGCCCACGGCGCCCTCACGCACCATGTGGCCACGGAAGAATCGGCCCAGGTTGATATGCCCCAGGGCAAGCCCGCGGGCGAAGATCGTGGTCGACTGCGTTCCCACGTTTCCGCCCATGTCCATCACCAGCGGGATGAAGATGGCCAGCGCAACCACCGCCGCCAGGGTGTCCTCGAAGAAGTCGATCACCCCGCCTACGGCCAGACCACCGGCCAGCGTCACCATCAGGAAGGCCATGCGCACCTTGACCGCATAGCCGATCCCGCCGGAGGTCAGCTTCTCCGAGCGCACGACATCCTTCTGGTGCAGCAGATCGCCGATCCCGGCCTTCTTGTAGAAGTCCTCCGAGGTGTCTTCCTCAAGCACGTCCATCGCGTCGTCGATGCGCAGCACCCCCACCAGCACGCCATCGGCATCCACCACCGGCAGATACGGCAGATCCGTGCGCTGCAGCAGGCGGGCGGCCTCGACCTTGTCGCCGTCGGGCGTGGTGTAGAAGTCCTCCAGTTCGATCAGATCCCCAACCGTCTGGCCGGACTCCGCGCGGAACATCCGGCCCAGGCGCACCAGCCCCTGGTAGTGGTGGTCACGATCCGTGATCAGCAGTGCGGCCCCGATATCGTCCGGCATATTGCGATCGTCGCGCAGGCGGGCAGTGACCTCGCTGACGGTCTCTTCCGGAGTCACCCAGAACACCGGGCGACGCATCACACGGGCCACGGTGTCCTCGTCCTGACGCCACAGGGCGCGTACCTTGTCGCGCTTGGCTCCGGGGAGGGCATCCAGCAGGTCATCCGCCAGGGACTTGCCCACCAGCGCCAGAGACCGCGCCAGGGTGTAGGCCGGCAGGGCCTGCACCAGCTCGCGGGCCTCCGGCTCGGGCATATGCTCGAACAGGATCGCCTGTTCTTCGTCGTCCATCGCCAGGAAGATGGCGCGACGCTCATTGGTGTCCACACCCTCGAGGATTACCAAGCGGGAACGCGGGTCCAGTTCCGACAGGCGGTTGGCGGTGATGGCCGGGACCGGATGGATCACCTCGTCGCGGGCAGCACCCACGTCACCGGCATGAATCATTTCCAGAATCTTGTCGTTCATTGCAATGCTCCTTGTGCTTAAAAAAATGAAAAACGCACGCGGGGCATTACAAAAGACAAAAGAATCCCGTGACTGCTGGTGGCGGTCTTTTACAAAACCCCCATCAGCGAGACGAACACCTTTTTCCTTTGCTCACTGCCCCGCAGTGATATTCCGGATCTAGACCCGGGGTCGTCGTCTTCAGGCGCTGGCATGGCGACCTCCTGCTGGTTGTTCATAGGTACAGTCCACTCCGCTGCGCGCACAGCAACGCACGCACCGGCCCGGAATCCGAGCAGAGGCGGAATATCATCGAATGGCATGGGGCAGCGCGCCACGCGCAAGGGCGGGCGCACAACGGGCTTGGGGGCTGGAGAAACGCCCGCGAGGGACGCTAGGGGGAAGGCGTTCTGTCACCCCCCGGAGTCACGCATATCGCTGACACCGGAGGGCACCACCGTTCTACCGGGTGGCGGGACCCCGCTGGCAACGATATGCACGCTCGTACCGGCCACCGGCCCGACGCTCATGCATCCATCGACAACAGTCCATTGACAGACCTCTGCTACTCAAGATGGGCGCGATTGTAGTGACGCACGTTCACTTTCGCAACCCCACACATAAACATTTTTACCCGGCCTTTTGTTCAAAACGCTGGATCAGCGCTTTTAGTTCGGCGGCCTCGGCCTGCATCCGCGCACTGGCGTCGCGCGCGTGCACCGAGACCGATCCGGTTTCACTGGCCACATCGCGTATGGAGGTCACGTTGCGGTTGATCTCCTCGGAGACCGCGCTTTGTTCCTCCACCGCCGTGGCGATCTGAGTGTTCATCTCGGTGATCTGGGCAACGGCCTGGCGGATGGTGGTCAGCGAATCACCGGCCGCCCGGGCCTTTTCCACCCCGTCGGCTGCCTGTTCCTGACTGGCGCGCATGGCAGACATCGCCCCGCGCGCGCCATCCTGCAGGCTCTCGATCATATTGCGGATGGTTACCGTGGACTCGTCGGTGCGCTGCGACAGGGAGCGCACCTCGTCGGCCACCACCGCGAAGCCACGCCCGTGCTCGCCCGCACGGGCGGCCTCGATCGCGGCATTCAGCGCCAACAGGTTGGTCTGTTCAGCAATCTCGCGGATCACGCTCAGGATCTTGTCGATCTCCTCGGTACTCGCCTCCAGCTTGCCCAACTTTTCCGCGGTGGATTCGACCTCGGCCGCCATGCGGTTGATCACGGCGACTGTGTCGTTCACGACCTCCTGACCGGCTCCGGTTTCTCTCTCGGCGTGGTTGGCCGCCTCGGCTGCACGGGCGGAGTTGCCCGCCATCTCCTGGATGGTCGAGCTCATCTCGTTCATCGCGGTGGCGACCTGGTCGATCTCGTTCTGCTGGCGCTCCACGCCCGAGGCTGTCTGCTCGACGCTGCTGGCCATCGCCTGCGCGTCACCGGCCACGGCATCGGCCTTGTCCTCGATGCGGCCCAGGACCGTGCGCAGCTTCGCCTCGTTGAAGTGCTGGATCAGCTCCAGCGACGCGCTGTCGTCACGACGTCCGGTGTAGATCGCCTCCATCACGGGATTGTCGAACTGCTCGCGCGCACGGCGCACAGCCTGACGCACGCCCGCGGTCAGCGCCCAGGTCACGCCCCCACCGGCGACGAAAACCAGGGCCACAATGGCAATCTGAGAAGTCACATCCGGCACCAGAAGCAGTGTGGCCAACACCAGGGCAAGCCCAGCGAGCCATGTACCGGCAAGGCGACAGGTGAGCCCGTGGTACCAGCGCCGCGTATAAGTCCGTCCACGGTTGAGCCCGGCATATACGGCCTCCGCGCGCCCCACATGCTCGCGATCCGGGATCGCCCGCACGGACTCGTATCCAGTTTTGCGCCCGCCCTCGTAGGACGGCGTCACAAAGGCATCGACCCAGTAGTGATCGCCGTTCTTGCGCCGATTCTTGACGATGCCCATCCAGGGACGGTCTGCCTTCAGGGTCTCCCACAGATTGGCATAGGCCGCCTCCGGCATGTCCGGATGGCGCACGATGTTGTGCGCGGCATGCTCCAGCTCCTCGCAGTCGAAGCCGCTGACGGTCACGAAGTCATCGTTGGCGTAACGGATGCGGCCCTTCTCGTCGGTGGCCGAGATCAGGTCGCCATGGGAGTCCAGGGGATACTCGGTCTGGGTGACAGGAAGGTTCTGACGCATAACGGACGATGTCCTTTTGTTCCGGTTCCGGGATGATTCTGGCGCAATAGGCCACCGCGCCACGCTGCGCACAGTACATATGCGCCAACCGATATAACGGCCGCGACCAACGAGTCTTGAGGCGGCTCGGGGCGCCGCCATATGCGGGACAATGGCTACTCAACGCTCGACGCAACCCGTACCACCCGAGAGAAGCCGCTGAATGCGCGGTCGTCGAGCGCATGCTGACGACTGCGACGGTCGGCGTACACGATACCGATCACCTGCCCCCGGTAACGCACCGGCGCAAAAAAGGCATCGACTCCACCGGTAAGCGCCTGGATGGCCTCCGGAAGCTCCACGCCCGGGTAATGGCGCCCCCACCATGTCGGCGCATCATCCTCCAGCACCGCTTCCAGCGGGCCCAGGGCGGAGCGCTGGATCACGAAGTGGCTGAACTCTGGCTCATGCAAAGTGCCCACCAGGTGCTCGGCCCGCAACGATTCACCATCACGTGAGAGGCCCGCGAACACAACGCGATTCAAGCCGAGACCAAACTGCATCACGCGCAGCATACGCCGCAGCCTCGACACGCGGTTCGCTTCGTGCTGCAGTCGGTTCAGGCCCCCCTCCAGCACGTCGGCACGCGGACAAAGTGCCAGGGGTGTACGGTGGCGTGGTTTCAGCCAGACCGATCCAGGTGTTTCGGGATCCAGAGGTTCGAGGCGGTACACGGCGATCTCTTCATTGAACCGCTCGATGATCTCGGACAGCCGGTCCGCGGCCACCTTTTCGTTGACCCCGGTCAAGCCGGCCAGCAGGCGCAGGTCACGATCACCACGCACCGTGTCCATGCCGCGCATGATCTGCCAGGCCAGGGCACTGGCCACCATGACCTCGAAGGCGCGTGGATGGACGGCATTGACCGCGCGCTGCGTGCCCACCACCAACTCGGGCAGCGCCATCGCCTCGGTCATCGCGCGCGACAAGTCGTCGGTCGCATAGCCCAGCGCGGCATAGCTGGCTTCGTCCGGGAGGGCATTGAGTTCGAGCATGGCCAGCAACCGTCCCATGCGCGGCTCTCCCTCGATCAGCAATCCCAACAGGCCCAGCTGGTTCATCAAGGCGGCCAGTCCCACTTCCGCGGGCTCGGCATCGCGGCGGCGGTACGCCACGTCGGCCGCGATCATCGCAGCCAGCCGCGACTGGCCCGCCACCTGCCGATACCGTTGTGGTTCGCGCACGGCCTCGACCACCCGGGGGGCTATGCGGATCTCGTCACAGACGTTCTGCAGGCCCAGCATCGCGATGGCATCCGGGACCGAATGAACCTCCTGGCGCAGCCCGCGACGCGAGCGATTGGCGCGCAGGACCAGGCGCAGGGCCAGCCCGGGGTCCCGTTCGGCCCACTGGCCGAGTTCCCGCAACGAACGCTGCACCAGGTCGTCGGGGTTGGAGAACGCAGCGTCACTGGCTTCCAGGATCGGCCAGTCGAGTGCGGCCAGCCGGCGTGCCTGACCGCTGTAGGGCGTGCCCTCATCCTGGGACATGCTGTACCTCGCGCAGGGGAGTCGTTATCGTTATGGGCGTCACTATATCAATTGCGAAAGCGTGGCCGACGTCACTTTCGCCCTATCGACAAAATCGGGGTTCCCGTACGTGAAGTATTTTCTTGGCATCGTCGTCGTATTCTCGTCGGTCTTCGGTGGATACTATTTTCATGGCGGCGACCTTTGGGTCATGTGGCAGCCATACGAATACTGGATCATCGGGGGTGCGGCGCTGGGTGCATTCCTGATTGCCAACCCGCCCCGCGTCGTCATCACCGTCTTCAAGTCCATCCCCAGCCTGCTCAAGGGGAGCAAGTACAAGGCGGACGACTACCTCGACCTGCTCGCACTGATGTACAAGCTGTTCACCAAGGCCCGCAAGGAAGGGCTGATGGGGGTGGAGAACGACATTGAGGAGCCGGAAAACAGCGAGCTCTTCCAGGCCCATCCGCGGGTGATGGCCGACCACCACGCCATGGAGTTCATCACGGACTACATGCGCCTGATCATCTCCGGCAGCATGAACCCGCATGAGCTCGATGCCCTGATGGACCTGGATCTGGAAACCCACCACGAGGAATCCCACAAGCCAGCCCACGCCGTGCACCGCGTCGCGGATGCCCTGCCCGGCTTCGGGATCGTTGCCGCGGTGCTGGGGATCGTGATGACCATGGGCAAGCTCGACGGCTCCATCGAGGAGATCGGCTCGAGCGTGGCGGCCGCCCTGGTCGGCTCATTCCTCGGAATCCTGCTGGCCTACGGCTTTGCCGGCCCGACTTCGACGGCCCTCGAAGCCCGCGCACAGGAAGAAGCCAAGTTCCTGCAGTGCATCAAGGCCTGCATCCTGGCCAACGTCCAGGGCTACAGCCCGCAGGTTGCGGTCGAGTTCGGTCGCAAGACCATGGAAGGCGCCATGCGTCCGAGCTTTACCGAGCTCGAGGAGCACGTGAAGGGGGCCTGACCGCCTCCGGATCACCCCAATGGGCGTCGAGGACAAGACCCAGCCGATCATCGTCAAGAAGAAGGTGGTTCAGGCCGGCCACCATGGTGGCGCGTGGAAGATCGCGTTCGCCGACTTCACGCTCGCAATGATGGGCTTTTTCCTGGTGTTGTGGCTGCTCGTGGCCCTGGACGCCGAACAGCGCGCCGGCATCTCGGAATACTTCCAGAATCCTTCCGCGTTCAGGGGCGAGGCGCACTCGCCCGGTCAGGCCCCCGGAGACGGGACGGGCGTGGATCCGTCGCTGATCGACTTCGAGGGCATGCCCGAACTAATCCAGGACCCCGAGGCCATGGATGCACCGGCCGGGCTGGATGGAGAAACCCTGGACGAGCTTGCCGAGGCACGCGACCGGGAGGCCCTGGAAGCCCTGCAGGAGGCGCTGGAGGAGGCGCTGGAGCAGAGCCAGGCCCTGGAGCCCTACAAGGATCAACTGCTGCTCGATATCACCCCGGAGGGGCTGCGCATCCAGATCATCGATCGCGAAAATCGACCGATGTTCGACACGGCCAGCTCCACCCCCTTGGAGCACGCCGACGCGATCCTGCGCGAGCTGGCCAGCCTGATCAACAAGGTTCCCAACCGCATCTCGATCACCGGTCATACCGATGCCCGTCCGTTGCTCAGGGCAGACTATTCCAACTGGGAACTCTCGGCCGATCGCGCGAACGCGGCTCGACGCGCGCTGATCGCGGGCGGCGCAGAGCCTGATCAGGTGGCACGGGTCGTGGGCCTGGCCGACAGCGTCCCGTTCAACCGCGACGATCCGGAGGCGGCCATCAACCGGCGCATCTCGATCATCGTGCTCAACCAGGAGGCCGAGGAAGCCATGCGCCAGAGCCTCGAGAGTGAGGCCTATGCGCCTGAGGCCGATGCCTTCCCGAACGGCGAGAGCGACGACGAGCCCGACACAACGATCGACCCCCTGCCCCTGCCGCTGGATACCGATTCGGACGCTAGCTAAACACCCGAGGATCTGCCGCAGATGGCACGATGCCTCCGTCCGATCCCTCAGTCTGGACGCCAATCCCACCGCTTCTTACATGCGCCGGGGAGCCTCCGCGCTCGGATGGATTTCGACAACATACAGGCAAAGAAAAAGGCGCCCGAAGGCGCCTTTTTCAAGTATGGCGGAGCGGACGGGACTCGAACCCGCGACCCCCGGCGTGACAGGCCGGTATTCTAACCAACTGAACTACCGCTCCAGATTTCGGCATGCCGCCAGATCAGCTGCATGGTGGGTGCTGACGGGTTCGAACCGCCGACATTCGCCTTGTAAGGGCGACGCTCTACCAACTGAGCTAAGCACCCGATAAAGCGCGCTAGTTTACGCGATCCTTGAGCGCTTTACCAGCCTTGAACGAAGGCGTTTTGGAGGCGGCAATCTGGATGGACTGGCCGGTACGCGGGTTGCGACCGGTGCGGGCTTCGCGCTCGCGGACGAGGAAGGTGCCAAAGCCAACCAGGGAGACCTGGTCGCCCTTGGCCAGTGTATCGCCCACCACGGTCACCATGGCGTCCAGCATGCGGCCGGCCTGGGCCTTCGGGACATCGGCTTCTGCGGCGATCGCGTCGATCAGTTCGGATTTATTCATGAAGCGCTTCCTTATCTCAGTGGTGACTCAGGCTTGCGGCCCGATGAAGGCCAAGCTTACACCAGCGCGGGGAGGGTTCTCCATCCTGTCGCGGGCTTGCCCAGCCGGGAATCAAATAATGCGATTGGGGTTATAGCAAGGGCCTCGAAAAAGTGTCAAACGAGCGTTACACAGCCGTTAGCGGAACACCGTGCGCCAGGACGCAAAAAACCGCGACCCCCGGGCCGCGGTTATGATTGCAAATCCGCTACTTAGTGATGCCGAACACGGCGCCGACCTGATTCCTTGGACGGCTTCACGGCTTCCTCGACCTTGGTCGGCGCATCGCCACTTTTGCCCTCGGGCAAGTGGGTGAGAGCAACCTCGAGCACTTCGTCGATCCACCGCACCGGACGGATATCGAGCTTGTTCTTGATGTTCTTCGGAATGTCCACCAGGTCCTTTTCGTTCTCCTCGGGGATCAGAACCGTGCGGATGCCTCCACGATGGGCCGCCAGCAGCTTCTCTTTGAGGCCCCCAATCGGCAACACCTGGCCGCGCAGGGTAATCTCGCCGGTCATCGCCACATCTGCTCGTACCGGGATACCGGTCAGCGCCGAGACAATGGCCGTGCACATCGCGATACCGGCCGATGGGCCGTCCTTGGGAGTGGCACCCTCGGGCACATGGATATGCAGATCCTTGTTCTCGTGGAAATTCTCCTCGAGCCCCAGGGATTCGGCACGCGAGCGGACGACGGTCAGCGCGGCATGGATCGACTCCTGCATCACATCGCCGAGCTTGCCGGTCTGCTGCGTCTTGCCCTTGCCGGGCACCACCGTTGATTCGATCGTCAGCAGTTCGCCGCCGACCTCGGTCCACGCCAGGCCGGTCACCTGGCCGATCTGGTCGTTTTCCTCGGCCAGACCAAAGCGGAATCGCCGCACACCCAGGTATTTTTCCAGCGTCTTGGGCGTGACGGCCGTGGTGCGGGATGCGTCCTTGCCCTTCGCCAGCAGGCGCTGCTTGACCACCTTGCGGCAGATCTTGGCGATCTCGCGCTCCAGGGCGCGCACGCCCGCCTCGCGAGTGTAGTAGCGAACGATGTCGCGCACCGCGGCGTCGGAGATATTGATCTCGTCGGCCTTCAGGCCGTTGGTCTTGATCTGCTTCGGCACCAGATAGGTGTGCGCGATGTTCACCTTCTCGTCCTCGGTGTAGCCGGACAGGCGGATGACCTCCATGCGGTCCAGCAGCGGCCCCGGGATATTCATGGAATTGGCCGTGGCCACGAACATCACGTCAGACAGGTCGTAGTCGACTTCCAGATAGTGGTCGCTGAAGGTGTGGTTCTGCTCCGGGTCCAGCACCTCGAGCATCGCCGAGGCCGGATCACCGCGGAAATCCATCGCCATCTTGTCGATCTCGTCGAGCAGGAACAGCGGGTTGCGCACCCCGACCTTGGACAGGTTCTGGACAATTTTGCCCGGGAGCGAGCCGATGTAGGTCCGTCGGTGGCCACGGATCTCCGCCTCGTCACGCACGCCGCCCAGCGCCATGCGCGAGAACTTGCGGTTGGTCGCCCGCGCGATGGACTCTCCCAGTGAGGTCTTCCCAACCCCCGGAGGACCGACCAGGCACAGGATCGGGCCCTTGAGCTTGCGTACACGGGTCTGCACGGCGAGATACTCAAGGATGCGTTCCTTGACCTCTTCCAGGCCGTAGTGGTCCTCGTTGAGGATCTTCTCGGCACGCGAAAGGTCCTTGCTGACCCGGGTCTTCTTCTTCCACGGGACATTGACCAGCCAGTCGATGTAGCTACGCACGACGGTGGCCTCGGCCGACATCGGCGACATCATCTTCAGCTTGTTCAGCTCGGCGGTGGCCTTCTTCTTGGCCTCCGCCGGCATGCCGGCCTGCTCGATCTTTTCGGCCAGGTCTTCCTGCTCGTTCGGGGCATCCTCGAGATCACCCAGCTCCTTCTGAATGGCCTTCATCTGCTCATTCAGGTAGTACTCGCGCTGGGACTTCTCCATCTGCTGCTTCACGCGGCCGCGGATCTTCTTCTCGATCTGCAGCACGTCCATCTCGCCCTCGATCTTGGCGACCAAGTGCTCCAGGCGCGCGCGCACATTGGCGATCTCGAGGACCTGCTGCTTCTCCTCGAGCTTCAGCGACATGTGCGCGGCAATCGTGTCGGCCAGACGCGAGGTATCGTCGATCCCGGCCAGCGAGGTCAGGATCTCCGGCGGGACCTTCTTGTTCAGCTTGATGTATTGCTCGAACTGATTGAGTGCGGAGCGACCGAGGACTTCCAGTTCCTTCTCCTCGGTGTCGTATTCCTCCTCGATCATGCGGATATCGGCGGTGAAGTAGTCTTCTTCCTTCTCGGAATCGCCGGTCGTGGAGACGTCCATCACGCGCGCACGCTGGGCGCCCTCGACCAGCACCTTGATGGTACCGTCGGGCAGGCGCAGCAGCTGCAGGATATTGCCGAGAGTGCCGATCTCGTGCAGGTCATCAGCCTCCGGCTCGTCCACCTCCGCGCTCTTCTGCGCGACCAGGAGGACCTGTTTGTTCTGCGCCATCGCGGAATCCAGCGCGCGGATCGACTTCTCGCGACCCACGAACAGCGGGATGACCATGTGCGGGTATACCACGACATCGCGCAGCGGCAGCACCGCGACACGCTTGACGGGGGAGTCCACCTCGTTCTGGGAGGAGTGTTGGTCGGTCATGTGGCCCCCTCAGGGCTAAGCGAATGTACGGGATAAATGGGGTCGCCCTGACCGTTTTTCAAGCCGGGGCCATGCCAGCCCCCAGGACCCGACCGCGGAACCTCAGGAGTCCGCGGCGGCCTGCTTGGAGAACGAGGCGTTCTCGTAGATCAGGTAGGGCTCGGCGTCACCCCGGATTACGGCCTCGTCGATCACCACCTTGCTGACCCCCTCCATCGAGGGCAGCTCGTACATGGTGTCGAGGAGGATGTTCTCCATGATGGTACGCAGGCCACGCGCCCCGGTCTTGCGCTCCATCGCCTTGTGGGCGATCGCGGAGAGGGCGTCATCTCGGAACTCCAGTTCCACGCCTTCCATGTCGAACAGGCGGGCGTACTGCTTGACCAGGGCGTTCTTCGGCTGGGTCAGGATGGTGATCAGCGCGTCCTCGTCCAGCTCGTCCAGCGTCGCCTGCACGGGCAGGCGACCAACGAACTCGGGAATCAGGCCGTAGCGCACCAGGTCGTCGGCCTCCAGCTGTTTCAGCCACTGGCCACCGCTCTTGGTCTCGTCCTTGGAGCTGACCTCAGCGGAAAATCCGATACCACCCTTCTCCGCACGCTGCTGGATGATCTTCTCCAGACCGGAGAAGGCACCGCCGCAGATGAACAGGATATTGCGGGTGTCGACCTGTAGAAACTCCTGCTGCGGGTGCTTGCGACCGCCCTGCGGCGGCACGGAGGCCGTGGTGCCTTCGATCAGCTTCAGCAGGGCCTGCTGCACGCCCTCGCCCGAGACATCGCGGGTGATCGAGGGGTTGTCCGACTTGCGCGAGACCTTGTCGATTTCGTCGATGTAGACGATGCCGTTTTCGGCCTTCTCGACATCGTAGTCGCACTTTTGCAACAGCTTCTGGATGATGTTCTCGACGTCCTCCCCCACGTAACCGGCCTCGGTCAGCGTGGTGGCATCGGCGATGGTGAACGGGACGTTGAGCACCCGGGCCAGCGTCTCGGCCAGCAGCGTCTTGCCGGAGCCGGTCGGGCCGATCAGCATGATGTTGGACTTGGACAACTCGACGTCGTCCTTGCCGGCCCGGGCCTCAAGACGCTTGTAGTGGTTGTACACCGCCACCGAGAGGATCTTCTTCGCGGAGTTCTGTCCGATTACGTAGTCGTCCAGGATCTCGCGGATCTCGCGCGGCTTCGGTAACGAATCGCGCTCGGTATGCCCCGCCTCCTGCATCTCCTCGCGAATGATGTCGTTGCAAAGCTCGACACACTCGTCGCAGATGAAGACGGAGGGCCCCGCAATCAGCTTGCGCACCTCGTGCTGACTCTTTCCGCAGAAAGAGCAGTACAGAAGCTTGCCGTCGGCGGAGGGGGTCTTGTCGTCGCTCATCCGTATGCCTCGGTTGCGCTGTCAGGGTTTCTCAAAACATGCCCCGTTTGCAGGCGCGTTGCAAACGGACCGGGCGCGAGTCCGGTATATCCGGCTCGCGATCCGGACATGGCGCGATCAGGCCTTTTCCTTCTTGCTGGCGTCCTTGTCGCCTCCGGATGCTGGCGCACCGCGGCTGGAGAGGACGTTATCGACCAGACCGTAATCCTTCGCCTCAGCCGCGGTCATGAAGCGGTCACGATCGGTATCCTGCTCCACCTGCTCCACGGTCTGGCCGGTGTGATGGGCCAGCACGCGGTTGAGCTCCTCGCGGATCTTCAGGATCTCGCGGGCGTGGATGTCGATATCCGACGCCTGCCCCTGGAAGCCCCCCAGCGGCTGGTGGATCATGACGCGCGAGTGCGGCAGGCAGTAGCGCTTGCCCTGCGCGCCACCGGCCAGCAGGACCGCGCCCATGCTCGCGGCCTGCCCGACACACAGCGTACTCACCTCGGGCTTGATGAACTGCATGGTGTCGTAGATCGCCATGCCCGCCGTCACCGCCCCACCCGGGGAGTTGATGTACAGGCTGATCTCCTTGTCCGGGTTTTCCGACTCGAGGAACAGCAGCTGGGCCACGATTACGTTGGCCATGTAGTCCTCAACCGGACCCACACAGAAGATGACCCGGTCCTTCAACAACCGGGAGTAGATGTCATAGGCACGCTCGCCGCGGGCGGTCTGTTCGACCACCATCGGGACCAGATTCAGCCCCTGGGCATGCTGCGCCCCCTGACCGGCCATGTCGTGGCTCATTCGGTCGACTCCTTGTTCGGATTCATTACGTCCTGGAAGCTGGTCTTCTTCTCGGTGACCTTGGCCTGATCAACGATCCAGTCGACCACCTGGTCCTCGAGCACCAGTGATTCCAGGTTGCTCTTCGCCTGCGGGTTGGAGCGGTAGTACTGCTTGACCTCTTCCGGGTCCTCGTACGTGGCCGCCATGTCTTCCAGGTCGCGCTCGACCCGCTCCGCGTCCACCTCGAAGCCCTTCTGGTCGATGATGGCCCGCAGGGCCAGACCCAGGCGCACGCGGCGCTTGGCCTCTTCCTCGAACAGGCTGTCGGGGAGCGGCTGGGTCTGCTGGGCACCACCGAAGCGCTTCTCCGCCTCCTCGCGCAGGCGATTGACCTCGGACTTCACCAGGGCGTCCGGCAGGTCGAAGCCGTGGCGCTCGATAATCAGCTCCATGACCTGATTCTTGACCTTGCCCTTCAGCGCCTGGTTCAGCTCGCGCTCCATATTGGACCGCACGTCGGCACGAAGTTTCTCGACCGAACCGTCCTCGATGCCGAATTTCTTCGCGAACTCCTCGTCCACCTCGGGCAACTTGGGCCCCTCGACCTTCTTGATGGTCAGGGCGAACTGCGCGGTCTTGCCTTTCAGGTTCTCGGCCGGGTAGTCGTCCGGGAAGGTGACATCGATGGTCGGCTCCTCTCCGGTCTTCACGCCCTTGAGCTGCTTCTCGAAATCCTCGATCAGGCGGCCGGCACCCACTTCCACCTGGAAGTCTTCGGCCCTGCCACCCTCGAACTCTTCGCCATCAAGGCTGCCGACGAAGTCCAGCGTGATGCGATCACCCTTCTTGGCCTTGCGCTTGACCTCGGCCCATTCCTTGTTCTGCTCGCGCAGGGAATCGATCACACGATCGACGTCCTCCTCGCCAATTTCGGCCACCGGACGCTCGATCTCGGCATCGGAGAAGTCGGCCACCTCGACCTCGGGGAAGACCTGAAAGCTCGCGGTGAACTCGATCGGCTGGCCGTTCTCCACACTCTGCGGCTCAATACTCGGGTTCCCGGCCGGCTCCAGGCCCTCCTGCTGCACGGCCTCGCGGTAACTCTCCTGCAGGACTTCGCTCAGCACCTCCTGATAGACCCCGGCGCCATAACGCTGGCGCACAACCTTCAACGGGACCTTGCCCGGGCGAAAGCCATCAAGCCGAACGCGCTTGGCCAGCGATTTCAGGCGGTTGTCTACTTCGGTCTCGACACGTTCGGGGGGGACCTGGATGGTCATCTTGCGCTCCAGGTTGCCGGTGGCTTCAACGGAAACTTGCATGAAGGGCCTCGCAATGGTTCAAAAATCGGTCATCCCTGCCGACCGCAGCACTCGCCGGCTGCCTGCCTGGGCATACACGGGACATTGGTGCGAAAGGAGAGACTCGAACTCTCACGGGTTTCACCCCACTGGGACCTAAACCCAGCGCGTCTACCAGTTCCGCCACTTTCGCGTGCATGTTCAATGGTTCAATAAAGGCGCGCATTCTAGCCTGTTCGCGCCCCATAAACACAAAAAGCCCGCGAAGGCGGGCCCTTGTGCCGGCCGCGCTGCCGCGGCCGGGAATAATGGTGGGTCGTGTAGGATTCGAACCTACGACCAATTGGTTAAAAGCCAACTGCTCTACCAACTGAGCTAACGACCCATGTCTACGGCCCGCCTGGGAACCTTCACCGAAGGCGCCCGCCGGCCTGCTTGTCGCGCGGCGTACCCGGGACTGCCCGGGCCGCCGCGCCGCGTAGTTTACGGCCCACCGGGGAAAACGCAAGGCTCCCGCGGTGGTCGACAATCAGATCGCCTCGAGCTTGCGCATGCCACCCGGCAGCAGCTTCATGTCCACCAGGGCGGTGACCAGGGACTTGCCAAAGGTGGCCTCCTCTTCATAGACCATCTTGTAGTACTGGATCTTCATGGTCAGGGCAGAGCCAAACACGATGAAGGCGAAGGTGAAGAAGCCACCCAGGGCCAGCGTGGATACCCCCGTCACCGCCTGACCGATGGTGCAGCCCAGGGCCAGAATGCCACCGACACCCATCAAGATGCCGCCAATAAAGTGGTTGACGAAGTCGCGGAAGGACGAGAACCACTCGATGCGGAAGCTGCGCGAGACCAGGGCCCAGAAGAACGACCCGAGGACCACGCCGGCCAGCGCCATCACACCGAAGAACAGCAGGGTGCGATCAAAACCACCGAGGGTATACCCAAGGCTCTGGCCCATCGGATTCACGAACGTGAACGACTGGTTGGCCCACGGACCGGCCAGTGCCGGGCGCTCGCCATCATCGGCATCAGCGACGAAATCCCATTCCTGGATGTATTCCTGGGCGGTGTACATGCCGCCCATGCCATCGTCGATCTGGATGTTGCTGGTCAGCCACCAGGCACCGATCACCATCAGGCCCACCACGAGGCCGCCCAGGATGTTGTCGAAGCTCTTGCGGAAATCAGCGGCCTTGAAGATCAGGGCCAGCAGCAGCACACCGATCACCAGGCCCAACACCAGGCGAGCGCCCAGGGCGTTCTCGCCAGCGATGATGGAGCCGAGATCCTGGCCACCTTCCAGCTGGAAGGACACGACGTCCATCCAGCCGAACAGCAGCTGGAACAGGGTCTGGCCAGTACCAAAAACGGTCTCTCGACTGGTCAGCAGGTAGGCCATGATTCCGATCATGATCATGACCAGCACGGACTTGATGTTGCCGCCACCGACCCGGACCAGAGTCTTGTTACCACAACCAGACGCATAGGTCATGCCGATACCGAAGAGGAAACCGCCCAGCACGTGCCCGAGCCAGTTGAAGTTTTCACCGCGATACGGAGGGAAGGAGCCCTCGGCGCTCAGCACCCCGAAGAACTCGAGCAGCGCCACACCCAGCATGGCCGTAGCGATTGCCAGCAGCCAGGAGCGCATGCGTCCGGTGTCGCCCATGTTTACCCAGTCGGAGACCGCGCCCATGGTGCAGAAGTTGGTCTTGTTCGCGACCGCACCCAAGATGAAAGCGAGGACGAACGCCCCGCCCAGGTACATCATGGCCGCGGTTGAAAAGCTGGAGAATTCCATCAACGTATCCTCTCACTGATCGGTTTTCGGGCACGCCTGCACCCATGGGGTGCGCAGCATACATCGGACGCAAGACGAGATCGACCCCCTTTTCATTCCCGGCGCGGAGCCGTCTCCCGGGATCAGAGCCTCTCGCCGTCAGCGGCTCTGGTAGGGGGTGGGGTCGGGGACACCAGCCGCTGAGAAACCCTCCCGCCGGATACGGCAGCTGTCGCAACACCCGCAGGCGCGGCCCTCGGTGTCCGCCTGGTAGCAACTCACGGTCTGGGCATAATCCACACCCAGTCCCGCACCGGCACGGATGATCTCGGCCTTGCTCATGTGCATCAACGGTGCACGTACCTCCCAGCGTACGCCTTCGACTCCGGCTCGGGTAGCGACCTGAGCGAGATTCCGGAAAGCATCGATGAAGGCTGGACGACAATCCGGGTAGCCGGAATAATCCACCGCATTGGCACCCACATAGAGCAAGCGCCCATCCAGGGTCTCGGCAAGCCCCAGCGCCAATGACAGGAATACCGTATTGCGAGCAGGCACATAGGTCACGGGGATGCCCTCGCTCGCCTCGGTAGGTACGGCAATCCCGTCATCCGTGAGCGCCGAGCCGCCGATCGCGGTCAGATCGACGCGGACCACGCGGTGGTCATGCACGCCCTGGGAGGCGGCCACTCGGCGGGCCGCGTCCAGCTCGGTGCGATGCCGCTGTCCATAGTCGATGGACAGGGCATGGCAGTCGAGCCCGTCGGCCCGCGCCATTGCCAGGCAGGTCGCCGAATCCAACCCGCCCGAGAGCAGCACCACCGCCTTTTCCGGTTGCGACATCGACTAGCGCCCCGGCTGATCGCCCCACAGGAGTTTGTGGAGCTGAAGCTGAAACCGTACCGGCAGTCGTTCGGCCACGATCCAGTCGGCGAGCTCGCGCGGCGCAAGCTCGCCGTATACCGGCGAGAACAGGACCTCGACCCCGGGCGCGAGGTCCAGGCGCCCGAGTTCGGCGCGCGCCCAGTCGAAATCAGCCCGGTTGGCGAGCACGAACTTCAATTGATCGCCAGCCGCCAGGTGGGGAATATTGGCCTCCAAATTGCGTCCCTGCTCGCCTGAATCCGGCGCCTTCCAGTCCATGACGACCGAGACGCGCGCATCGAGCCCGCCGATGTCGAGTGCACCACTGGTCTCGAGGGACACCCGATAGCCCGCGGCGCACAGCTGCGCCAGGAGTATCCGGCAACCCGGCTGAGCCAGCGGCTCCCCGCCCGTGACACAGACATGCCGCACACCCGCCCGGGCGACCCACGCCAGAATCGAGTCCAGCGTATGCACCTCGCCCCCCTCGAAGGCGTAGACGCTGTCGCACCAGCGGCAACGCAGCGGGCACCCGGTCAGCCTCACAAATGCGGTTGGCCAGCCCGCATCCGCCGCCTCGCCCTGAAGCGAGACAAACATCTCGGTGATACGGACCCGGGGCGGGCTGCCCGACGTCTCCGCGGTTGGTGCGCGCACAGCGCGCACAGGGATCTCGGTCATTGCCCGTCGAGCCGACGCAAACGCTCGCGCGCCAGACGGTCGAGTGTCGTGCCGCCGAAATCGGCACGCACCGCCTCGAGCGCCTCGCGGGCCTCGTCTTCGTTGCCCAGCTCGTAATGCGAATAGCCGATCTTGAGCAGGGCATCCCCGGACTTGTCGCTCTCGGGATACTGTTCCCGAAGGCGCTCGAAGTCCTCCAGGGCGGCCTCGAAGTCGCCACTGGCGTATCTGGCCTCGGCCAGCCAGTACCAGGCATTGGCCGAATAGTCACTGTCGGGGTAATCCTCGATGAATCGCTCGAGGCTGCTCATCGCGGCGCTGTAATCACCCGCCATCAACTGGTCGAAGGCCTCCTGATAGGCCGCCTGTTCGTCTGCTTCAGGCAGGTCGAATTCCATGACCTCTTCCGCCGGGGCAGCCGCATCCGCCGGGGCAGCCTCGCCGGTCTCGAATGTAGCCACGCGCTCGTCCAGGTTGCGGAACTGGTCGCGCTGACGGGCATTCAGGCGGTCCAGCTCGTGACGCAGGGTTTCCACCTCGCCTCGCAACTCGCGCATTTCCCGGTTCATGGTCTCCGCGCCGCGCAGCAGTTCCTGCATCGCGCTGGAATCAAGCGTCCGTTCGATCCGCTCCAGGCGCCGGGAAAGATCGCGGATCTGCGACTGTGTCGCGAAGACGTCGTCCTGGGCCACTGCCTCGCTGACCAGCGGGCTCCACGAGCCCATCGCCAGGACGAGCAAACCCGCACCGACAGCCACACCCACTCGCGGAAACAGAAATGCCCCCGAAGGGGCACGCGGCACGCCCGAGGCCGACCCTGCCACGGTTCGCGATTGAAAACGAAATGCCCCCGGAGGGGCATTTCGGTTACTCCTACCTGCCAAACGCCGCATGGCGCCTCCCGTCATCTAGCGCCGGGATTCGTAGACCAGTTCGACCCGGCGATTCTTGGCCCAGGCCTCCTCGTTCTGTTCGAAGGCGACCGGCATCTCTTCACCATAACTGATGACCTCGATCTGGTCATCCGAGGCACCATTAAGAGTCAGGATGCGGCGCACCGACTGCGAGCGGCGCTCGCCCAGCCCCAGGTTGTACTCGCGGGTACCACGCTCGTCGGTATGGCCCTCCAGGCGGAGGCGGGCACCGGAGTTCTGCGCCAGATAGGCCGCATGCGCCTCCAGCATGTCCATGTACTGCGACTGCACCTCGTCGCGGTCAAACTCGAAATAGACCAGGCGCTCGGCCAGCGGGCTGTCCGGATCGTCCAGTGCGTCGGCATCGAACTGCCGATCGCGACCCAGCGCACGGGCCTCGGCCTCACGAGCCTCGCGTTCGGCGCGCTCACGCTCGGCCTCCTCGGCCGCGGCCCGCTCGGCCTCGCGTTCTGCATCTTCGGCATCACGGGTCGGTGTCGCACATGCCGACAACGCCCCAATGACCATGGCCACAAAAACCCAGCGAAAGATCGTGCTCATCACGTCGTTATCCTCAAAATGCTGCAGTTGTCGATAAAGATCAGTTCAAGGGTGACCAGGCCGGTTCACGCACCTCGCCCTCCCTGGCGGCGAGGCGCTGATGTACCTGTCCATCCTGGCTCACCGAGCCGAGAACGCCACGCCCACCGTCCGTCATGGCATAGATGATCATGCTGCCATTCGGGGCAAAGCTTGGCGATTCCGCGTCCCGTCCTTCCGTGAGGCGGGTCACACGACGGTCGTTCAAATCGAGACGGGCCAGTTGAAATCCGCCATCACCACCGTGCACGTAGACCAGATAACGCCCATCCGGAGACACCGTCGCTGCGGCCGCATAGCCGCTCTCGAAAGTCAGACGCCGCGGGCTGCCCCCCTCTCGTGGCAGCGCATAGATCTGCGGTGCGCCCGCACGGTCGGAGGTGAAATAGAGGGTTTCGCCATCCGGCGACCAGACCGGTTCGGTCTCGATCGAGCTGGTCTGGGTCATCTGGCGCATCTCGCCCGTCTCGAGCTCCATCAGGTAGATATTCGGCGCCCCGTCGCGTGACAGGCTCAGTGCGAGATAGCGACCATCGGGGGACCAGGCGGGCGCACTGTTGATGCCGGTAAAGCTGGCCACCCGCTCACGGTTGCCCGTCTCCACATTCTGGCGATAGACCTCGGAGCGGCGGTTCTCGAACGAGACGTACACGAGTTCGCGCCCGTCCGGCGACCAGTCCGGCGACATGATCGGCTTGGATGAACGAAACAGGGTGCGCGGGTTGGCGCCATCGGAATCGGCTACCTCGAGTGCAAAGCGACGATCATCGCCGTTCCGCTCCACGCTGACGAACGCGATGCGCGCACTGAATGCCCCCGGGTCACCCGTGATCTGTTCGTAGATGATGTCCGAGATGCGATGCGCTCCGCGCCGGAGCATGTCGCCGGGCACCGGAATGCGCCAGCCGCCCAGACGTTCCTCGGACAGCACATCAAATACGTGAAATTCCACCAGCACGTCATCGCCATCGCGACGCTGATTGCCGACCACCAGATACTCCACCCCGACGTCGGCCCAGGGCTCGGCGAGAAAGTCCGCCGGCCCGGACGGGGCCGAAGGCAGATCATCCCGTTCGACGTTGAACAGTCCGCTGCGGGCAAGGTTGGCCGCGACGATCTGGGAGATGTCCTCGTCGAGCTCGCCCTCCCCCTCGTAGGTAAACGGCGCGACGGCCACCGGTATCGCCCCGGTGACGCCCTCGGTGACCGTGACTTCCAGTACGGCCTGTGCCTGCGCTGCCCACAGCAGCAGCATGGCCGGCAGCATCCAGTGAATCAGTCGTCGCATGAGCTCCTCGTCAGGCGGGCGTGACCCGCGAATCAGTCCGGTTCAAATCGGATCCGCACCCCGCCACGCACCGCGCTCGCATCCGGCGGGCGTGGCAACGAGCTCAGACGGTCCATGGTCTGTCGCACGGAGTCGCAGAACCGGCTGTCGCCGGAACAGCTTTCAATATCGAAGTCGATGATACGCCCGGTCTCGTTCACACGCACGAGAACAATGGCACGGTCCGAGGAGTCGATATCCGACGGCTGACGCCAGCGCCGCTGGACTACCGACTGCACCTGGGAACGCCACTCATCCACCTCGCGATCCATCTGCGCCTGACGCTCGGCGGCCTCGCGCCGTTCGCGCGCCTCCGCCAGGCGCTCCTGTTCGCGCTCCATCGCTTCGCGCCGGCGCTGCTCTTCCAGCTCACGCTCCTGCTCGGCCCGACGCTCGGCCTCTTCCTGGGCTCGCCGTTCGGCTTCTTCCCGTTCGCGGCGCTCCTGCTCCTCCTGGGCCTGGCGTTCGGCCTCCTCACGCTCGCGCCGTTCCGCTTCCTCGCGTTCGCGGCGTTCTTCCGCCTCGCGCCGGGCCTCTTCCGCCGCTTCGCGCTCGGCACGGATGCGCTCACGTTCGGCCTCGGCCTCTTCCTGCGCTCGACGGCGCTCTTCCTCGGCCTCGCGCCGTGCCTGTTCGGCTTCTTCGATCGCCTGCTGCCGCGCCCGTTCTTCCTCTTCGCGACGGCGCTGCTCCTCGGCCTGGCGACGTTCCTCCTCGCGCTGGGCCTCCTCCTCGGCCCGGCGCTGCTCTTCCTCTTCACGCAGCTGCTCGGCAACCTCTTCCTGGCGCGCGACCTCGCGCTGGTGCTCGACCTGGTCGAACGACTCGGCATCCACCGCCACAGCGTCAATGACCTCGATGTCCTCCTGTACCGAGATCTCGACCGCCGCGCGTGAGGAGGTGGGAGAGATCAGACTGATATTGAACATCAACGCCGCAAACAGCGCCCCGTGTAACAGGAGCACGAGGAGGAAGCTGACAGGATGACGGCGGACAAGCTCGAACACGGCGGCAGGGATCAGTCGCTGTTTTCGCGCGGCGGCTCGGTGATCAGGCCGACACGCCCACCGCCCGCTCGTTGCAGGGCGATCATGGCGTCGATTACACGCCCGTAGTCCACATTACGGTCGCCGCGCACAAAAGTCTGCGTCCCCGGATGTTCCGCCAGGAACTCGCGCACGATTTCGGTCATCTCCTGCGGGGCCAGCGGCTCGTTGACGATCGGCCCCTGGTTCAGACTCATCGCTCCACTGGAGTCCACGGTCACCACTAATGGCTCGGCCGCCTGTTCGTCCTGGTCGAGGGCCTCGGCATCCGCCTCCGGCAGGTCAACCTCCACGCCCTGCTGCAGCATCGGCGCGGTGATCATGAAGATAATCAGGAGCACCAACATCACGTCGATAAACGGCACGACGTTGATCTGGGACATGGGCCGCCGCAGGCGGCTGCTGTTACGGCGCGACTCGGACATGGATCAGGCCGTGGCCTCGGAGGCCATCTCCGCGGTCTTGGCATGCACCTGCCGGTTCAGCAAGGCCACAAACTCGTCATTGAAGTTTTCCAGGCGCACAGCCACGCGATCGACATCACCCGCGAAGCGGTTGTAGGCAATCACGGCCGGGATCGCGGCGAACAGACCCAACGCGGTCGCGATCAGCGCCTCGGCAATACCGGGCGCGACCATCGCGAGGGTCGCCTGCTGCACCCCGGAAAGCCCCAGAAACGCATGCATGATGCCCCAGACCGTGCCGAACAGGCCGATGTACGGGCTGGTCGACCCCACAGTGGCAAGAAACTGCAGGTAGCGCTCCATGTCATCAATCTCGCGGGCGATCGCTACCCGCATCGCACGGTGCGCGGGCTCGCCGGCCGGGATCCCGTGCTGTCGGGCACGCAGGAATTCCTTGAAGCCGGAGGAGAATACATGCTCCATCCCGGACATCTCTGGCTTGCGACGCACCCCTTCGTACAGATGCGACAGATCGGCACCCGACCAGAAACGCTCCTCGAAGTCGTCACAGGCGCGGTGCGCCGCATTCAGGGATCTGGCCTTGACGATAATCGCCAGCCAGGAGAGCACGGAGGCGAGCACCAGAATCACCATCACCAGCTGGACCACCAGGGTCGCCTCCATCACCAGCTGGTACATCGAAAAGTCGACTGCCACTTGTCCGTCTCCCGTTACAGCGTTATTTGGCTCCGGCCGCGTGGGCGGCCGGCCCATGATCATGATGTCGGCGCAGGGCCTCCAGCACCGGAGCGGGGATTGCGGCGGGTGCCTGACGGGCTACCTCGACACAGGCAATGCCCACTTCGCCACTCGCCAGCGCCTCGCCATCACGCTCTACGGTCTGATGGAACTCCAGGCTGGCCCGGCGCAGCGAATGCAGCCGGCAGGTGACCGTCAGGGCGTCATTGAAGCGCGCCGGCCGCCGCATATCCACACAGCAGCGGCGCACCGCAAACACAATCCCGCATTCCTCGCGCAATGCATCCTGCTCAAACCCCAGCGCACGCAACCATTCAGTGCGCGCGCGTTCCATGAATTTCAGGTAGTTCGCGTGGTAGACCACACCACCAGCGTCAGTGTCCTCGTAATACACCCGCACCGGCCACGCGAACGGGGCAGCAGAATCCGTCATCGACGATCTCCGCCCTGGCTGTCGACCGGCGTGAGAAGATCGGGTTCCGCCGCAGCTGTCGTCGGACCGAACATCGCCAGCGTCCGCCGCGTAGCCTGACGCCCGCGAGGCGTACGCTGCAGATATCCCTGCTGAATCAGAAATGGCTCGACGACGTCCTCCAGTGTGCCGCGATCCTCGTTCAGCGCAGTAGCCAGGCTCTCCACCCCGACCGGCCCGCCGTCGAATTTCTCGACCAGTACCTCCAGCAGGCGGCGGTCCTGGGCATCCAGGCCCGAGGCATCGATCGCCAGCAGATCCAGGGCCTGGCCCGCGACCTCGGCGGTAATCACGCCGGAGGCACGGACCTCGGCATAATCGCGCACGCGCCGCAGCAGACGATTCGCCAGACGCGGCGTACCCCGCCCGCGGCGCGCGATCTCCGCCGCCCCGTCGGGTTCGATCCCGACACCCAGCAATCCGGCGGCACGGGACACAATATGGGCGAGGTCGGTGACAGTGTAATGATCGAGTCGTTGCACGATGCCAAACCGGTCACGCAACGGGGCCGAAAGCAGGCCGGCACGCGTGGTCGCTCCCACGAGTGTGAACGGGGGCAAGTCCACCTTGATCGAGCGCGCGGCCGGCCCCTCGCCAATGACGATATCGAGCTGGCTGTCCTCCAGCGCCGGGTAGAGGATCTCCTCGACCACGGTCGGCAGGCGATGAATCTCGTCGACAAACAGGACATCCTGGGGCTCCAGCGCCGTCAGGATCGCGGCCAGGTCACCGGCACGCTCCAGCACCGGGCCGGAAGTCTGGCGCAGCCCCACCCCCAACTCGTTCGCCACGATATGGGCCAGGGTCGTCTTGCCAAGCCCCGGAGGGCCGGCCACCAGCGTATGGTCCAGGGCCTCGCCACGCCCGCGCGCCGCTTCGATAAACAACCCCAACTGTTCGACCACTCGGGGCTGTCCGGTGTAGTCGTCCAGCCGCTTGGGACGCAGGCTGACCTCCACCCGCGTGTCCTCCGACTGACTCTGCATATCGACCAGGCGCGATTCCATGACCCCGCAGTATGCATCCGTCGCGATGGCGTTTATAGACCCCCGTACAACTTTAGAGGAAGCGTCCCGAAAGCTCCCGAATCAACCGGTATCGAAGCCTGCGGGCAACGGCTCGGGCGGGCTCACAACCTGCGCATCCAGTTCCTCCACATGCGCCATGCGCGGTCCCTCCCAAAGCCATGCCTCCAACCGGTCCAGGGCATCCGGGGAACCGACCGCCAGCACCTCCACACGTCCGTCCGGCAGGTTGCGCGCATACCCCGCCAGCCCGAGCGCCTGTGCCTGCTCGCGGGTCGAGGCGCGGAAGAACACGCCCTGCACGCGCCCCCTGACATGCCAGCGGCGGGCATGGGTATCATGGGCATTTGCCATCGATGACCTCCGGAGTCGATTCATGTCCGATGCCCCTACGCTGTATCACAACCCGCGCTGCAGCAAGTCGCGCGCGACCCTCGCCCTGCTGAGGGAGCAGGGCGTGGAGCCCGAGATCGTGGAGTACCTGAAGACGCCGCCGGACGCCGCCACCCTGAAGGGCGTGATCGAGAAGCTGGGTCGCCGCCCCCGCGACCTGCTGCGCACGGGCGAAGCGGAGTACCGCGAACTGGGCCTGAAGGACGCCGAGATGGATGACGATGCGCTGATCCAGACCATGGTCCAGCACCCGAAGCTGATCGAGCGCCCGATTCTGGTCGTCGGGGGGCAGGCCCGCATCGGACGCCCGCCGGAACAGGTGCTGGAGATCCTGTCGTGAGCACGACGGCGGAGATCCTGGTCCTGTACTACAGCCGCTACGGAGCGACCGCCGAGCTGGCCCGCCAGGTCGCGACCGGCGTCGAGAAGGCCGGCGCCACCGCGCGGGTGCGCACCGTAGCCCCGGTTGCCACGAACATCGGCGAGGACCGCCCTGCAGTACCCGAGGACGGGCCGCCCTACGCCGAGCTGCGTGATCTCGAGGAATGCGCGGGGCTGGTCATGGGCTCGCCGACCCGCTTCGGCAACATGGCCGCGCCGCTGAAGTATTTCCTCGACGGCACCAGCGGGCTGTGGGCCAGCGGCGGGCTGGTGGACCGGCCCTTCGGCGTCTTCACCAGCACCGCCACCCAGCATGGCGGCCAGGAGACCACCCTGCTGAGCATGGCCCTGCCGCTGATCCATCAGGGCATGCTGTGGGTCGGCGTGCCCTACACCGTGCCAGAACTGAACAGCACCACCAGCGGCGGTACTCCCTATGGTGCCAGCCATGTGGCCGGCACTCAGGGCGAGCAGGCGGTTACGCGCGACGAACAGCGCATCGCTGCATCCCTTGGAGAACGCGTCGCCCGAATTGCCCTGCGCCTCAAGGCTTCGGGCGCCCCGGCATGATCGCGTTGTCCCGCGCCCTGGCCCTCGTCGGCTTTCTGGGATTGCTGCTGCTGATCCTGATCTGGACCACCTGGATCGCCCCGCCGGAAATCGTCCCGGTATGGCTGGCGCTGATCGTGCTCGTCATGCCGCTGCTGTTCCCGCTGCGCGGCATGCTGCACGGAAGGCGCTACACCCACGCCTGGTCCAGCCTGCTGGCACTCGCCTACATCACGCTCGGCATCACCATCGGGGCAGCCGCCGAAGACCGGCTCTACGGCCTCCTGATGACCGGTGCCAGTCTGGCCTGGTTCGCGGGCAGCCTGCTGTTCGTGAAACTGGACGCCCGGCGGGCCCGCGCGGCAGCCGAGTAAGCTCAAGCAACCCCGGGTTCAGCCCATGCGGGCCAGCTGTTCGCGCACGAACGGGATGGTCAGTCGCCGCTGCTGGGCCAGCGCGGCCAAATCCAGACGGTCCAGCAACTCCAGCAGCGTCGAAAGGTCGCGCGAGCAACGGCGCAGTAGGTAATCCGCCACCGGCTCCGGCAACTCCAACCCACGCAGGGCTGCACGCTGCGCCAGGATCTCCTTGCAGGCCGCATCATCCGGCCGCTGCATGCGGAACACCGGGCCCCAGGCCAGGCGCGAGGCCAGATCCGGTAACCGCACTCGGAGGCCCTCGGGGGCCGCTGCAGCCGCCAGCAGCACACGGCAGTCGGCATCGCGCAGCCGGTTGATCAGCCCGAACAGGGCCTCGTCCCAGTCCCCGCGTCCCACCACGGCCTCGAGATCGTCCAGCGCCACCAGACGCGAGCGCTCCAGGCCATCGAGCACGGCCATCGGCGGCGCATCACACACCTCGCCAAGCGGCAGGTAGCTGACCGGCTCCCCGCGCTCGTGGCCTTGGTGACAGGCGGCCTGCAACAGGTGCGTCTTGCCGGAGCCGGACGGCCCATGCAGCAGGATCTGCGGCTCCTGGATCCCGGTCCCGGCGCTCAGGGCCTGCACGGCATCCCGCGCCAGGGCATTGCCTGCGGCGCAAAAACCGGTAAAACGCGAGGCGTCTCGCAGGCGCAGGTCCAGCGGCATCTGACGCTCGAGCGGGCTGTTGCCTTCGGGCCTCACGGGGTATCGGCCTCGGCTGCGTTCATGGCCCGATAGCGCGCCATGGCCTGACGCACCGCCACTGCGAGCACCGCCGCCACCGGCAACGCCAGCAGGACCCCGAAGAACCCGAACAGCTGACCGCCGGCGAGCACGGCAAAGATCACCGCCACCGGATGCAACCCGGTCCGGTCCCCCACGAGCCACGGGGTCAGCACCACCGACTCCAGGATCTGCGCCACCGCGAAGATCACCAGCACCACCAGCAACAGCGTCCAGCCATCGCCCTGGAACAGCACCGCCGCCGTGGCCAGCACGATACCCACGATCACGCCCACATAGGGGATGAAGCTGACCAGCCCGGCAATCAAGCCAATGGCCAGCCCCATCTGCACGCCCGCCACGCTCAGGGTGATCGCATAGAACAGCCCCAGCGCCAGCATCACCAGCAACTGCCCGCGCAGGAATGCCCCCAGGGTATTGTCCGATTCCACCGCAAAACGCGTGACCGGGTCACGCCAAGTGCGCGGCAGCAGGTCATGCAGCCCCGCGACCAGCCGTGGCCAGTCCCGCAGCAGATAGAAGCTCACCACCGGGATGAGCACCAGGTTGAGCACGCCGAGGACCAGGGCACCGGTCGAGCTGCCCAGCCAATGCAGCAACCCACCAGCCAGCCCGCCGGCCTCGCGCCAGTGCTCGGCCAGCAGTTCCTGCAGTGCCGCCGGCTCCAGGGCCGGCAGGCGATCGCCCGCGTGTTGCTCAATCCAGGGACGGACCTGCTCGTCGAACCACGCAATCACCTCGGGCAGCAGCAGCATCAACCGTTCGAACTGGGCCATGGCCAGCGGGATCAGGACCAGCACCAGCCCCGCCAGCCCGAGCATGACAAGCACGAAGATCACCAGCGTGGCCAGGGTGCGCGAACCGCCCGTGCGCACCGCCAGGCGCGTGACCAGCGGGTTGAACAGGTAGCCGATCAGAAGCGCGATCAGAAACGGTGTGAGAATCGGAGCCAGTAGATAGAGTGCAACCCCCAGGATCACCAGCCCGACCAGGGCCGCCAGCGTGGCGGTGGAGAACGGTGCCGGAGAGTTCACTCGCGGCGCAGCCAAGCCTTCGCCTCGGAATCGCCGTGCGGGTCTTCCGCCACGCCGTAGCCGCTGGCGTGCAAGAGGTCTACCAGGTCATCCGGAGCCAGTCCCGTGCGCACCTCGAGCGTCACCGCGTTACCACCCAGTGAATCCAGCCTTGCACTCTCGATGGCCTCGATCTGCGCCAGCTCCCGCCGCAACGCCTCGAACGCGGGAAAGCCCTCGACCCCGACAAAGCCCAGTTTCACCCAGTCGGGCTCGGCGGCGACGCGCGCCAGCGGTGCCACGACCTGGTCAAGACCATCATCAACCGCCGCGCGGGCCGCGGCGGCCGGGGATTCGCCACGGCCCTCACTGCGGTACTCGCGCCCACCATGCACGGTAATAGCACGCGCCTCGGCAGCACCCCCGACCGAGCGTACATGCAGCGCCACGATACCCGTCGGCCCGTAGCGCCTGGCCGCTTCCTGCAGCGGCTCGGTCACGCCACCAATCACATCCCCCGCCTGCGCGGCCCGGCGATCCTCCAGATCCCCCAACGGGAGCACAAAGGGCATCCCGCGGTCACGTCCCAGCACGTCGACCGCGGCCAGCACGTCGGCCGAGTCCTGGGTGGAGCCCAGCAGGTGGCGGCGCCCGCCCTCCTCGTACACCGCCCAGACGAGCAGCTGCGGGCGCGCGCCCAGCACCACGGGGACGTCGGCGGCATTCAGCGCGCTGCGCAGGCGGCCCCGATCAAACTCCAGGCGATATTCGCCGTTGTCCACTTCCTGGCGTCGACGCAGGGCCTCAATGCGCCCATCCTCATCGAGTTCCAGCAACAGGACCTGTGCCAGTTCGCGCAACTCAGTCGAGCGCTGCCCGGCCACGCGCACCAGCGCCCGTTCCAGACCCTGCGCCAGCGCGGTCGTCTCGTCCTCTGCGTGGACGTTCACCACGACGGCATCATCCGCCAGCAACGGGGAGGCCCCCAACAGCAGACACAGGAGAAGGCACGCAGCCAGGGCGCGGGACGGGCGAAAGAGGCGCAGCATAGGGTTGAATGGTGTTTTCGACAGGCGCCCAAAATACCACAGCGCCCCAGGGAAACACTGATGAATGTACACGCTCGCGTTGGTACCCCAGGTTTTCCGAGACAAGGCGCGTCGTGCAGCGGGTAGTGGTTCTACCCGCAAGCGGCGCAACGCAGGACCGGGGAACCTGGGGTGCCAACCCCGAAGGGGCTCGGCCGCTTTTGCGCGCGCACGGCGTTGCGGCTCCCTTGTGCAGAATGACTGCACGGCGGTCACCGCGCCTTGTTCGCACGCAATAGCGACTCGAGCGCGAGCGTGCACATTCATCAGTGTTTCCCTAACCTCCACCGCCCGATTTTTTGCACGCCCCCCGGCGCCTCGCTACCATGCCGGATTCCGCGAGCGCCGCCGGATACCGGATGCGGCCATCAACACCCAGGGTACCCATGTCCGAAACCCGTTCAGGCCTGACCTACCGCGAGGCCGGTGTCGACATCGAGGCCGGCGCCGAGCTGGTCGAACGCATCAAACCCCACGCCGCACGCACGCAGCGCCCCGGCGTCATGGCCGGACTGGGCGGCTTCGGCGCCCTGTTCGAGCTGCCAATGGACCGCTACAGGCAGCCCGTGCTGGTGTCCGGTACCGACGGCGTTGGCACCAAGCTGCGTCTGGCCCAGGAGACGGGGCGCCATGACAGCATCGGCGTCGATCTGGTCGCGATGTGCGTGAACGACATCGTGGTGCAGGGGGCCGAGCCGCTGTTCTTCCTCGACTACTACGCCACCGGGCACCTGGACGTCGACATCGCCGCGGATGTCGTCACCGGTATCGCCACCGGCTGCGAACAGGCCGGCTGCGCCCTGATCGGGGGCGAAACGGCCGAGATGCCGGGCATGTACCAGGGCGAGGACTACGACGTTGCGGGCTTCGCGGTCGGCATCGCCGAAAAGGAGGCCCTGATCGACGGCACCCGGGTCAGCGCGGGCGACGTCGTGCTCGGGCTGGCCTCCAGCGGCCCGCACTCCAATGGCTACTCCCTGATCCGGCGCGTGCTGGAACACTCCGGCGCGGCCCTGGATGCCTCGCTGCCGGGGGCCGACGGCACCACGCTGGGCGATGCCCTGATGGCCCCGACCACGATCTACGTGCGCCCGCTGCTGGATCTGATGCAACAGTTGCCGGTACACGCGGCCGCCCACATCACCGGCGGCGGCCTGACCGAGAACCTCCCGCGGGTGTTGCCGGACCCGCTGTGCGCGCGTATCGACGCCCATGCCTGGCCGTGGCCGCCGGTATTCAAATGGCTGCAGCAGGCCGGCGACATCGCGCCTGAAGAAATGCTGCGCACATTCAACTGCGGGATCGGCATGACCGTGATCATCCCCGAAGACCGTGTCGAAGCCGCCAGCTCGACACTGGCGCGGGCAGGGATCCCGAGCTGGCCGATCGGCGTGATCGAGGACTGCGACGCCACGGCTCCCGGGGTGGTCTACGCCGCGCGATGAGCAGCACCGCCGGACCCGCAAACCCGGATTCCCTGCCGCGCCTGGTCGTGCTGATCTCCGGACGCGGCAGCAATCTGGGCGCCCTGATCGAGGCCTGCAACAATGGCCGCGTCCCGGCCCGGATCGTGGGCATCGTCAGCAACCGCCCCAACGCAGGGGGACTGGCCTATGCCGAACAGCACGCGATCCCGGCACGCGTCCTGAACCACCGCGACTACCCGTCGCGTGAGGCCTTTGACGAAGACCTGGCCGAGGTGATCGAGTCCTTTCACCCCGATCTCGTGATCCTGGCCGGCTTCATGCGCATCCTCACACCCGGATTCGTCGATCGCTTCACGGGACGGCTGTTGAACATTCACCCCTCCCTGTTGCCGAAGTACCGTGGGCTGGACACACATGTCCGCGCGCTGGCCGACGGGGAGCACGAACACGGCGCCAGCGTGCATTTTGTCACCCCCGAACTGGACGGCGGCCCGGTGATCATGCAGGCCCGCGTGCCGGTCCTGCCCGAGGACACGCCCGAGAGTCTCGCCACCCGTGTCCAGCGTGCCGAACACCGGCTGTATCCCGAGGTCGTGCGGCGCCTGTGTTCAGGGGAAATTCAGTGGCGCGACCGCATCGTGACCGGGGACAACACCCCGCTGACGGTCCCGCTGCAGCTCGCAACCAATGAGGTCGTACCCGATGTTGAAGCTCCCGATGAACGGAGCCCTGCGCCGCGCGACGCGGACTAGCCTGCTGGCGGCCCTGCTCCTGCTGGGACAGATCCTGCTGTTGCCCGCGACAGCGGACGAACCCCGGGAGGGCCCCCGCCTGCCGCCGTTCACGGCCAGCTACGAGGCCCAGGCCATGGGCAACACCCTGAACGCCCGGATCACGCTGAATCACGAAGATGTGCAGACCCGCATGGCCATGGATGCCCATGTATCCGGCTTCCTGCGGATTCTCGGGCGCTTCGAGTTGAGCCGCGAGGCCTTGATGAACGCCAACGATGTCGGACTGCAGCTGGTGACGTCGCGCAGTCGCGAGATCACACCCCGGCGCGAGCGCAAGGTCGAAACACGCTTCGACTGGGAAGAAGACCGCGCGATCGGGCACGTGGACAACGAGCGTTTCGAACTCGAAGTCCCACCTCACACCCTGGATTTTCTCGGCTCGCTCTACTTTATGATGCAGCGCCTGGAAGCGGGCGACCTGGCTGGCGAGGGCGATGGCGAAACGGTGCAGACCCTGGAACGTGATCGCCTGCGCCAGTACCGCTTCGAGTACGCCGACACCGAGACCATCGAGTCCCCGATGGGGCGCATCGAAACGGTGCGCATCGTACGCAAAAGCGAGGATAGCGACATCGAACTCTCCGCCTGGTTTGCCCCCGACCTCAGCCACATCCCGGTGCGTTTTGACTACGAAGCCGACGGCCGCGTGTTCGAGTTGAAGCTCACCCGACTGGAATGGCACGACCCGATCATTGACCTGAACGACTAGCCGGAATGTTTCGCCAATTGGGTCCGCCCTCGCTTGCCGCTTGAACGTACAAGGAAATTTCCTCGACAGTCCGTATAATCGCGATCCGGCGCCGCCGCGGAAAGCCCCTTTGCATGCCCAGTCGCCGGCGCGATCATCGAACGAATTCACGAAACATTCGGGCTAGACATCATGAGCGAAACCTTTGACCTGGCCATCATCGGAAGTGGCCCAGGGGGCTATCGTGCCGCCGTTCTGGGTGCCCTGCGCGGGCTCAGCGTCGTCATAATCGAAAAAGGCGACTGGGGCGGCTGCTGCCTCAACCGTGGCTGCGTACCGAAAAAGGACTGGTATCACACTGCGCGCCTGGTCAGCGCCCAGCGTCATTTCGAGGGCCGCGGCATCAGCGGCAGCCTCAAGGCCGACATGGGCCGTGCCTGGGACCACCAGAAGGATGTCGTCACCACGGTGCGTGATTCCTACCTCGGCTACATGAAGCACCTGAAGATCCGCTACCTGCACGGTGCCGCCCGCTTCCGCGACGCCGAGACCCTGGAGGTAACCACGGAGGAAGACACCGAAACCGTCCAGGCACGGCACACCATCATCGCCACGGGCGCCACCGCGACCGTGCCGGCACCGTTCGAGGCCGAACCCGGTCGCGTTCTGACCACCGACATGCTGTTCGATGACAAGCCGCCCGCAGGCGAACGCGTCGCGATCATCGGCTCCGGCGTGGTGGCCACCGAGTTCGCCTGGATCTTCCATCACCTCGGCAAGAAGGTGACCTGGCTGTCGCGTTCGAAGCCACTGTCCGCCCAGAAATTCAGCCCGCAGGCACTGGGTACGCTGAAAGAACGGCTGGCGGCGGACGGCATCGAACCGATCCGGGTCAAGGGCTACGAAAGCGTCGAGATCTCCGAGCAAGGCGTCGTCATCACGGATACCGACGGCAACGCCCATGAGGTCGACTGGGTCCTGCTCGGCACCGGGCGCACCCCGCATACCGGGGACCTGAACCTCGATGAGGCCGGGATCAAGACCGACAGCCACGGGTTCGTGAAGCGCCGCCCCACCCTGCAGACCGACGTCGACCACATCTATGCGATCGGCGATGTCGCAAGCGAATGGCAGACCGCTAATCACGCCCTGGCGGACGCCACCATCGCGGTGGAGAACATCCAGAACGGCAACACCCGCGAGCAGGACGAGCGCTTCGTGCCGATCGCGATCTACTCCGCAGTAGAGATGGCGCGCCTGGGGATGGACGAGGATGATGCCGAGGACGAGGAACTGGAACCGGCGGTTGGCTTCGCCGCCTTCGAGACTTCCCCTCGCGCACTGGGCCAGGATGAGCCGGAGGGTTTCGTACGCCTGATCGGCGACATGGACACCGGCGCCCTGCTGGGCGGCGAGGTCATCGGAAGCGACGCCGGCGAACTGATCCATATCCTGTCGCTGGCCCCCGACCGCGATACCGCGCTGGCCTGGCTCGCCCGCGGCCAGTGGAACCACCCGGCCCGTGCCGAGGAATTCCTCAACGCTACGGAAACGCTTGCGTCGAAGTGGAACCTGAAGTCCGAGATCTTCGGACTTTAGCCGGGGGGTTGCCCGGCGGGTCATGACGAGCCGGCATGCTCCCCCTGGCGCGCGACCTCGTCTTCGAATGCGGCGACGGGCATCGGGCAATGAAACAGGAAGCCCTGGAAACCGTGGCAGCCATGGCGCAGCAAGAACGCGCGCTGCCCTTCGGTCTCAACACCCTCGGCAACCAGCGCCAGGCCCATATGGTGAGCAATGGCCGTGACCGTGGCGACGATATTGGCATCGTCGATATTCGTCTCCAGATCCCGCACGAACGAGCGGTCGATCTTCAGTATGTCCAGCGGCAGGCGCTTTAGATACCCGAGTGACGAATACCCGGTGCCAAAATCGTCCAGCGCCAGGCGTATACCCAGCGCGCGCAGGGCCTCCAGGTTGGACATGAGCGTCTCGGTCGCATCGACCATCACGCTTTCGGTCACCTCGATCTGCAGCACCGAGGGATCCACCCCATACTCGCTCAACAGCCCGCGCACCTCGTCCAGCAAGCGCCCCTGACGCAGATGGTGAGGCGACAGATTCACCGATATGGGAAGCCCCGCCAACCGCGGATTCGCCTGCCAGCGGCTCAGGGTCGCGCAGGCCTGATGCAAGGCGAGGCGGCCGATCTCCACGATCTGGCCGCTATGTTCGGCAACGGGAATGAACTCGGCCGGTGACACCCAGCTGCCATCGGCGCAAGGCCAGCGCATCAGCGCCTCCGCCCCGGTGATTTGTCCCTGGTCGTCCACCTGCGGCTGCAAGTGAATCAGCAGTTGCCCCTCGTCGAGTGCCTGGCGCAGACCGCGCTCCAGTTCCGCCTCCCGCTGCAGCAGCCGCTGCATCTCGGGGTCGTAGAAACGCACCCCATTCCGGACCTGGCGCTTGGCCTGGTACATCGCAAAGTCGGCCTGCTTGAGCAGTTCCTCGGGCGTATCGTGGACTTGGGGAAACACCGTGATCCCGAAGCTGCCGGACATCGCGTGTTCGATGCCGTCGATGGTGACCGGCTGGCTCAGTGCCTCCAGCAACTCGCCCGCCAGCGCACGCGCATCCACGGCGGCCTGATCCCGGTCGGCGGACAACGCCTCGAGCAGTATCACGAATTCGTCACCTCCCAGGCGCGCCACGATGTCCTGCGCGCGGAGGCGCCCCGTCAGACGCTGCGCCATGACCTGCAGCAATTGATCCCCCGCCGAATGTCCACAGGTATCGTTCAGGGTCTTGAAGTTGTCGAGATCCAGTAGCAGCAAGGCTGCGTGCTCGCGGGTGCGGCGCGCCGCGTGGATCGCATGGTCAAGATGTTCCAGAAGCAGACGGCGGTTGGGCAGGTCCGTCAGCGCATCACGAAAGGCGAGACGTGCGTTCTCCTCTTCCATCTCCAGCATGCGCTCCAGACGCTTGGCCATGGTGCCCGTGGCCTCCTGCAGGCTGGCGATCTCGAAAACCCGACAGTCGGCCAGTCGTTCTTGCGGAAAGCGGCCGTGGCCAATCTCTTCCAGCGTATCCACCGCCTGCCGAAGGGGCCGCAAGGTACGCCCCAACCAGGCGTACAACCCAACGGCGATCAGCACAAAAACCGACAGCGCAAAGGCATAGGTCACCGTGTTGATCAACTCCTGGGTCCTGACGGACTCGGTAATATCCCGAACCAGCACGACATTGGCCTGCGGGTAATCCTCGTTGTAGGGGGTCAGCGGCAGGTGGACCACCTGATAGGCATGGTCGTCACCCCGTACGCGACTCGCCATGGGTTCGGAATGCCAGATCCTGCCCAGGGGCAATGCCACGCTCGTTGGGGCAGTGCGTCCCAGGGCACCTTCCCGGTCCAGCAGGGCTGCCTGTCCCTGGCTTGCCTGCGCCAACGAACGCAATGCGCCACCGGCCAGGTCGCGCATCAACAGCACCACCCCCAGCGGCTGGCCCGCTCGGTAGACCGGCACCGCGAGCCCGGCATAGAGGGCCTCACCCGGCACGTGGTGCAAACCCTGGTGAAATCGGCCGTCGTCCAGGGCCGAATCCGCCAGTGGGAAGACCGGCTCTTTGCGCGGATCGGAGTCAAAGCGCACCTGACCGCCGCGATCCAGCACGACAACCCGGTCGGCAACGCCTCCCGCCCGCAGGCGGTTATCCAGTGGAGCGGCATACGGACCGACGGGCTCGTCGCCCGCCAGGGCATCGAGCAGGTCCTGGTTGCGCGTCACCGAGGTGGTTTCGGAGCGCAGGCGCTGGTGCTCGTTCTCGAGTGTCTGATTCCAGACAGCCCTTTGCCCTTCGATCCCAAGGCGATCGAAGCGCTGCTCGGCCTGCCCCATGGCGAGTTGCGTTCCTACCGCAATGGCCACGGCCAGTACCAGCAGGCTCGCGAACATCACCAGCGTCAAGATCGTGCGCAACGACAGGCGACGGACCGTCCCCAACCGGGGCGTCTCGCTACTCGAACGGATAGCCATAACGGGTCCATTCGGGGTAGCCACCCGGGAAGTAGTGAACGCGGGTAAAGCCCCACTCCTGGGCCCGCCGGACGGCCGCCTCGGTGCGCCAGCAATCACGCTCGTTGCAGTAGACCACCACCGGCCGATCGGTGCCCCCCACTACTTCGAGCAGGCGCTCACGCGTGAAACGATCCCGATGATCGTCGGGATCGCGCATGATGGTGAGGTTGATTGCGCCCGGGATGCGTCCGGCCTCGTAGTCGGCAGGCAGGCGCGTATCAATAAAGGGCACGCCCTCGCGAAAGCGGAGCCAGGCCCCGTCCGCACCGATCATTTCGGTACCCGGGATGGAGTCCGGTGCACGATAGGGCGCGTCGGCCGCCGAGGCACCCATCAGGGTCGCCCAGAGCAACGCGATCATACCGACTCTGCACACACCAATCCCTGCCATCACACTCCCTGGCTACCGTGCCTTTTCGATATTCCGCTGTAGATGGAAGATATCAGTCCGCCACAGGTTATGTCGCGGAAGCGAGCATGCTCAGCGCAGGAACAGCGAGTAGGCCGGGTTGGCCGTCTCCTCGTGCCAGGGGTAGCCGACTTCCTTGAGGAATTCGCGAAAGCGCGCGCGATCCTCGGCCGGGATCTGCATCCCCACCAGTACGCGCCCATAGGCGGCCCCGTGGTTGCGGTAGTGGAACAGGCTGATGTTCCAGGTCTGGCCCATGTGGGTCAGGAAGTTCAGCAGCGCCCCGGGGCGCTCGGGAAACTCGAAGCGGTACAGGCGTTCGTTGCGGACCTCGCCGCCATGACCACCGACCATGTGCCGCAGGTGCAGCTTGGCCACCTCGTTCTCGGTCATGTCCATGACCTCGTAGCCCTGCGCCTCCAGCGTCTCGCGGATCGCCTGGCGTTCGCTGTCGCCACCTTCCAGCTTGATCCCGGCAAACACATGGGCACGCTCGTCGTCCGCGTAGCGATAGTTGAACTCCGTAATGCCCCGCTTGCCGATGGCCTGGCAGAATTGGCGGAAGCTCCCCGGACGCTCGGGGATGGTCACCGCGAACAGGGCCTCGCGGTGCTCGCCGATCTCCGCACGCTCGGCGACGTGGCGCAGGCGGTCGAAATTGATGTTGGCGCCGCTCAGCACGGCGGCGAAGTCGCCCCCGGTGATTCCCTCGCGCGCGATGTACTGCTTCATCCCGGCCACGGCCAGAGCGCCTGCCGGTTCCGCCAGCACACGGGTGTCGTCGAACACGTCCTTGATCGCGGCGCAGATCGAGTCGGTATCCACCAGCAGGACCTCGTCGACCAGCTCGCGCACCAGGCGAAAGGTCTCCTTGCCCACCTGACGCACGGCGGCGCCGTCGGCAAAGATCCCGACCTGCTTCAGCGTGACGCGACGATTCTGCTGCAGCGCCTTGTACATGGACGGGGCGTCGTCCGGCTCGACCCCGATCACCTTGATCTCCGGACGCAGGCGCTTGATGTAGGCGGCCATACCCGCCGCCAGGCCGCCGCCGCCGATGCAGACGAACACCGCATCCAGCGGTGCGGAATGCTGGCGCAGCAGCTCCATCGCCACGGTGCCCTGCCCGGCGATCACGTCCGGATCGTCGAACGGGTGGATAAAGGTATAGCCGTGCTTCTCCTGCAGGGCCCGCGCATGCGCGGCCGCCTCGTCAAAGGAGTCGCCGTGCAGCACCGCCTTGCCACCATAGCGGCGCACGGCCGCGATCTTGATCGACGGCGTGGTCACCGGCATCACGATCACCGCCTTGATCCCCAGGTGGCTTGCCCCCAGCGCCACCCCCTGGGCATGGTTCCCCGCGGAGGCGGCGATCACGCCTTTCTTGCGCTGCTCGGGCGTGAGCTGCGCGATCTTGTTATAGGCTCCGCGCAGCTTGAACGAGAACACCGGCTGCAGGTCCTCGCGCTTGAGCCAGATACTGGACCCCAGACGCTGCGAAAGCGTCGGCATCGGCTCCAGCGGCGTCTCGCGCGCGACATCGTAGACGCGCGCCGTGAGGATCTTCTCAAGGTAGGGGACTGTCATGGCCGGAACGATAGCACGGCGCGAATCATGCTTGTCTCGATTACGCGCCAGTCGGTATCCTCGGTGGGTTATGGACATCACAGACGAGACAGCGTAATGACTCAGGACGAAATGAAGAAAGCGGTCGCCGAGGCCGCGCTCGCGCGCATCGAAAGTGGCTGGATCGTGGGGGTCGGCACCGGCTCCACCGCGAACTACTTTATTGATGCCCTGGCCGGGATCAAGAGCAAGATCGACGGCGCGGTGGCCTCCAGCGAGGCCAGTGCGGAGCGCCTGCGCGGCCACGGGATCGAGGTCCTGGATCTGAACTCGGCCGGCCCGCTGCCCATCTACGTCGATGGCGCCGACGAGGCGACGCGCCACCTGCACCTGACCAAGGGTGGAGGCGGCGCGCTGACCCGCGAAAAGATCGTCGCCGCGGCCTCGAAGACCTTCATCTGTGTGGTCGACGAGACCAAGATCGTGGACTACCTGGGGGCCTTCCCGTTGCCGGTCGAGGTGATTCCGATGGCCCGCAGCCACGTGGCCCGTGCGCTTTCGAAGCTGGGCGGCAATCCGGAGTTGCGCGAGGGCTTCAAGACCGACAACGGCAACGTCATTCTGGACGTACACAACCTGCGCATCATGAATCCGGTGGAGCTGGAGTCCGAACTGGACCACATCGCCGGCGTGGTCACCAACGGTCTGTTCGCCCGCCGCCCGGCGGACGTGATGCTGGTCGGCTCTCCCTCTGGCGTCGAGGAAATGACCGCCTAGTGAGCGAGACCGGCAAGTGGCTGATCGTCATCGGCGGGCTGATCGTGCTGATCGGCCTGCTGTGGCCCTGGCTGGGAAAGATTCCCTGGGGCCGGCTGCCGGGCGATATCGTGATCGAACGCGAGAACGCCCGGTTCTATTTCCCGATCACCACAATGATTATCGTGAGTGTGGTGATCTCGATCGTTCTCGCGATCTTTCGCCGCTGACTAAACGAGAAAGGCCGGGGAATACCCCGGCCTTTCTCTTGACGGTGGCCCCGCACAGGACCTGCGCTAGCGCGCCATGACCTCATCGTAAAAGCGCTGCAGGCCGCCTTCGAGGAAGTAGTAGTCATCCACTCCGAGTTCTTCCAGGTGATACTGCAACCAGCGGACCTGCTGGCCATACTGATCGAAGATCAACAGGGTTTGATCGTTGCGGCGGGCCTCATTCACGATGCGATCCAGGGCACTGATATCCGACAGCGGCGCGCCGACCTCGCGGCCACCGAACAGCGAGATCTCGTCCCGTTCGCCGCGACTGCGGATGTCCACCACGACGGCTTCGCCATCGCCCTGGCGGGCCCGCCGGGAGAATGCATCGGCCTCCAGCAGGCGCGCCTCGAATGCCTCCTCGCTGATCAATTCGCCCTCGACCTCGTTGGCCGGTTCTCCGCGGAAACGGGCCAGTCCCGGGTAGCGCTCGACCCAGTCCTGCATCCCGGCGTCATAGGCCTGAGCCGCGGCCACACCGAGTTCGTTGGCGCGCGCGGCGGCGCGATAACCGGCGTAGCTCTGACGCCCATTACAGTAGAACACCAGCGGGCTGCCGTGTTCCTCCTCCAGCGCCCGGATCTGCCGATCGAAATCTTCGCTGTCGAGGTCGACATGATGGGCGCCTTCGATATGCAGGATGTCGTACTCCAGCCTCGGTCGCACATCGATAACCGTGGAGCCTGACAACTGGCCACGCAGGTCAAACAGATCCACCGCCTCGACACCAAAGCGCTCGTAGAGCGGACGACCGGGGAATTCCACAAAAGGTTGCTGGGCCGAGGCCACGATGGGCGCACCGGCCAGACTCAGGCACAGGGCCACCAGGGCCACCCGGGGGCGAGCGAATCGAATGGTCATGCGAACTCCCTTGGTTGACGATGGGCGTCCGCGAACTACGACCCACGAATCGCCCCATTAGCCCTCCGGGTCCCGGCCCGGAACGCACATCCCGCGATGCACGTCCTGGCAGGGTACCCGGTTGCCCGATTGTAGCCAACCGGGGACGTCTTTCCAGGCAATGGGCCAGAGAGGTCCGAGCCGTCCCGCGTTACAGAAGGACCTTCTCGATGCCGCCCTCGCGTGCGCGGTCGATGAAGTTCTTCTGCCAGCCCTCGCCCATCAGGCGATTGGCCATCTCGACCACGATGTAGTCGGTATCCAGGCCGGTGTCCTCGCGGTAGCGGGACAGGCCCTGCTGGCAGGCCGGGCAGGAGGTCAGCAGCTTCACGTTGCCGTTTTCGGCCTTCTCCTCGCCGGTGAGCTGGCGGATACCCTTGTGCAGCTCCTCCTGCTTGCGGAAGCGGACCTGGGTGGCGATATCCGGGCGGCTGACCGCGAACGTGCCGGCCTCGCCGCAGCAGCGATTGGACTGCAGCACTTCCTGTCCCAGCAGCTTGCCGGCCACGTCGGTCGGCTTGTGCGACTTCATCGGCGAGTGGCAGGGGTCGTGGTACATGTACTGCACCCCCTTGAGCCCTTCCAGCTTCACGCCCTTCTCCATCAGGTACTCGTGGATATCGAGCAGGCGGCAGCCCGGGAAGATGCGCTCGAACTCGTATTTGAGCAGCTGATCCATGCAGGTCCCGCAGGAGACCACTACGGTCTTGATGTCCAGGTAGTTCAGCGTGGTAGCCACGCGGTGGAACAGCACCCGGTTCTCGGTGGTGATCTGCGAGCCCTTTTCGAAGTCGCCGTTGGAGTTCTGCGGATAGCCACAGCACAGGTAGCCCGGCGGCAGCACCGTCTGCGCGCCGACGTCGTAGAGCATGGCCAGCGTCGCCAGACCGACCTGACTGAACAGGCGCTCGGAACCACAGCCGGGGAAATAGAACACCGCGTCCGAGTCGAGATCCGTCTTCACCGGGTCGCGCAGGATCGGCACATAACGCGAATCCTCCAGCCCCAGCATCTGGCGCGTGGTCTGGCTCGGCAGACCGGCCGGCATCGGCTTTTTCACGAAGTGCACGACCTGTTCGTGCATCGGGGCCTTGCCGGTCGTGGAACGCGGGCGCTTGCCCTCTCCGGTCAGGTTGAGCTTCTTGAACGCGTAGTGGCCGAGGCGCTGGGCGGCATAGCCCATCTGGATCGCCCCCTTGCGGATGCCCTTGATCTTGGACGGGTCCTTGGTGTTCAAGAAGGCCATGGACATCATCGTCGCCGGCGTGGCCTTGCGCTTGCCCTTCTTCTTCAGGATCGAGCGCATGTGCATGGTCACGTCGCCGAAGTCGATGTCGACCGGGCATGGATTCAGGCACTTGTGGCAGATGGTGCAGTGGTCGGCCACATCGTTCATCTCGTCGAAGTGGTGCAGCGACAGCCCGCGCCGGGTCTGCTCCTCGTAGAGGAAGGCCTCGACGATCAGCCCGGTGGCCAGGATCTTGTTGCGCGGCGAATAGAGCAGATTGGCGCGCGGGACATGCGTGTTGCACTCCGGCTTGCACTTGCCGCAGCGCAGGCAGTCCTTGATCTCGTCGTTGAGATCGCCCAGCTCGCTCTGCTCCAGGATCAGCGCCTCCTGCTTCACCAGACGCAGAGAGGGTGTGTAGGCGTTGGACAGCCCGGAGCCCTCGAGCAGCTTCCCGGCGTTGAACACACCATTGGGGTCGACCTCCTGTTTGTACTTCGCGAACGATTCGATGCGCTCGGGCTCGAGGTACTGCATCTTGGTCAGTCCGATCCCGTGCTCGCCGGAGATGACACCGTTCAGCTCGCGCGCCAGGCGCATCACGTCATCCACCAGACGCTCGGCCTGGTGCATCATCTGGTAGTCGTTGGAGTTGACCGGGATGTTGGTGTGCACGTTGCCATCCCCGGCATGCATGTGCAGGGCGATGAACAGCCGGCTGGTCAGCACGCGGTCGTGGATCGCGGCCAGGCGCTTGCGCACCGACTCCATCTGGTGACCGTCGAAGATCTCGAACAGCGGACGCTCCACCTCCGCGCGATAGGAAATGCGCAGGCTTCGCCGCAGCAACAGGTTGATCAGCTTGTCGTGGTCCCGGCGATCGGCACGGGCGGTCTCGTCCAGCAGCTCGTCGCACTCGGAAGCCAGTGTGAAGAAGTTGTCCGCGATCGCCTTCCAGCGCTTCTGCACCGCCGCAAGTTTTTCCACGGCACGTTCACGCTTGGCCTCGAACCACTGCTGGCCTTCGCCACCCGTATCCTCCAGCAACTCGCGCAGCTCGGGGTGATCGCCCCGCATGCACTCCAGCACCTCGTCCACCATCGCCAGCTTGTTCTTCAACGACTCGCGCACGTTCAGGGTTTCGACCCCCTCGGTGTACTCGGCGAGCCGCTCCAGCGGGATCACCACGTCCTCGTTGATCTTGAACGCGTTGGTGTGATGCGCGATCGCAGCGGTGCGTGCGCGATCCGCCCAGAAGCGCTTGCGCGCCTCCGGGCTCACGGCGACAAAGCCCTCGCCATTGCGGGCGTTGGCCGCACGCACCATCTTGGCGGCAAGCTGGCCGAGGGCGTCCTCGTTGTCGGATACGATATCGGCAATCAGCACCATCTTGGGCTGCTCGCCGCGCGCGCCCTTCGGGGTGTACTTGACCGCGCGCACGTAGCGCTCGTCCAGGTGCTCGAGACCGGCCAGCAGGACCTCGCCCTCGGCGTCCACCGCATCCTTGATCTCGACGATCGCCGGCACCGCCTGGTGCAGGTCGGTTCCGTAGAACTCCAGACAAACGGTACGAATATTGTCCGGCATCCGGTGCAGGATGAACTCGGCCGACGTGATCAGACCGTCGCAGCCCTCTTTCTGGATGCCGGGCACGCCCATCAGGGCCTTGTCGGTCACATCCTTGCCCAGGCCGACCTTGCGGAAACGGGCACCGGGCATTTCAAGCACCTCCGGCTCGCCGGCCGGCGTACGGCCATCGGGCCCGTAGCGGGTGATGCGGAAGCGGACAATCTCGGCATCGTGAATCTTGCCCAGGTTGTGATCCAGGCGCTCGACGTACATCCAGTTCGCCTCGGGCGTGACCATGGTCCAGGCCGCGAGGTTGTCCAGCGCAGTCCCCCAGAGCACGGCCTTCTTGCCACCGGCGTTCATCGCGACGTTACCACCGATGGTCGAGGCGTCCTGCGAGGTCGGATCCACCGCGAACACTAGGCCGTTCTCGGCCGCCAGCTCGGAGACACGCTTGGTGACCACACCGGCCTCTACCCGCACGACCGGGACGTCCTTGTCTACCCCGGGCAGCGGGCGGCGTTCGACCGCGCCGATGCCTTCGAGCTTTTCGGTATTGATCACGGCGGAACGCTTGGACAACGGCACGGCACTGCCGGTATAGCCAGTACCACCGCCGCGCGGGATGACGGTCAGGCCGAGTTCGATACAGGCCGCGACCAGCGGCCCCATCTCTTCTTCGGAGTCCGGAGTCAGCACCACGAACGGCAGTTCCACGCGCCAGTCGGTGGCGTCGGTGACATGCGAGACGCGCGCCAGGCCGCCAAACTGGATGTTGTCCTTGTGGGTCAGGCCTTTCATGCGCTTGCGCACGCGCTCGCGCAGCTCCAGCGTCTGCTGGAACTCGTCGGAAAACGCGGTCACCGCCGCCTGGGCCCGGCGGGCGAGCGTCAGCGCCTTCTCGTTACCATCGGCGCGCTTGCGGATCTGGTCCAAGCGGTGCTGCATCGCATCGATCAGCGACTTGCGGCGTTTCTTGTCGTCCAGCAGGTCGTCCTGGATGTACGGGTTGCGGGCCACGACCCACATGTCGCCGAGCACCTCGAACAGCATACGCGCGGACACTCCGGTCTGACGTTCGCCGCGCAGTTCGTTAAGGAGATCCCAGGTGTCGGAGCCCAGAAAGCGGATGACAATTTCGCGGTCGGAGAATGAGGTGTAGTTATAGGGTATTTCTCGAACGCGTTCGGCGGTCATTGAGGCTTGGCCCCCCGATCAGAATGAGCGCAAAGAGTAACGGCTCCGTGCGGGGCGCGCACGAAGTCGCACTCTTCGTCCATGCTTTTTGGCACCAAAGTATCTACCGATGCACCCGCAGTTCGGTGCCAGCGCTCTAGATCCCGCTTTACAGGTAGGCCAGCAGCCCCACCGCACCGATCACGATCAGGTAGATCGCCACGATGTAGTTCAACAGCCGGGGCCAGATCAGAATCAGGATACCGGCCGCAAGCGACAGAATGGCCGTCAACAGGCCGGGATCGATATGCAAGGTCATGCGGATGCTCCTTTGCCGGGCTGGACGGCCCGGCATCGACCGATAGGGAAACACTGATCAATGTACACGCTCGCGCTCGAGTCGCTTTTGCGTGGGAACAAGGCGCGGCGACTGCCGTGCAGTCATTCTGCACAAGGGAGCCGCAACGCCGTGCGCGCGCAAAAGCGGCCGAGCCCCTTCGGGGTTGGCACCCCAGGTTCCCCGATGCTGCGTTGCGCCGCTTGACCGTAGAATGACTACGGCGCTGCGCGACGCGCCTTGTTTCGGAAAACCTGGGGTGCCAACGCGAGCGTGTACATTGATCAGTGTTTCCCTAGGTGAGCGAGATCAGAAGAGCTTTTCTTCCATCTCCAGGTAGACGGCGTTGGCGTTGCTGCGATTGGTCTCCTCGAACGCCGGAAGATCTTCGTAGTCGGACCAGTCCATCGCTCCATAGGCCTCGTCGAAGGAATCCATGTTTTCGACTGCCTCGGCCATATGCTCACGCAGATACGCAATATAGTCACGGGTGAACTTCACCGCGCGTGCTGCCTCGTCGGTGGCGTCGCCATGCCCCGGGACCAGGAACTTCAAGTCCATCTCCATCAGTTCTTCCAGACGATTGACCCAGTTTTCCGAGTCCAGCGCGTCGTCACCCATGAACGGGATGCGGCCGTCGAACACGATATCGCCAGCAAAGACCACGCCGGTCTCCTCGACCACCATGATGATGTCGTCCGGTGAATGCGCCGGCCCCGCATGCACGCAGCGAAACGTCTTGCCCCCGAGCTCGATCACGTACTCGTCATCGAAGAACTCGTCCGGCGGGATGATCTGGGTGTCCTCGTCGACCCAGGGGGTCAGCACGCCTCGGCGCTGCTCGAGCCGGGCGGCGGCCCCGGGGCTGTCGAGATAGTCCTTCGCGCGCGACTGCCCGATGATTTTTGCGTCCGTGTGATCGGCGAAGGCCTGCAGGCCATAGATATGGTCTGCATGATAATGGCCGGCAATCACGTACTTGATCGGCTGCTCCGTGACCTCCTTGATCCGCCGGATCATCTCGAACCCGAGCGGCGGCGTCCCCAAGGCGTCGTAAACCACCACACCCTCGTCCGTCACCACAAAACCTGCGTTCGAGGTATGCCCCTCGTTGTCCGGGTCCGGGATTCCGGATATCCCGATCATATACCAGGTATCCGCGCCCTCGACCTCGTGGGCAGTGGTATCGACGCTGACCGGCTCGTAGGGGTTGTCAGGTACCGACATGGATTTCTCCTCTCCTGTTTTCTTGACCTTGTTGGCGAACATCGACTCGAAGTTCGCACGATTCCTGAAGGATTCGACGCAGAGGGCCCGGAAGAATTCCCGTACGTTGCGGGTGGGGCCTCGATCAAGGGAGTGTAGCGAGTTTGGGACGCGGGCAGGGAAAGCAACGGCATTGATGGCCGCACCGCCTTGCGGGGGACAGCTGGGGACCCGGATGATTCGGCGGCTGCGCCGCCTCACCCCTTCGGGGCTGCACGCGCAGCGCGTGCAGTGCTCCGCTGCGCTCCGCCGAACCTTCCGGGTTCAAACCCTGGGCTCACTCAAATATCCATAGAAAAGGGCCCCGCGAGGGGGCCCTCCCTGACGTAACGACCAGTCCAAAGCAAATGGCGGTGAGCCCCTTCGAGGGGCACACCGCCATGGCTGGGGGACCAGGATGATTCGGCGGCTGCGCCGCCTCACCCCTTCGGGGCTGCACGCGCAGCGCGCGTGCAGTGCTCCGCTGCGCTCCGCCGAACCTTCCAGGTTCGAACCCTGGGCTCGCTCAAATATCCATAGAGAAGGGCCCCGCGAGGGGGCCCTTCTCTATGGATGGCTGGGGGACCAGGATTCGAACCTGGGTTGACGGAGTCAGAGTCCGTAGTCCTACCGCTAGACGATCCCCCAGTAAACCGGGTGCCGTACGCGCCGGCACTCGAGCGCGGTTTAGCGCTTCGAGTACTGGGTCGCGCGGCGGGCCTTGCGCAGACCGACCTTCTTGCGCTCGACCTCACGGGCATCACGGGTCAGGTGACCACCGCGACGCAGCGGCGAACGCATCTCTTCGTTGTACTGCACCAACGCGCGGGCAATGCCCAGACGAATGGCGCCGGCCTGGCCGTTGCCGCCCCCGCCTTCCACGGTCGCGATCACGTCGAAGTTCTCGGTGGACTCGGTGGCCTCCAGCGGCTGACGCACGACCATGCGCGAGGTCTGGCGGCCGAAGAACTCGTCCAGCGGCTTGTCGTTGACCGTGATGTTGCCCGTACCCGGGCGCAGGAACACGCGGGCCGAGGAGGTCTTGCGACGGCCGGTGCCGTAGTATTGATTGGTAGCCATACGGATCGATTTCCCTTGCTGTTGAGCCGTCAGATGTCGAGCGGCTGCGGCTGCTGCGCGGTGTGGCGATGCTCGGTACCGGAGTACACCTTGAGCTTCTTGAACATGGCGCGGCCCAGCGGGTTGCGCGGCAGCATGCCCTTCACGGCGAGCTCGAGCACCTTCTCCGGATGACGGTCAATCATCTGGTTGAAATTGGCTTCCTTGATACCACCCGGATAGCCGGTATGGCGGAAGTACTTTTTGTCGCTGGCCTTGTTGCCGGACACACGAATCTTTTCCGCGTTGATCACGACGATGTAATCGCCAGTGTCCACGTGCGGCGTGTAGACGGGCTTGTGCTTCCCGCGCAGGCGACGCGCGATTTCCGTGGCGAGGCGGCCGAGGGTCTTGTCCGCGGCGTCGACCAGGAACCAGTCGCGTTCGACTTCGGCCGGCTTGGCGCTGATGGTGCTCATGTCTTGATGCTCCGATGTCGGGGCGATTCAGAAAGCGCGCAAGAATAGCGCTTCCAGGCGCCCGGTTCAAGAGACACGGGGGGATTATTAGCCTCGTCCATCGATACTCCGCCAGTAGAGTGCCCCTTCGGGATGTTTCGCGTTTCCCGGCCGGGAGACATCCGCCGGGAGAAACCAATAAAAAGGCCGGCACGAAGGCCGGCCCTTTCGGGACCCGGGCGCGAGGCCCGGGGTCCGGAACGGGGATGGATTACATCTCCGCTTCGGCGCGCTCCTGGACTTCCTGCATCAGTTCAGGATCATTCTGCAGGGCCATGGCCACTTCGTTGTATTCCTCGACGGTCATACCGGCGTCTTCAACAGCGCTGACCATTTCGTCCTGGGCTTCCTGCTGCATGGACTGGGCCTCGGTTTCATCCTCGGCTTCCTGCAGGCGGTTGGCGAAGTCTTCACGCACTTCCTGGACCGCCACAAAGGCGCCCACGAAGGTGTCGATGTCTTCTTCGCTCAGATCCACTTCGGGGGCCTGCTGAGCGGGCGGGGCACCAGCAGCGCCACCTTCCGGCGGAGCACCACCTTCAGGCGGCTGGCCACCCTGGGCACCACCCTGCGGCGGCTGACCGCCCTGCGGAGGCGCACCTTCGGCACCACCCTGCGGCGGGGCCCCTTCGGCACCACCCTGGGCACCACCCATGTCACCGGTCTGCGCGGTTGCCACGCCACCGATCGCGAACATGGAAGTCAACGCGAATGCGAGTGCGGTCTTGCGAAAGCTCATCGTGTCTACCTCTTCCTCTGGGTTAAAAAAAATCCTGAGGCTCCTGCCTCAGGAATAGGTGCCGGGCAGACGAACACTGCCCGGCTTGCCCGTTAGCCCCTTACCAGTCGGGGCTGTCGTCATCGTCGTCTTCATCGTCGCCAGCCGGGGCTTCAGCGCCGCCAGCCTGGGCCATTTGCGGAGGCATACCGCCATCGCGGTCTTCGTCCTCATCGTCATCCGCGGGGCCCGCAGCATCACCGGCCTGGACCATCTGCGGAGGCATACCGCCGTTGCCCTCGTCGTCGTCATCTTCTTCGGCCGGGGGCGCACCAGCATCACCCGCCTGGACCATCTGCGGCATGCCGCCGTCACGATCGTCATCATCTTCTTCGGCCGGAGGCGCACCAGCATCACCAGCCTGGGCCATCTGCGGAGGCATGCCACCGTTATCCTCGTCGTCATCATCGTCGGCCGGCGGCGTGGCAGGTTCACCCGCCTGGACCATCATCTGGGGCGGCATGCCACCCTGTTCTTCCTGCTCGTCCTCATCCGGTGTCTCGGCACCTTCGCCCATGGCTTGCGCGGCGCTCAGGCCACCGAGGGCGAACAGGGAACTCATGGCGATTGCTAGAGCAGATTTGCGGAAAGTCGACATCGTGCTTCTCTCCTTCATTTGAAGTTTCAGCACAGTCAACGGAATGGGCTCGATTGGCTTTCGGTTGACTGCAACGGAGAAGTAGCAGGTGCCGTGCCAAAAACAGAATAAAACCGATAAAAAACTGTTTTTCAGATAGTTAAGCAATACGGTCCGGCTAACGGGCGGACCTGGATCACGGGGATATGAGGGTCAAAATGACACATGGGTCGGGGAGACCCGGGTCAGTACGGCCCATCAGGGGCCGGGAGGGGGGACAGGGTCACGAAAAAACCGGCAGGAACGGGGAAGCACCGAGAAAAGACTCCCGGGCTTTCCCAGCCCAGGCTGCACTGCAGGCCATGTCACTCAGGAATCCGTCTCGCTCTCGCCGAGCTTGCGATAGAGCGTCTTGCGCCCGATCCCCAGGATGCGCGCGGCGCGCTGCTTATTGCCCTCGACGTGTTCCAGAACCCGGTGCAGGTAGGCCTGCTCCACCTCCGCCAGGCTGGGCCAGTGGCTGTCATCGTCGGTACCAGGAACCGGCAGATCGGCACCGGAAACCGCCCCGGACGGTTCGCCCGAGCCGCTCGCGGGCTCTGACTGGCGCACCCGCTCGGGCAGATCCCGAAACTCGATCACCTCGCCAGACGCAAGGGTGGCCGCGCGCTCCATCAAGCTGGCCAGCTCCCGCACGTTCCCGGGAAAGCCGTAGCGCAGCAGGGCACGCATTGCCTCCGGGCTGAGTTCTCGAACGGGGAGCCCTCGCGCCAGCGCCTGCTCGCGCAGGAACTGCTGCGCCAGGCGCTCAATGTCGGCACCGCGGTCGCGCAGGGGCGGAATCTCGATTCGGAACGTCTCGAGGCGGTAATAGAGATCCTCGCGGAATTGCTCCTGACGGATCCGCTCCTGCAAGTCCTGATGCGTGGCGGCCACAATACGTACGTCCGTTTCGATCTCCTCGTTGGAGCCAACCGGTCGCACGCGCCCGTCCTGTAACAGCCGCAACAGCTTGCTCTGCATGGCCACTGGCATCTCGGCGATTTCGTCGAGGAACAGCGTGCCACCGTCAGCCTCGGTAAAAAGGCCGCGGCGCGCGCCCTTGGCGCCACTGAAGGCCCCGGCGACATGGCCCAGGAGTTCCGACTCCAGCAGGGTCTCCGGGATCCCCGCACAGTTCAACGCAATGAAGGGGCCGTTGGCGCGGTCGCTTTCCGCATGCAGGGCACGGGCAACCAGTTCCTTCCCGGTCCCCGACTCGCCAGTGATGAGCACACTGCCGTCAGCAGCGGCAATGCGCCGGATCAGATCGTGCAGCTTGAGCATTGCCGGGCTCTTGCCCTGCATGCCATGAAAGCTCTCGTCACCAGCAAGGACTTCGCGATACTGACGGACCTCTGCCCGCAGGCGGCGGGCCTCGGCGACACGCTCGGCCGCCAGGCGCAGGTGTTCCAGATCAACCGGCTTGGTCAGGAAATCGTCCGCACCCGCCTTGAGCGCCGTCACGGCCTGATCGATGGTGCCGAAACCGGTGAGCATGATGAAGCCGGGCACCGGCACCGTGTCACGCGCCACCTCCAGCACATGGAAACCGTCGGCGCCGGGCAGACGCAGATCGCTGACCACCAGCGAAACCGTTTGCTGACGCAGGACCTGTTCGGCCTCCTCGGCCGACTCCACTGCGGTGACCGCATAGCCGACTTCCGCCAGTTCCTCGACCAGTAGCTCGCGATGCCCGCGATCGTCTTCGACAACCAGAACGCGGTCGCTGAACCCACCTTCCCGGGACATGCTCATGCCGTTCCTCCATGCGATACCCGAGCGCTGGGAGTCACCTCCGGCCCTGCCGGTTCCGGCTTGCCGTCACGACGGGCGCCGGAGCCGAGCGGCAGCGTCACCACGAAGCGCGTGAGATCCGGATCATGGCGATCCAGCGTCACCTGCCCGCCATGATCCTCCAGCGCCACCTGCGCAACCGCCAGGCCCAGGCCGGTTCCCTCGCCTGTCGGCTTGGTCGTAAAGAAGGGCTCGAACAGGCGCTCGGCCCGCTCGTCGGAGATCCCGCGCCCCGCACGCGGTCCGTCGTCGGCGATTACGCATTCGAGGGTGTCGCCCCGACAACGCCAACTCACCTGCACGCAACCATCGGCCGCCTGAGCCGCGTTGTCGATCAAGTTCTCCAGGGCCTGACCCAGACGCAGACGGTCAGCCGCCACGGTCAGCGGCTCGCCCGCGAGATCGAAACGAACCCGTTCGCACCCCTTGCCGCGCTGCTGCACGCGCGCCACGATCTCGCGCACCAGCCCCTGCAACTCCAGCGGACGCTGTTGCAGCGGGTTGCGGCGAGCGAAGTCTAGAAGCTGGCGCACGATGGTTTCCACGCGCTCCAGTTCCACCTGCAATTCCTGCATCTCCTTGCGCGCAGGGTCGCCGTCGGGCAGCCGTCTTGCGGCACGCTGGGCGCGACCGGCGATGATGCCCAGGGGCGTACCCAGCTCGTGCGCGACCCCGGCCGCCAACTGACCAATGGCCGCCAGCTTTTCCGAATGTCGCAGCTTTTCCTCGAGCCGCGCCTGTTCCTCGCGCTGGGCCTGGAGCGCCGCCTCGGAAGCCTCGCGACGCTCCAGCATGCCGTTCATCGTGATCGCCAGACGGCGCAGTTCCCAGGGGCCCTTTTCCGGGACCCGCAGCCCGCGTTGTCCTTCGCCAATATCACGCATGGCACCAATCAGGCGTCCCACATGGCGTCCGATCGCACGGTGATGGCCAATCAGCACCACCAGCAGAAACAGGACGCTCACCGCGAGCATCACCATGACCCCCTGCCAGCGCAGCTGCGACACATACGCCCGGAAGGGCGACACGTCGCGCGTTACCTGTAGCAGACCGACTATCCGTCCCGCGGAATCCGACAACGGCAGGAAAAACGAAAAGACTTCGCGCCCCTGGTGCTCGTCGAACGCGCCGAGGCTGCCGGTTTCGCTGATTGCCTGAGCCTCGCCCGGGTGACGGATCGTGGGGCTGGGCGGGCCACTGGTGGCCACCATATCGCCCTGGGCATCGTAGACATACACACCAAACACCTGGTCAATCTGGAACAGCGAATCCAGCGACTGCTGCACCGTGGTCACGTCCTGGTCGATCATCGCCGTTGCCACGGGCAGGCGAATGGAGCGCGCCACCAGCTCGATATCGGCCTGCATGCGGTTTTCCATCTGTGTCTGGAATTCCTGCAGCCCGAGCGTCACCGTGCCCCCAACCACCAGCAGCAGGGGCAGCAGGACAAACAGCAACACCGCATTGCGCAGACTGTTCAGACGTGTAGGCATCGAGCGTTCGGGGGCCAGGGCATCGCTGCCATGTTAGGGAAACACTGACGGAATGCGAATTCCGGACAAAAAAAAGCGCGGGTTGAGCCCGCGCCAAGAAAACCACCAAAGGAGGATGGAGGAGTCCGCTGATGCTGACAGGGGGTGCAGCAATCAGCGTATGCAAATCTTCTAATATAACGATCTTCTTGTCAAGCAGCCTCGTACGCAGGGGGTCGTACTCTTGGGCTACTCCGCTCGATCGCTTTTTCTAAAGACTTGCACACCCTTAAAGACGCAGGCGCGCGCGTTCTATTCCCGGATTCTCGTCACGATTTAAAAAAGGCACAATCCGCGTTCTCGTCACGGATCGTTACGCCCTATGCTCCAGCACTTGAGTCACCCGGTAACCGCACTGGCGCAGAACGCGACCTTGATCTGGTGCGACCGGACGCGAACCGGCGCCTGGGTGGACCCCGGAGCCGAAGCCGGCACGCTGATCGAGATTGCGAGCCAACAGGAGGTTCAGCTGGATTGCATCCTGCTGACCCATGGGCACCTCGACCATGTCGGGGCCGCCTCCGAATTGGCGGACCGCTGCCAGATCCCGATCCTGGGGCCGCAGGCCGAGGACGCCTTCTGGCTGGATCAGTTGCCGATGCAATGCCAGATGTTCGGGTTTCCCGAAATGCCCCCACTGGCTCCGGATCGCTGGTTGCACGATGGCGAGGAACTGTCTCTGGGCGAGGTCACGCTGGAGGTACTGCACTGTCCTGGACACACACCGGGGCACATCGTGTTCTTTGACCGCGAAAGCCGCCTCGCGCTGGTGGGTGACGTGCTGTTCCACGGCGCTATCGGCCGCAGCGACTTCCCGCGCGGCAACGGGCCGCAACTGATCGAGTCCATCACCCGTCGCCTCTGGCCGCTGGGCGACGATGTGCGCTTTGTGCCCGGACACGGCCCGGGGTCGACCTTCGGGGAAGAGCGCCGCAGCAACCCCATCGTCGGAGATGCGGCACTCGCCGCTGGCGGTCAGCCCGGGCGCGGACGCTATTATTGATGCGTTTCGCTTCGCTCAACGCATCCTACGAGCGGACCCGCCCCCAAACGAAGAAGGCCGCCCTGTGGGCGGCCTTCCCGATTCCTGCCTGACGACCCGATACGGATCAGCTGTTTGCCCGCAGTGCCGCGATGCGCTGCTCGATCGGTGGGTGACTCATGAACAGCTTCTTCAGCCCCTGAGCCATACCCCCGCGGATGCCGAAGGCCGCCATCTGGTCGGGCATGTCCACCGGGCGTCCCGATGCGCGCGCCAGCGACTCCAGCGCACCGATCATCTTTTCGCGGCCGGCCAGCTTCGCACCCGCCTCGTCGGCGCGGAACTCGCGCTGGCGCGAGAACCACATGACGATGATCGAGGCCAGAATCGCCAGGATGATCTCGGCGACGATGGTGGTGATCCAGAACGCCGGGCCATGACCTGCCTCGTTCTTGAACACCACGCGGTCGACAAAATGACCGGCCACACGGGCCAGGAAGATCACGAAGGTGTTCACGACCCCCTGGATCAGCGCCAGCGTGACCATATCGCCATTGGCGACGTGCCCGACCTCGTGGCCCAGGACCGCCTCGACCTCGCCCTGGCTCATGTTCTGCATCAGCCCGGTGCTCACCGCGACCAGTGCATTGTTCTTGCTCATGCCGGTGGCAAAGGCATTCGGGTCCGGCGAGTCATAGATGCCCACCTCCGGCATGCCGATCCCGGACTCGCGGGCCTGACGCTGCACGGTCTCCACCAGCCACTGTTCGGTGGCGTTGCGCGGCTTGTCGATCACGTGGACCTTCATCGTCTTCTTGGCCATCCACTTGGAGATGGCCAGCGAGATGAAGGAGCCGCCAAAACCGAATACCGCGGCAAAGATCAGCAGCGCATTGAGGTCGAGGTGGACTCCCTCTTCGTCGAGAATGCGCTCCACGCCCAGCAGGCGCAGGGTAATGCTGAGCACGATGATGATGGCGAAGTTCGTCGCCAGAAACAGCGCAATACGTTTCATGAAGCCTTCCTGTACTCCATCAATAAACTCTTCGGGATGTGCTTATAGTCGGGGCACGGCCGCAAAATTCAAGCCCGACCCCCTCCACAGACCACCGTTGGCGCTCGCGGTTCAGGCCGGCCGCACCTCGATCCAGTCGGCGTTCTGGTAGCCGCGCGGCAGCTGGCGACCGCGCCGCGCGCGCTCGCCAACATACTCCGCCCACTCCGCCGGGGCCAGCGCCTTGAAGCGCTTGCCGGCATGCACGACCAGGGTGTCCTGCGGAGAAAGTACGGCCACGCCAAGCACCCGCTCGGAACCGTCCTTGAGTGCCGCGGAAGGGATGCCAATCAGCTTGTTGCCCTTGCCGCGCGCCAGTTCCGGCAGATCGGTGGCCGGGAACAGCAGCAGATAACCGCGCGAAGTGACGACGGCGATGTGATCCTCGTGCGGGTTGCGCACCGGCGCCGGCTGCAGCACGGCGGCCCCGTCGGGCACGGTCAGCACGTTCTTGCCGGCCTTCTGCCGCCCCAGCAGATCACCCAGCTTCGCGACGAAACCGTAGCCGTAATCCGAGCCCAGCAGCCAGCGATCTTCCTCCGCCCCCGTGGCCATACCGACGAAACGCGCGCCCTCCGGCGGGTTCACGCGGCCGGAAAGCGGCTCGCCCTGCCCGCGCGCGGACGGCAAGGTATGGGCGGGGATGGTGTAGGTGCGGCCGGTGGAGTCGATGAACGCGACCGGCTGGTTGCTGCGCCCGGTGACCGCGGCCTGGAAGGCATCCCCGGCCTTGTAGTTCAGACCGCGGGCATCCACATCGTGGCCCTTGGCCGCGCGCGCCCAGCCCTTTTCCGACAGCACGATGGTCAGCGGCTCGGTGGGCACCAGGGCGGATTCGTCCAGTGCCTGCGCGGCGGCGCGCTGGACCAGCGGCGAGCGGCGTTCGTCACCATAGTCCGCGGCGTCCTTCTCGATCTCGCGGCGGACCTGGGTGCGCAGGCGGCGTTCGGAATCCAGGGTCTTCTCCAGCTGGTCACGTTCTTCGCTGAGTTCGTCCTGCTCGCCGCGGATCTTCATCTCCTCGAGCTTGGCCAGATGACGCAGCTTCAGCTCCAGGATCGCCTCGGCCTGGATGTCGGACAGGCCAAAACGGCTCATCAGTTCGGGCTTGGGCTGGTCGTACTCGCGGATGATCGCGATCACCTCGTCGATATTGAGATAGGCGATCAGCAGGCCTTCCAGCACGTGCAGCCGCGCCTGCACCTTCTCCAGACGCCACTGCAGGCGCCGGCGCACAGTCTCGATGCGGAAGGTCAGCCATTCACTCAATAACCCGGCCAGGTCGCGCACCTGCGGGCGCCCGTCAAGGCCAATCACGTTCATGTTCACGCGGTAGGTTTTTTCCAGATCCGTGGTCGCGAACAGGTGCGCCATCAGCGCATCGACATCCACGCGGTTCGAGCGCGGGGTAATCACCAGGCGGGTCGGGTGCTCGTGGTCGGACTCGTCGCGCAGGTCCTCGACCATCGGCAGCTTCTTCGCGCGGATCTGGCTGGCGATCTGCTCCAGCAGCTTGGCCCCGGAGACCTGATGCGGCAGCGCGGTGACCACGATATCGTCGCCTTCGCGTTCATAGCGCGCCCGCGCGCGGATCGAGCCCTGTCCGGTCTCGTAGACCTTTCGCAGTTCGGGGGGCGAAGTGATGATCTCGGCCTCGGTGGGAAAGTCCGGCGCCGGCAGGTGCTCGCACAGCTCCGCGACGGTCGCCTTCGGATGCTCCAGCAGGTGCACGCAGGCCGTGGCCACCTCGCGCAGGTTGTGCGGCGGGATGTCGGTGGCCATGCCCACGGCGATCCCGGAACCGCCGTTGAGCAGCACGTTCGGCAGCCGGGCCGGCAGCACCTTCGGCTCGTCCAGCGCGCCGTCGAAATTGGGCACCCAGTCCACCGTGCCCTGCCCCAGCTCCGAGAGCAGCAGCTGCGCGTAGCGCGACAGACGCGACTCGGTATAGCGCATCGCGGCGAAGGACTTGGGATCGTCCGGGGATCCCCAGTTGCCTTGCCCGTCAACGAACGGGTAGCGATAGGAGAAGGGCTGCGCCATCAGCACCATCGCCTCGTAGCACGCCGAGTCGCCATGCGGATGGAACTTGCCGAGGACGTCACCGACGGTGCGTGCGGACTTCTTGTACTTGGCCGTGGCCGAGAGCCCCAGCTCGCTCATCGCGTAGATGATGCGGCGCTGCACAGGCTTGAGCCCGTCGCCGATGTGCGGCAGCGCACGGTCCAGGATCACGTACATGGAGTAGTCCAGGTACGCCTTCTCGGTGAAGTCCTTCAGCGGCAGCTGCTCGCCACTGTTGGCGAACAGGCTGGGGGTCTCGATATCGGTCATCGGCTTCCTCTAAAGAAGCACTGAATAAAGCCATCCTGGCTTTCTCAGCGCGCACGGCACTGCATCGTCTTGCATACCTTTGCGCTGGCAAAGGGGGTTGCAGCTTGCTTCGGGATCAACCATCTACGGTGGTCGATTCCGGCGGCACGTCCCTGTGCCGCAGGGAAACGCCGATCAATCAGCGTTTCCCTAAGGGCGAATGGATCACCATGGCGGCCTTTTACCGCTCGCCCGGCCCGCGTACTGTAGCGATCACATCGCCACCATTCCATTCCCGGGGAGAATGCCGTGCTGGGTACCGGCTGGACTGCCAGTATCACTGCCATCGCTGTTTTCGCACTGGCCGTTGTCAGTGTCATGCACGCGCTGCTCCAGCGCCGCGAGACCGGCACCGTCATCGCGTGGGTGGGCCTGATCGTTCTGCTGCCGCTTGGCGGCTCGATCCTGTACTGGATGTTCGGGGTAAACCGTATCCGCCGCCGGGCCCACGCCCTGCGCGAGGGACACCTGCTGGTCGATCCCGCCGCCCGCGAGGCCAACGGCCCGGGCATCCCATCGCGCTGGGCGCGGCTGCTGAGCTCTGGCGACCGTCTTGCACCCTTTCGTACCAGCGCGGACAACTCGGTGCGACCATTAACCGATGGCGATCAGGCATACGCGGCCATGCTCGGGGCGATCGACCGCGCATCCCGGAGCATTACCCTGGCGACCTACATCTTTGATTACGACGTAATCGGACAGCGCTTTGTGCGCCACCTGAAGGCCGCCCGCGACCGTGGTGTCGAGGTGCGTGTCCTGATCGATGGCATCGGTGCACGCTACAGCCGCCGCAACACCCTGCGGTTCCTCAAGCGGGCCGGCATCCCGGCCGCCGCCTTCATGCCCGTCCACCATCTGCCGCGCACGCTCGCCGCGTTCAATCTGCGCAATCACCGCAAAATGCTGCTGGTAGATGGCGAGCACGGCTTCACCGGGGGAATGAATATCCGTCGCGGGCACAGTGCAAGCGATCCGGGCCCCCACCCGATACAGGATCTGCACTTCGAGGTCCGCGGCCCCATCTGCCTGCAGCTCCAGCGGGTGTTCGCAGAAGACTGGCAATTCAGTACCCAGGAGGCGCTCGAAGGTACTCCCTGGTTCCCGGAGGAGACCCGCCCGGCCGGTGCGCTCATGTGCCGCGCACTGCCGGACGGCCCCGATGAGGACTTCGAGGTGATCAAGTTTACCCTGCTGGCTGCGATCGCCGAGGCACGCGAGCGCATCACCGTGGTGACGCCCTACTTCCTGCCTGACCTGGAACTGCTGGGCGCCCTCAAGGCTGCGGCTTTGCGCGGCATCGAGGTCGATCTGCTGCTGCCGGAACGCAACAACCTGCGCCTGGTCGAGTGGGCGACCCGCCCCTTGCACGGCGAGTTGCTGGCGCGTGGCTGCCGCATCTGGCTGACACCCCCTCCGTTCAACCACTCCAAGATGATGCTGGTGGATGGTGAATGGCTCCTTGTGGGGTCGGCCAACTGGGACCCCCGCAGCCTGCGGCTCAACTTCGAGTGCAATCTCGAATGTCTGGACCGTGATCTGGGCCAGCAACTCGGCGCATGGGCAGAAGACCTGCGTACGCGCTCCCACCCGCTCACCCTTGAAGATGTCCACGCCCGGCCCCTCCCTGCCCGTCTGCGCGACGGCGCGGCCCGTCTGCTGACCCCGTACCTGTAAATCGCCCACCGCGCGCAAGCCGTGCGCGGTTGTGCTTAACTCAGCAGTACGGAAAGGGATTTCCGCCGCTCCAGGGGGGTTGGTCATGGGTGGTCCAATGATCGCAGCGTTGTATCTGCTCGCCGGGCTGTGCCTGTACGCCACGGCCAGCCACCTGTTGTATGCCGCCCATAGCCTGCGCCGTACGGAGCATCTGCTGTTCGCCGCCATGTGCCTGCTGATGACGGGTGCCGCGATCAGCATTGCACTGTCCTACCAGGCGCCGTCCCTCGAGGCCTATACCGGCCCCATCAAGACCTACTACGCCCTGGTCGCACCCCTGTATGTGCTGTTCGCGGCATTCATCGCACGCTATACCCAAACCCCCGCGCGGGGCCTGCTCGCGATACTGGCACTACTGATGGTCGCCATGTGGATTGCCAATGCGCGGCAACCGCACGGGCTGCAGTTGGGCCAAGTCGCCGAACTGCACATGGTGACCCTCCCCTGGGGCGAGACGTTATCGCTCGCGGTGGGGCCCTCGAGCCCGTGGTACCTGCTGGGCCTGGCCGGCTTGATCCTCGTGTTTGGCTTCGCCCTGTGGGCGCTGATCCGCCTTTGGTACCGCGACAGGGGTCCCGCCCCCCTGATTCTGCTGGCCGCTATCGTCCCGTTCCTGCTGGCCACGCTTCAGGGCACCCTGGTGCGCCTCGGCGTGATCGATTCCATCCCCCTGACGACGTTCGGCTTTCTGGGCATGATCCTGGTGATGAGCCTGGCGCTGCACCGGGAAACCCAGGAACGCATCCGTGAATCCGAACACCGTTTTCGTGACCTGGTGCAACAGGCGCCGATGGCGGTTGAGGTGCTGACACCCGAGGGCCGCGTGCGCCAGGTGAACGCCGCCTGGGAAGCGATGCACGGCCGTTCGAGCGAAGAAATCAGGGGTTCGAATGTCCTGCACCACCCTGACCCCATCGACGGCCAGGTGACCGAAGCGATCCGCGCGGCGGCCCACGGCGACCGGCGGTCCATTGGGCCCTTCGCTTGCCGCATGGGCACCGGTCACGTTGCCGCACCAACCGGGATCCGCTGGCTGAAGGGTCGCGTTTACCCGCTGAAGAATCACCGCGACGAAGTCCAGGACATCATCGTGATGCAGGAGGACATCACACTCGCGCGGCGCGGCGAGGATGCTTTGCGCGTCATCGCCCAGGGTTTCCGCACTGGCGACCGGGAGAGCTTCTTCCAGACCCTCGTACTCCGACTGCGCGAGGTGTTTCGCGCGGACTATGCACTGGCCGGCGTCAACGTCCCGGGTCTGCCCGGCCACGTCGAGACAGCCGCGCTTTGCCGGGATGGCGAGTTAGTGGACAACATCCACTATGCGCTGGCCGACACGCCCTGTGACGAAGTGCTCTCGAAGGGCGTGTGCGTCTATGCGGACCGCGTTCAGGAACTGTTCCCGCACGACGATCTTCTTGTCGAGATGGAAGCACGCAGCTATCTCGGCGCCCCGATGCTCGACAGCCAAGGGCGCGAACTCGGACATATCGCGATCCTGAATCGCTACCCCCTGGACGAGACCGAACAGGCCGCAGGCATTCTCGAAATCTTTGCCGACCGGGCTGCGGCCGAACTCGAACGACTTGAGGGCGAGGAACATATTCGCCGACTCGCCTACCACGATCCGCTGACTGGGCTGGCCAACCGCACCCAACTACACGACACCCTGACCCGGGACATCGAGCGGGCCCAGCACGGAAACCAGCAGGGAGGTCTGATCCTGATCGACCTGGACCACTTCAAGACCATCAACGATGCGCTGGGGCACGCAGTCGGCGACACCGTACTGGCCGCGGTGGCTGACCGCCTGCGACAGCACACGCCCGAACACGCATTGGTGGTACGCCTGGGCGGAGACGAATTCGCCACCTTGATCCACCCCCGGCGCGCGTCACGCCAGGCGATCGAGGCGACGGTAAACGACACCGCTCACCGATTGCTGGACGCCTTGCAGCGGCCCATTGTGGTGGGGGAACGCACCTTCAGCGTTGGCGCCAGCCTGGGATGCGTACTGTTCCCGGATGCAGGCCAGACCTCCTCGGATGCGCTGCGCCACGCCGATATTGCGCTGTACCAGGCGAAACGGGCTGGTCGCGGAGGGGTACAGTTCTACCGTCATGTGCTGCAGGACGAGGCGCGTGCCCGCCTGCACATTGAGGAAGGGCTGCGCCAGGCGCTGGTGAACCACGAGATGCACCTGCACTACCAGCCCCAGTTCGATGCCCAGGACAATCTGGTCGGGGCCGAGGCGCTGCTACGCTGGACACACACAGAGCTGGGCCCGGTCGGCCCGGTGCTGTTCATCCCCATCGCCGAGGAAACCGGACTGATCCATTCCATCGGCACCTGGGTGATTGAGCGTGTACTCGAGAACCTGCAGAACTGGCGCGAACGCGGCCTGCCGCTCCCCCCACGCGTGGCGATCAATATCTCGCCATGGCAACTCGCCCGTCCCGACTTCGTCAACCAGCTCACTCAGCGTGTGCAGGCATCCGGAATCAAACCCGGCCAGATCACGCTGGAGGTCACCGAATCGGGCCTGCTACGCGATCTGTCCGATGCGGTCGGCAAGTTGCGAGCCCTACGCGAATTCGGTGTCCAGATCGCACTGGACGACTTTGGCACGGGGTACTCCTCGCTGGCCTACTTGCGAGATCTGCCGCTGGACGAGATCAAGATCGACAAGTCGTTCGTGGACGAACTCGTGGACAAAGGTGATCAAATGCTGATCGAGAACATCCTCGACATCGGCCACAACATGGGCCTGCGCGTGATTGCCGAAGGCGTGGCACAGCAGGCCCAGCGCCAGCGCCTGCTGGCACTGGGCTGCGCCCGCTTCCAGGGATTTCTCTACGGCCAGCCCATCGCGGAAGACGATTTCCCCGGGTGGCTGGAGCAGCGTGCTACACAGGTAACGCAACAGCAGAATTGATCACGGCGTCTCCAGACCAAGGCCGCAACCCAGCGGCCCGCGCCGCCGATGCCGCGCATTCGGGCGACTGGCGCGGCTGGCATCGACCTGCTCGTACAGCACGATCCCCCCGCCCCCGGCCTCCTTGGCCGCATACATCGCGCGATCCGCCTGCAGCAGCAGGCCCTCCGGATCCGCGCTGTCATGGGGAAAAAGGGCCGCCCCCATGCTCAGCCCAACCTGCACAGCCTCGCGATTGACCTCGATGGGCTCGGCGAAGCGTTCGATCAACTTCAGGCCGACCCCGAGCAGGGCGTCCGGATCGTCCATGTTCTCCAGCAACAGGACAAACTCGTCCCCCCCCATTCGGGCCACCACATCGCTTTCGCGCACCCCCTCGCGCAGACGCCCGGCCACAGTCACCAGCACGACATCACCCGCGTCGTGGCCCAGGCGGTCATTGATTGGCTTGAACCCGTCCAGGTCGCAGACCACCAGAGCCAGCCCCGTCCCGTTGCGCTGGGCGCGGAGCAGGGCCTGGCGCAGGTGCTCCTGGAACAGGCTGCGGTTGGCGAGGCCCGTCAGGGAATCGTGATGGGCCTGATGCCACAAACGCTCCTCCGAGGCCTTCTCGCGTGTCACATCGCGCACCATGCCCAGGACCTGCAGGGGCCGGCCGGTGTCGTCTCGGGCGATCTCGCCTTCCACACGGACATGACACACCCCGCCATCCGGCCGCACGACCCGGTGATCGACGCGATAAACCGCTTCGCGGGCAAGGGCCTGGTTGATGGTTCGCCGCACACGCGTCCGGTCATCCGGGTGCACTGCATGGATATAGGACTCGAAGCCCGCCTCGTCCGACCCGGGGTCCAGCCCGAATAGCTCGAACACATGAGCGGACCAGTTCAGTTGGCCATTGCGTATGTCCCAGTCCCAGAACCCCGCACCCGCACTGCGCTGTGCCTCCTCCAGGCGCGCCGTGGTCTCCTCCAGCTCCGCCGTTCGGCGCGCCACCGCGGCCTCCAGCCCCCCCTGGGTCTCGCGCAGGCGCGCCTCCACCCGCATGCGCTCGTGCAATTCGTCCTGCAGGGCCTGGTGGTTGCGCCGCAGGCGGTAGCGTACGCGCGCCCCAAGAAGGATGATCAGCACCACCGCCAGCGCGGTCGCCCATAGCATCCATTCCTGGCTTCGCTCATGACGCTGCGCCATGGCTTCTATGGCATCCGCATTGTCGCGGTGGAAGGCCTCCAGTATGCGCTCCATCTGACCCAGGACTTCTTCCTGCACCGGCATCAAGTCGGCATACAGCATGCCCAGGGCCTCGTTACGGTCCCCGACCAGGGCGAGATCGACAATATCTTCCAGAAGCGGAGCGCCGATGGAAGTCAGCTCGCGCAACTCCTGCATGCGCTGGCGCTCTGCGGTCCCGGTGGCCTGGGCCTCCGCCGCGGCCAGCGTCTCCACGAACTCGGGTGCGAGATCGCGAAACTCCCGGTAATAGCGCTCCTGCAGCGCGGTGTCCTCCGCGCTCACCACCAGCGATGCACGCAACACGCGCTCGCGCACCAGGCTGCGCATACGGTGGACATGATCAACCCTCTGGATGTGTTCTTCGGTGAGGGTCTGAATATCCTGCTGCAGGTGTTGCACCCGCAGCCAGCTGAACACGGCGATCGCCGCGACCAGCAGCAGCACCAGCGCAAAGACACTGGTGATTCCCGGGGCACGCAAACGTCCGGCGGACATGGTCAGCCCGCCGAGCTTCTGGCCATTACGTCAAACGCCAACGCCCTTGCCGGGTCATCACCGGCCGCGAGGCGGGGCTGGGTCAGGTCCTTGACGCGCATGTTGTCTCCCTGTGTGATCGTGGGTAAACACGACCACACGCGAGAGTGCCCCGGGATGGCGCCAAACTCAAGAGGTAGCCTAGTACCGCCCAACCCGCCCGGGTCCCGCGCGGCACTGGCCCGGGCCTACGCCTCCACGCATTATCAGATCACCCTACCCGGGCAGACGCTCGTCCTGCACATCGGCCAGCGCGAGCCCCGCCTTGAGGCCTTCCTGCAAACACAGGGGGTCGACCGGGCCAGTCTGCTGACCGCATGGAATCCGCGCAGCCACCCCCTGCCGGAGCGGGAGAACCGCAAACACCACGCCCGGCTCGCGCGCGAGCTGGAGCATGGCGGCTGGTCCTGCTGGCCCACTGTCCATCGGGACCCCAACGGCCACTGGCCCGACGAGCCCGGCTACTGCGTACTGGGTATGGGCACCTCCGAGCTGGACGCCTGGCTGGTCGGCTTCGACCAGAACGCGGCCGTGGTAATCGAACCGCCCAGCGTGCCACATCTGGTCTGGCATCCGGCCCTGCGGACAACGGATTAAGAGGGCGCAACGCTGCGCCTCCGCACCGGCTGCCCGGCGCAGCCCCTATTGCGGCATCAGCGGACCACCGGAGGCCACGATGATGGTGACCAGCCCGATCAGGGTGTTGATACCCACCAGCCGGCGGATCTGTCCCAGACGGCGCAGGCCCTCCGCGGTGTCATTCGCCGCGATTGCCTGGCGCATACGGCGGTACGGGGCAAATACCACATGGGCGAAGATCGCCATCATGATGAGACCCAGCGCAAGCATTGTGTGCACGCTGGGATGCACGCTGTCCATACCGCCAAACACCAGGAAGATCATGTGGAAGCCGGTGATCAGCAGCGCCACGACCGCCGCCCACACCCAGGGGAAGAAGCGCTGGAACACCTCTTCCCACAGGCGCAGCCGCGCCATGTCGTCGAGCTGCCGTGCCGCCGTCGGCCGCAGGAACATCCAGGCGAAGAACATCCCGCCAACCCAGATCACGACCGCCAGCACGTGCACCACGGTGGCCAGTGCATACCCTTCCATATTCCGCTCCTTGTCCGTTTCGGATGATTCCGTGGCGCAGTGTAGCCGGGCACAGCGGACTCTGCCGACCCCTGTCTCGCCAACCACCATCCGCCGCTGCCTTCGCGGGTTCTTGCAGCGGCGACGTCCCGAGACGACGATCGACCAATGATCGCCGAGATCCTGAGCGCTACGCTGGAGCTTGCCCTGACGGCCGCGCCGTGGCTGCTACTGGGCCTGGCCGCGGCCGGACTGGTCAAGGCCTTCCTGCCAGAGGCGGCGCTGCAGCGCTGGCTGGGCGGCACCGGTCTGGCACCGACCGCCCGCGCCGCCATTGCCGGGGCACCCCTGCCGCTTTGCTCCTGCGGGGCGATCCCGACCGCCCTGGCACTACACCGGGTCGGCGCGGGACGGGGCCCGACCACGGCGTTCCTGATCGGCACCCCGGGCGTAGGCGTGGACTCGGTCGCGATCAGCTATGCCCTTCTCGGCCCCCTGATGACCGTGGCCCGCGTCGCCGGCGCCCTGGTGACGGCCATTACCACGGGCCTGCTGGTCGGCCGCACGCGCGCTCCCGAGGCGCATGCGGACGATACGCGGACGTCACAAGACTGCTGCACCGCTTCTTCCTGCGACGAAGTGAGCGCACCAGCAACCGCGGCCCCGGGCCCATGGACCCGCCTGCTGAAAGGCCAGCGCTACGCGTTCGGCGACGTTCTGGACGATATCCGTCTCTGGCTGGTGATCGGACTGTTCGTTGCCGGGGCCCTGCTGGCCTTGGTTCCACCGGCCGCACTGGCGGAATACGGCAGCGGGCTACCGGTGATGCTGCTGCTCGCCGTGATCGGCATCCCGATGTACCTGTGTGCGACCGCGGCCACCCCCATCGCGGTCGCCCTGCTGGCAGCCGGGGTTTCTCCTGGCGCCGTGCTGGTATTCCTGCTGGCCGCCCCGATCACCAGCCTCGCCACGCTGGGGGTGTTCCGGCGGGAACTGGGCAACGCGGCACTGAGTCTTTACTTACTGGGCATTGGCGCCAGCACTATCGCGCTGGGTCTGATACTGGATGCCGGGCTGGGCATAACCGGGTTGAGCCCCGGGATCACCCCGGGACAGGCCACCGAATGGATCCCGCCGGCTGTCGAGTGGGCCGCACTGGTCGTGCTGGTGGGGCTCGCCCTGCATCCACTTCGCTGGCCGTTGACAAGGAGCCGTGATGTCCAACCGTTCGATCGGACTCGATGACCGCCTTCAGGCCTATGTGCTGGACCGCTCGCTGCGCGAGTCCAGCCTGCTCGCGGAGTTGCGCGCGGAAACCGCGGGGATGCCTGAGCACAACATGCAGATCGCCCCCGAACAGGGGCAGTTCATGGCCCTGCTGGCGCGGCTGGTCGGGGCCCGGCGCTATCTGGAAGTCGGCACTTTTACCGGCTACAGCGCATTGGCCGTAGGGCAGGTCCTTCCCGAAGGCGGCGAGGTCGTCTGCCTGGATCACAGCGAGGCCTGGACCGCGATCGCCAGACGCTACTGGGACCGGGCCGACTTGGACGCGCGCATGGACCTGCGCCTGGGCGATGCGCGCGCAAGCCTGCAGCAACTGGAGGCCGAAGGGCAGAGCGGCCGCTTCGATCTTGCATTCATCGACGCGGACAAGACCGGTTATCCGGAGTACTTCGAGGCCTGCCTGCGACTGGTCCGCCCGGACGGACTGATCATGGTGGACAATACGCTCTGGCATGGCCAGGTGGCCGACCGTGACTGCGATGACGAAGACACCCGGGCCATCCGCGACTTCAACCAGGCGCTGCATCGGGACGAGCGCATCGACCTCTCGCTGATACCGATTGGCGACGGCCTGACCCTGGCCCGTCGCCGCTGACACTCGGCTACACCGGGGCCAGGAGTCAGCGGCAAAGTCCGTCGCCGGACAACCCCCTGCGGCAGATCACGCGGCGTTCCACCCCCGTCACCGCCCAGCCGTCCTCGCGTTCACGGAGTGTCAGCCGGTATTCATGGTCACGTACGGCATCGTCCCGCAAGTTCTTGACGAAGACCTCGGCCCGCTCCCGCCGCTGGTGGTGAATCTCCAGGCTGGAGTAGTCCGTACCCAGACCCTCGCGCCAGCCGCTGGCACCCACCCAGTCCATCACCGCCGCTCCCGGCGTCGCCGCCGGCTCGAGCTCCGGGATCTCGAGCGTCTTGCGCTCGGTCGGCTGCGGCTGGAACACGTCCGTTGCGCGCTTTTGCTCCGACGGGAACGGCGCACAGCCCACCATTAGCCCGCCCAGCAAAAGCACCCCGATCAGTCGTCTATCTCTCATGGCTGGTCACCCATCGCGTGTCGTGCGTCGCAAATCCATCATCCACTGCAACAAATTCCACTGCACAAACGTCTTATCATCACAGAATCACAAGCCCAATCCCACGGGAGATACGATGATGGACCATATCCGCACGACAGGAATCGCCCTGGTGGCCGCGGCCGCGCTGGCACTCAGTGCCCCGCTCGTGCTGGCCGAGGAGCAGGCCGCCGAGGACGAAACCGCAACCGAAATGGAAGAACTGCGCGAAGAATGGGCGCAGACCCGCGAAGAACTCCAGGCCGATGCCGAACGCGACGACGAAGCGACCCGCTCGCGCACCCGCGAAACCCTGGACGCGATGGACCAGCAGCTCACCACCCTGCGCGAGCGCACACGCGAGGGCTGGGATGACCTGAGCGATGCCACCCGCGAGCGCCGCGAACAGGCCTACGACGGTCTGGTACGCGAACGTGACAATCTGGCGGAATGGTCCGCCGAGACCCGCGAACGTTCCTCCGGCGCCTGGCAGGGTGTGCGCGAAGGGGCCCGCGATGCCTGGGGCGGCGTGCGCGACGGTTCACGCAAGGCTTGGGGATCGGTTCGCGATGCCTTCCGCGGCGATCAGCCGCCAGCCGAACGGGATGATCCGGATGCACAGGAAAATCCGGCCGATCCCGACGACCCGGCCATGGCCAACGATTAAGCACGGAAACGGACCCGAACGATGTTCATTGAGATGGGGGCTGAATGAGCCAAAACCGACACGGACGCCGGCCCGTCATGCTGATTCCGACCCTGGCCACCCTGCTCGCCAGCACGGCTCTGGTCGGTTGCGACGGCCTGCCCGGCCTGGACTCCACCCCGGAACACCACCAGCGGGACTGGGACGACGAAACGCTGCAATATGGCGAGCGGCTGTACATGCAGCATTGCGCGGTATGCCACGGCGAGAATCGCGAGGGTGCGGAGAACTGGCGCCAGCGCGACGAGGACGGCTACATGCCGCCCCCGCCTCTGGATGGCAGCGCCCACACCTGGCACCACCCCTACTGGCAGCTGAGGGACATGATTCGTTACGGCGCCGAAGCGCGCGGCGGCGCCATGCCCAGTTTCGAGGACACGCTGTCCTACGACGACGTGGAGGCAATCATCGCGTACCTGCAGGCACAGTGGCCCGACGAAATTTTCGAGGCATGGATCCGCTACGATCAGAATCACCCGACCCAGGAAGCCTGGGAAGAAGAGATGGGTGAACCCTGGGTCACACACACATCAGATCCGCGCCAGCCTTCTTCCGGACACGATCATCACTGACTAGGGAGACGCTCCAGGCGGTACTCGCGTCACTGCAGCTGCCGGCCGCGCACCTCCCCGGCGCGGGAATAGCGGCCCGGTCCACGACGTCTGCCGAGAAGCAAAGGGCGAAAAGGGGTTATGATCCGCCGCGTTCACGCCCAGGGAATGGAGACGCCGGGGAAGCCCATGCATGAAGCAGCCAGTGGCCGCCGCGAACACGGAAGCCGCCCATGAACCGCCGCCGTAGCGACGTCCTTCCGGACGAAGAGCGCACACGCCTCGAGGGCCTGGTCCAAGAGGAACGCGAAGCACGGCGCCGCGCGGAATCGCTGGCGGAGACCCGCCTGCAGGACCTCTATGCCAAGCAGCAGCAAATCGAGCTGCTCAATACCATCGCGTCCGCGGCCAACCAGTCCGACTCCATTGCCGAAGTCCTGCGCACGGCGCTGTCCGCCATCGGGCAATTCCTCGACTGGCCCGTGGGCCATGCCTACCTCGCGCGCAAGACCGCGAATGGCGAGATGGAACTGACGCCCACCGGCATCTGGCACCTGCACATGCCCGACCCGGTCGAGGCCTTCCGCGAATGTACGGAGGACACGATCTTTCGGCCCGGAGAGGGCCTGCCCGGCCGGGTGCTTGAACAGCGTGTCCCGGTCTGGGTCGAACACCTCGAGCACGACCCGAACTTCCCCCGGCGCGTGGCGGCGGCCCTGAGCGGTCTGCGCTCGGGCTTCGCCTTCCCGGTCATGGTCGGACACGAAATCGCCTGTGTGCTGGAGTTCTTCACCACCGAAACCGCGTCCAGGCAGCCAGACGTGCTGGCCCTACTGGCTCAGGCCGGTATTCAACTGGGCCGAGTGGTCGAACGCAACCGCCACGCCGAACGGCTGATCCATCATGCCTCCCATGACCCGCTGACAGGCCTGCCCAACCGCCGGTTGTTTCACGACCGCCTGGAACACGCGATCGCCCGTTACACACGCGAACCGGAGTCGCTGTTCGCGGTGCTTTTTGTCGATCTCGACCGTTTCAAGCTCGTCAACGACAGTCTCGGTCATACGGCTGGCGACGAGTTGCTGACTCAAGTTGGCCAACGCCTCCTGACGGCCCTCCGGCAGAACGATACGGTATCGCGTCCCGGCAGTAACAGCAGCACGCGACCGGATGACACCCTCGCCCGGCTTGGCGGCGACGAGTTCACGATTCTGCTGGAAGGGCTGCACGAACCCGTGGACGCGCTACGCGTCGCCGAGCGTCTGCAGGCGGTGCTGCACAAACCCTTCTCGATCGCCGGCCAGACGGTTTATGTGACCGTCAGCATCGGCATCGCCACACGCCCCTATGGCCAGGTCTGCCCCATAGCCGGAACGGACGGCGACGGCCCGACCCGCGCGGAGGATCTGATGCGCGAGGCGGATATGGCGATGTACCGTGCCAAATCGCTCGGCAAGGCCCGCTGCGAGTTCTGCGACCCCGGCATGCAATCCCAGGCGCTGGAGAGCCTGCACCTGGAGACCGACCTGCGCGAGTCGGTGGAGCGCAACGCCTTTGTCGTGCACTACCAGCCGATCATGTCGCTGGCGGACAATCGCATTACCGGATTCGAGGCCCTGGTGCGCTGGGAGCGAGACGGTGAACTCCTGTCCCCGGACCGGTTTATCTCGATCGCGGAGGATGCCGGACTGATCCACCTGATCGACATGCAGGTGTTGTACGCGGCCTGCCACCAGCTGCAGCTCTGGAATGCACAACGCAGCGGCCCGCCGCTGACGATCAGCACCAACCTCTCCGCGCGGCAACTCACCCGCCCGGAACTGGTGGACGAGGTCGCGATGATCCTGCAGGGCACGGATACGCCACCGGAGCAACTGCGCCTGGAAATCACCGAGACCGCGACACTGGGCAACCTGGACGAACTCATCGCGACCCTCAAGGGGCTCAAGGCCCTTGGAGTCAGCCTCGCCATGGACGATTTCGGCACCGGGTATTCGTCGCTCAGCTATCTCCACCGTCTGCCGCTCGACATCCTCAAGATCGATCGTGCCTTCGTGGCCGGACTGGATCGCGACGAATACAGCCAGCGCCTGGTGCAGACCGTGATCAATATGGCGCGCAATCTTGGCCTGGAAGCGGTGGCGGAGGGCGTCGAAAGCAATACGCACGCCGCCACGCTGCGGGCCCTTGGGTGCGCCCGCGCCCAGGGGTACTACTACTCCCGCCCTGTACCGGCCGCACAGGCCAGCGAACTACTGGTCGTCGACCGCCTTCCGCCGAGCAATCCCTGACAGCAGTACCCGGGGGAAGCAACTAAACCGCGGCCGGGGCAATCCCTCGGCGGCGGGCCAGCACCTGGCGCACGACCAGCTTCTCCAGTTCCACGACCACGAAGACTGCCAAACCAAACGCCAGAATACGCAGCCAGTCACCAGGACCAATCGCGGTCGTGCCGAACAGGGTGTGCATCACCGGGGCGTAGGTAAACGACACCTGAAGCAGGACGAGAATGCCGATCGCAATCCACATGGTGTGCGAGCGGAACAGCTCCAGGCGCGGCAGTACCGGCTGGTGGATCAGGCGCAGGTTCAACAGGTAAAAGGCCTGGCCGGCGACCAGCGTGTTGATCGCGATGGTACGCGCCAGTTCCTCGCTCACTCCGGCCACCGTCTCCATGTAAACGAAATGCCCGAAGGTCCCGAGCCAAAGAAGGACCGCAACAAACGGGATGCGCCACAACAGGAACCCGGACAACAGCGGCTGATCCGGGTCACGCGGCGGACGCTGCATGACCCCGGGCTCGGCGCGCTCGAAGGCCAGGGCCATGGCCAGGGTCACCGAGGTCACCATGTTCACCCACAGCACCTGCACCGGTGTCAGCGGCAGGGCCAGCCCCATCAGGATCGCCATCATGATGGTCAGTGACTGCCCCGCATTGGTCGGCAGCATGTGCAGGATGGCCTTGCGGATGTTGTCGTAGACGGTGCGTCCCTCCTCGACCGCATGGGCAATCGAGGCGAAGTTGTCGTCCGCCAGCACCATCTCCGAGGCTTCCTTGGCCGCTTCGGTCCCCTTGCCGCCCATCGCGACGCCGACATCCGCGCGCTTCAGCGCCGGGGCATCATTCACCCCGTCCCCGGTCATGGCGACAATCCGGCCGCTGCTCTGCAGGGCCTGGACCAGGCGCAGCTTGTGCTCGGGCGAGGTGCGTGCGAACACGTCGGTGGACTCCGCCATCTGCGCCAGGCGGTCGGCGTCCACGTCATCCAGCTCGTGCCCGGCGTGCGCCTCGGCATCGCGCCCAAGCCCCAGCTGCTCACCGATAGCCCGCGCAGTCGCCAGATGATCGCCGGTGATCATCTTCACGCGGATGCCCGCCTCCCGGCACTCGGCCACGGCCTGGATCGCCTCGTCCCGTGGCGGATCGATGATCCCCACCAGGGCCAGCAGGACAAACCCGCCCTCGTCTATATGTTCGTAATCCAACTCGCGCTGATCGCGCGCCACTTCACGGGTTGCGATGGCCAGCAGCCGCTGCCCCCGTGCGGCGATGGTCTCCATCGCCTGATGCCAGTCATCGCGAGCGAGGCTGTCCACGCCCTCGGCCGTCCGTACCTGGTCGCACAACTCCAGCAGCCGCTCGGGGGCACCCTTCAGATAGATGTACGCATGCCCCTCGTGGTCGTGATGGAGGGTGGCCATGTAGCGGTGGTCGGACTCGAACGGGATCACATCGGTACGCGGCAACCGCTCCGACTCCAGATGCGGGTCGAGCCCCGCCTTGCGCGCGGCCACCACCAGCGCCCCCTCGGTCGGGTCACCCTCCATCACCCAGTCGCCGTCGCGCTCGAACACCTGGGCGTCGTTGCACAAAAGGCCCGCGCGCAGCACCTCCAGCAGGGTCGGCTGCTCGTCGGCCTCCACCGCCTGATCGTCTATCGAAAAATGGCCCTGCGGGGCGTACCCGACCCCGGAGATCCCGTACTCTTCAATCCCCGTGCGCACCGTCTGCACGGTCATCTCGTTGCGCGTCAGCGTGCCGGTCTTGTCGGAGCAGATGGTCGAGACCGAACCCAGCGTCTCCACCGCCGGCAGGCGGCGGATGATGGCATTGCGCCGCGCCATCTTCTGCACGCCGATCGCCAGCGCAATGGTCATGATCGCCGGCAAACCCTCGGGAATGGAGGAGACCGCCAGACTGGCCGCCGCCAGGAACATCTCGTCCAGCGGATAACTGCGCACCCAGTAACCGAAAGCAAACGTCGCGGCGGAGATGACCACGACGACGCCCGCCAGCCAGCGGCCGAACTGCTCCATCTGGCGGACTAGTGGTGTCTGCAGGCTTTCGACCTCGCCCAGCATCGACGAGATGCGACCGATCTCGGTGTGCTCGCCGGTGGCCACGACCACCCCGTGCCCGCGCCCGAAGGCAACCAGCGTGCCGGAAAAGGCCATGCTGGTGCGGTCGCCCAGATCCGCCTCGCGGTCCACGGCCTCGGGGGATTTCTCCACCGCCACCGACTCCCCGGTCAGTACCGCCTCCTCGACCCGCAGATTCTTGACCTCGAGCAGGCGCAGGTCCGCCGGGACACGGTCACCCGCCTGCAGATACACGATATCGCCCGGGACCAGCTCCTCGGCCGGAATCTCGCGCCGGTGCCCATCGCGCAGGGCCAGCGCGTGCGGCGAGAGCATCTTGCGGATGGCATCCAGCGCCTTCTCCGCCTTGCCCTCCTGGACAAAGCCGATCAGCGTGTTGATCAGCACCACGGCCAGGATCACGCCGGTGTCGACCCAGTGGCCCAGCACGGCCGTACCGGCCGCCGCGGCGAGCAGGATGTAGATCAGGATGTTGTGGAAGTGGCGAAAGAAGCGCCGGATCAGGCCCGCCTGCTCCGGCGGACGGAGCTGGTTCCTGCCGTACTCGTCCAGACGCTCCCGCGCCGCGTCCGCAGACAGACCCTCGCGGCGACTGTCACGCTCGTGCAGAGCGGCATCGGGATCCAGGGCGTGCCAGGGGGTCGGCTCGGCCTTTGAAGCCTGCGCGTTTTGTGATTCGTCCATGCCGTATCGGTGACGAGATATGATCCCCCATCCTCGGCGAAGACCCCGCGACCGGCAAGCCTGGCCGCGGGGTTTGTCCCAAGCCTGCCAAGTGGCCTAGAAATTCATGCCCACCTTGGCCATCACGCGAAAGTTGTCCACGTCTTCGCGGCCATTGCGAAAGCGATCACTTTCGGTGAACTGGTGGCGTGCCTCCAGCCCGAGAAACATGCGGTTATCCATGTTGTACTTCAGGCTGCCCCCCAGCTGTGCCGCCCAGACGCCGTTGGTTTCGTCACCCAGCTTGGCGCGCACATAACCCAGCCCGGGGCCAAAACCGATCTGCAGGTTCGGCGTCGCATCGAACATCCAGTGGCTGTTGAGTTCGGCGCTGGTCATGCGTAGCGGATCCTCGCTGTAGCGACTGACGCTGAGATTATGCCGAAGCACCCCGACCGGCGGCTGCAACAACCGGCAGTTGTGACCGAACTCGATGCCATAGCCCCAGTCCGAGCTGGTGCCCGACGGGTCGGGCGAAACCGAACCGGCCATCACGGCCAGGCTTGGCTGGGCACCCCGCTCCTGCGCTTGCGCGATGCCGGTAGTCGCCAGCGCAACGGCACCCGCCGCCAGCACCACCCAGAACGAACGACTCTTCAACATAGCCCACCTCCGCGTCTTTCCATCCAGGACTTGCCACCGGGCCGATTCCCGAACCGCCACCGGCCGACGGCATGACTCGAATCCTAGATCATCGATCGGCACCCGGGAACCTGAACGGAACGCTCAGCGACGGAATACGAGCGCAATGGAATTTTCCGTGACGCAGATGCATCTTCCGGGGCGGGGCCGACCCACGGCGAAAGTTTCCGGGAACACCCGCCCAGTCCCGTACTCAAATGGACTGATTCGCCGGTACCCCGCGTACCCCGGATCGGCTTCAGAATAAATTCAAATGCTTTACGGAGGTCACTCCATGTCCGATCAACCGAACGCGAACCGTCGAGCCTTTCTCCGCCGCGCTTCCGTGGCCGTGGCGGCCATCCCGCTCGCGAGTCTGACAACCTTCGGCGTCGCCTATGCCAAGCCGAAGGCCGAGGACGGTCACGCCCATGATTACGTGAACGACGCAGCCGACGCGGCCGACCACGACGCCTATGAAGACGGTGCGACCTGTGAAAACTGCGCCTTCTGGGCGGGCGAAGAGGAAAACGGCTGGGGTGGCTGCCACCATCAGGCGTTCCAGGAAGTGCTGGTCAACGCCGAGGGCTGGTGCGATGCCCATGTCCGTGGCGGCTGATCACCACACCGCCTGACGGCACTAGTGAACACCGCCTCCGGGCGGTGTTCACGTTTGGGGACCACTCGATCGACGGCCGCGACTTGCGGACTGGGTCACAAACAGGTCAGGCTTGGACCTGAATCGCTCAACTTTCCTTGCCAACTGGACGTTATCGGACGACGACCCGCCCGTGAAAGGACTACCACGTGCTCCACTCCAGTCGCATACCAGCTTGTCCTGCACGCAAGGCCCCACCCCCCCAATCCGAGTTTCCATCTAGCTAGTGGGCCTGGATACCGCCCCACTGACACTGCTGTACGCGCTCAACGGGCTCGCGTTCTTCATTCTTGGCATCGTGGCGCTGATGCTGCCGCGCCGCGAGCGCTTCGTACCCTTCACCACCCATGTGGGTTGGCTGGTTCCGTTTGGGCTGTTACACGGGACCTACGGCTTTCTCAACGCCATCGGGCTGCACCATGACCTGGGAGCGTTCGGCGACCGCGGGTTCCTGGCGGCCTGGCTGGCGGCCTCCTATCTGCCTCTGCTGGAGTTCGGCCGCCGGGTGCTGCTCGATATTCGTCCCCCCCTGGGCCTGCCAGCCTGGTTGGTGTATGGCGCCCTCGGAGCCGGCCTGGGCGCGATGCTGGTGGCCGCCACTGAACCGGCATTGGCACTCGCCAACGGGGCGCGCTATCTGATCGGCTTTCCGGGCGCCTTGCTTACGGGGATCGCATTCTGGCTGCACATGCGGCATCCCGGTTCCGGCGCGGAGGCGAGCCGACTGGTTCCGGCACTGGGAATCGCGTCGGTCGCGTTTCTGGCCTATGCCGCGTTCCTGCCCTTCCCGGCGCAGGTCGATGTCGCCCTTCCCCAGTGGCTGCCGTCCCAGGGGGACTTTCTGGCCGCGACCGGGGTGCCCATACAGGCCCTTCGTACTGCAGCCGCAATTCTCTTTGTACTGGCACTGATCAGCCTCGCCCGCAATATCGGCGCGCAGCACAATGATGATCTGCTCAGAGTACTGGATACGCTCAACGGCTTTGTCTATCGCTGCCGTAACAACCCCCAGTGGGACGTCATCTTCATACACGGCGAGGTCCGTGAGCTGACCGGCTACGACCCCGAGGATTTCTACCGCGGGGATATCACCCCCGCGGGTTGCGAGCATCCAGACGATGCCCCCTACACGAAGAAAGCGGTCCAGGAAGCACTCGAGCGCGACGGCACCTATCAGGTCCAGTACCGACTCGTTAAGCGGGACGGATCTGTTCGCTGGATCTTCGAGCGTGGCGCCGGTGTCTACGATGAACACGGGCGCCTGGCCTATCTGCAGGGCCATGTGTTCGATGCCCATGAACTAGTCACCACGTCCCGCGAACTCGAACGACGCGGTGAGGAACTGGAGGCCTTTCGCAGCACGCTGGACCTGACGCTGGACGGCGTCTTCCTGTTCGATGTGGACAGCCTGCAGTTCATCTATGTCAACCAGGGGGCGATGGACCAGACGGGCCGCACCCGCGAGGAACTGCTGCAGCTGCATCCCTACGACATCAAACCCGAGTATCCGGAGACCCGCTTTCGCAGCCTGCTGGAACCCCTGCGCCGAGGCGAACGTGACCAGTTGCTGTTCGAGACCACGCACCAGCACGCCGCCGGCCATCAGGTACCGGTGCATATCTCGCTGCAGCTGGTCGCCCCCCGTGGCGAACGCCCGCGCTATGTCGCCATCGTGCACGACATCAGTCAGCGCAAGCGCAACGAAGCCGCACTATTGGAGGCGCTAGAGGATCTCGAGACCTCGCGCGACGAACAGGCGCGCCTTCTGGAACTCACGCGCCGCGAGCAGGGGCGCATGGCCTCGCTCCTTTCGGCCATGAGCATTGGTATCCTGTTCGAGGACCGTCAGGGACAAATCGAATACGTGAATCCCGCATTTCGCCGGATGTGGGCGATCTCCGACGAAATCGAATTGATCGGGCAGCCCTCACGCGCGGTGCTCGAACATTCCACCCACCGCTTTGCCCGACCCGATCACGCCTCGCGCCACGTGCTGCACGTACTCGACACCCACGAGATCAGCGAACGCTTCGAAGTGGATCTCTACGATGGCCGCATTCTGACCCAGTTGTCCTACCCGGTACACGACACCGACGAGCGCTCCATCGGGCGGCTCTGGCTGTACGAGGATGTCACGCACGAACGCCAGACGGCCCAACAGCTGGTCTATCTGGCCGAACACGACCCGCTGACCGGCCTGTACAACCGGCACCGCTTCCAGCGCCGGCTGGACCAGGCGATCCAGACCGCGCGCCGCCGTGATACCCATTTCGCACTGATCTATTTCGATCTGGACGAGTTCAAGACCATCAACGACACCTTCGGCCACCGCGCCGGCGACACGGTCCTGGTGCGTGCGGCCGGCGAGATTGCGAGCCTGGTACGTGGCGAGGAGATCTTTGCCCGTCTCGGTGGCGACGAATTTGCCATCCTGATCGACCACGCATCGGAACAGGAGCCCGAAGGCCTGGCCGAGCGGGTAGCGCGCGCGATTTCCGCGATCCCGTTTCGTTTCCGCGGCCAGAACTATCGCCTGACCGCGAGTATCGGGATCGCGCGCTATCCTGAACACGGCGACAATGTCGAGGACCTGGTGGCACACGCCGATGCCGCGATGTACCAGGCGAAGGACGCCGGCAAGAACACCTGGGCGGTCTTCGATCCCAGCCGCAACACCGCCGAACGCATGCTCGAGCGCATGAGCTGGAGTCAACGCATTGGCAAGGCGCTGGAGAATGGACAGTTCGAGTTGCATTTCCAGGGGATCTACCACGTGGAAAACGGGGCGCTGAACCACATGGAGGCCCTGGTTCGCATGCGCGACCCGCTGGCCCCCGACGAAGTGGTGATGCCGGGGCAATTTATCCCGGTAGCCGAAAAAACGGGGCAAATCCTCGATATCGACCGCTGGGTCATCGTCGAGGCCATCGCGCGCCTGGCCAGGCACTCCGAGCTACCGGGGATCGCGATCAACATCTCCGGTCGCAGCTTCGACGAGCCCGGGCTGCCACAGTACATCGAGAGCGAACTGGGCAAGCAGCAGGTCGACCCCAAGCGGCTGATCATCGAACTCACCGAAACGGCGGCCGTCTCCGAGATGCAGGACGCCCAGCGCTTCATTGAGGCGCTGCAGCAAACCGGTTGCCTCGTCTGCCTGGATGACTTTGGCTCCGGCTTCTCCACCTTTGCCTACCTCAAGTACCTGGGTGTCCAGGTGCTCAAGATCGATGGCATGTTCGTGCGCGACTTGGCCAACAACCGCGACAATCAGGCGTTCATCCGTGCGATGGTCGATGTCGCCCGCGGCCTGGAGAAATGGACTGTGGCCGAGTGTGTGGAAGACGCCGCCACCCTTGCGATGCTGGCCGACCTGGGGGTCGATATGGTCCAGGGCTACTACCTGCACCGCCCCTCACAGGACTTTGCACCGGACCACGCCCCTTAAGGTGTGAGGTCCACCCCCCGCATCCTGCTGCTTTCGGCCTACCGCGCGGACAGCCATGCCGCCTGGGCCGACTGGCTGACCCACCAGTTCCCCGCGTTCGACTGGGACCGCCGAGAGTTGCCCGGACGCCATTTTCGGTGGCGCATTCGGGGCAACCCGCTCTCCTGGCTCGAGGGCCTGGGGGACGTCCGCCCGGACGCCATCATTGCGACTTCAATGGTCGACCTTGCAACGCTGCGCGGGCTGCACCCGGCGCTCGCACACACCCCTGCGCTGTACTACTTCCACGAGAACCAGTTCGCCTACCCCGCCAGCCCCCGCCAGAACCGCTCGGTGGATCCGCAGATGGTGCAGCTCTACGGTGCGCTGGCCGCCGATCAGGTCGCGTTCAACTCGCGCTACAACCGCGACTCCTTCCTGGCGGGTGTCGATGCCCTGCTCGCACGCATGCCGGACCAAGTACCAACGGGTCTGAGCGCGACGCTCGCCGCCCGCAGCGAGATCCTCCCTGTCCCTGTCAGCGCCACCCCGCGCCGCAAGGACGCCCAACGCGATGCCAACCTGATCCTGTGGAATCACCGCTGGGAATACGACAAGGCCCCGGGAGACTTCGCCGAGGCCCTGCGACAACTGGCCGACCAGGGGTTCGACTTCCGGCTCGCCCTGCTCGGTCCCCGGCCTTCCAGGACCCCGGACGCCCTCGCGCGGCTGCGCCAGGATCTGGCGGGACACATCGAAGTGGATCGACGTTGCACACGCGCGGAGTACGAACACTGGCTGTGCAGGGCGGGGATCGTGGTCAGTACCGCGCGCCACGAGTTTCAGGGGCTGTCGCTGCTGGAGGCCACGAGTGCGGGGGCGTTGCCACTAGTACCCGATGCCCTGGTCTACCCCGAGCAATACCCCGCAGCCTGTCGTTATCCCGCCGGCGACCCCGGGGCCCTGGCCGCGCGCCTGGGCGAGTGGCTGAACGGCCCGCGCCCGCGCGTCCCCGCTGTCGACCCGTGGTACACACAGCACGTGGGTCCGCAGTGGCAGGAACAGGTGGAAAGGCTCCTGAAGATCCGGCGTTAGGCGGGTCAAGCGGTGCACTCAGGGCAGGAAGTCGCCACGGTCGAGAAAATACAGGGTCTCACGGGCAACGGTCGCATCGAACAGCATCCCCGTATGCGAAACCGGCAGCGTCAGGTGCCGCGAGACATCCGGGCCGCGCGTCTCGTCCACCGCAACGAAGCCGTCCTGCGGGGGCGGCATATGCGCGAACAGCGGCGCCGGCCCGATCGCGCGGCTACCGGCGATCATCCCGATCTCGCGCCCGCGCAGGATCGGGCTGCCGCCCAGCAGACCGCGATCCAGTGCCGCTCCCAGCCACCAGCGGCCGAGCCGGTTGCGCGCCAGGCGCGCGGCGACGCGGCTGCCCGCCAGCGGCGAGCCCAGCATCACGATGCGGCCAGGCCGCTGGACCGGGGCCACGGTAAACAGATGGCGCACGATGATGCCGCCAAGGCTGTGGGCCACCAGGTGCACCAGGTCTCCAGGGACTTCCTCGACGAAGGCGGCGAGAGAACGGGCCGCCTGTTCCGGGGTCTGTCGGCGCGAGGCGTAATGAAAACGGTGAACCTCCAGCCCGCCCGCACGCAGCCGGCGTTCGAGCAACGCCAGTTCCAGACCCGGCATATGCCAGCCATGGACGGTGACAACGCTGGCGCGCATGCCGGCCACGGCGGAGAGACGCCTACCCAGCCTGTTGCGTGGCGCTGGCGCGCAGGCGGATGCCCAGCTCGCGCAGCTGCTTCTCGCCGACCGGCGCCGGGGCGTCGGTCAGCAGGCAGGCGGCCGTCTGGGTCTTGGGGAATGCCATCACGTCGCGGATGGAGTGGGCGCCACTCATCAGCATCACCAGACGGTCCAGGCCGAAGGCCAGACCGCCATGCGGCGGGGCGCCGAATTCCAGCGCATCCAGCAGGAAGCCGAACTTCTCTCGCGCCTCGTCCTCGCCAATGCCCAGGGCCTCGAATGCGGCCCACTGCATCTCGGGGTTGTGGATACGGATGGAGCCGCCGCCGACCTCGGTGCCGTTGAGGACCATGTCGTAGGCGCGGGACAGGGCCTCGCGCGGGTTGTTGCGCAGATCGTCCGGGCTGTCCACCGCCGGGGCGGTGAACGGGTGATGCAGGGCATACAGACGCTTGTCCCCGTCGTCATACTCGAACATCGGGAAGTCGACGATCCACAGCGGCTGCCAGCCCGCCTCGACCATCTCCAGGTCGTGGCCGAGCTTCGCGCGCAGCGCACCGATCGCCTCGTTGACCACCGAGGCCTTGTCGGCGCCGAAGAAAATCAGGTCGCCGGCGGCGGCCGCGGTCTTGTCCAGGATCTGCCGGGTCACGTCCTCCGGCAGGAACTTCAGGATCGGCGACTGGAGCCCGCCCTCGAGATCCGCCGGGTCATTGACCTTGATATAGGCCAGGCCCTTCGCGCCGTAGCGGCCGACGTACTCGGTATAGACGTCGATCTCCTTGCGCGTCAGTTTCGCCCCGCCCGGCACACGCAGCGCGGCCACACGGCCCTCGGGGTCGTTCGCCGGGCCGTTGAACACCTTGAACTCCACCGCCTGCATCACCTCGGTCAGCTCGGTGAACTCCAGCGGGATACGCAGATCCGGCTTGTCGGAGCCGAAACGGGCCATCGCCTCGGCGTAGGCCATGCGCGGGAACGGATCGGGCAACTCGACGCCCTGCACCTCGCGGAACAGGTGCCGAATCAGGCCCTCGGTCACGTCCATCACGTCGGCCTCGTCGACGAACGCCATCTCCATGTCCAGCTGGGTGAACTCCGGCTGGCGGTCGGCACGTAGGTCCTCGTCGCGGAAGCAGCGGGTGATCTGGTAATAGCGGTCCATGCCGGACATCATCAGCAGCTGCTTGAACAGCTGCGGCGACTGCGGCAGGGCAAAGAAGCTGCCCGGATGCGTGCGGCTGGGCACCAGGTAGTCGCGCGCGCCCTCCGGCGTGGCCTTGGTCAGCATCGGGGTCTCGAGGTCGAGGAAATCGCGTTCCTCAAGGAAGCGGCGCATGGCCGCGGAGACCTTCGCCCGCAGGCGCAGGCGCTCCTGCATCACCGGGCGGCGCAGGTCCACGTAGCGATAGCGCAGGCGGGTATCCTCGCCGACGTCCTCGTCATCCAGCGGGAATGGCGGGGTCTTCGCGGCGTTCAGGACCTCCAGCTGCAGACCCAGGATCTCCACCGCGCCGGTGGACAGGTCGGGGTTCTCGGTGCCCTCGGGGCGGCGGCGCACGCGGCCGGTCATGCGGATTACGAATTCGCTGCGCAGCTGCTCGGCGCGGCCGAATACGTCCTCGCGGTCGGGATCGAACACGACCTGCACCCGGCCCGTATGGTCGCGCAGGTCAACGAAGATCACGCCCCCGTGGTCACGCCGGCGGTTCACCCAGCCGCAAAGGGTCACCTCCGAGTCGAGTTCGTTCTCGGTGACACGTCCACACAGATGAGTTCGCATTGCGCTGTTCCAGCCGAAGGGCACGCCCGCGGAGGGCCTGCACGGTTAGTCGGGAAAGCGGGGCAAACTCCGCGCCTGCGCCCGCGAAAAGGCCGGAAATCTTACGATTTGCCCTGCTCTCGCGCAACCGGAGCCGGGGCCTCGGCGGGGCTCGACATCGGCGTAACCACGCCCATGGACATCACGAACTTGAGCCCGTCCTCGACCGTCATGTCGAGTTCGACTGCCTCCTCGCGCGGGACCAGCAGCACGAAGCCGGAGGTGGGGTTGGGCGTGGTCGGGACGAACACCGTGATCACGTCGCGCTCGGTGCGCTCCTGCACCTCACCGGCACCCGTGCCGGTCATAAAGCCCACGGACCACAGCCCCCGACGCGGGTACTCGATCATCACCACCTTGCGAAAGGCCTGGCCACCATCAGCCAGCACCGTCTCGGTGAGCTTCTTGACCGCCCCGTAGATCGAGCTGACCAGCGGGATGCGGTGCACAATGGACTCGCCCAGCGAGACCAGCTTGCGGCCGACGATATTGGCCACGATCACGCCGGTGACGAACACGACCACGATGGCGATCACGATCCCGGCACCGGGGATCGAAAATCCGAGCAAGGCCTCCGGCCGCCAGGCCGGCGGCAGGAGGAGGATGGTGAAGTCCAGCAGGTCGACCAGCAGCTTGATGATGAAGCCGGTGACGATCAGCGGCAGCCAGACCAGCAGCCCTGCAATCAGGTAGCGGCGCAGGGAGACCAGCATCGATCAGGTGCCGGCCGCCGCCGCTTTGGGGGTCGCCTCGGGCTTGCCCGGTGCTGCGGACGCCGTCTTGCCGGAGTCATTGCTGGCGCCACCGCTATCTTTCAGATTGCGCTTGCCATCCTTCTTGAAGTCGGTTTCGTACCAGCCGCCGCCCGCCAAGCGAAAGCCGGCGGCGGAGACCTGCTTGGTCAGGGCCTCGGCGCCACACTCGGGACAGGTGGTGGCCGGCGGATCGGAGATCTTCTGCAGGAGCTCGGAGATCTCGCCACAGTCCTTGCACTGATATTCGTATATGGGCATGCGTGTATTCCTCGGCTACGCGTCCGCGACAACGTCCGCAACAAAACGGTTCGAGGCGTATTATGCGGGCGTTTCCCGGGAATAAAAGGCCTTTCCCGGTCCCAGTATTGCGCCCGTGGCGTACAGCGTCGATCATTCGCCCCATACACGCACGCACTGCCCGCAAGGACCTGTCATGGCCGAAAAGATCGTGATCATGCTGCTGAACCTGGATCTGGACCGCCCCGGCACGCTGGGCGCCCCGTTCTTCCAGGCGACCGTCGCGGCCGCGATGGATCTGGAAGTCGAGATGTACTTTGCCGCCGGTACCACGCGCCTGCTGCGTCAGGGCGTGGCAGACAAGATCTATCCCGGCGAGGCTCGAGAGAAGTCGGTCTACAGCTTCATGCAGGATGCCCACGAGGCCGGCTGCCGCTTCTACGCCTGTGCCGGCGCAATGGACGAGAACGGTCTGACCCTGGACAACGCGATCCCCGAGCTGGACGGCATGCGCGGCGGTGGCGCCTTTATCGGCGAGGTCGTCGAGGACGGCGTGGCCACCCTGACCTACTGAGTCGGGTCCGGTGAGCGAGCCCCAAACCCGTGCTGTCCTGATTACCGGCTGCTCCAGCGGGATCGGGCTGCACACTGCCCGTGCTCTGCGCGAGCGCGGCTATCGTGTGTTTCCTACCGCCCGGCGCGGCGAGGATGTGGCGCGCCTGAAGAAGGAGGGCTTCGAGGCCCTGCAGCTGGACCTGGACGACTCCGCCAGCATTCGCAGCGCGGTCACCGAGACCCTGCACCGGACCGACGGCCACCTCTACGGACTCTTCAACAACGGCGCATACGGCCAGCCCGGCGCAGTGGAGGATCTGAACCGGGCCACCCTGCGCGCCCAGCTCGAGACCAACGTACTCGGCTGGCTGGAGTTGACCAATGCGGTGCTGCCAGCGATGCGCCGCGCTGGCGAGGGACGGATCATCCAGAACTCCTCGGTACTCGGCTTTGCCGCTCTGCGCCTGCGTGGGGCCTATGTGACCTCCAAGTTCGCGATCGAGGGCATGAGCGACACCCTGCGCCAGGAGCTGCACGGCACGGGTATCCACGTGAGCCTGGTCGAGCCCGGCCCGATTCGCAGCGCCTTCCGCGCCAACGCCCTGAAGGCCTTCCGCCGCCACATCCACCGCGAGCACAGCCCCTGGGCCGAGACCTACCGCGCCGCCGAGGCGCGCATGGCCAACGCCGAGTCGGACGCCCCGTTTACCCTCGGCCCGGAGGCCGTCACCCGCTGCGTGGTGCACGCGCTTGAGGCCCGCCGTCCGCGGGTGCGCTACCGCATCACCTTCCCGACCAAGCTGTTCGCCTTCCTCAAGTGGCTGCTACCGGCGCGCGCAATGGATGCCGTTCTGCGCGGGGTATCGCGCGGGGAGAACCGCTGATGCCCGCGCGGCCAGGGGCGGGCGCCGCATGAATCTGATCTTTCTCGCGCTGATTGTGATCGCCGTGGCCACGGCCGCGATCCGCGAGTTCCAGTCCACGGACCCCGACGAACAACCGATGCAGGCCCTGTCCGAAGGCGCGATCGACGCCGCCAGCTCGGCGGTCGAGCTCGCACTCGGGCTGGTCGGGGTCATGGCGCTGTTCCTCGGGCTGATGAAGATCGCCGAGGCCGGCGGCCTGCTCACCGTGCTGGCGCGCCTGCTGCGCCCGCTGATGGTGCGCCTGTTCCCGTCGGTCCCGCCGGAGCACCCGGCGATGGGCGCGATGATCCTGAACTTCTCCGCCAACATCCTCGGGCTGGGTAACGCCGCGACACCGTTCGGCATCCGCGCGATGCAGGAGCTGGAGAAGCTGAATCCGCACCCGGGTACCGCGACCAATGCGATGGCGCTGTTCCTGGCGATCAACACCTCCAGCATCACGCTGCTGCCTACCGGGGTAATCGCGCTACGCGCCTCGCTGGGTTCCGAGGCCCCGGCCGCAATCCTGCCGACCACCTTGTTCGCCACGCTGTTCGCGACCATCGCCGGCATCACCAGCGCCCTGATCCTGCAGCGCTACTTCCGCAGCCCGCCCCCCACCCGCTCGATCGATGCCGATGCCTCTTCCAGCTCCGACGGGCTGGAAGAAACGATCCGGGAAGCCAGCCAGGACAGCACCGAACCAGCGACGGCCGAAAACCGCGAACAGGACAGCGGCCAGCCCGATCAACAGCCGATGAACATCGAGGTCCCCACCGAGGGCTATCCGGCCTGGGTCTCGATCCTGGTCCTGCTGGGGGTGCTGGCGATCATCCCGCTGACGATCGTGTATGGCCAGGCAATCGCCCCCTGGATCATCCCGGGGCTGGTCGTCGGCTTCCTGTCCTACGGGGTGATCCGCGGCGTGCCGGTCTACGAGGTCTTCGTCGAGGGGGCCAAGGAGGGCTTCAACGTGGCCCTGCGCATCATTCCCTATCTGGTGGCGATCCTGGTCGCGGTGGGGATGCTGCGCGAGAGCGGTGCGCTGGGGATGTTCGTCGGGCTGGTCGGTCCGCTGACGACCCCGTTCGGCCTGCCGGCCGAGGCCCTGCCGATGGCCCTGCTGCGCCCGCTGTCCGGCTCCGGCGCCTACGGGATCATGGCCGGCATCATGCAAGACCCGGCCACCGGCCCGGACACCCACGTCGGCATCCTCGTCTCCACCCTGCAGGGCTCGACCGAGACCACGTTCTACGTGCTCGCCGTGTACTTCGGCGCGATCGGCGTCAAGCGCGTACGCCACACCCTGGCCGCTGCACTGACGGCCGATGCCGTCGCGGTAATCGCGGCCGTGACCATCGTGGCCATCCTGTTCCTGTAACGAGTCTCCCGCGCAGCGCGGTCAGTTCGGCGGACCGCCGGGATTGATGTCCTTGTCCTTGACGATGAAGTAGACACCGATCGCGGCCAGCGCCATCCACAGCACCAGCGCGATCACCCCGAGGTATTCCCACAGGGTGACGAAGAAGAACAGCATCAGCGCAGCCGCAGCGAGGAAGATGTTGCCGATTACGAAGTTCGAGGGACGGCGGGATCCGTTGTCGGACATTCCAGACTCCTGAGGGAACAGCGCGCGAGTCGCTACTGTTTCTTGTAGGGGGCGAAGTCGAACTGTCCGGCGGTCATGTCGTCCCACAGGTCGCTCTGCAGCACGGCCAGCAGCTTGAACAGCCTGCGCAGGTCCGGGTCATCCATAAAACGCTGGTCCTCGCTGGCCTTCAGGGCCTCGACCAGTGTTGCACACTGCTCGCGGCTGATCCCGAGGACATTCAGGCCCTCTTCTCCCATCTCGACATCCATCGGGTAACTCCCGTTCGGTCAAAGCGGAGATTGTAGCGGCTCGCGCGTCGGCAGCGAAAACGCCGGATCCGGACTCCGGCATTGCGCCCGCAGGCGCAATGCCGGTGACGCCTACGCGCTCTGGGCGCGGATCGCCTCGGTGCGGTTGCGCACGTACAGGTAATACAGCACCGGGATGATCACCAGCGTCAGCAGCGTGGAGACGAACACGCCGAAGATGAGCGAGATCGCCAGGCCGGAGAAGATCGGATCGTCGAGGATGAACCCGGCGCCGACCATCGCCGCCAGGCCGGTCAGGATGATGGGCTTGGCGCGCACCGCGCCGGCATGCACCACCGCGTCGATCACGTCCACGCCGCGGCGGATCTCGTCGTTGATGAAGTCCACCAGCAGGATCGAGTTGCGCACGATGATCCCGGCCAGCGCGATCATCCCGATCATCGAGGTCGCGGTGAACTTGGCGTCCATGAAGAACGCATCCATGAACGCATGCCCCGGCATCACCCCGATCACCGTCAGCGGGATCGGCGCCATAATGATCAGCGGCACCATGTACGAGCGGAACTGAGCGACCACCAGCAGGTAGATCAGGATCAGCCCCACCGAGTAGGCGATGCCCATGTCGCGGAAGGTCTCGTAGGTCACCTGCCACTCGCCGTCCCATTTCAGCGAGAAGTTGTACGGGTTGTCCGGCTGGTTGATGAAGAGCTGCTCGAGCGGCTCGTCATAGGCCATTGGCTTGTCGCGCAGCCCGAAGAACATCTCGAACATGCCGTACAGCGGGCTGTCCAGCCCGCCGGCCAGATCACCCACCACATAGACCACCGGCAGCAGATTCTTGTGGTGGATCGAGTGCTCGAGGCTGGAATCCACTACGTTGACGACCTCGGACAACGGCACCAGGGCACCGTTTCGCGCGCGCACCTTGAGCCCCAGCACGGGGCCCAGGCTGCCCTTTTCGGCCTGGTCGAATTCGAGCCGAACGGGGACCGCGTACTTCACGTTGGAGCCGTAGAGGTAGGTCACGTCCTCGCCGGACAGCGCGGTCTCGATCGCCTGCACCACCGCCTGCTGCGAAACACCCAGGCGCGCGGCCCGCTCGCGGTCCACCTGCAGGATCTTCTTCGGCCCCGGGTATTCCACCGAGTCGTCGATGTCGGTGATGCCCTCGGTGTTCTCGAACACCTCGCGCACCTTCTTCGCGACCTCGATCTGGCCGCTGTAGTCCGGGCCGTAGATCTCGGCCACGATCGGCGACATCACTGGCGGCCCCGGCGGCACCTCGACCACCTTCACCGCCCCGCCGTGGTGGTCGGCGATCATGTTGATCGCCTCGCGGACGCCGAGCGCGATGTCGTGGCTCTTGCGCGAGCGGTCATTGGCGTGGGTCAGGTTCACCTGGATGTCCCCGACATGACTGCCCTCGCGCAAGTAGTACTGCCGCACCAGGCCATTGAAGTTGATCGGCGCGGCGGTACCCGCGTAGGTCTGCACGTTGTCGACCTCGGGCACGGTCTTCAGGTAATCGGCCATCTCGGACAGCACCATGGAGGTGCGCTCCAGGCTGGTCCCCTCCGGCATGTCCAGCACCACCTGGAACTCCGACTTGTCGTCGAACGGCAGCATCTTCATGACCACCAACTGGAAGTACGCCAGCGAGACGGAACCCAGGATCAGCACCAGCGTACCCACCCACAGCGCCAGACGATTGGCCTTCTTGCGCCCGCCAGTCCCCAGGAACGGCATCAGCAGGGTGTTGAAGATCTTCATCAGGCCGGCAGAGGCACTCTCGCCCTCCGGGGCGTGGCCACCCGCGGCCGGGGCGGCGTGCTCGTGCTGCTCGGCCTGACGCCGCAGGACCTTGTACGTCAGCCAGGGCGTGACCACATAGGCCACCGCCAGGGAGATGATCATCCCCATCGAGGCGTTGATCGGGATCGGACTCATGTACGGCCCCATCAGGCCGGTGACGAACGCCATCGGCAGCAGCGCCGCGATCACGGTAAAAGTTGCGAGGATCGTCGGCCCGCCCACCTCGTCCACCGCGACCGGGATCGCTTCGAGGAACTTCTTGCCACCCTGGACCATGTGCCGGTGGATGTTCTCCACCACCACGATGGCGTCGTCCACGAGAATCCCGATGGAGAAGATCAGCGCGAACAGCGACACGCGATTGAGCGTGAAGCCGTAGGCCCAGGAGGCGAACAGCGTGATCGCCAGCGTAATCACCACCGCCACGCCGACGATGAAGGCCTCGCGCCAGCCCAACGCGATCCAGACCAGGATCACCACCGAGGCCGTCGCCAGCACGAGCTTCTGGATCAGGGTGTTCGCCTTGTCGTCGGCGGTCGCGCCATAGTTGCGGGTAATCGTGGTCTCGATACCGTCGGGTATGTACGTCCCGCGCAGCTGCTCGAGCCGCTCGATCAGGGCGTCGGCGATATCCGGAGCATTGGTGCCCGGCTGCTTGGCAATCGCCACGGTGACCGCCGGGTGGCTCTCGCCAATACGCGCACGATCCCCGGCGGCCGCACCATGGGCAAAGCGCACATGTTCGGTCGCATACGCCGGGCCCTGGATCACCTCGGCGACGTCGGACAGGTAGATCGGGCGGTCGTCGTGCATCCCGACCACCAGCCCGGCGAAGGCCTCGGGCTCGGTGATGAAGTCGCCGGCCTGGATCAGGATCTCCTGGTCGTCCTGGTACAGGCGGCCGGCATCGCGGGAGAAATTCGAGGCCTGCAGGCTGTCGCGCAGGTCGTCCACCGACAGGTTATAGGCGGCCAGCGTCTCCGGCTTGAAGCGCACATGCACCACATGATCCGGGCCCCCGACGGTATAGATGTCACGGGTGCCGGGGACGCGCTTGAGTTCGGATTCCAGGGCATGCGCCACGCGCAACAGATCATGGCCGCCGCGCTCCTCGTCCTCGGTCCATAGCGTTACGTTGACGATCGGGACGTCGTCGATGCCCATCGGCTTGATGATCGGCTCGCCGACCCCCAGCCCCTGGGGCAGCCAGTCCTGGTTGGAGAACACCTGGTTGTACAGGCGCACGAGCGCTGCCGTGCGGTCCTCGCCGACCTCGAACTGAATGGTGATCTGCGCCATGTTGGGGCGCGAGGTGGAATAGATGTCGTCGATGCCCTCGATCTCCGAGAGCACCTGCTCGGCGGGCGTTGCCACCAGCTGCGCGACCTCCTCGGCGCTCGCCCCGGGGAACGGGATGAACACGTCGGCCATGGTCACATTGATCTGCGGCTCCTCCTCGCGCGGGGTGACGAGAATCGCGAACAGCCCCAGCAACAGGCCCAGCAGGGCCAGAAGCGGCGTGATCTGGGTTGTCAGGAAGGCCTGGGCGATGCGCCCGGAAATCCCCATGCGGCCGGATGCCGCGTCCGTGCTGACATCACTCATCGGCACCCACCGGCTGGTGTTCCTTCAGGTAGATCGCCGCGTGCACCGGATCCAGCGCCACGCGCTCGCCCTCGCTCAGGCCACCCAGGATCTCGATATCGCCATCATATGTGCGGCCCACACGCACTTGACGAAAGCGCACCCGGTCCTCGTCGTCGATCACGTACACGGCGGTAACCTCGCTGCGATAGACGACGGCCTCGCGCGGGACGGTCAGGCGCTCGACGTCGTCCAGGAAGAACGCCGTCTTCACGAACATGCCGGGGAACAGACCCAGGTCCTCCTGCTCCGGCAGATTCACGCGGATACGGAAGGTGGAGCTCGCCGGGTCGGCATAGGGGAAGATGGTCAGGCTCTCGGCCACGAGCCGCTGGTCGTCATTCAGCAGAACCTCGGCCTCGCGGCGCTCGCGTACCGCGTGGATCAGCCGTTGCGGGATATCCACCTCCACGCGCAGACGGTCCAGGCTAATCCCCGAGAGCAGCGGCGAGCCGGGGCTGACCGACTCCCCGAACTCCACGTGGCGCTCAGTAACGATTCCGGAAAACGGTGCGAACACTTCGGTGTAACCCAGCTGCTCACGGGCCTCCTCGACGCGGGCCTCGGCCGAGCGCAAACGCGCCCGGGCCGATTCCAGCTCGGCCTCCGCGCGCTCGAATTCCGAACGCGATACCACGCCCCGCTCGAATACGTCCTGGATGCGGTTGAACTCGGAGCGTGCCTCGCCAAAGCGGGCACGGGCCTCGGCCAGATCGCCCTCGGCCTGGCTCACACGCGCCTGCTGCTCGGAATCGCTAATGCGCAACAGCAGCTCGTCCGCCTCGACGAAGTCGTCTACGTCGACGTAGATCTCGCGCACCCGGCCGGAGGTCTGCGCCGAGATCGTGGAACGCTGCACGGCCTCGACGCGACCATCCAGGATGCGCTCCTGCGCAAGGGCCTGGCGTTCGGCGGTCGCAGTCTCGAACGGAAAGTCCGCCTGGGCGGCGAACGGCAGTAGCAATAGGGCCCAGAGGGCCGGGCGCATCCACTTGGGTGTCATCGGCTTAAGTTCCTTCCCTGCTATCGATTCCGGCGGGGCATCTTATATTAGAGTTTTCTAATTTATACGCCGATTGCGCGCCAAGGGCAACGCCGACGCCAGAAAATACCCTACGGTGAGTATAGCTATATCTTCAGGCGGCACACCGTGGCCTGCACGGCCCGTCCACTGGCCGTATCATGTGGCGCCTTAGCCAATCGAAGGGGAGCCGAGATGCCGCTTCTGCGAGTCGAGACCAACGCCACCCTGCCCGACGATGCTGCGGGACTGTGCCAGCGCCTGTCCTCGCAGGTCGCCGAATGGCTGGGCAAACCGGAGGGCTACGTGATGGTCGCCTGCACGCACAACCCGGCGATGTGCTTCGCCGGCAGCACCGACCCGCTCGCCTACTGCGAGCTGAAGAGCATTGGCCTGCCCGAGGGCCTGACGCGCGAACTCTCGCGCAAGCTGTGCGATGCGCTGCAGGCCGAACTGGCTCTGGACCCGGCCCGGGTCTACATCGAGTTCGCCGACGCTCCGCGCCATTTTTGGGGTACCAACGGCACAACGTTCTGAATCGTCGCGGCCCGGTGGGCCGTCATTTCTCTCACGCACTTGATAACGGACTGCCCCGATGCGCGTCTCGCAATTCCCGCTGAACACCCTGAAGGAAACCCCGGCCGACGCCGAAATCGTCTCCCACCAGCTGATGCTGCGTGCCGGCTATGTCCGGCGCCTGGCCGCCGGGCTGTACACCTGGTTGCCACTGGGGCTGCGCGTGCTGCGCCGGGTGGAGAACATCGTGCGCGAGGAGATGGACCGCGCGGGCGCGCTGGAGGTGCTGATGCCGGCCGTGCAGCCAGCCGAACTGTGGCAGGAGTCCGGTCGCTGGGACTTCTACGGCGCCGAGCTGCTGCGCCTGAAGGATCGCCACGAGCGCGACTTCTGCTTCGGGCCGACCCACGAGGAAGTCATCACCGATCTCGTGCGCCGCGAGATCCGCAGCTACCGCCAGCTGCCGGTCAACTACTACCAGATCCAGACCAAGTTCCGTGACGAGCGCCGCCCGCGCTTCGGCGTAATGCGCGCCCGCGAGTTCCTGATGAAGGACGCCTACTCCTTCCACCTGGATGCCGCCTCGCTGGGGCAGACCTACCAGCAGATGCACGATGCCTACTGCCGCATCTTCGGACGCTGCGGACTGGACTTCCGCGCGGTAGAGGCCGACACCGGCGCGATCGGCGGCAACGCCTCGCACGAATTTCACGTGCTCGCCAGTTCGGGCGAAGACGCGATCGCCTTCTCCCCGGGCGGCTATGCCGCCAACGTCGAGCTCGCCACGTGCCCGAAGCCGGCCCAGGCCCCGCCCCCCAGCGGTGAAATGGAAAAGATCGCGACCCCCGGGGTCCATACCATCGAGGACCTGGCGAACTTTCTCGACATCCCGACCGCACAGACCGTCAAGACCCTGGTCGTCGCCGCCTCCGACGAGGTCGATGCCGATCTGGTCGCGCTGGTCCTGCGCGGCGACCACGAGCTCAATGCCGTGAAGGCCGAGAAACACCCGTGGGTTGCCGAACCCCTGCGCATGGCCGAGGCGGCCGAGATCCGTGCCGCCTTCGGCGCCGACCCGGGTTCGCTGGGGCCCGTGGGCAGTCCGATCCCGGTGCTGGCCGATCGGACCGCACTCGGCATGGCCGACATGGTGGTTGGGGCCAACGAGGACGGCCACCACCTCAAGCACGTGAACTGGGAGCGCGACCTGCCCAGTCCGGAGAGCGCCGATCTGCGCAACATCACCGAGGGCGAGCCAGCCCCGGACGGCTCCGGCCCGATCGAGATCCGCCGTGGTATCGAGGTCGGCCACATCTTCCAGCTCGGGGACAAATATTCGCAGGCCCTGGGTGCGCGTGTGCTCGACGAGGACGGCCGCGAACAGGTGGTGACCATGGGCTGTTATGGCATCGGCGTCTCGCGCGTGGTCGCCGCCGCGATCGAGCAGAACTCGGACGAGCGCGGCATCTGCTGGCCGACAGCGATCGCCCCCTTCGACATCGCCCTGTGCCCGATAGGCGCCAAGAAGTCCCAGCGCGTGCGCGAGGCCGCAGAGCAGCTGCACGACGAACTGGAGGCCGCCGGCTTCCAGGTCCTGCTGGACGACCGCGAACAGCGTCCCGGCGTAATGTTCGCCGACATGGAGCTGATCGGCATCCCGCACCGCCTGGTCATCGGCGAACGCGGCCTAGACGCCGGCGAACTCGAATACCAGGTGCGCACCGCCAGCGAGGCCGAACACCTCCCGATGGACGGCCTGCTCGACGCCCTGCGCGAACGCCTGCAATGACCGCTCGGCGGTCACCGCACCTCGTTCGCAGCCAAGGGCGAGGAAGCAGCGGACGCATATCTGGATCGGCGTTCCATTAGATGTCCCGATACGGCAACCGTTTGCGCACTAATAACGTAGCGCGTTAATATTGATCCATGATCCAGAGCTACCGCGGCAAGGAAGCCGCGCGGCTGGCCCGGGGCGAGAGGGCGCGCCGGCTTCCCAACGAGGTAACGCACCGGGCACGAATGCGTCTGGCGCGCATCCACGCTGCCACACGCCTCGAGGATCTGCGCCAGCCTCCCTCGCATCGACTAGAGGCCCTGAAAGGCGGCCGCGCAGGCCAGCACAGCATCAGGATCAACGACCAGTGGCGCATCTGCTTTGAATGGCGAGACGGTCACGCCTACAACGTCGAGATCGTTGACTACCACTGACTCGACGACCACCACCACGGAGGCGACGATGACAACTCAGCATATCGAGGCCCCGATCCACCCAGGCCAGCACTTGGCCGAATTCATCGAGGAGGCAGGCATCAGCCAGTACCGCCTAGCGCACGACATCAGCGTGCCCCCCCGTCGAATCAACGAGATCGTGCAGGGCAAGCGCGCGATCACGGCGGATACGGCGCTTCGCCTGGGCCGTTATTTCCGCACCTCGCCCGAGTTCTGGATGAACCTCCAGGATCACTTCGAGCTCGATCAGGCCCGCCAGTCCCTGGGGCCTCGGCTCGAGCAAGAAGTACGTCCACGCGTTGCCTGATTTAGGCGGCTCCCGCATCGACGACCGTCCCGCCCCAACCGATCCCGACAAACAGGGCCTCCTCTGATGGAATCGGTCGCCTTCACCCTGGAAATGGGGATCGTGTTCGGGCTGCTGGTCCTGACGATCCTGCTGTTCGTCACCGAGATTATCCGGATCGACCTGGCGGCGCTGAGCGTACTGTTCCTGCTCGGCATGGTCGCGCTGGTACCGGGCGTGGCGCCAATCGTCGAGGGGGAGGAACTGTTCTCGGGCTTCGCCTCGAACGCGGTGATCGCGATCATCGCGGTGATGATTATCGGCACGGGCCTGGACCGCTCCGGGGTGATGAACCGCCTGGCCGACCTGATCCTGCGCTTTGGCGGGCACACCGAACGTCGGGTCATGGCCACGACCTCGGGTGCCGTGGGCATCGTCACCTCCTTCATGCAGAACATCGGGGCCGCCGCCCTGTTCATGCCGGTGATCAACCGCATCGGCGCGGCCGCGCGCATCCCGCGCTCGCGCCTGCTGATGCCGATGGGCTTTGCCGCCATCGTAGGCGGCACGCTGACGCTGGTCGCCTCCAGCCCGCTGATCCTGCTCAACGACCTGATGCCCGGGCACCTGGACGACTTCGGGCTGTTCGACGTGACCCCGATCGGGCTGGCGCTGCTGGCCACCCTGATCCTGTACTTCGCAATCCTCGGGCACTGGGTCCTGCCAGCCCGCGAGCCCTGGAGCGAGGACCCGGACGAGAGCCGGGTACAGACCACCTCGGCCTGGTTCCGGGACGTATATGGCATGGACTTCGGTGTGCGCGAGGCCCGCCTGGGCGAGGACAGCTCGCTGGCCGGGATGCGCGTGGGCGACTTCGAGGCCGCCTTTGACGTGCATGTGGTGGGCGTCACCACCGGCGACGAGACCCGCATCGAGCCCAACCGCGAAATCGAACTGGAACGCGGTGCTCACCTGGCCATCCTGGGCCCGGTCACCACGATCGAGAAGACCTGCGGCAACACCGGGACAATCCTCAAGGACGAACTGGACGTATTCGCGCGTGCAATGTCGGCCCGTTATGGCGGGATTGCCGAGGTGATCGTACCCCCCGGCTCCGACCTGATCGGCCAGACCGTGCGTGACAAGGGTATACGCCGGACCTACGGCATCTCCGTACTCCGTATCCAGCGCGGGGACGACCTGATCATCGACGAGGTCCCCGATACCCCGCTCAAGGCCGGCGACACCCTCGTGGTGCATACCCCCTGGGAACACCTGCAGGCACTGGAGGATGACCGCGACTTCGTCGTGGTCACCAGCCGCTACCCGCGTCGTCGGCGCGAAGCGCCCGCCAGCCATCGGCCGCTGGCCGCCCTCGGCTCGCTGGCGCTGGGACTGGGACTGGTGCTGTTCACCGATCTGCCTTTGGCACTGGCCCTGCTGGGGGGTGCGCTGGGGATGATCTTGACCGGCGTGATCGCGATGGACGAGGCCTACCGCGGTATCAGCTGGAAGACAGTGTTTCTGCTGGCCTCGCTGATCCCGCTGGGGCTCGCGGTGGAGAACTCCGGCGCCGGCGAATGGATCGCGACCAACGGCATGGCACAACTGGAGGGGATGCCGGTCTGGGTGCTACAGGTCGCAGTGTTCCTGCTGACCACCTTCTTCACGCTGGTGATGTCGAATGTGGGAGCCACCGTCCTGCTGGTCCCGCTGGCCGTCAGCTTCGCCACCGTCGCCCAGGGTGTGGGCATCGACGCCGATCCGCGGGTGTTCGCGCTGATCGTGGCGATCGCCGCGTCCAACTCCTTCCTGCTACCCACCCACCAGGTGAATGCCCTGATCATGGACCCGGGCGGCTACCGCGTGGCCGACTACCTGCGCGCCGGCTCGCTGATGACCCTGCTGTTCATGGTCGTCTCGCTGATGGTGATCAACCTGATCTTCTGACCATGACCGGCCGCGCCGGGAGGCCAAAGGGAAACACTGATCAATGTACACGCTCGCGCTCGAGTCGCTTTTGCGTGCGAACAAGGCGCGGTGACTGCCGTGCAGTCATTCTGCACAAGGGAACCGCAACGCCGTGCGCGCGCAAAAGCGGCCGAGCCCCGTCTCTCAGTAGCTTGTAGGGGTTGGCACCCCAGGTTCCCCGATTCTGCGTTGCGCCGCTTGCGGGTAGAACCACTACCCGCTGCCCGACGCGCCTTGTCTCGGAAAACCTGGGGTGCCAACGCGAGTGTGTACATTGATCAGTGTTTCCCTACGTCAGGACGTGGTCGCGCGCCAGCGACAGGCCCCACCAGCGGACTCGTCCAGCGTGCGCAGCAGGGCCTCGTGCGCGGCCTGTTCGTCGGCGTCCGGTTCGATCACCGGTAGGGGCTTGCCGGAGCGCTGCGCGCGCACCGGCGCACCAGCCTCGGCACCACCCTCGCCCCCGGCGTCCAGCCCGAGCGCCACCTGCCCCCCGGTCATCGCCAGATAAACGTCCGCCAGCAGCTCGGCATCGAGCAGCGCGCCGTGCAGCGTGCGCCCGGAGGCATCGATCTCGTAGCGCTTGCACAGCGCGTCCAGCGAGTTGCGCGTGCCCGGGTGCATACGCCGTGCCATAACCAGCGAATCCAGCACGGTGCAGGCCTCCGCCAGCTCCGTCACGGGCGCGGCGTCGCCCAGCAGGCGCAACTCGTGATTGAGGAAGCCGACATCGAACGGCGCATTGTGGATGATCAGCTCGGCCCCGCGCACGAACTCGATGAACTCGCCGACCACATCGGCGAAACGCGGCTTGTCGGCGAGGAACTCGTTAGTGATCCCGTGGATCTCGATCGCCCCGGCATCGATCTCGCGATCCGGCTGCAGGTACTCGTGCAGTTTGCGCCCGGTCGGGCGACGGTTGTCCAATTCCAGGCAACCGATCTCGATGATGCGGTGCCCTTCGCCCGGCTCCAGGCCGGTGGTCTCGGTATCCAGCACGATCTGTCGCATGGTGACGGTCTCAATTCTCGATGGGTTGGCCGGCCAGCAGCGCGTCGATCCCCGCATTGGCCAGCTGGTCCGCGCGCTCGTTCTCCGGGTGGCCACTGTGACCGCGCACCCAGTACCACTCGATGTCGTGGCGCGCGGCCTGGGCGTCGAGCGCCTCCCACAGGTCACGATTCTTCACCGGGGAGCCACTGGCGGACTTCCAGTTACGGCGTTTCCAGCCGGGCAGCCATTCGGTCACGCCCTGCTTGACGTATTTCGAATCCGTGACCAGTTCCACCCTGCAGGGGCGCTTGAGCGTCTCCAGGGCACGGATGGCGGCCGTCAATTCCATGCGGTTGTTGGTCGTCTCGGGCTCCGCCCCGTGCAGCTCGCGCTCGGTGCCGCGATAGCGCAGGATCGCGCCCCAGCCACCGGGGCCGGGGTTACCGCGACAGGCGCCATCGGTATAGATGTACACACGCTCTTCATCCATGGACTGACTTCGATTCGCTGCGGCTCGAAGTGCGCGAGGATACCAGCCCCGGCCGCAGGCGGGGGCCCGGGCTGGCGAAGCGATACTGCGTAGCCGGACGCAACGGCAGGTCCACCCGCTTGTGGGCAACCGTCAGGATCACGCTGGCCAGAGGCGGCAACCCCCGACGGGTCCAGGCATCCACCGGGGCCAGCCGCTGCTGCCAGGTTTCGGACAGACCGGGAGGCAGCAGACTGAGGCTCCACTGCTCCAGCACCTCCAGATCGGCGGACTCCATGAACTCGCGGTACTGGCGACGCCGGAGCCCCTCGGGCAGCGGCGAAACCCGAACCCCGCCCTGATCACCCAGCTGCAGGCGGTTGCCCTCCAGCATGAAGATCATGCCCTCCGGCTCCAGTACCCGCGCGGCCTCGGCCACCACGGCGGCCGGCAGATCACTGTAGGCACAGGGATGAGCCAGCACGATGCGGCGCGCGCAGTCCGATTCCAGCGGCCAGAACTCCGGCTCCATCAATAGCCCGGGACGCGAGGAGTCCATGCGCACGATCGGACCACCCAGGGTGTCGGATTCCTCCAGCATCGGGACCGGCGAGAGCTCGATCGCCACCTCTCCGGGGCCGGGTGCGGCATGTTGCCGAATGCGTTGCAAAAGCCGCTCGCGAACCCGCCGACCCTGCGGCTTCTCGTACCAGTGAGAAAGCCAGCGCAAAAAAGGGTCTTGGTGATACTCCGAGTGTGGTTTATCCTTCAGCGCCATGATGATCCGACCCCGCTCCCGACTACCACTTGGCTTAACCCTAGGCCTGACGACCCTGCTGGTCTCTGCCTGTAGCCTACACGACTCCGAACGCGCACTGGATACCTCTCAGGTCGACAAGCCTGTGGTGGAGGGTCCAACTCAGGCAGACGTTCAGGCAGCCATGGAGCGGCAGGCCCGCGAGGCCGCCGACCAGGCCGCGGAAACCGACGACCTCTGGGAGCGTACCCGCCTGGGCTTCGGCTTTACCGATGATCTGCACCACGAACGGGTGGAGCAGTACATCGAGCATTACCGCAACAACCCGCGCATCATCCAGCTCTCGACCGAGCGGGCGGAGCCGTTCGCCTACTTCATCCTCTCCGAGATCGAGAAGCGCGACATGCCGGCCGAACTGCTGCTGCTGCCGATCGTGGAAAGCGGTTTTGCCGCTGAGGCCACATCGAGCGGCCGTGCGGCTGGCATCTGGCAGTTCATCCCCGCCACCGGTGACCACTTCGACCTGGCACGCGACGAGTGGTACGACGGACGCCGTGACGTCTACCAGTCCACCCTCGCGGCACTGGACTATCTGGAGGCGCTTCATCAGCGCTTCGATGACTGGTACCTGGCCCTGGCGGCCTACAACTTCGGTCAGGGCAACGTGACGCGGGCGATCGAACGCAACGCCGCGCGCGGGGAACCCACCGACTACTGGAACCTGGAGTTGTCCGCCGAGGCAACCGCCTACGTACCGCGCCTGCTGGCCCTGCGCGAGCTGTTCCTGAACCCCGACGAGCACGGAACACAACTCACCCCGATCGCCAACGAGCCGGCCCTGGAACGGATCGAGCCCGGTCGCCAGGCCGATCTCGCCCTGATCGCCGAGATGATCGGGCTTGAGGCGGATGATCTGAAGCGCCTGAACCCTGGCTATCAACGCCACGCGACCCACCCCTCCAACGCCCAGCACCTGTTCGTTCCGCATGATGCGGCCGAAGCTCTGGAAGTGGCGCTGACCGAACACGGAGAAAACCCGCTGATCCGCTTCCGCGAGTACACGGTGGCCAGTGGCGACAACCTCGGTTCCATCGCCCAGCGGGCCGGCACCCGGGTGGCCGTGCTGCGCGAGATGAACGGACTCAACGGCGACAATATCCGTGCGGGGCAGACCCTGAAGCTGCCGGTCACCGGACAGGAAGACGCCGAGATCCAGGTCGCGGCCGCGGCCGAAGCAGGCGAGCTCGACACCTATGAAATCCAGGAAGGCGACAGCCTGTGGACGATCAGCGAGCGCACGGGCATGACCATCAGCGAGCTGCGCGCGGCGAACGAGCTTGAGCGCGACGCCATCCTGCGCCCGGGCGATACGTTGCAGGTCGCCCAGGCCAATGGGGGAAGCTCGTCGGATAACGGCCGCAGCGTGGCCTACGAAGTCCAGCCCGGGGACTCCCTGTCCAGCATCGCCCGTCAGTTCCAGGTCTCGGTCAGTGACCTGCGTCGCTGGAACTCACTCAACGGCGACGGCATCCGTGCAGGCGAAACCCTGACGCTGTACGTCGCCGAGGCCGACGAAGAGGCCATTGCACGAGCCCGCGACGTGTAGCCACAACCCGCCACGGGCACTCGGGCAAGAGCCCGGCCGATCCGGGACGTCCGCCGATACCCGGGCGAACGCCCCAATAGGTGCCAGACGAAGCCGCGGGCTCAGGCCGCCTCGCGGCCTCCAGCAGTGTCCGACAGCGCGCGGTTCCACGCGGTCATTCCGCCCACCACGTTGTACACCTCGCGATACCCCAGCCGTTGCAGGATGGAACCGGCCACGGTCGAGCGGTAACCACTGCCGCACACCACCGTAACGGCCTCGCTACGGTCGATCGCGGGAACACCGTCACGCGTATCGGCCACCGGCTGATTGACGGCCCCTTCGGCATGGCCAGCGGCGTACTCGGAGACCGCCCGGACGTCGAGCAGACGGACATCACCACGACTCAACGCCTCACGGGCACGGCCCGCGTCCAGCTGAGCCAGGGTCGCCAGGGGCAGGCCAGCCATGCTGTAGGCCCCATGCCGCCGCGCACATAGCCTTCGATGTAGTCGCGCCCGGTGCGCACCAGGTACCGCACGGCCCGTTCGATCATCGCCGGGTCACCATCCTGGTCGACCAGCACGATCGGGGTGTCATCCGGCGTGACCCAGCCGGCCCAGTTGGCGAACGGACCATCGATGCCGATGCCCAGGGCATTCGGGATGTGACCGCCACCAAATGCCAGCGGATCGCGCAGGTCGATCACGGTAATCTCGCCGGACTCGGCACGGCGCGCGACCTCGGAGGGCTCCAACGGCCGGTCCAGACCCGGGAGCGGGATGACCGAACGCGGGCCCTCGGAGTTGATGCGCTTGTTGCGCGGGTAGAAATCCGGGATGGGCGGCAGGCCGTCCAGCAGCTTAGCCACGAAGGCATCTTCGTCCAGCGCCGGATCCAGATACGGATTCGTACGCCGTTCGTAGCCCAGCGTGGACACCGGCCGTCCGGCCATACCGGCCCCGCAGGCGGAACCGGCCCCGTGGCCCGGATGCACTTCAACGCCATCGGGCAGATCGCCCAGTTGGTCACGCACACTGGCAAACATCTGGCGCCCCAGCGCCTGCTTGGCCTCGTCGCCGAGCAGGTCCGGGCGCCCCAATGCGCCGACAAACAGGAAGTCGCCGGTCAGGATCGCGATCGGGTCCTGCTCGGCACGGGCGCCGTCGTACACCATGAACATCAGGTGTTCGGGGGTGTGCCCCGGCACGTGGCGGGTCTCCAGGCGTACGTTACCCAAACGGATGACGTCGCCGTGGTGCAGGTCCTCGTGCGGGAACTGCACGTGAAAGTGTTCACCTTCGTCATGTCCGGACAGCAGCAGATGCGCGCCGGTCTTGTCCGCCAGCTCGCGGGCACCGGAGGCGAAATCGGCGTGAATATGGGTATCCATCACGTACGCGATGCGGTAGCCATGGCGTTCCGCGTAGTCCAGGTACACATCCACGTCGCGCCGGGGATCCACGACGGCGATTTCGCCGCTGCCCTGGCAACCGACGACGAAAGAAAACTGGGACAGACCGGTGTCCTCGAAGCGTTCCAGAATCATGCCCCCTCCTTCAGGTTCGGGTTCGTGCTAATTTCTGACTAATTTGGTCAGTTATTAGCACGAAAGTTCCCGAAGGGCCAGATTGAATGGGACTGGATCAGTGATCGCCGGCGGCGCGCGGGATGGTCTCGACGTCGACCTCGGCCTCCAGCCGCACCGCATCCGGGTCCAGCCCCGCCTCGTCAAACAACTGGCGATAGCGACGCTCGGGCAGACTCAGACGCAGCTGAATACCACCGTCCGGGGCGGTCTGTTCGGACTCGACTGCCTTTTCCTCGTACAGCCGCGCGCGAAGGCGCCCGGCACTGGCCGGCAATTCGACCCAGCCGCGGAGCATGGACTCGGTAAAGGTCTCGGCCAGGCGCCGCTCGAGCCGGGCCACGCCCTCGCCGGTGTGGGCCGACAGCCAGAAGGCGTCGTCCGCCATGCCGAACCGGTCCTCCGGCGCGGCAGCCGGATTCTCGAGGCGGTCGATCTTGTTGTAGATGCGCCAGCACGGCACGTCCTCGGCACCGATTTCCTTGAGTACCTCTTCCACCTGGCGGATGCGTGCCTCGCGCTCGGGATCGGCCGCGTCGATCACGTGCAGCAGCAGCGCGGCCTCGCGGGTCTCGGTCAGGGTTGCCTTGAAGGCCGCGACCAGCTCATGCGGCAGGTCGCGCACGAACCCGACCGTGTCCGCCAGGATCAGCGACTGGTGCGGAGCCAGGTCCAGCCGCCGCAGGGTCGGGTCCAGGGTCGCGAACAGCTGATCCGCCTCGTACACATCGGAGTGCGTCAGGCGGTTGAACAGCGTGGACTTGCCGGCGTTGGTATAGCCCACCAGGGACACGGTGGGGATCTCGTTGCGCAGACGCGCCTGACGCCCCTGCTCGCGGGTGCGCTCGACTTTCTCCAGGCGTCGTTCGATATGCTTGATGCGCGCGGCCAGCAGGCGGCGGTCGGTTTCGAGCTGGGTTTCCCCCGGCCCGCGCAGGCCAATGCCGCCCTTCTGGCGCTCCAGGTGAGTCCACCCGCGCACCAGCCGCGTGGCCATGTGCCGCAACTGGGCCAACTCGACCTGCAGCTTGCCTTCGTGCGACCGCGCGCGCTGGGCGAAGATGTCGAGGATCAGCCCCGCGCGGTCCAGCACACGGCATTGCAAGTGACGTTCGAGGTTGCGTTCCTGGCTGGGCGAGAGCGCGTGGTTGAAGATCACCACATCGGCGCCCTGGGCCTCGACCGCGGCGCGAATCTCGTCGGCCTTGCCGGCGCCCACGAACAGACGGGGGTGCGGGCGGTCGCGTGAACCCCGTACGAGTTCCAGCACATCCGCACCAGCGGAGCGGACCAACTCGTCGAATTCCTGGACCTGGGCCTCGATATCGGGGTTTTCGCCGATGGCCAGTGCCACCAGCACGGCGCGATCGCCGGCGCTGTCGGGGCGCTCAAACAAAAAAGACGAACCTCCCGCTCATGCTCAAGAAACCCTATGCCTCCGCTTCAGCGGTAGCGGCCTCTTCGCCCTCGGTATTCATGCGCACCTGGCGGGACGGAACGATGGTCGAGATCGCGTGCTTGTACACCATCTGCGAGACGGTGCTGCGCAGCAGCACCACGAACTGATCGAAGGACTCGATCTGCCCCTGCAGCTTGATGCCGTTGACCAGATAGATCGAGACCGGCACACGGTCCCGACGCAGCGCGTTCAGGAAGGGTTCCTGCAGCATTTGCCCTTTGGCCATCAGTGCGTTCCTTGGTTGTTATTCTTCATCTCGCCACACGCCGGATGCTCCTCCAGCAAGCCCTGGCGGGGCCTTTCCAGAGAGTAGCACATCAACGATCGAAGTCCGCGTGGCGAACCACGTTCAACACTTCCGACCGATCGACGGTGGACGCGTTCAATCGCGCATGCAGGGGAAACCGCCGCAGCCCCGTCAGCTGGCGTTTGGCCAGTTGCCGTGTCGCGGCGATCGCCCGCTCGCGGAACTGCGCAAAGCCGAGCTCCCCCGCCAACCACTGCCAGCCCTGGCGATAGCCCACCGCGCGCTGGGAGGGGTGCTCCGCCGTCAGCCCCGGTCGCTGCTGCAGGGCCATCAGTTCGTCGACAAACCCGGCCTCCAGCATCGCATCAAAGCGCTGGGCGATCCGTTCGCGCAGGACGTCACGATCCTCCGGCCACAGGGCCATCGATACCCAGCCCTTCGGTACGCGGGCCGCCGCACCCTTCTGGAAGCTGGACAACGGCCGTCCGGTCGCCTCGAAGACCTCCAGCGCCCGCAGGATACGTTGCGGGTCGTTCGGGTGGATACGCGCCGCCGCCTCCGGATCCACGTTGGCGAGTTCGCGATGCAGAACCAGCCCGCCCTCCACGTCCAGGCGCGCCCGCACCCGTTCGCGCACCGGAGCCGGCACCTCGGGAATTTCGTCAAAGCCATCCAGCAGGGCACGCAGGTACAGCAGGGTTCCGCCCACCAGCAGGGCCACCCGACCGCGCGCATGGATCCCGGCGATTACCTCCTCGGCGTCGTGCGCAAAGTCGGCGGCACTGTAGGTGTCCTCCGGATCGCGAATATCCAGAAGATGGTGCGGCACGCGGGCGCGTTCCTCCGCAATCGGCTTCGCGGTGCCGATATCCATGCCCCGATACACCAACGCGGAATCGACGCTGATAATCTCGCCTTCCAGCGCCTCGGCGAGCGCCAGCGACAGCGCGGTCTTGCCCGAGGCCGTCGGTCCGGCCAGGATCACGACCGGCGGGCGGCCGGGTCCGAATGTGTCCACTATCGCCCCCGCAGGAACAAACGATCCAGCGCCTGGTGGTCGAGCTCCACCCAGGTCGGGCGGCCATGGTTGCACTGGCCGGAACGCTCGGTCGCCTCCATGTCGCGCAGCAGTTGGTTCATCTCCGGGAGCGTCAGGCGGCGTCCGGAACGCACCGAACCGTGGCAGGCCATGGTGCCGAGCACGGCATTCATCTCGCCCTCGGCACGGTGGCTGTAGCCCACGGCCGCGAGATCCGCGAGCACATCGCGCACCAACTGGACGGTGTCACGCCCGCGTAGCAGCGCCGGGGCCGCGCGCAGGGTCAGCGTCTCCGGCCCCGAACGATCCAGCTCGAAACCCAGGGCACCCAGTACACCGGCATGTTCCTCGGCCAGCGCGGCTTCGGTGGGTGTCACGTCCAGCGACTCCGGCACCAGCAGGGGTTGCGAGGTGATGCCCTGCGCACCCCACTCGCGCTTGAGCCGCTCATAAGTAATACGCTCGTGCGCCGCATGCATGTCGACCACGATCAGGCCGTGCGCATTCTCGGCGAGGATAAAGGTCTCCGCGACCTGTCCCAGGGCGAAACCCAGCGGTGGCATGCCTGCCGCTCCAGCGTCCTCATCCGCGCTGTCTGCCGCCTCGAATGCCCGGGTCTCGGGCTCGGCCACCGCAGCAGGCCCGCGGAACTCGGCCCAGGCCGCTCCATAATCCGGTGATCCGCCAGCCGCATAACCAGGGCGCTCGCCCAACCCGGCCGCAGTGGGCCGGTCCTGGGTCCGGTACTCGGGCACGCCCAGCCCGCTCAGGGCTCGCTCGCGCGGGAAGGCTGCGGTGGCCCGCTCCTGCACCGCCTGAGCGGCCCCGGTGTCAGGCGGCAGATACCCCGGCATCCCGCCATCCCCGGGACGGACATCTGCGAGTGCCTTGTGCAGGGCGTGAAAGATGAAGTCGTGCACCATCCGCGACTCGCGGAAACGCACCTCCTGCTTGGTGGGGTGGGCATTCACGTCCACCTGCACCGGGTCCAGTTCGAGTTCCAGCACGAACATTGGATGGCGCCCGTGGTACAGCACATCCTGATAGGCCTTGCGCACGGCTGCCGCCAGCACGCGGTCGCGAATCGCGCGACCGTTGACGAAGAAATACTGCTGGTCGGGCTGGGCCCGGGACTGGGTCGGGGCGCCCAGCCAGCCCGAGAGCTTGAGGCCGGCGCGCTGCTCGTCCACCGGCGTCGCCGCGTCCATGAAGGCCTCGCCCAGCAGGGCGCGCACGCGCTCGGCGGGATCCCCCGCGGCGGGCAGATCCAGCACTACGCGGTCGTTGTGGCGCAGGGTGAAGGCGACTTCCGGGCAGGCCGCGGCCTGGGTACGGATGACCGTCTCGCAGTGGTTGAATTCGGTACGCTCGGTACGCACGAACTTGCGCCTTGCGGGGACGTTGAAGAACAGATCCCGAACCTCGACCGTCGTGCCCACCGGGTGCGCAGCCGGCGCCGCCTCGCGAACGACATCCGATCCGTCGCCGGTGAGGCGCCAGCCGTTGCGCTCGCCCTCCACGGCCGAAGTCATGGACAGACGCGAAACGGACGCGATCGAGGGGAGCGCCTCGCCGCGAAAGCCGAGGGTGTGCAGGGCCTCCAGGTCCTCCATCGAACGGATCTTGCTGGTCGCGTGGCGGGACAGTGCCAGCGGGAGCTCGTCGCGATGAATGCCGCAACCATTGTCGCTGATCTGGATCAGGCGGATGCCGCCCTGCTCGAGACGGATCTCGAGGCGGGTCGAGCCCGCGTCCAGGGCATTCTCCACAAGCTCCTTGACCACCGAGGCCGGGCGCTCGACCACCTCGCCCGCCGCGATCTGGTTGATCAGTTGCTCGGAGAGTTTCTCGATGGACACGCGCACAACCGTGGACCGCAGAATGGGCCCACAAGCCTAGGGAAATGCGACTCGATTTGCACGTACCGCGCGGGCGTCCCTGCACGGACCACGGCGAGACAAACCGGAATCCGTGACGGACATCCGCCTGCGGACGTCAGGAATCGCGCGGTATTCGCAGGACCTGACCGGCGTAGATACGATCGTCGCGGACATTATTCGCCGAACGCAGATCGGCCAGCGACAGGCTGTAGCGGTCGGCGATCCCCGAGAGCGTCTCACCGGGGCGAATGATGTGCTGGTCCGGCTGGCCATCCGCGATCAGCGTGCCCGGACGGGCATGCGTCGAGAAATAGGACCGCAGACCGGTCAGCAGTGCATCTGCCAGCGAGTTCTGGAAGTCCGTGCTGCGCAGCTTGCGCTCCTCGGACGGGTTGGAGATGAACGCGGCCTCGACCAGGATGGACGGGACATCGGGTGATCGCAGCACCGCGAAGTTGGCCCGCTCGACCTCCGGCTTGCGCACCTTGCCCACCCGGTGTAGCTCGGAGATCACGCGCTCGGCCAGCGTGTTGCTTGCCTCGAGGCTGCCGCTCTGAGCGAGATCCAGCAGCACGTTGGTCAGCGAGTCATCCTTGCCGTTGATCGGCACGCCACCCAAGCGCAAGTCGGCCTGGTTCTCGCGCTGGGCGAGGAAACGGGCGGCCTCGCTGGAGGCCCCGCGCTCGGAAAGCATGTACACCGAAGAGCCCTGCACGTTCCGATTGGCGATGGCATCAGCATGAATCGACATGAAGACGTCGGCGTCCGCCGCACGGGCGCGCTCGATGCGCTCGCGTAGCGGCAGGAAATAGTCGCCGGTGCGGATCATCACCGCCTTCATGCCGCGCTCGTCCTTAATGCGCTCGGCCAGGCGCTTGGATATCTGCAGGACCACATCCTTCTCGCGAGTCCCGCCGGGACCAATCGCCCCCGGGTCATGTCCACCGTGCCCGGCATCGATGGCGACCACGACATCACGCAGGTTCTCCTGCGAACGCCCGCGGCGCGGCTCGCCGTTGTCGCGGGATTCCTCGCGGGCCGATTGCGTCGGCGCACCCTCGCGACTGGTCAGGTCCAGCACCAGTCGATGGGGAGAGTCCTGGGCGGGCATCAACTTGAAGCTGCGCGGTTCGATCGGCTTGCGCAGGTCGAACACCACGCGCAGATCACCGCCATCCCGTGGTGCGTGGCGAATGGACTCCACAACCGAACGCGGATTGGAACTGACCTTCAGCTCGTCCAGCGCGCGGGCGTTCTTGATATCCACCACCAGGCGATCGGGCGACTCGAGCTTGAACATCGAGTACTCGGCATCGCCATCCATGTCGAAGACCAGGCGCGTCGTGTCGCCATCCACGGACATGCGCACCCGCTCGACGCCCGTGCGCGCAAGCGCGGGCAGCGGCAGCCCGACCAGCCCCAGGGCGGTCAGGGCGCGCAGCACCTGGCGGCGGCGCATATCCGGAATCGAGCTTTGGCCCACGGCGAATCCCTTTTAATTCAGGGGGTCTGCCTACATTGTGGACGCTTTTTCTGGAAAAGCAATAGCAAAATTCGTTCTTTATGAGCGAGATATCGCGGTTTTTGCGTGTGTCATTGCAACTGATGCCTTGCCCAACAAGAACCGCAGCCCCTCTCAGGGGCTGGATTTGTTCCATTTTTTCATTGGGTTATCAGGATGAAGGGGCTTGCGCGGCGCGCGCCCGGTAGTTGGAGGCTGCCGGTCCGGAGACATGGAGCATGCGGCCACTCGGCTCGCACGACTCCAGCCGCACCCTCAGGTCCGGCTCTGGTAGCCAGCCCGCGCCGCGCTCGGGCCACTCGACCAGCCAGAGCGCCTGCTCGCCAAAGGCCTCGCGCACCCCCAGATACTCCAGCTCCTCCGGGTCCGCCAGGCGATACAGGTCGAAATGCAGCACGCTGCGCCCGTGGAGTTCGTAGGGCTCCACCAGCGTGTAGGTGGGGCTGCGCACGTTGCCCGCATGCCCCAGCGCCTGCAGGAAGCCACGCGTCCAGGTGGTCTTGCCCGCCCCAAGATCCCCCTCCAGGTAGACGATCCGCAGGCCTTCCATCCCCGCAAGGGCCGCACCGGCCCGCTCCGTGGCCGCGGCGTCCGGCAGCCGGATCCCTGCGTTCACGCCCCCTCCTCCCCGGCTGCGGCCGGAAGCGCATCCGCCAGCTCGCCCGCCAGCAGCCCGCGCCAGCTGCCCAGCCGCGCGCGCAGGGCCTGGCCCGCCGCACAATGCCACGCCGCCCCGATCTCGGCCGCGGCACGCGCCTCGAGCCCCTGCGCACGCAGTGCGACGATCACCCCCGTAAGTACGTCCCCGCTACCGGGGACCGCCATGCCAGCATGACCTCCGGTCACGCAGGTCAGCGGCGCACCGCCAGCGTCGGCGACCAGCGTCCCGGCCCCCTTGAGCAAACACACGCCGCCGAAGCGCTGCGCCAGCTCGAGCACGGCCCCCGGTCGATTTGCCTCCACCTCCGCCGCCGGACGATTCAGCAGGCGACCGGCCTCGCCCGGATGCGGCGTCAGGACCCAGGAATCCGTCTGACGGGGCGTCGCAGCCAGCAGGTTCAGGGCATCGGCATCCACCACCAGGGGCACCCCCGCATCCGCGACCGCGTGCCACAGGCGGCGCCCCCACTCCTCTGTGCCCAGCCCCGGCCCCGCCGCGATCACATCCACCTGACGGGCCAGGTGCAACAGATCGGCCGGCTCGCGCACCACCCGCACCATGATTTCGGGCCGGTCGGCATTGGCCCAGGCCGCATGGTCCTCGTGCGTGGCCAGTGTGACCCGCCCGGCCCCGGCGCGCAGGGCCGCCAGCGCCGTCAGACGGGCCGCCCCGGAGAATCCCGGCGCGCCCCCGACCACCAGCACATGCCCGGCGTCGCCCTTGTGCGCCCCCGGCCGGCGGGCCGGCAGGCGATCCCGCCAGTCCTCCGGGCCCAGGTGCCGGGCCCGCGGCATCACCTCCCGGGCTATCTGCTCGGGCAGATCCAGCCGCGCCACCTCCACGGTACCCGCGCAGTCCACGCCCGCGCCCGTGTGCAGGCCCAGCTTGTCGGCAATCATGGTCACGGTATGCCGGGCGCGCACCGCGGGTCCCGGCACCGCACCGGTGTCGGCATTGACGCCCGAGGGGATGTCCGCGGCCAGCACGGGCCGCCCGGAGGCATTCAGGCGCTCGACCACCTCGCCGTAGGCGTCGTGGAGCGGCCGCTCCAGCCCGATACCAAACAGACAGTCGACCCACAGGTCGGTGTCCGCTGGGTCGAAGCCCTCGAGCGGCGCCACCGCGCCCCCGTGCTCGATCCAGCGCCGATGTGCCTGACGACCATCCGACTCCGGGCGCGCACGCGAAGGACCGCCGTGGAGCCGTACATCCAGGCCGGCCTGCGCGGCCAGTCGCGCCAGCACGTAGCCGTCGCCCCCGTTGTTGCCGGGGCCACAGAGGATGCCGAGTCGGCGCACATCGGGCCAGTGAGCCCTGACGGCCGCCAGAAGGGCCGCCCCGGCGCGCTCCATCAACTCCCCGGGCGCGATCTCCGGCAGGGCCATTCCGGCCGCATCCAGCGCCCGCATGCCCTCGCTGTCATAGAGCGCGCTGGTCAGGGGGATCACCCCGGGTCCATCATTCACGTTTCTTGCCCCGATCGTATGATTGCCGAAATCGTGCCTGAGCCTCTCGATCCACGCCAATGTCACGCGCTGGCCGAACAGATTCGGGCCTGGGGCCGCGAACTGGGCTTCCAGGCGCTGCGCATCGCGCCCGCCATGGTCCCGGAGGCGGATCGCCAGCACCTGGACCGCTGGCTGCAGCAGGGCTCGCACGGCGAGATGGGCTGGATGGCCGAACGCGCCGCACTGCGCCACGACCCCGCACAACTGATGCCGGGCGTACAGCGCGTGATCAGCGTGCGCATGGACTATTTCCCGCCGCGCACCCGGCGCCCGGCCATCCAGCTGGCCGAACGGGACCGCGCCTATGTCTCCCGCTACGCCCTCGGCCGGGACTACCACAAGCTGATCCGCAAGCGCCTGACCGAGCTGGGCCGGCGCATCGAAGCCGCGGCAGGGCCGCACGGCTATCGCGCCTTCACCGACAGCGCGCCCATTCTGGAAAAGGCCCTGGCCGCCCGCGCCGGGCTCGGCTGGATCGGCAAGAACACCAACCTGCTCGCCCGCGAGAGTGGGTCCTGGTTCTTTCTGGGCGAGCTGTTTACGGACCTGCCGCTCCCGGTGGACGACCCGGTCGGCGAACACTGCGGGGCGTGTACCGCCTGTCTCGACATCTGCCCGACCCAGGCCTTTCGCGGACCCTACGACCTGGATGCCCGGCGCTGCATCTCCTACCTGACCATCGAGCTGAAGGGATCGATCCCCGAGGAGCTGCGCCCGCTGATCGGCAACCGCATCTACGGCTGCGACGACTGCCAGCTGGTCTGCCCGTGGAATCGCTTTGCCGAGGTCTCCGCGGAACCCGACTTCGTCGCCCGCCACGGGCTGGATGCGGCCAGTCTGGTGGAACTGTTCGGCTGGGACGAAACCACCTTCCTGCAGCGCACCGAGGGCATGGCCATCCGCCGTATCGGCCACGAGCAGTGGCTGCGCAATCTGGCGGTCGCCCTGGGCAATGGCCCGGCTTCGATTGACGCCGAGACGGCCCTTCGCGCTCGCGCCGACCACCCCTCCGCGCTGGTACGTGAACATGTGGACTGGGCGCTCGGGCAACTGCGCAACCGTCGTGAGCACCCATCCCCGCCGCCCTCGGCGGACCACCTTTCCCGTCTCACAAAGGCTCCCCAATAGACCGGCACGCAGGCAACGGCAACCGTGGCTTGCCAGCACAACCGCGACAGGTGACACTCGGGAGCCGACTCCTTTTTCTGCCCGACATCTCACGAAAGGACGCACCCTGTCGCCATGCCCGATCACCCGGACAGCACCCGCTTTCAGCGCCTGTTTGAACAGGCCCCGGAGGCACAACTGGTGCTCAACTGCACGGGCAGCGTCGTCGCGGCGAACCAGGCCGCGGTACACCTGCTGGGTTACTCACAGGACGAGCTGACCACCGGCATCCACATCACCGAACTGGATCTCGAAGCCACACAGGCCGACGTCGACCGCTCGCACGGCCGACCGGACGAGCGCCTGCCGGCCCGCTTCGAGAGCCGTTTTCGCCGTCGGGACGGAGACGAGTTTCCGGCCGAAATTCATATCAACGCGATACACACCGGCGACGACATCGAGGTTCTGACCACGGTCCGCGACATCACTCGACAACAACAGGCAGAACAGGCCCTGCGCGAGGTGGAGACGCAACTGTCGGCCACTATTCGCCACGCCCCCCTGATCTTGTTCGGACTGGACCCCAATGGAGTTTTCACACTGTCCGAGGGGGCCGCCCTGAACAGTCTGGGCCTGACCCCCGGCGAGGTCGTCGGACAGGACGCTCGCATCCTGTACGCCGACTATCCGGCCATCCTGACCGCGATCGATCGCGCCCTTGCCGGAGAGCGCTTCCAGAGCGAGGTCCGCGTCGGCGAGAGCCACTTCGCCATCGCCTGGATGCCGATGGAGGTTACCCAGTCATCACAACAGGGTGTCCTCGGCGTCGCCTGGGACATCACCTCGCTGCGTGCAGCCGAGGCGAGTACCGCCTCGGAGCGGGATCGGCTCCTGACCACACTGCACTCGATCCGCGACGGCGTACTCACCGCGGACACCACCGGACGCCTGACCTATCTCAACCCCTCGGCCCGCGACCTTCTGGGCGTGGATGCCACGGCGGTGCAGGGCCAGCGCCTCGACGAGGTACTGGAGCTCGAGGACACGCATACCGGCCACCGGGTCATGAACCCGGTTACGCAGTGCCTGGAAACAGGCATGACCCTCGAATCGCCGGAGCGGGTGCTGCGGCGTCGAGATGGGGCCGCCCGCGTGGTACGCCTGCTGGTCTCGCCCCTGCGCCGCCCGGACCACCACAGTGAAGGCGTGGTGGTCGTGCTGCACGATCACACCGAGCTGTGGCGGATGACCCAGCAACTGAATCACCAGGCGACCCACGACGAACTCACCGGCCTGTGTAACCGGCGCGAATTCGAACGCCGACTGGACGAGGCCCTGCGTACCCTGGAAGAGGGCGATACGCCCCACGCGCTGTTCTACATGGATCTGGACCAGTTCAAGATCATCAACGACACCTGCGGCCACCAGGCCGGGGATGCACTGCTGCGCGAGTTGGCCGACCTGCTGCCGACGCATATCCGCGACAGCGACACCCTGGCGCGGCTTGGGGGCGACGAGTTTGGCCTGCTACTGACGCACTGCCCGGTGGGGCGTGCGGAGGCCATCGGCAAGAAGCTCCTGACGACTGCCCAGGGCCTGCGTTTCTCCTGGCAGGACCGCCGCTTCGATGTGGGCATGAGCATCGGCCTGGTCCCGATCGAGGGCGCCGGCCAGAACCTCCCCGAGGTGCTCAGCCAAGCCGATTCCGCCTGCTACGTGGCCAAGGATCTCGGGCGCAACCGGCTCTACACCTGGAAACCCTCCGACCAGATCCTGCGTCGGCGTCATGGCGAGATGGAGTGGGTCGGGCGCTTGCGCACCGCGCTGGAGGAGGCCCGGTTCGTCGCCTACGCGCAACCGGTCAAGCCCCTTGGCGGCACCGACCTGCCGCTGGACCATGCCGAGATCCTGCTGCGTCTGCACGGCGAGGACGGCACCCTGATCGCCCCGGGTGCCTTTATACCGGCCGCCGAGCGGTACCACCTGATGCCCGAGATCGATCGCCACGTGGTCGAGCTCGTGTTCAGCCAACTGGCCGATCACCGGGACCAGAACCCGGATCATGCCCCAGTCGTGGTGTCGATCAACCTGTCAGGGCAGTCACTGGCGCAGGACGGGATGCTCGAGTTCATTACCAGCCGCATGAGCCAGTTCCGCATTCAGGCACAGCAGGTCATCTTCGAGGTCACCGAAACCGCTGCGATCAGCCATCACGACCGCGCGCAGGGGCTGATTCGCGCATTGCGCTACATGGGCTGCCGCTTCTCCCTGGACGACTTCGGCAGCGGGCTGTCCTCGTTCGGCTATCTGAAGAACCTGCCGGTCGACTTCCTCAAGGTGGATGGCAGCTTCGTCCGCGATATCGCGACCAACGCCGTCGATGCGGCGATGGTCACCGCGATCCACCGCGTCGGCCATGTACTCGGGCTGCGCACCATCGCCGAGTGCGTGGAATCCGAGGAGACCATGGATCACCTGCGCGAGATCGGGCTCGACTTCGTACAGGGCTATTACCTGGCCAGGCCGATTCCGCTGACCGATTACCTCAGCGATCTTTGCAGTTCCTGACCGGGCTTGAACCCTGGCCTGACGCCTCAACCCTTCAGATAGCCAACGCTTTCGCCTTGCCGCGGGCAAGCTGTTAGCGTGCGCCCATTCTCAACTGATCAACCGTGGGACCCCATGCCGTATTCGGAAGAACAGATCACCTCGACCCATCGCTGGTCGGACAAAACCTTTAGCTTCAAGACCACGCGCCCGGAAGGCCTGAAGTTCAAGAACGGGCAGTTCGTGACGCTGGGGCTGCGCCCCGAGGGCAAGCTGATCCCGCGCGCCTACTCGATCGTCTCCGAACCGGAGGCCGAGGAATTGGAGTTCCTGAGCATCCACGTGCCCGATGGCGCACTGACCAGCCGCCTGGCCCAGGCTGGACCGGGCGATTCGGTCTGGATCAACACCAAGGTCACCGGTTCGCTAACCTTCGACTACGTGCAGCCCGGACGCACCCTGTACATGCTGGCCACGGGGACGGGGCTGGCCCCGTTCATCTCGCTCATCCGCAGCCCGGAGCTGTTCGAGCACTTCGAAAACGCAGTGCTGGTACACAGCGTGCGTACCGTCGAGGAGCTGGCCTACCGCCAGGAGATCGAGTCGCGCATCAGCGACCGCCTGCGCTACGTGCCGACGGTGACGCGCGAGAACCACGACTTCGCCTGCCCGATCGCACAGCAGCCGTATGACAACAACCAGCGCGGGGCCGACATGTTCCGCTCCGGCGAGCTGTTCCAGATCCTCAGCCTGCCCCCGGCGGATCCGGAGCACGACCGCGTGATGCTCTGCGGCAATCCGGCGATGAACCGCGAAATGAGCGAGTGGCTGGTTGAACACGGCTGGACCCAGACCAACTACAAGGGGGTCGGCAACTTCACCGTGGAACAGGCCTTCGTGACCACGATGTCCGACTCGGACGACTGACTATTTCTGAGCCAGTAGCACCCAGCGCGCCGCATTGATCCGCTGCAGGGCGGCCGTATCACCACCCCGGTCGGGGTGGTGGCGCTGCGCCAGGCGACGGTACTGCTGCCGGATCGCATCCGCATCGACCGGATCCTCCAGCCCCAGCACCTCGAGCGCCTGTTCACGCCGCTCGTCGCATGCCAATTGCGACCAGAACTCGCCCAGCAGTGCCTCCACCGCGGCCGCGTCCATCCCCTCCAGCCGCGTCAGATCCAGGTAGTAGCTCCGCAGGGGGTCAGCCCGAGCGGGCACCCCGGATGCCGTGTCCACCGCCCGTAGCGGCTCGATCCCGATATCCAGACAGTGGATACGCAGCCATTCGCCCCCCTGCGCCAGCACATCGCGCAGCCGGTACAGGCAATGGAACAGCAGGAAATGGGTCTGGAACAGGCTCAGCGGCTCCTGCAGGCGCGCCGCGGCGAACGGCTCCACCCCCTGATCGTGCAGTTGCGCAATCAGGGCATGCTCGGTGCATCCCCGAGGGTTCGCACGCAGGGACTCCAGCACCCGTTCCAGCAGCGCCGCGTCCACCGGCGAACCGGCCGGGCGATCCCCATTGCTCATGCGCCTGGAAACTCCCCGTCGACATAGACCCAGTGCCCGTCCTCGCGGCAAAAGTGGCTGCGCTCGTGCAGGCGCACCCCCTGGCCGCGCACCCGCGAACGGGCGACGAACTCGACCCAGCCCTCCCGATCCTCCGGCCCACCTGCTTCGGTCGCGCGGATCGTCAGACCGAGCCAGCGCTGATCGGGCTCCAGCGACAGGGATTCGGGGCGTGTCGCGGTAGCCCACGTAACCAGCAGGTAGTCCTCGCGACCCTCCACGAAGGCAGCGTAGCGCGAGCGCATCAGCGCCTCCGCCGTCGGGGCCGCGGCCGTGCCGTCCAGATACCGCCCGCAGCAAGCCGTACGGTCCAGCCCGGATCCACAGGCGCATGCGTCCCCCTTCCTGCGGCTGGCCTTGCCCAAGCGATATCCCCCCTACGTCTGCGCCCCCAGCATGCCCGAGCCATTGCCCCGGGTCGAACCCGCACTTGTTGGGAAAAAATTCCCAAAGCTGGCCTTCCGCGCATGGAAACGTTAGGTTGCGAAGGCCTCCTGGAGAAACCAATGGCCAACATCCTGATCATGGGCTGCGGCGATCTCGGCTGCGGGGTCGGAGAACGACTCGCTGCTGCCGGGCATTCGGTCTGGGGCCTGCGACGCCAGCCTGAGCGCATCCCGGAACCGATCCGGCCGCTGGCCGGCGACTTCGCCTGCGCGGACGCGCTGCCACCACTCCCCCCGGCGCTGGATACCGTCTATTTCATCGCTACCCCGGGCGAGTTCACCGAGGAGGCCTACCGCCGCGCCTATGTCGACGGTCTGCGCAACACCCTCGCCGCGCTGGAGCAGGGACATCAGCGGCCGCGCCGCATCGTGTTTGTCTCCAGTACCTCGGTGTTTGGCGCCGACGACGGCCGCTGGGTGGACGAGACCAGCCCCGCCGAGCCCACCCGCTTCTCCGGACGCTGCCTGCTGGAAGCCGAGCAGTTGCTGGCCGACAGCGCGTTTGCCGGCGTGGTCGTACGCTTTGGCGGCATCTATGGGCCGGGGCGCGAGTACCACCTGCGCAAGGTCCGCGAGGGCGTGCGCGGCCAGCACGAAGCACCGGTCTGGACCAACCGCATCCACCGCGAGGATTGCGTGGGTCTGCTGACCCATCTGTTTCATCTGGACACCCCCGAACCGCTTTACCTGGGCGTCGATGACGCCCCGGCGTTGCGGCATGAACTGCTCGGCTGGCTGGCGCAGAAGTTGGCGATCGATCCGCCGGGGACGCCGCCGATGCCGGCCGGTGATGTTCGCGGAAAACGCTGCCGCAACGACCGGCTGCATGCCAGTGGTTATCGACTGCGCTACCCCGACTACCGCACCGGCTATCGTGCGCTGCTCGACCGGCTCGCCACCACCTGAGCCACACCCTCACGCCTTTCAGACTAGGCATGGTTCGTCGGCTGGTGTTTACGGTGGCTTCGTCCAGCCGCCTGCCTTGTTGTGGCAGGCCCTGGTTCGGCATCCGGTGTTTATGTGCCTTCGGTCCGCACTCTGCCATGCGCTCACTCGCGAGCGCGCGCCGGGGGGCAGGTAGGATGCGGATGAGCGCAGCGAATCGCATCAGGGGGTTGCCCCAGCATCGGCATGGTGCGTTTCGCTACGCTCAACGGACCCTACAGCTAGGGGCTTATGGCAGGCGCTGGAACACCTTCTGTTTGGCACTTCCCTCCCCGATATTAGCCCTTGTGGAGGGCGTGACAGGCCGGAGCGGGACCAGCCACGAGACGGCCGGACCGGGAAACAGCGTGAGGGCGGGTCAGACCGGGCGGTGGGGGCAGGCGCTGTCGCTGCAGTCGCCGTACAAAACCAGGGCGTGGTCCTTGATGGAGAAGCCGTGCTGGCGTGCGATCTCACGCTGGCGAGTCTCGATGGTTTCGTCGAAGAATTCTTCCACGCGGCCGCACTGATTGCAGACGATGTGATCGTGGTGCCCGCCACGCTCCAGCTCGAACACGGCCTGGCTACCTTCCAGATGCAGCCGGCACACCAACCCCGCCGCCTCGAACTGGGTCAGTACGCGGTAGACCGTGGCCAACCCGATCTCCTCGCCGGAGTCGAGCAGCTCGCGGTAGATGGCCTCGGCCGTCAGGTGACGCGTCTCGGAGTTCTCGAGGATCTCCAGAATCTTCATCCGCGGCAGCGTGACCTTGAGCCCCGCTTTCTTGAGATCGCTTGTTTCCATCCTTCGATTCCCGTCACCGGATTGCTTGAGAGCATCCGGACGCTTTGGTGTACCATGCGCGTTCAACGGCCCATCCGACTTCTGGGGACCCGCCGGCTCGATGATCAAGATTCTCATTTCTATTGCCGTGGCTGCAAGCTTGCTCAGTGCCTGCAGTGGCTTCAACCAGTTCCGCCTCGACGTGCAGCAGGGCAACGTCATCGACGCGACACAGGTGGCCCAGATCCAGCCGGGCATGACCCGGCAGCAGGTCCGCTTTCTGATGGGGTCGCCACAGATCGACGGCGCGTTCAAGCGCGAAGACCGCTGGGACTACGTCTACTATCGCCGACCCGGCATCGGTCCCACGGAGCAGCGCCGCGTAACGGTGTTCTTCGAGAATGGCGTGGTCAGCTATGTCGATTCCGACGTGCCGCAACCGGTCGCGCTGGACGAATACCCGGTCGACATCGACGACAACTGATCGCAGCCGGCCGGATCAATCGCTGGCCGAATCGTTTCCACCCTCGGTTTCGCCCTCCTGCTTCTGGCCTGCAGGTTTTGCGGAAGCCTGATCGTCCCCCTTCTGCGCGCCCCCCTTGCCGGGCTTTTTCCGATTCTTGCCGGCCCGCTGACGACGGACCTCTTTCGGGTCGGCAATCAACGGGCGGTAGATTTCGATGCGGTCCCTGGGGCGCAGCACCGTGTCGCGACGGGTGAGCTTGCCAAATATCCCGACCTTGGCATTGTCCAGATCGATCTCGGGAAACTGCGCGTCGATCTCCGATTGCCGCAGGGCGGCGTCTACGGTCGTCCCCTCGGGCACGACCAGTGGCAGGATCACCTGGCGGTCGGGGCGCGCATAGGCCACCTCGATGCGGATCGTGCCCTCCCCCGACTCGGGGCTGACCGCCTCCGTATCATCGGCCACCGTAGACCTCGCGCGCACGCCGTACGAAGGCGTCGACGAAAGAGTTGGCCAGCTGATGGAAGATCGGCCCGATCGCGAATGACATCAGGCGGCTGGCGAATTCGAACTCCAGCTCCAGCGAGATTCGCGTCTGGCCGTTTTCCAGGTCGGTAAAGCGCCAGGTGCCGTGCAGGCGGCGAAACGGCCCGTCGACCAGATGGATATCGATGCGCTCGGGGCGTTGCACACGATTGCGGGTGGTAAACGACTTGTGCAGGGCGCCCTTGGCCATCTCGATGGTGCCTTCCACCTCCTCGTCGTTGCGCATGCGCGCACGCGAACTCCGACAACCCGGCAGAAACTGGGAGTAGGAATCCACGTCATTGACGAGGTCGAACATCTGCTCGCGGGTGTACGGGACCTCCGCCGAGCGCCGAACTGTCGAGGACATCAAATAAGCTCCACCGCGCGCAGGAACACAAACAGGATGGCGATCGGGGCTACGAAGCGCACCAGGAAATACCAGATCTGGTACAGCCCCCCGAGTTTCATGCGCAGCTCGGACTGGACCGAGCGCTCGGTCATGCGCCAGCCCACGAATACCGCGATCAGAAACCCGCCCAGCGGGAGCAGGATGTTAGCAGTCACATAGTCCAGCAGGTCCAGGATCCCCATGTTGAACAGGGTGTAATCGGACCAGACGTTCAGCGACAGCAGTGCGCCGATCCCCAACAGCCAGGCGGCGATGCCGATGCTGGCGCTCGCGGCCACGCGCGTCATGCCGATGTTCTCCACCAGGTAGGCGACCGCCGGCTCGATAATGGAGATCGACGAGGTCCAGGCCGCGAAGACCAGCAACACAAAGAACATGGTCCCGAAATAGAGCCCACCCGGCATCTCCGCGAACGACAGCGGCAGCGTGACGAAGATCAGGCCCGGGCCCTGCTCGGGCGAAAGGCCCGCGCCCAGCACGATCGGAAAGATCGCCAGCCCAGCCATGATCGCCACTAGGGTATCGGCCCCCACCACGGTTGCCGACGTCCGCGCGATCGAGGCCTCGCTCTGCAGGTAGCTGCCATAGATCATGATCGCGCCCATGCCGAGGCTCAGCGTAAAGAACGCCTGCCCCATCGCCAGCAGCACCGCGTTGGCCGTTAGCGCCGAGAAGTCCGGGTACAGCAGGAACTCCAGCCCCGCGATAAAGTGCCCTTCCACCATCGCGTAGCCGACCATCACCACCAGCATCACGAACAGCAGCGGCATCAGGATGGTCACGGCCTTCTCCAGACCGGACTGCACGCCGCGCGCGACCACCATCGCGGTCATCACCATGAAGATCGTATGCCAGGCCAGCAGGGCCTCGGGATTAGAGAGCAGGCCATCGAACATGGCCTCCGAGCCATCCGCATCCAGCCCCATGAAACCGCCCGTGCCGGACTTGAACACATAGGACAGCGACCAGCCGGCCACCACGCTGTAGAACGACAGGATCAGGAACCCGGCGAGCACACCGATCCAGCCGATCATGCCCCAGCCTCGGCTCAGCCCCTCCTCGCGCGCCAGCGTCACCATCGTGTTGATCGGGCTCTGGCGGCCGCGCCGGCCCAGCAGGATCTCGGCCATCATCACCGGCAGCCCGATCAGCAGGATGCAGCCGAGGTAGACCAGCACGAAGGCCCCGCCCCCGTTGTCGCCCGCGATATAGGGAAAACGCCAGATATTGCCGAGTCCGACAGCCGACCCGGTGGCCGCGAGGATAAAGGCCAGGCGGGTCGTCCACTGACCGTGGATGGAAGTCGTGGCAGGCATCAGCGGCTCCTTGTTGGTTGTACCCGTTCCTGCATACGGCGCAGCCATATCGATTCGCGAACAACGGCGCGTGGCGGCACAAGCGGGGCTTCGAGTCGCCCGGAATTGTGGGGCACGCTTACCGTGGGCTCAACTGTGCGCGGCAAACGCTGACCCGTGACGCGAACGCGAACCTGTACGTTATGCGTGTTCCCCTCGGCTTTCGTCCCGCGCGTGCAGTACACTGCGCGGGCCATGGGAAAGCCAAAAAAGAAAAAGGATGCCGGTTCCAACACCATCGCGCTGAACCGCAAGGCGCGCCACGATTTCTTTATCGAGGACCGTCTGGAAGCGGGGCTGGAACTGCAGGGCTGGGAGGTCAAGTCCATGCGGGCCGGGCGCGCCCAGCTCAGCGAGGCGTACGTGCTGCTGCGCAAGGGCGAGGCGTTCCTGTTCGGGGCTCACATCACCCCGCTACCCACCGCCTCCACCCATATCAACCCGGACCCGAGTCGCACGCGCAAGCTGCTGCTGCACCGCTCGGAGATCAACCGCCTGATCGGCGCGGTGGAACGCAAGGGCTATACCCTGGTCCCCATGGCCCTGTACTGGAAGCATGGCCGCGCCAAGCTGGAGATCGGCCTGGCCAAGGGCAAGAAGGATTTCGACAAGCGCGCCGCCAAGAAGGACAAGGACTGGCAGCGCGAGCGTGCGCGCATCCTCAAGAGCGGCTGAGGGAGAAACCGAGGCGCGGCATCACTCGGTCGGATGGGGCCGGCCCTTCCTCCACCAGTGGCGAGTCAGCCAGCCCAGTTTCGTCACCGCCAGCACCCCCGCTGTCAGCGCCTTGACGGGCCGCAGCAAGCGCAGCCCGCGCAGCTGGTCCACCGCGAACCCCAGCAGAAACGCCCTGGGAATCATCTCCGGTGACCCCAGACGCTGCAGCGCGTGCCACCAACCGGTGGCACGCACATCGTCGCGCAGTTCGTCGACCTCGCCATGCAGCCGCAGGCGCAGTTCGCGAGCACGGCCCCGCAGGCCCAGCCAAGTGCCAGCCATGGGCTACTCGGTATCCCGGCTCTCGGGCCGTGCAACCAGATTCCGCACCAGGGCACGCGTCTCCGGGTAGGTCATGCCGTGCAGCAGCCGGCCAATGCCACGCGCAACCAGCCACGCCAGCACACCGGTCAGCGCCGCCACGATCACCAGCGACAATGCCGGCGACACCCCCGCATAGGCCTGCAGCAGCATCACCACGGCCGCGACCAGCGCCAGCCACACCGTGACCACCAGTAGCCCCAGCACCACCGCAAACACGATGACCCCCACCGCATTGCGCACCAGTTGCCGGGTCTCGGTCCCCAGCAACTCGCGCGAATCCCCCAGGATACGGCCGAGGTCCTGCATTACGTCCCCGGGGTCGGCGGTATCGGAATCCGGTCGCTCGCGCGCCGGCCCGTCGTCCTGCGCCGCCATGGCCTACTTGCGGCGGGTCAATGCCGAGAACAGGGTCCCGGCCACAAAGGCCAAGCCGATCGCGGTCAGCGGGTTGTCGCGTACGTAGTTGCCGACCACGCGCAAGACGTCCTCGGAACTCTGACGCGCCTTCTCCGCCCGTTCGCGAACCTCTTCATCCGCGTGCGAAAGGCCCTCGCGGATGCGTTCCTCGGCCGTACCGGCATGTTCCGCCACGCGGTCCACGGCCTCATGGGCCTGGGCCGCCACGCGTTCAGTGGTGGAGGCGTCAAGCTCCGCTTCATCCTGCTTCTTCGCACTGCTGCTTTTCGTCGTTGCCATTACACGTACTCCCTATCGCGGGTCTGGTTCATCTTCCGACCCCTCCCCCGCGGAATTGGTTGCAGGGTCGTCGAAACCACTCAACCCCGTCAGAATTTCCGGGTCTTCCTCAATCACCTCCGAGGTATCCACCAGGGCCGTACTCCACTTGACCCTGAAGTGCTTCCAGAGGCTGGCCACAAACGCCGACAACGGCACAGCCAGGATCATGCCGATAATGCCGCCCAGCGCCGTCCCCCAGAAGAAGATCGAGATCACGACAATCGCCGGATGCAGCCCGGAGCGATCCGCCATGATCTTCGGCGTCAGCAGCCAGCTCTCGATCAGTTGCACCACGGCAAACACCACGAGCACCAGCGCAACCAGGGTCAATCCACCGCCCTCAGGCTGGAGATAGGCCACCGGAAGAGCCAGCGTCAAGCCGACGATCGTCCCCAGATAGGGCACGATATTGAGAAACCCCAGCATCAACCCGAACAGGATCGCCGCCTGCAGGCCGATCAGCGAGAACCCGGCGGCCAGCAGAACCCCCATGATCAGGGCAATCACCACCTGCCCCTGGAAGAACGCCGTCACGTAACCGACAAACAGGCGGCCCAGGAACATCAGCTCACGCTGGGTCTGGGGCCGAAAGACCGACAGGACCTCGCGCCCGCCCTCCTTCAGGCGTTCCCCCGACAGCAGCGCAAAGAACAGATACAAGGGCACAAAGGCCAGCCCGACAACCACCGTCACGTAGTGCATCAACTGCGAGCCCACACCTTCCAGGTTCGGCATGATGCTCTGGAGATCCAGGTCCTCCAGCATCGAGGCCACGCGCTCGGTCGCGTTAGGGAAATTGCGCGAGAATGACTCGTAGGCATTCTCCGCCAGTTCCGGGGCACCCTTGATGAACTCCTGAACCTGATGGCTCGCTGTGGGCACCACCAGTACCGCGACGACCACCAGCGCAATCAACACCACACCGAACAGCGAACTCACCGCCCCCATCCGCGAGAATCCCGCAATCCGCTGCAGCCAGCGCACCACCGGGTAGAGGATCAGGCTCAGCACCCCGGCCACCGACAGCGGCAGCAACAAGGCGTAGAAAAACGACACCACCTGCGCCAGCAACCAGACCAGCAGAGCCACCAGTCCGGTCAACGCCATAAACGCAGCCAACACGGCGACATAGCGAAACAGGGTCCGCTCGAAGGCGCTGAACTCGATGCTCGACTTGGGCTGGTCTTCCACGAGGAACTCGCCTTAGGGAAACACTGAGGGGTTAGATTGACCCTAACGACCCGGGCATCGTCTGCCACGGCGCACACCGCTATTTCAGGCACTGGATCACAAAAACTTCCCGCATCGCCGTACCTGCCCTTCGCAGCCGGCGAACCAACGCCATCGCAAACCACGGAAGCCGAATTCCCACCGCCGCATTGAAGCGCCATGCCGAACGGGGTCCGCACCGGGCGATCCGCGCGCGGCGTCGTTATAATGCGCGGCTTTCGCCCATTCCGACCCGAGCGCGCCCGCGATCATGGACAAGAGCTTCGACCCGAAAAGCATCGAGCAGACCCAGTACGAACGCTGGGAGGCCGCGAACATCTTCGCGCCGCCGGAATCGGGCGAGGCCAGCTACTGCATCCTGCTGCCGCCGCCGAACGTGACTGGCACCCTGCACATGGGGCATGCGTTCCAGCACACCCTGATGGACACCCTGATCCGCTATCGGCGCATGCACGGCGACCGCACCCTGTGGCAGGGCGGCACCGACCACGCCGGGATCGCCACCCAGATGGTGGTCGAGCGCCAGCTCGCCGCCGACGGCACGGGCCGCCACGACCTTGGGCGTGAGAAGTTCCTCGACGCCGTCTGGGACTGGAAAGCCGAGTCCGGAGGCACCATCACCCGCCAGATGCGCCGACTGGGCGATTCCATGGACTGGTCGCGCGAGCGCTTCACCATGGACGAGAACCTGTCCGCGGCGGTGCGCGAGGTCTTTGTGCGCCTGCATGAGGAGGGCCTGATCTACCGCGGCAAGCGCCTGGTCAACTGGGACCCGGTGCTGCACACCGCGCTGTCCGACCTTGAGGTGCTGTCGGAGGAGGAAAGCGGCCACCTGTGGCACTTCCGCTACCCGCTGGCCGACGGCTCCGGGCACCTGACCGTTGCGACCACCCGCCCGGAAACCATGCTGGGCGATACCGCCGTGGCGGTGCACCCGGAGGACGAGCGCTACCGGCACCTGATCGGCCAGACGATCAAGCTGCCACTGGTCGGGCGCGAGATCCCGATCATCGCCGATGACTACGTCGAGGCCGAGTTCGGCTCCGGCTGCGTGAAGATCACCCCGGCGCACGACTTCAACGACTACGCGATGGGCCAGCGTCACGACCTGCCGGTGATCAACATCCTGACCATCGACGCCTGCCTGAACGACAACGTACCCGAGGCCTATCGCGGCCTGGACCGCTACCAGGCGCGGCAGAAGGTCGTCGACGACCTGGACGCACTGGGGCTGCTGGAGAAGATCGACGATCACAAGCTGATGGTCCCGCGCGGCGACCGCTCCGGCACCGTGGTCGAGCCCTACCTGACCGACCAGTGGTACGTGAAGGCCGGCCCGCTGGCCGAGCCGGCGATCAAGGCGGTGGAGGACGGCCGCATCCGCTTCGTGCCGGAGAACTGGTCCAAGACCTACTTCGAGTGGATGCGCAACATCGAGGACTGGTGCATCTCGCGCCAGATCTGGTGGGGCCACCGCATCCCGGCCTGGTACGACAGCGATGGCAACGTGTACGTCGGGCGTTCCGAGGACGAGGTGCGCGAGAAGCACGGCCTGGCGGCCGATGTGGTGCTGACCCAGGACGAGGACGTGCTCGACACCTGGTTCTCCTCCGCGCTGTGGCCGTTCTCCACCCTCGGCTGGCCGGAACAGACGCCGGAGCTGCGCGACTTCTACCCGACCAGCGTGCTGGTCACCGGCTTCGACATCATCTTCTTCTGGGTCGCCCGCATGATCATGATGGGCGAGCACTTCATGGGCGACGTGCCCTTCCGCGAGGTGTACGTCACCGGCCTGATCCGCGACTCGGAAGGCCAGAAGATGTCCAAGTCCAAGGGCAACGTGATCGACCCGATTGACCTGATCGACGGCATCAGCGCCGACGACCTGGTGGCCAAGCGCACCCAGGGCCTGATGCAGCCGCAGATGGCCGCGAAGATCGAGAAGACCACGCGCAAGGCCTTCCCCGACGGCTTCCCCGCCTTCGGTACCGACGCCCTGCGCTTTACCCTGGCGGCGCTGGCCACCACCGGGCGCGACATCAAGTTCGACCTCGGTCGCATCGAGGGCTACCGCAACTTCTGCAACAAGCTGTGGAACGCCTCGCGCTTCGTGCTGATGAACGTCGAGGGGCAGGACTGCTCGGCCGCCGCCGACACGGCGGAACACCGCACCCTGGCCGATCGCTGGATCCTCGACCGCCTGGCCGCCACCGCCGCGACCGCCACGCAGCAGCTCGATGCCTACCGCTTCGACCTCGCCGCGCAGACGCTGTACGAGTTCACCTGGCACGACTACTGCGACTGGTACCTGGAGCTGACCAAGCCGGTCCTGAACGACGCGGCCACGCCGGAGGCGGTCAAGCGCGCCACGCGCAATACGCTGGTCACCGTGCTCGAGGCCCTGCTGCGCCTGCTGCACCCGGTGATGCCGTTCATCACCGAGGCGATCTGGACCAGTGTAAAGCCGCATGCGGGGATCGGCGATGACATCGAGTTCCTGGTGCAGCGCCCCTGGCCCGCGCAGGACGGCTTCCCGAATGACGCCACCGCCACCGCCGAGCTCGACTGGGTCAAGGACTTCATCACCGGGCTGCGCCGCATCCGTGCCGAGATGGACATCGCACCGGGCAAGCCCCTGCCGGTGCTGGTCAAGAACTGGAGCGAGGCCGACCAGGAGCGCTACACGCGCCACCGCGGCCTGCTGGAGTTTTTGGCGAAGCCCGAGAGCGTCACCTGGCTGGATGCGGCCGACGAGGCACCAGAGTCGGCGATGGCGCTGGTCGACGACATGCAGCTGCTGATCCCGCTGGCCGGGCTGATCGACAAGGATGCCGAGCTGGCACGCCTGGACAAGGAGATCGGCAAGCTCGACAAGAACCTCGAGCAAAGCGAGAAGCGCCTGTCCAACGAGAGCTTCGTCGACCGTGCCCCGGCCGAGGTGGTGCAGAAGGAACGCGACCGCGTCGCCGAGATGCAGGCCACCCGCGAACAGCTCGCCGACCAGCGCGAACGCATCCGCGCGATGTAGCGACGGCGACCGCTACTGCAGGGAATCAGCTGATCCGGTCGAGCATCCCCTGATGGCGGATCAGCCGGGCGAACAACCGCCCTGTGTGATACCAGTGCAGCATCCAGATTTCCCGCGCCAGCCGCAGTTGCGGTACCCGCGGCGAATGCTCGGCAGGGCAGGGACAGACCTCGAGCCCCACCCCGCGCGCAATGGCCACCGCCCGGGGCAGATGGAAGCGACTGGTCACGAGCACGCAGCTCGGCAGGCGGCCGCCAAGGCGCTGGGCCAGGAGATCGCGGGCGTTTTTCAGGTTCTCCAGGGTGTGTCGAGAGTCCTCTTCACAGAAGATACGAGAGGCCGGGATGCCGCGCCGGCGCAGAAAGGCGGCCCCCGCGGCCGACTCGCTGGGCCCTTCCGGTGAGGTATACCCGCCCAGCAGCAGAACGCGGGCCTCCGAGTCGCGGCGCAGCAGGCGCAGGGCCCGCAACAGGCGCAAGCGGTAACCCGGTCCAGGGCAACTCTCTTGTAACTGCTGCCCCAGGACGATGATCCAGGGCGCCCGCCCCGGACAATTCAGGCTCCGAACCCACAGATGCATGCGCGCCCACAGCGCGAGCCAGCTAAGCCCCGCCGTCAGCACAATGACCAGATTGGACAGCCCAAAGGTCAGCAGCCCGTCCGGCCCGACGCGCCGCAGCCCTACCCGACCGCCGATCACGACTTGCCCCCCATACTTGCCCCCTGGCGATTCGCTGGCGGTCGACTTGTCGCGTCCCATGAGAGCACCCACTCTGCCGGCCCGCCCTGCAAAACCGCTTATTCCCTGCATTTGGAGGGTACCACGCCCCTCTGGGGTTGCGTATCATCGGCCCCGGGCCGGGAGGTGCACGGCGCGCCCAGCACCTCCCAAGGGAAACAATGAGAATTTCCCTAGGGAAACACTTTCGGATTCCGCCGCTACTTAGGGGAGAGACGTGGCATCACAAACCGCAATGGAACAGGAAGTCGCCCGACTGATCGTCGACAGCCTGAATCTCGAAGAGGTCAGCCCCGAGGACATCGAGCCGGAGGCCCCCTTGTTCCGCGAGGGCCTTGGGCTGGACTCGATCGATGCCCTGGAACTGGCACTGGCCATCTCGCGTGCCTATGGCGTGCAGATCCGCTCCGATGACGAGAACAACCGCCAGATATTCGCATCCTTGCGGGCCCTGACCGCCCATATCGAGGCGCATCGATCCACGTCGTGAACGCTCGCCTCACCGCCGGGGTAGCACTGGGCTACCCGGTGGCCGTGATCGCAGGCAGCTTCCTGGACGTGCCGCAACTTCCACTGGCCTGGCTCGCGCTGATTGCCCTGGTCGTGGCGTGGCCAGCCCTGCCCATGATCGGGCGCGTGGCAATGGCACTGGCGCTGGGCGCCCTGGTGGTGCTCCTGGGCACCGAACCGGCCGGCAAAGGGCTGATCTACGCGATACCGGTACTGATTCAAGGGGCGCTGGCATGGCTGTTCGCCCGCTCGCTGCGTCCGGGCAAGACACCCCTGATTACGCAGTACGCCCTGGCGTTGGGGGCCACGGACAGCCAGGAAGTGCGGCGTTATACACAGCGGCTGACCGTCGCCTGGGCCCTGTTGTGCGGTGGGCTCGCCCTGCTGTCGGCGGTCCTCGCGATAGCGGTGTCCACCACCACCTGGGCCCTGTTCGCAAACGGGATCAATTATCTGTTCCTTGCGGCCCTGTTCGTGCTGGAATATCCGTTACGGCGCTGGTTTCTGCGCGATGAGCCCCGGGCGGGTTTGCTGCCCTATCTCACCGCATTGGCGCGCGCCGACCATCGTCGCATCCTGAGGCAATAATGAGGGACTCGAACACGCCAGCGCTGCTCGCCGATCATTCCACGCCACTCGCCTGGGTGGCAGGGCGCGGCGTATCGCGTGCCGCATTTCTGGCAGACGTTCGAGCCCTTGGCCAGCGCATCCCGGCCGGCGGGGCTCACTTCAACCTGTGCGAGAACCGCTATCGCTTCACGGTCGCGTTTGCCGCGATCCTGTTGCGCGGGGGCACCAACATCCTCCCGCCCAATCGAGCCCGCCAGACCCTGAGCGAAATTGCCGAGCGGCATCCCGGCGCCCATGCCCTGGTGGACGAGCCGGATCTTCCGATCCGCATGCCGGTCATCCCGGTGACCGAGGACGGGACACGGCCCGCCCGCGACTCGGCCATACCCGCGATCCCGGCGGACCAGCTGGCCATTCACGCCTACACCTCCGGCAGTACAGGTCACCCCACGGCCCACAGCCGCCGCTGGGACAGTCTCCACATCGTGACCCAACAGGCCCTGCAACGCTTTGGGCTGGACGCCGATGGCGGAACGCTGGTGGGTACCGTACCTGCGCAACACATGTACGGCCTGGAATCCACGGTGCTGTATGCCCTGCTCGGCCCCTGCACACTGCTGGCCGACCGTCCGTTCTTCCCGGACGACATCCGCCGGGCCCTTGTCGACCACGCGCCGGCGAATCTGGTCACCACCCCGTTCCATCTGGATGCCTGCCTGCGCGCGGGCCTGGCCTGGCCCAGGGCGGCGCGCGTACTCAGCGCCACCGCCCCGCTGGAGCGTGAACGGGCACAGTCCGCGGAAACGCTGTTCGGCACAACCGTCCGCGAGATCTACGGCTGCACCGAGGCCGGCGCGATCGCCAGCCGCGAGACTGCACGGGAATCCCTCTGGACAGTCTATGACGGCATCCGGCTAACCACGCTGGACAGCGATCAGGTCGCAGTACAGGGACCTCAGCACCCGATGCCGGTACCTTTGCCCGACCGCATCGAGCTGGAGGATGCCCAGCACTTTCGCATGTGCGGACGCCTGGCGGACCAGCTCAATATTGCCGGCAAACGCGCTTCCCTCACCGAACTCAACCGTCGCCTGAATGCCATCCCCGGCGTACGGGATGGCGTGTTCATTCCGCCCGATCCGGAGCGGACAGGCGGAACCGCACGCCTGGCTGCGATCGTCGTGGCGCCCGAACGCTCCGAGGCCGAGATCCTGACCGCACTCGCGGAAACCACGGACCCGTTGTTTCTCCCGCGTCCCCTGATCCGCGTGGACACCCTCCCTCGCAGCGCGACGGGCAAGGTGCCGCGCCAGGTCCTGCTGGATCTGCTGGACCAGCACAGCCAGTGCGCCTGAACCATGACATCGATCACCGCCACCCGCCGCATCCCGGATAGCCACCCGTCACTGCCCGGACACTTCCCGGATCAGCCCGTCGTGCCCGGGGTGGTCATCCTCGACACGGTGGATGCGGTCGCGCGCGAAAGCGGTCTGGGCTCGGTGGCCGCCCTGCCGCGAGTGAAGTTCCTGGCGCCGCTCCTGCCGGGCGTCGAGTTCCGTGTGGAGATCGACTCACCCGGGACCAGCGGCCTGTGTGCGTTCCGCGTCGTCCGCGACGGCCCGGAGACCCCCGAAGTCCTGTGTAGCGGACAGCTAAGGCTGCGCGACGGCGGTCAATCGGCATGAGCCGCGGGTGGTTCAGCCAGGGGGAGCGAGGATCCCCCCTGGCCCTGCGCATCATCCTGTGGGTCGCCTTGCATCTCGGCCGGCCGGCCGGACGTGTGCTGCTGTATCCGATTACCGCCTATTTCCTGCTGTTCGCTCCCAGGTCCCGGGGTTACAGCCGGGATTATCTGCGCCGGGTGCTCGGGCGCGAACCGCGCCTGCGCGAAATCGCCCGTCACTTCCACAGCTTCGCGTCGGTGATCCTGGACCGCGTCTTCCTGCTGGCCGGCAAGGATGACTGCCTGGACCTGCATGTCTACGACCGCGAGATCTTTCTGGAACATGTCGAAAGCGGCCGCGGTGCCCTGCTGCTGGGGGCCCACCTTGGCAGTTTCGAGGCCTTGCGGGTGCTGGCGGTCGGCAAACACGACTTTCCGGTTCGGGTCCTGATGTACCGCGACCACAACCAGCGCATCACCCAGCTGCTGGAGGCGCTCAACCCCCAGGTCGCCGCATCGGTCATTCCCCTGGGCGAGATGGAAACCCTGCTGCACGCGCGCGACTGCCTGGAGCAAGGAGGAATTGTGGCCACCCTGGCCGATCGCGTGGCCGAGAGCGACAAGATGATCGAGTGCCGGTTTCTCGGGGGCCGGGCCTGGTTTCCCCAGGGTCCCCTTCTTCTGGCAGCCGTGCTGAAAGTCCCGGTTATCCTGTGCTTTGGGCTCTATCGCGGCGGCAATCGCTACGATATCGTCTTCGAACGCTTCGCCGATTCCATCGAGGCGCCCCGCGGCCAACGCGAGGCCGCACTGGCCGAATGGGTCCAGCGCTACGCCGATCGCCTCGAGGCACGTGTGCGCGAAGCCCCGTACAACTGGTTCAACTTCTATGACTTCTGGAATGACTCGTCCCGCTAAGCCTTGCTTCCGGCACCTGCTCGGCGTCCGTGCACTGGTCCTGGCGGTGCTCCTCCTGGCCTGCCCGCTGTTCGCAAAGGCGGAGACCTCTGGCGACACGCTGGACCAGATCCTGAAGGCACTGGCCGACGATCCACCCTCGCACATCGACTTCCGCGAGACCCGCGAAGACCCCCTGCTCGAATTTCCCGAGACCCGTACCGGTACGCTCGTGTTCGAACCACCGGACACCCTGGAGCGCCGGATGGATGGCGACGGCGGCGAACGCGTGCGTATCGAAGGGCGCCAGGTGATCGTGGAACGTCGAGGTTCCAGCCGCGAGGTGGACCTGGACGAACAGCCAGGCCTGGCCGCCTTCGCCGCGCTGTTTCGCTCCCTGGCCAAGGGGGAGCGCGAGGGGCTGGAAGAACACTTCGAGGTCGCGACAGAGGGCACCCTGGCCGCCTGGACGCTGGAGCTTACCCCGCGTGACCGGGCCCTTCGTCGCATGATCCTGGGACTCGAGCTCCAGGGCGAGGACGGCGCACTCCTGCGCCTGGATACCGAAGAATCCGGAGGGCGCCGCAGCCGTATGCAACTCGATCCCCAGGGCGGCGACTGATCAGTGCCGCGCCGTTTCGCCCTCTCACCGGGACCGGCATTCTGGCTGATCGGACTGTTGATCGCGGCGGGGATCCTGCTGTGGCGCGGCGAACTGGTGACCGACCTGCAGGGTTTTACCCCGGAACCGGTCACCGAGAGCGGAGTCGCCCTGGATCCCGGGGGCGGTCCTGCCGGACGAATCCTGCTGATTGGCATCGAGGGCGGCGATAGTGACACACGCGCGGAGGCCAGCGACCACCTGGTGCGAGTGCTGCGCGACGACCCCACAGTCGCAGAGATCCGCAACGGACGCCTCGACCCGGACGATCCCGCCCTGGATTTCCTGCTCGAGCACCGCTATCTCCTGAGCCCCGAGGTCACCCCGGAGCGCTTCTCCGTCGAGACCCTGCGCGCGCAACTGGAGGAACGCCGGGAGGACCTGGGAAGTGCCGCTCCGCTGATGCCCCGGGAGCTGATCGGCCGGGACCCCACGGGCGAATCGCTGGTGGTACTGGAGCAGCTCGGCCAGGCCGGAGGCGCGGGGCAGCGCGACCGCCACGGCGTCTGGGTTGACCCGGATCGTGACCGCGCCCTGCTGGTTCTGCACAGTGCGGCGGACGGCATGGACCTGGATGGTCAGGAATCGCTCCTGAAGGCGCTGGACAGGGCCTTCGCCGAGTACGCGGACGATCTGGACCTGCTCGTCGCGGGTCCTGCGGTGATCGCAGTCGAGTCGCGCGGGCGCATCCGGGGCGAGATCACGGTTTTCAGCCTGGCCGCGAGCCTGGCCCTGGCCACGCTCCTGCTGGTCGTGTTCCGCCACCCCCACCCGGTCTGGCTCGCGGCCGTTCCGCTGGCCACCGGTATCCTGGCCGGTGCGGCAGTGGTGACGCTGGTGTTCGGTCATCTGCACGGGATCGCGCTGGCATTCGGGATCACTGTGCTGGGCATCGCGCTCGACTACCCGTTGCACCTGTTCGCGCACGGCCGACAGCCGCCGAGTGACGGGATGCACGGAGTCGCGCGCGAGCTGTGGCCGGCCATTGGTCTGGGCGCCGGGAGCACCGTACTGGTCTACGCACTGATGGCAATCACGGGCTTTTCCGGCATGGCCCAGCTCGGGCTGTTCGTGCTGACCGGGGTCGGCGTGGCGGCCATCACCACGCGCTGGGTGCTGCCCCGCCTGATGCCTAAGACACTCCAGCGCGATGGTGTGCCCCCGGCCCGACTGCGGGTACCGACCGCCCTGACGCAGCCGCCCCTGACGGTACGCTGGGTCCTGGCAGCCGCTGTTCTGGGGGCCCTGGTGGTCATCGCCAGCACCGACCCGTTCCCCTGGGAGGACAACCTGGGCGCGCTGCACCCGGTGCCGCAGGAGCACATCGACCGCGACCGCGAACTGCGCCATGCCCTGGGACTTCCGGATATCCGCCATGCCCTGCTGATCACCGCTCCGGACCCCGAGCGAGCGCTGCAGACCGCCGAGGCGCTGAACCCGGGCCTTGAAGATCTGCGCGACCAGGGGACGCTGACGGACTACGACCATGCGGCCCAGTCCCTGCCGAGCCAGACCCTGCAGCGCACCCGCCAGGATGCCCTGCCCGCCGCGGACACCCTGCGCGAACGACTGGACACCGCGCTAGACGGGCTGGGCTTTCGCGCGGACGCCTTCGACCCCTTTCTGGAGGACCTAGCACGCACGCGCGAGCTGGAACCGCTGACCCCGGAGACGCTGCCGGAAGGGCCGCTGCGCCAGACGACAGGCACCCTGCTGATGCCAGACGAGGAGCGCGGCGACTGGACGGCCTGGGTGCGCCTGAGCAGCGTGGAGGATGCGACGGAGGTGAGGCAGTGGCTGCAACGGGAACCGCTGGCGGACCTGCCCGACCTGACCGAGGTGAGCGTGCAGCATATCGATTTTCTGCGTGCCTCGGAGGATCTGGTCATCGGGTTCCGCGATCAGGCGCTGGAACGACTGGCGCTCGGCGTGGTGGCCGTGGCACTGCTGCTGCTACTGGTCACCCGTGCACCCGGGCGCAGCCTGCGCATCCTGACAGCAGTGGGCAGCGGGCTGATCCTGACCGTGGCCGCATTGATTCTGCTCGGGATCCCCTTGTCCCTTTTCCACCTGATTGCGCTGCTGCTGATTGTGGGGCTCTGCCTGGACTATGCGGTGTTCTTCAGCCGTCCCCTGAAAGACGAGCAGGCGAGGCAACTTACCGCTGCCTCGGTCAGCATTTGCGCGCTGTCCACTTTGGCCGTGTTTGGTCTGCTGGCCATGTCCAGCCTGCCGGTACTGCGCGCCATGGGCCTCACCGTAGTGCTGGGCGTGGTATTTTCCTTTCTCGCAGCCGCGCTTCTGGCGCAGCCCCCCCGGTCACGCCGTACAGTAGTCACCAACCCCTGACCCCACCGCCAGAAGTCCCGCCAATCGCAGCCCGCCGAATGAACCCACTGGTAATCTCCGCCCACACCCTGACCTCCGCCACCGGAACCGGCCGCCAGGCCAATGCCGATGCACTGCGCAAAGGGAACAGCGGGCTGCGCGCCTGCGACCTGGAATCCGTGCGTCTGGACACCCACATCGGGCGCGTGGCAGGCGTCGAAGGCATCGCGCTGAAGGATCGGCTCGCCCCGTTCCAGTGCCGCAACCACCAACTGGCCGAACTGGGGCTGCGTCAGGACGGCTTTATCCAGGCAGTCGAGGCCGCCCGGGCGCGCTACGGTGCCGGACGCATCGCAATCCTCATGGGCACCAGCACCTCGGGCATCGCGGCGACGGAGCAGGCCTACCACCGCCGCAACCCGGCTACCGGGGAGCTGCCGCCGGACTACGACTATCAGCACACGCAGAACATGTTCTCGCTGGCCGATTTCGTCGCCACTCGGCTCGAACTGCGGGGGCCGGCAATGGTGACCTCCACGGCCTGTTCGTCCAGCGCCAAGGTCTTCGCTGATGCGGAACGCTTTATTGCGGCGGGGCTTTGCGACGCCGCAGTGGTCGGCGGGGTCGACAGCCTCTGCGGGATGACCCTGCATGGATTCAATGCGCTGCAGCTCGTCGCACCGGGCCCCTGTCGGCCGCTACACGCCGAGCGCGCAGGGATTTCCATCGGCGAGGCCGCCGGTTTCTTCCTGCTGGAGAAGGCCGACAGCGGCGCGGCGGGCCCCAGACTGATCGGCTACGGCGAATCCAGCGATGCTCACCACATGTCCGCGCCGCATCCGGAAGGGCTCGGCGCGGCACGGGCCATGGAGCAGGCCCTCCAGCGTGCCCGACTGCCCGCGGAGGGGATCGACTACGTACTCATGCATGCCACCGCGACCCCGGCCAACGATCGCTCCGAGGCGCGCGCCCTGGTACACCTGTTCGGCGCGGACAGTCGCGCCACCGGCACCAAGGGCCTGACCGGCCACACCCTCGGCGCGGCCGGCGCGGTCGGGGTCGCTCAGGCGCTGGCAAGCCTGGAGCGGGGCTTCGTACCCGCCACGGCGGGACTGGACCAGCCAGACCCGGAACTGCAACTGGACGCCCGCATGACCGCCGAGGAGCGCGACATCCGCCATGTACTCGTAAACGCATTCGGCTTTGGTGGCAACAACTGCAGCCTGCTGCTGGAGGCCGCATGAAGGTCGGCATTGCGGCCGTGGGCCTTCTGGGCCCCGGATTCGACGATTTCGCTTCGGCACGCCCCGTTCTCGCCGGGCACGAGGCCTATGTACGGGCACCCGCGAAGATCCCTCCGACCAGCCTGCTGCCGGCCAATGAACGCCGCCGCACCACGGACACGATTCGGCTGGCGCTGAAGGTCGCGGAGGAGGCTACGGCCGATTGCGATCGCAGCCAGTTGCGCTCGGTGTTCGCCTCGTCCTCCGGGGACATGGACATCATCGACCGCATCTGCGATGCCCTGACGCAGCCGGAACCCATGGTCTCGCCGATGCAGTTCCACAACTCGGTACATAACGCGCCGGCCGGCAACTGGTCGATCGCGACGGGGAATCCGGCTCCGGCAACGGCCCTCTCCGGCTTCGATGCGACGCTGGTGGCGGGGCTACTGGAGGCCGCCACACTACTGCAGGCTGACGGTGGCAAAGTCCTGCTGGCCGCCTACGATGTCGCCTCCATGGCCACGTTCCGGCGTGTACGGCCCATCACCGAGCCCTTTGCCGTCGGCCTGCTACTGGCCCCCGCGGGTGACGGGCGCCCCACACTCGAAATGGCCCTGGGAGAAAGTGGCGATCCCACCCCCTGCCGCCAGGACGCGCTGGAGGCCCTGCGCGGCACCAACCCAGCCGCCCGTGCCCTGCCCCTGCTGGAGGTGCTCGCGCGCGGCGAAGGTGGCCATGTTACGCTTGCCGCGCCGCTGGGACGATCGCTGGAGATTCGCGTCACGCCTTGATCTCCGCATTCTTCCTTAACAACGGATCAGGACGATCCCACATGAAGGCCGCCACTCCCCAACTGAACCACGAGGCGATCTGCCGCATGCAGGCGCGATGTGTTTGCTGGAGTCCGTGCTCGAATGGGACGAGCAGGCGATCCGTTGCCGCGCCACCGGCCACCGCGCCCCCGACAACCCCCTGCGTAACGCAACCGGGCTCCCGGCCCTGGCGGCGCTCGAGTACGGCGCCCAGGCGATGGCCGTGCATGGCGCCCTGCTGGCCGACACCGGGCCACCAAAGGCCGGCTTCCTGGCCGCGGTAAGCAACCTGCGCGTACACCGCGCTCTGCTGGACGACCTGAGTGCGGATCTCGACATCACGGCCCGCAGCGTGATGTCGGATCGCAACAGCTCCATCTATGATCTCGAGGTGTCGGCCGACGGCGAGCCCGTCCTGTCCGCGCGGGCGACCGTGATCCTGCAACCGGAGGACACCCCGACATGAGCCATCGCGCACTGATCACCGGCGCCAGCGGCGCCATCGGCCAGGCCATTGCGCGGGCGCTCGCCAGTGCCGGCTGCGAGGTGCTGCTGCACGCACACCGTAACCCCGAGCCCGCCCGGGAACTGGCCGATCAGATCCGCTCCGACGGGGGCCAGGCCGATATCCTGGTCTTCGATATTACCGATGCCGATGCCGCACGCGCGCAGCTGGAACCCGTCGCAGCCGCACAGCCCGTGCAGGTCCTGGTGCACAACGCGGGCGTGCACGACGATGCCCCCCTGGCCGGCATGAGCCCCGAGCAATGGGCCCGGCCGATCGATGTCGCGCTCAACGGGTTCTACAACGTGGTGCAGCCGCTACTGCTGCCCATGATCACCACCCGCTGGGGACGTGTGATTGCGATCTCCTCCGTGGCCGGCGTGGTCGGCAACCGTGGCCAGGCCAATTACGCCGCGGCCAAGTCGGGACTGCACGGTGCCATCCGCTCGCTGGCGCAGGAAGTCGGGTCACGCGGCATCACGGCCAATGCGGTGGCCCCGGGAATCATCGAAACTTCGATGAGCGAATCCAGCTTCGACGCCGAAACGATCAAGCGCATGGTGCCCGTGCAGCGCGCCGGACGTCCCGAAGAGGTCGCCGGACTGGTGGCCTATCTGGCCTCCGAACAGGCCGGCTATGTCTCCGGGCAGGTGATCGGTATCAATGGCGCACTGGCCTGAGTCGAGCCGATGGCGGTCGTCCACGCCCTGATACCGGCCCATAACGAGGCACCCACGATCGCCACCGTGGTCGCGGCTACTCGTCCCCACGTCGACCGGGTGATTGTGGTCGACGATGGCTCGCGGGATGACACCGCCGACCGGGTCCCATCCGAACCCGGGGTCGTGGAGGTCCTGCGTTTAGCGCGAAACCGCGGCAAGGCGAACGCGCTGTGGACTGGTATGCAGCACGCCCTGGAACAGGGGGCGGATGCCGTGGTCACGTTGGATGCGGATGGCCAGCACGATGCCTCGGAGATACCGAACCTGATCGCCGCCTGGCGCACCCACCCCGACCATCTGGTAATCGGGGCGCGGCTCAAGGGGCGGGAAGCCACGCCCCCTCTGCGTCTGTTCGGCAACCGGACCGCCGACTTCTGGATTGGCTGGGCCTCGGGACAACCTCTGCACGATTCGCAGTCCGGCTTTCGCCTGTATCCGGCATCGCTACTGCGACGGCTCACGTTGCCCCATGACGAGCGCCGCAGCTTTGTATTCGAGAGCGAGGCCCTGATCGAGGCCGAGCGCCTGGGGTTCCCGGTCACCCTGGTTCCCGTACGCTGCATCTATCCGGATCAGCACCGCGCAAGCCATTTCCGGGCCGCCACGGACACCCTGCGCATTATCCGGATGGTCGCCCTGCGCCTGCTTGCACGCGGTTTGCACCCACTCGGCCTGCTGCGGCATCTGGGGCTGCTTCGCCGGCCCTGAAAGTCACGGAACAGTCGGATTCTTAAATCTTTTTCTCGGGACAGGCGTGGCAATTCGCAGCCACGCTGCCTACACTGCGAAGTGATCATTCATCATCAAGGACGACACTATGTCGACAAGACTCCTGCTGGTCCTTTTCGTGGCTGGCGTGCTCCTGCTGGCAGGCTGCCGCGGCACCGCCCCGGTGCAAGACGTCAGCGACACCACGGTGACCGACGTGCACGGCGAGCGCCCGAGCGCGGAGCAGATGCAACAGGCCATCCGCAACGCCGGCGCGGCACTCGGATGGGAGATGAGCGAGGCCGACCCCGGTCTGCTGGAAGGCCGACTGGCGCTGCGCGACCACGTCGCGGTGGTCGAGATTCCCTACCGGGATGGGGAGTACAGCATCCGCTACAAGGATAGCTCGAACCTCAACTACGAGGATGGTCGCATTCACCCCAACTACAACAACTGGGTGCAGAACCTGGACAACCAGATCCGCGCGGAAGTCTCGGCCCTCTGACCCCCACCCTCCCCAGGGAAACCCAAAAGGCCGGGCTCATGCCCGGCCTTTGATCAATCCGCCCACCCGAAACACCCGGTAGCAGACGCAACGCCTCCGATCCCGTCCTCTGTCTAGTCGTCACGTGGGCGCGACGCCCGGCTGTCGGTGTCGGAGGATTCACGGTAGTCGCTCTCATAGCGCCGGTCGGGCCCCTCACCCTCCGGCTCCGAGTCACGTTCACGATGGTCGCGGCCTTCGCCATCGCCATAGTCGCGATTCGGCACGTTCGACAACAGGCGTCCCGCGCGATCCTCCAGGCGATCCCGCGTGGGCTTGTCCGCCAGCTCCCCCGCACTCTGCGCGAGGTGGTGATAGAGGTCGCGATACGAGCCCGCCATCGTCGCGAACAGGGTGGCCGTCCGATCGAAGTGGTCGTTGACCTGACCCCGATAGCGCGTCAGTTCCTGCATGCGCCGATCCAGTTCCTCCTCCAGCTCGCGTATGAGTTTGCGCTCATCGCTGGTCACACGGCCCACCCAGAAACCCACCAGGCCAGCCACCACGATCGCCAGAATCCCAAGGGCCGTCCACAGCCCGACTGCCGTCTGATCTTCCACTGTCACCTTCCACGAGGAAACACGAAGGCCATTGTGCCGCACGACTACGGTGAACGCACTCGCTGCCCCCCGCCGCTGCCGTGCTAATCTCCTTCGACGCGAACCACGTCAACGGAACCCACCCAACCTGGCGAGGGGTACATGTTCGATCAACTGCCGAAACCGTCGATCGACGCATCCGAAGGACGCTGAACGATGAGCCGGATGAAGACCGCGGGCTGGACACTCCCGATCCTCATTATCGGCCTGGCCGGGCTCCTGTCCGGCTGCGCCCCCACCACGCTCAAGGCCCCGGCCGCCCCCGAGGACCCGGTCATCGTGGCCGTGCTGGACCATGGCCGCCATTCCAGCCTGGTCATCCCCAGCGATCCACCCGGGCACTGGTTGCGCTATTCCTATGGCGACTGGTCGTTCTACGTGGAACGCGAGACGGGACCCGGTGCGATGCTCGCAGCCGTGTTTGCTTCGACCCCGGCTGCACTGGGCCGCCAGGAGCTCGAGGGTGTCAACCTGAACGCAGCCGTGCGGGGCGGACTGCGGGTTCCGCTGGAGGACATCCACCACATCGAGGTCCCGGCCACGCGAGCACGCGCGCTGGTCGAAAAACTGGAGGCGATATGGGAGGACGGTGCCGACGAGCGCGTCGACTCGGACACCTGGGGCATGAGTTTCGTTGGTCACCCGGATGCCTACACGCTGCGACACAACTCGAACCGCGTGGTCGCGCAGTGGCTGGAGAGCCTGGATGTCGAGGTTTCGAGGAAACCGATACTGTCGAACTGGCGGGTCGAGGTCCCTTGATCCAGATCCCCGGCCTGTGGCATGGCACGAAACTGCCCTCAAACGGCCTGCGGGCAACCTTGTGCTAGGGAGACGCTGATTTAATCGCGCGTCCGCGCTCGAGTCGCTTTTGCGTGCGAACAAGGCGCGGTGACTGCCGTGCAGTCATTCTGCACAAAGGAGCCGCAACGCCGTTCCCGCGCCCGTTTTTGATCAACAACGGGCGGGTAGAACCACTACCCGCTACACGACGCGCCTTGTCTCGGAAAACAGGGGGCACCAACGCGGACGTGCAATTAAATCAGCGTCTCCCTAGAGGCCGTGCACCCATTCCAGGACGGCGTCCTGGAGGTTCCGCCCATGCCCAATGTGCGCCCGTGAGCCGTTCACCATCACCGCGACGATCACGTCGTCGCCGCTGGAAGTGCGGACATATCCCGCCACCGCCGAGACCTCGTTGATGTGGCCGGTTTTCAGGTGCATCTGTCCGCGCAAATCACCATTTCGGAAGCGGTTACGCAGGGTTCCATCCAGTCCTGACAGCGCCAGGGAGGATTGGAACTCGGGACGGTGTGGGTGCTTCCAGCCCGCCTCAAGGATCTCGCCGAGTTGGCGCGCGGTCATGCGGGCATCGCGACTGAGACCCGAGCCGTTGTCGACCACCATGCCGCCGACATCCACGCCCATGTCGCGCAGCGAATTGACCAGGGCCTCGCGCCCCTTCTCCATCGTTGCGGGCGGGCCCTTCTTGCGCGCCCCCAGGGTGAGCAGCAGGTGATCGCTCATCACGTTCGAGCTCCACTTGTTGGAGACCCGGATCAGATCCGACAGGGGCCGCGAACGGTGGCGCACAATCGGCTCATCGTGCAGCACGGGCAGCACACCCGTACGCACCGTACCCGCCAATTCACCCCCCCACTGATCCCAAGCCATGCGGAACATCTCGGCATGATTGGCCTCCGGAGTGAGCACCGAACGCAGCATCTCGTAGTTGCCGCAATTCACTGGATACTGTCCGGAGAAGGTCACCCGCTGGGCGTCCTGATCGACATTGAACCGGATCCCCCTTTGCCACTCGCCGCAACCACCGCGCGTCGGTTGCAGGCGGTTGACGACCTCGAGCCCGGGCAGGGGTGGATCGACCACCACATCGATGCCGTTGCCGCGGCGTTCGGGACGCACATGGAAGCGCTGGGCATTGGAATTCACATGCAGGGCATACGGCAGCTGGTTGTACGCCCGCAGTGGCTGGCGGTTGAAGTCTCCAGGGTCCCCATTCGGGAGCTGGAAGTGGCTGGCATCCAGGATCACATCGCCCTCGATGCGCTTGAGCCCGGTACGGCGCAACTCGCCGATCATGCTCCAGTATTCCTCGCTCACCATGCCCGGGTCGCCCGTCCCGCGGATCACCAGGTCGCCGCGCAGCACACCGTCCTGAACAGGGCGGGTGGCCCAGATCTCGGTTGTCCATGTGTAGTTCGGCCCCAACTCGTGCAGGGCCGCCAGCGAAGTGGCCAGCTTGACCGTCGAGGCCGGGTTAAAGGGGGTGTCTGCGTTGAGCCGGGCGAGAACGGCGCCGTCCGGGACACGCTGCACCCAGAGGCCCACCGAGGCGGGAGACAGACCTTGAGCCTGAATGGCCCGCTGCAGGGGCGATGGCAGGTGTTCGAACTGCGCCTGGGCCGGCGAGCCGACCAGCAACAGAGTCAAACACAGGATCCAGAAAAACGAAGTCCGGCGGAGCCACCGTCGGGAACCCCAGAAAAGACTCATGCGCATCGAAGCCACCACCCCGCAGCGGACACCGTATCGACACGACAATAGTCACCCGCCATGGGAAGACTGGCAAGCCCCAAACGAACACAAACCCGGGCAAGCCAGGCAACCTCGAGATCGTCTCAGGCGCGTTCGAACGGAAAGTCGATGACCTGCTCGATACGCTCCGCGCCCAATAGCTGCATCAGCAGGCGATCCACCCCCAGCGCGACACCGGCACATTCCGGTAGACCCGACTCCAGCGCGGCCTCCAGATGGGCATCCGGCTGGGGCAGCGTCTGGCCTCGCTGGCGACGCAGAGCCTGCTCACGCTCGCGCCGCTCGTGAAACTGGCCGGGGTCGCTCAATTCGTGGTAACCATTGGCCAGTTCCAGCGCACCCCAGTACACCTCGAAGCGCGCCGCGAGCCGGACATCATGCCGACAGGGGCGCGCCAGCACCGCCTGGCTCTCGGGATAGTCAAACACCACCGTGAGCCGGTCGCCGGGAAACCCCGGCGCAATCACCAGGCTGATCAGGAAATCCAGCCAAGCGTCCCGATCCAGCACCCCCTGAATCTCCAGCCCGTGCTGCGCCGCAACAGCCTGCAGCTCGTCGGCATCCGCCACCAGGGGTTCCACTCCCAGATACTGCTGGAACAACGCCTGGTAAGAGATCTCGCGCAAGCGAGTCGGGCGCCTCCAGCTCGCGTCCAGGGCCGCCTGGCTCATGATCAGCGCCACCACCTCGCGCGCCAGGCGGCGGTGGTCCATCCCGTGGCGATACCACTCCAGCAGGGTAAACTCGGGATTGTGACGGGGCCCGGATTCGCCGCCCCGAAAGACGCGAGCAATCTGGTAGATGTCGGGCGCGCCATCGGCAAGCAGACGCTTCATCGGGTATTCCGGCGAGGTCTGCAGATAACCGCTGGCGCCGTCCGTGCTGGTCGCGGCCCAACTCTCGACCATCGGATCCAGCGGCGCCCCGTGGCCCAGGATCGGGGTCTCCACCTCGAGCACATTGCGTGCGGCAAAAAACCCGCGCAGGCCTGCCAGCAACCGTGCGCGCGCCTCCCGGGCCGCCGCGGCGCCCGGTCGCCAGTCGGTCACGCCAGATCTCCTGTAACGATCAGACGCGCGAGACGTACTCGCCGGAGCGGGTGTCGACCTTGACCGTCTCGCCTTCCTCGACGAACAGCGGGACCTTGACCACCGCACCGCTCTCGAGCGTTGCGGGCTTGGTACCGCCCTGGGCGGTATCACCGCGCACGCCCGGGTCGCACTGGGTGATCTTCATCTCGACAAAGGACGGCGGCACCACCGACAGCGGTTCGCCGTTCCACAGGGTTACGGTGCAGATGTCCTGCTCCTTCAGCCACTGGCCGGAATCCCCCAGCGCGGCCTCTCCGACGGCATACTGCTCGAAGGTATCCGGCACCATGAAGTGCCAGAACTCGCCATCGTTGTAGAGATACTGCATCTCGGTATCCATGACATCGGCCGCCTCGACCGACTCACCGGACTTGAAGGTCTTTTCCAGCACCCGCCCCGTGCGCAGGTTGCGCAGCTTGACGCGGTTGAAGGCCTGGCCCTTGCCCGGCTTGACGAATTCGTTCTCGACGATGGCCTGCGGGTCGCCATCCAGCAGGAGTTTGAGACCGGCCTTGAATTCGTTGGTACTGTAGGTTGCCATTGCGCGTCAGTCCTCAAGCGATTGCGTGGCGCGGACACGACCGCCCACAAACGAGCCCGCCATGTCCACAAAGCCCGTCATGATAACGCGCACGCCGCGGGGAACCCAGCCGATCCAGCGGAACCCGGCGGAGCGCCTCACCCCCGCCTGGCAGCAAGCCCTCGCCAGCGCGATCCGTGACCCGGAAACCCTGGCCCGCGAACTGGAGCTGGAGCCGGACCGCCTGCCCGGCCTGCACGCCGGCCATGCCCTGTTTCGCGTGCGTGTCCCGAGAAGCTACCTCGCGCGCATGCGCAAGCGGGATCCACACGACCCCCTTTTACTTCAGGTTCTGCCGCAGAATCGGGAAACCGAGGAGCATCCGGGATTCGTGGCGGATCCGGTGGGCGACCACGACGCCCTGGCCGCACCTGGCCTCGTGCACAAATACCACGGTCGTGTTCTGCTGCTGACGACCGGGGCCTGCGCAGTGCACTGTCGCTACTGTTTCCGCCGCGAGTTTCCGTATAGCGAACACAACGCATCGCAACAGGACTGGTCGCCGGCACTCGCCTACATCAAGGCCGACATATCGATCCGCGAGGTTATCCTGAGCGGTGGCGACCCGCTGTCGCTGTCGGATCGCCGCCTCGCCGACCTGGCTCGACGCCTGGAGGCCATTCCCCACCTCGAGCGCCTGCGCATCCACACGCGGCTGCCGGTCGTCCTGCCGGAGCGGGTGGATGACCAGCTGCTGGACTGGCTGGGCAACGGACGCCTGCGTCATGTGCTGGTCCTGCATGCCAACCACCCACGAGAATTTGCCGAACCGGCCGCCCCGGCCCTCGCGCGTCTGCGCGAGCGCGGCATTGCACTGCTGAACCAGGCGGTTCTGCTGGCCGGGATCAACGATGATCCCGACACCCTCTGCGAACTCCAGGAGGCCAGTTTTCACCACGGGGTCCTGCCCTATTATCTCCACCTGCTCGATCGTACGCGGGGGACCGCTCATTTCGAGGTCCCGGAACGGCGTGCGCTGGAGTTGCACCAGGCCATGCATGCGCGATTGCCCGGCTACCTGGTACCGCGTCTGGTCCGCGAGATCCCGGGGGAACCCGGCAAAACGCCCTGGTGGACCGAGATGTGAAGCCGAAAGCGCTGCACTTAATCAGCGCCCCCCTGGAAGGTGCTAGAGTGAGCGAATGCCCGGCCACCGACGGTGCGATCCCCAGACCCCAGCCATGAACGACGTCCTGCCCAAACTGCCAACCCGCACCGCCGGACCCGAGAGCTTTCCGCACCGCCAGCCACGCAGCCTGCGCCAGTGGTGCCGGGCGCTCCCGTCGGCAGACCCGGAGTCGGCCTTTTCCCACTTGCGCCAGGCGCTAAGGGAGCTGAACGGCCTTGCGCTGGAACCCGGCGTCCGCTTCTCGCTGATCACCCTGCTGGAGGAACCCCTCCTGCCATTGCTGCAGCGTACCGGGAGATCCCTCTCTCAGCGCACACTCCCGCTTGGGCCACGCAGCCTGAAACGCGCACGCGAACAGACCGAGGCGCTGGACAGCCTGCTCACCGCCTGGCTGCTGATCGCGCGCGAACACGAAGGGCAGAAGGAACGCAGTGCACAGGCGTTGCAAGCCGCCATGGCCTTGAACGCCTCCCTCGCCGTGCACCACTGGCGCCTGTATCAACCACTCCCGGACGACTTCTGGCGGCGCACTTACGCGATCCTGTCATGGGCACGCGAGCGGGGACTCACCCAAAGCCCCCCTCAAAGCGATTCCCGCTACGGCCCCCTGTCCATGGCCCCAGTCGAGACACTCGCGGCACGATTGATGATGCTGGGCGGGAGCGCCCCCAACGCGCTGGAAGTAGGCGAGGTGGACCTGCTGGCGCGCTGGCTGGACCGCATATCCCTCTCCTGTGCCGATGGGCTGTCCGCGACCCGGAGGCCCGACCTCCCGGTTCTGTGCGCCGCGCTCGACAGCAACCATCCGCCTGGCCTGACACTGCGCGAACATGCCCGCCTGCATGCCGACTGCTGTGTTGGGGTCGGTCCAGCACTGGATCAGTTGCGCGAGACCCCCGGCCTGCTGGAACCACATCGGCACACTGACGAACGCAGCCTGACCGAACGCCTGCTGCGACTGTGGTCGCAACTACCCACCCGCCAGCATTCGCGCGAAACGACCGAGGGGCAGCACCGGTTGTGTCTGCTGGGGCTGGACCGTATTCACCATTGTCTGTTCGAGGAACTGGAGCAGCGCAGGCGCGGCACACCCGGCACCGCAGCGCCTCCACCCTCCAACCAAGTCCCTCGCGATACCGATCGCGTGGGGGTCTACCACCTGTCGACCGCGGCGGAACAAGGATCCGACTTCGCCCTGGTGGATGGCTCCGGACCGGAACGGCCACAGCCCGAACTGAAGCCGCTGACGACCGAACCGCCCGATCCGGCCGCCGCGGCCTGGGAGAATGTCAGCCGCGGACTCGAAAGCGCACGCCAGAACGAGCGCCGTGCACCGATCGTCAAACGGCATCCACCAGAGCACTGGACAGTGGACGACATCGGGGCGGGCGGAGTGCGTCTGCGGCTGGCTCAACCACGCCAGCCGCTGCTGATTGGCGACCTGGTTGCCCTGCGCCACCTCGACGGTCACGACTGGACCATCGGGGTCCTGCGCTGGATCCGTTACGACAGCGAGATCGAGATCAGCATCGGGGTGGAGTTTCTGGCCGAACGCGGCCTTCCCGTGCAATTGCAGGACTACCGTAACCGCCGCGCAGCCGGCCGGGTACACCCGGGCCTGTTCGCATCGACCCGCAGCGATCGCCGTGGGGCAGCGCTGTTCATGCCCGCCCAGGTGTTCGATCACGAAAACCGTATCGTATGCTGGCTGGCCGGGCGCCCGCGCGTGCTGGAACTGGACAACGAACGCACGGGTACGACACTGTTTACCGAGGCTGGCTGCCGGATGACCGATCTGACGCTGGGGAGACGGCCGCCCAATGACATGGAAGCCAACGAAGCGGTGACTGATCCGGCCCAAGGCGGGCTGTCGCTCACACCGCGTGAACGCAATAATGGACCCGCATGAGCGAAACCATCCGCATCCTCTTCGTCACGGCGAACCCGAACCTCGCCGAACAAGTCATCAGCAGCATTCGTACGCGCGGCAGCGCGGTACGCCCCGAGCAGGTTGAAACCCAGGACGCCCTGATCACCGCGCTGGAGAACACCCGACACGACGTGCTGGTCCTGATCGAGCGATCGCTGGAACTCTCGCGTGAGGACGTCGAGAACGCCCTGCGTGACAGCGGCCGCCGCATCCCGCTGGTTCTGCTGACCGAGCGCCCGGAGGCCGAGCGTCTCCTGGACTACGAGGGCGGGTGTTTCGCGGTCGTGGACCACGAACAGGTGGATCTGGCGAGCCTGATGGCCATCCGCGCGGCCGAGCAGCGGCGCCTGCGCCAGCGTGTTCAGCGCCTGGAGGCCTCGCTGCATGAATCCGAACGCCGCTGCCAATTGCTGCTCGACAACTCGCGCGACGCAATCGCCTATGTCCATGAAGGCATGCACCTGTATGCCAACGCCTCTTGGCGCGAGCGCTTCGGCATCGACGACCCGGACGAAGTCGACGGGCTGCCGTTGATGGATCTTGTCACGACCGACGACCGGGGCGAAATGAAAGCGCTCCTGCGCCGCTTTCAGAATGGCGAGGAGGGGGATACCGCCCGTGCCCACTTTCGCTTGCAAAGCATCGAGGGGCTGCCGTTCGAAGCGGACCTGCGGCTGTCCGCGGCGACCGTGGAGGGCGAGGTCTGCACCCAGCTCCAACTGGAGGCCAGCCAGGACGACCCCGAACTGGCCGAGAAGATCGACTTTCTCTCGCAGCGAGACCTGGTCACCGGCCTGTACAACCGCCAGCATTTCCTGGCCATGATCGAGAACGCGCAGGCCCGAGCCGAGGAGACGGAGAAGCCCTTCGCCCTGCTGACCCTGGCGGTCGACCGGTTCGCGGATACCCGCGCCAAGGTCGGCATGTCGGCCGCCGATCTGCTGCTGGCGGATATGGGCAAGCTGATCGAGGATCACTTTCCCGAGCCCGCGATTGCCGCACGCCTGGAAGGAGAGCATTTCGCAGTACTGGCACCGGAAACCCGACGCCAGGAGATCGAGGAACGCATCCACGGCCTGATGCAGGCCGTTACCGGGCATGTGTTCGAACTCAACCAGTCCTCGACCAACTGCACCCTCTCGGCTGGCGTGGTGATCGCCGACGAAAGCGCACCCAGCACCGAGGATCTGCTCAGCCAGGCCCACCGGGCACTGGAAGAGGCAATCGAAGCGGGCGGCGGAGTTCATCGCTTCTACCACCCGGCCGAAGGCGAGATGACCCAGGGCCAGGCCGACCAGCAGTGGAAGCTGCGCATCCAGGATGCCCTGGACCACGATCGCCTGGAACTGCGCTTCCAGCCGATCGTACACCTGCACGGCAACGACCGGCCGCGATATTCGGTGTTCGTGCGCCTGCGCGATGCCGACGGCCACCTGCACGAGGCACCGGCGTTCCTGCCCGCGGCCGAACGGTCGGGGATGGCCCCTGCAGTGGACCGATGGATCGTCAAGACCGCACTGGCCGAACTCGCCGAATGCCTGAAGACCGAGTCCGACACTCAGTTCTTCCTCAAGCTGGGCACCGGCTCACTCGAAGACCCGACAGTGGTCAACTGGCTCAACGACGACCTCCGCGCCCTGCGCATCCCGGCCGACAATGTCGTGGTCGAGCTCAAGGAACCCACCGTGGTCACCAACCTGAAGCCGGCGATGAACGTATCGCGCGGTCTCGCCGAGATGCACAGCCACCTGTGCATCGACGACTTCGGCAACGGCCTGAACCCGTTCCAGTTGCTGCAGCACCTGGAGGCCGACCACATCAAGCTGGATCCCTCGTTCGTCGAGGGGCTGGCGGAGAACGAGGAAAACCAGGACGCAATCCGCGAGTACGTCGACGCAGCACACGCCAAGGGCAAACAGGTAATTGTGCCGCACGTCGAGGACGCCGGCGTGCTCGCCGTGCTCTACGGACTGAACGTGAATCTGGTGCAGGGGTACTTCATCCAGTCGCCCCTGGCCAAGCCAACGTTCGACTTTGAGGCGTCCTGACCCCGCCTACTTTGACCAGAAGTTCAGGTCCTCGAAAAAGCCCTTCACGCCATCCAGCCAGGAGTGCGCTTGCGGGCTGTGCTTGGTGCCGCCCGCCTGGGTCGATTCCTCGAACTGGCGCAGCAGCGCCTTTTGCTCCTTGGTCAGGTTGATCGGGGTCTCCACGGTCACCCGGCAGATCAGATCGCCGACACCACCCCCGTGCACCGACTGCACGCCCTTGCCGCCAACGCGGAATTGCTTGCCGGTCTGGGTCTCGGCCGGCACCTTCAACTTCACCCGGCCATCCAGGCACGGGACCTCCAGCTCGCCGCCGAGTGCCGCGATGGCAAACGAGATCGGCACGTCAATGTGCAGGTCCGATCCGTCGCGACGGAACAGCTTGTGCGGCTTGACCCGCACCTGCACGTAGAGATCACCCGGCGGGCCGCCGTTGATCCCGGCCTCGCCCTGGCCGGCCAGGCGGATGCGGTCGCCGCTATCGACCCCGGCGGGGATCTTCACGTCCAGCGTGTTCTGCTCCTGCACCCGGCCATTGCCGTTACAGGCCTTGCAGGGGTTGGCGACGATCTTGCCCGAGCCCTCGCAACGCGGGCAGGTCTGCTGCACCGAGAAAAAGCCCTGCTGGATACGCACCTGACCCACGCCGTTACAGGTGGGGCAGGTTTCCGGAGAGGTCCCCGGTTCGGCACCCGAGCCGTCACAAGCCTGGCAGGATACGGTGGTCGGAATGCGGATCTTGACCTCGGTGCCGAACACGGCCTCCTCGAGGGTGAGGTCCAGGTTGTACTGCAGGTCGGAGCCGCGGAATGCGCGCGAACCGCGTGCGCGGCCACCGCCTCCCCCGAAAATGTCGCCGAAGATGTCCTCGAAGATATCCGAGAAGTTGGAGGCCCCGGCACCACCAAAGCCCCCGGCCCCGCCATCGACGCCGGCATGGCCGTAGCGGTCGTAGGCGGCCCGCTTCTGGTCGTCGCTCAGGACGTCATAGGCGGCCCGCGCCTCCTTGAACTTGGCCTCGGCCTCCTCGTCCCCCGGATTGCGGTCGGGGTGGTACTTCATCGCCAGACGGCGAAAGGCCTTCTTGATGTCGGCGGCCGAGGCGTCCTTGGAGACGCCCAGCACCTCGTAGTAGTCGCGTTGTGACATGGTCATTCCCAGCTAGCCCGAATGTTCGCGTGAACGCGGAGTGCCTTCACGCAAACGCCCGGAGGGTACCCCGGGCGCGGCGTTAAAACGACAGGGAAACGCGCGGGCCTCCCTGGCGGTGGGACACAAGGCCCCACCGGGTGTGGCATCAGCCCTGCTTTTTCTGGTCGTCGTCGACTTCCTCGAACTCGGCATCCACGACATCGTCACCCTGCTGGCCGCTATCGGCCTGCTCGGCCCCGGCCTCGCCCGCGGCATCCGCGTTCTGGGCATAGGCCTTCTCGGCCAGCTTGCCGGAGGCCTCGGCCAGCTTCTGCGTCGCCTGCTCGATGGCCTCGGCGTCATCACCCTCCATGGCCTGCTTGACCTCGGCGACGGCCGATTCGATCGCGGAGCGCTCCTCGTCGGAGACCTGATCGCCCAGATCCTTCAGCGACTTCTCGGCCGAGTGCACCAGGGCGTCGGCCTGGTTGCGCGCACCGACCAGCTGCTGGAACTTCTTGTCTTCCTCGGCGTGGGCCTCGGCATCCTTGACCATCTGTTCGACTTCGTCATCGGACAGACCGGAGGAGGCCTTGATCACGATCTTGTTCTCCTTGCCGGTCGCCTTGTCCTTGGCCGAGACGTTCAGGATGCCGTTGGAGTCGATGTCGAAGGTGACCTCGATCTGCGGCACGCCGCGCGGCGCGGCCGGGATATCCTGCAGGTCGAAGCGGCCCAGCGACTTGTTGGCGCTGGCCATGTCGCGCTCGCCCTGCAGCACGTGCACGGTCACGGCCGTCTGGTTGTCCTCGGCCGTGGAGAACACCTGGTTGGCCCGGGTCGGGATGGTGGTGTTCTTCTCGATCAGCTTGGTCATCACGCCGCCCATCGTCTCGATGCCGAGCGACAGCGGGGTCACGTCCAGCAGCAGCACGTCCTTGACGTCGCCACCCAGCACACCGGCCTGTACCGCGGCACCGACCGCGACAGCCTCGTCCGGGTTCACGTCCTTGCGCGGCTCCTTGCCGAAGAACTCCTGCACCGCTTCCTGCACCTTGGGCATGCGCGTCTGGCCACCGACCAGGATCACGTCGTCCACCTCGGAGGCGGACAGGCCGGCATCCTTCAGCGCAACCTTGCACGGCTCGATGGAGCGCTTGACCAGGTCGTCGACCAGGCTCTCCAGCTTGGCGCGGGTAATCTTCAGCGCCAGGTGCTTCGGCCCGGTGTTGTCGGCCGTGATGTACGGCAGGTTGACCTCGGTCTGCTGGCTGGACGACAGCTCGATCTTGGCCTTCTCGGCGGCCTCCTTCACGCGCTGCATCGCCAGCGGGTCGCCCTTGATGTCGATGCCCTGGTCCTTCTTGAACTCCTCGACCAGATAGTCGATCAGGCGGTTGTCGAAGTCCTCGCCACCCAGGAAGGTATCCCCGTTGGTCGCCAGCACCTCGAACTGGTGCTCGCCATCGACCTCGGCGATCTCGATGATGGAGATATCGAAGGTACCGCCACCCAGGTCGTACACGGCGATCTTGCGATCACCGCGCTTCTTGTCCATGCCATAGGCCAGCGCGGCCGCGGTCGGCTCGTTGATGATGCGCTTGACCTCGAGCCCCGCAATCTTGCCGGCGTCCTTGGTCGCCTGGCGCTGCGAGTCGTTGAAGTACGCCGGGACGGTAATCACGGCCTCGGTCACGGTCTCGCCCAGGTAGTCCTCGGCAGTCTTCTTCATCTTCTGCAGCACGCGCGCCGAGATCTCCGGCGGGGCCATCTTCTTGCCCTGCACCTCGATCCACGCATCGCCATTGTCGGCCTTCACGATATTGTAGGAGACGAGCTTGATGTCCTTCTGGACCTCGCCTTCGTCGAACTTCCGCCCGATCAGGCGCTTGGCCGCAAAGATGGTGTTCTGCGGGTTGGTGACCGCCTGACGCTTGGCTGACTGGCCAACCAGCACCTCGCCGTCCTCTGAAAAGGCGACGATGGACGGGGTGGTACGGGTACCTTCCGCGTTCTCGATGACCTTGGCCTGGTCGCCTTCCATGACGGCGACACAGGAGTTGGTGGTCCCGAGGTCGATACCGATGATCTTGCCCATGACTGAATTCTCCTGATGCGAAAAATGTTCGTTGCAGAGGCTGCTCTCTGCCTGGATGTACGGGAATCTGGGGCCCGGGCCGCCCTTTTCAAGCCCCCGGGCTGAACGGGCCGCGAGCCGGTCAGGCGCTCTCGTCGATGTTGGGCGACGTCGGCGCCTTGGAGACCACCACCATCGCCGGGCGCAGCACGCGGTCCTGCAGCAGGTAACCCTTCTGCATCGTCGCCACCACGGTATTGGGGGGACTCTCGGGATCCTCCTGCATGGACATGGCCTGGTGGCGTTCCGGATCGAAACGCTCGCCCGTCGGGTCCTCGGCCTTGATGCCGAATTTTTCGAAGACCTTGTTCAGGTTCTTCAGGGTCAGCTCGGCCCCCTCGATGATGCGTTCGACATCCTTGGACTCGCGGGCGGCCTGCAGGCCCATTTCCAGGGAATCGCTCACCTCCAGCATCTCGGAAGCGAATTTTTCCATCGCGTACTTGTGTGCATTCTCCAGTTCGCGCTCGAAACGCCGGCGCTGGTTTTCCAGTTCCGCCTGGGCGCGCAGGGCCTGGTCGCGACGCTCCTCGGCCAGGGCCTCAAGTTCCTGCAGGCGTGCCTCGGCACCGTCGACATCCTCGCCGGACGACTCCTGCATCTCCTCCGAATCTGCGGCCTCGAGTGCCTCTTCCTGTTCCTGGGGTTCGCGCTGGTCGGACATGTCTGCCTCACGAGAAATCGCTAAAAAGAAAACGCACACCGGACCTTGCGGGGCGGCATACGCGGTTCAATTCGTCTTGACTGTCAGAACTCTGGGGACATCCGGGCCGGTTTCAAGGGCATCCGGCTATTTCGTGTCGTGGGCCGGATCACCCAGCGCCGAACCCAGCAGGCGCGCGGTCACATCGACAATCGGAATCACGCGATCGTAGGACATGCGAGTGGGTCCAATAACCCCGAGTACGCCGACCACTTCCCCGTCGACACTGTACGGGGCGGTCACCACCGAGCAGTTCTCGAACCAGTCGAGGCCGGACTCGCGACCGATGAAGATCTGCACCCGGTCGCTGCGGATGCACTGGTCCAGAATGCCGAGGATCTCGCGCTTCTCGTTGAACGCCTCCAGCAGCTGGCGAAGACGGTCGATGTCGGCCAGTTCCTCGTAGCTGAGCAGGTGCGTCTGTCCCGCCACCACGACGTCGTCCGGATCCTCGCCGGCCACCGCCTTTTCGCCCAGATCAATGGCCGCCAGCATCATCGCATCGAGGTTCTCGCGCACGTCGCGCATCTCGCGCAGCAGGGCATCGCGCACCGCGTGCAGGCTCTTGCCGGCCAAGTGCGCGTTCAGATAGTTGGCCATGCGCTGGAGATCGTCCTGATCGAAATCGCGCTCCAGCTCCAGCACCCGGTTCTGCACCTCCTTGCCGTCGATCACCAGGATCGCCAGCACCCGACGTTCGCCCAGCCGGAGGAACTCGAGCTGGCTGAGTGCCACGTTGCGGTGGCGCGGCAGACGCACCATGCCCGCCATGCGCGTCACCTGCGACAGCAGGTTGGAGGTCGCCCCCATCAGGTCCTGAGTGGTCGCGTTCGGGTCGAAACCCGACTGGATCGCACGGATCTCGTCGGCCGTTGGCTCGCGCACCTCCAACAGGCTGTCGACGAACAGGCGGTAGCCGCTCGCGGTCGGGATCCGCCCAGCGGAGGTGTGCGGCGCCTGAATCAGACCCAGGTCCTCAAGATCGGCCATCACATTGCGCACCGTCGCCGCACTGACATTGAGCCCGGAGGTGCGCGCGAGGGTACGCGAGCCGACCGGCTGACCGTCGCGGATATAGCTCTCGATCAGGGTCCGCAGCAGGGTACGGGCCCTGGCATCCAGATTGATCGCAGCGTTTTCCATCGGTGATCAGCGCTCCATGTGGGCGAGTGACAATGCCCAGTGTTCGATCCGCACCGAGAGACGTCAAGAAACCGCGGATGCAGTCCCCCGCCCTTTTCCGGATAATGCCGCCATGATGCCGGAATTCAACACGATCGGGCTGGTGGGCAAGACCAGCGACTCGCGCACGGGCCCACTGGTGGCGCGGCTGGTGGAATTGCTGCGTACGCGCGGCCGCCAGGTCCACATGGAGCAGGACATCCCCGGCTTCGATCGCCCGGACGACATCACCCTGCTCCCCCTGACCGAACTGGCCGAGGCAGCGGACCTGCTGATCGTGATCGGGGGCGACGGCACCCTGCTGGCCACCGCCCGTCAGATCGCGGACAGCGAGACCCCGGTACTCGGCATCAACCTCGGGCGGCTGGGCTTCCTGGTGGACGTCTCGCCGGAGACGGCCTGCGAGGAACTGGGCGAGGTCCTCGACGGGGCCTATGAGCTGGAACCGCGCGCGATGCTCGAGGCCGAGCTGATCCGCGACGGCGTCACCATTCACGAGGGCATCGCGCTCAACGACGTGGTGCTGCACGTGCTGAGCGTGGTGCGCATCATCGAATTCGACACCGCGATCGACGGCATGGACATCGGCCGCCTGCGCGCCGACGGGCTGGTCGTGGCCACCCCCACCGGCTCCACTGCCTACGCCCTGTCCGCCGGTGGCCCGATCCTGACCCCGCAGCTGGATGCGATGGTCATGGTCCCGGTCTGCCCGCACAGCCTGAACCACCGCCCGCTGGTGGTCAGCGGACGTTCCACGGTGGAGATTCGCCTGTCCAGCGGGAGCCGGTCGCCGGCCCAGATCGCGCTGGATGGCCAGGAGAACATCGACTTTGCCCCAGGCGATCTGGTGCGCATCCGCCGCCGCGAGCGCAACCTGACCCTGATCCACCCGCGCGAGCACTACTTCCTGCGCGTGCTGCGCACCAAGCTGCGCTGGGGCGAGCAGCCCTGATCCCGCCATGCTGCGACTGATCAGCATCCGCGACTTTGCGATCATCGACCACCTCGAACTGGAGCTGGACACGGGCCTGAGCGCCCTGACCGGCGAGACCGGGGCCGGCAAATCCATCCTGATCGACGTGATCGGCCAGCTGCTGGGCGACCGCGCGGACGCCGGCATGGTGCGCGAGGGCGCCGAGCAGGCCGACCTGTCCGCGGAGTTCGCCCTGCCCAACACAGGCCCGGCCGGCACATGGCTGACCGAACAGGATCTGGCGGACCCCGATGACGACGCGGTGCTGCTGCGGCGGGTCCTGACCCGCCAGGGCAAGAGCCGCGCCTGGATCAACGGCCGCCCGGTTGCGGTCGGCCAGCTGCGCACCCTGGGCGAGTGGCTGGTGGACATCCACGGCCAGCACGCCCATCAGCAGCTGCTGCAGCGCGACACCCAGCGCCACTGGCTGGACGGCTTTCTCGAAGGCGACCGGGTATCCCGCGTACGCGAGGCCCATCAAGCCTGGCGCGAGGCCGCCCGGGCGCTGGAGCAGGCCCGCGAAAGCCAGGCGGACACCTCCGACCGTCTCGACCTGCTGCGTTTCCAGACCACCGAACTGGCCGAACTGGCCCCGGTGCAGGACGAATATCCGCAACTGCTGGTCGAGCAGAACCAGCTCGCCCACGGCACCGAGGTACTGACCGCGCTGCAGACCGCCAGCCAGCAGATCGAGGACGACGCCGGACTCGATGCCCAGATCGGCCATGTCCTGCACGCACTGCAGGACGCCGCGCAGCACGACGAACGGGTCAACCCGGCTGTGGAGCTGCTGGAATCCGCGCGCATCCAGATCATTGAGTCCAACGACACCCTGCGCCGGCTGGCCGACGGCATCGAACTGGACCCGGCGCGCCTGGCCGAGCTGGACCAGCGCGTCGGCGAGTATCTGCGCCTGGCGCGCAAGCACCGCGTCGACCCCGAGGCCCTCCCGAGCCTGCACGACGAACTGCAAACGGAGCTGGACGCCCTGGAGAACGGCGACCAGACGCTCGAGGCCCTGGAAGCGCGCGAACAGGAGACCCGTACCGCCTTTGATGCGGCCGCCAAGGCGCTGAGCCAGGCCCGCCAGCAGACCGCCAGCCGCATCGGCCAGGCGGTCACCGACACCATGCAGGAGCTGGGCATGGCCGGCGGCCACTTCGAGATCGCGATCGAGGCCGCCGACAAGCCACAAGCGCACGGTGTGGATCACATCGAGTTCCGCGTCGCCGCGAACCCCGGCGCCGCCCCCCAGCCGATGGCAAAGGTCGCCTCCGGCGGCGAGCTCTCGCGTATCGGGCTCGCGCTACAGGTGCTGGCCAGCCAGCAGCAGACCGTGCCCACGCTGATCTTCGACGAGGTCGACAGCGGCATCAGCGGCGCGGTCGCCGAGGTCGTCGGGCGCAAGCTGCGCACCCTGGGCGAGCGCCATCAGGTCCTGTGCGTGACGCACCTGGCGCAGGTCGCCGCCCAGGCCCACCAGCAGCTGGAGGTGCAGAAGTCGCACGGCAAGGACGGCACCCGGACCGCCATCCAGCCGCTCGACGACGAGCGCCGCGTAGAGGCCCTGGCCCGCCTGATCGGCGGCACCCAGCTCACCGAGACCACCCGCACCCACGCCCGCGAACTCCTCGCCGCGGCTGGCTAGTCCGGCACGGAGACCACAAGGCAAAACGTAGAATGCAATGAGCGCAGCGAATCGCATCACTCCAGGCGTGAAGCCTGTTTCAGCCCCAACGATGCGATTCGCTCCGCTCATCAGCTTCCTACCCCTCGCGGGCCGTGGAGCGGATGCTACAGGATCACCACAAGTGGGCCATGCGGTTCAGGGCCGCGCTGGCCAGGTGCCGTCCACCAGATGGCGCGCGCCGGGCGGCAGACGCGGCATCCAGTAGACCCAAAGGGCCGCCGGGCCATCCTCGGTCCAGGCGGGCACGAGTGCACGGCGATACTCGCCGCGGCCGTCCGGGCGGACGCCCTCGAGGGCATCGACGCGTGGCAGGGTCCGCCGCGGGTCGGGCAGGCGGATCCACTCGCCATGCACGACCTCCTGTGTCGTCTCAGGAAAAGGCGACGCCAGCCCCCGAAAACGGCGCTGACGCCCCGCGTCTCGGACAGGGTCCTGCCCGGCATTCAGCAGAATGCTGCTGTCGGGGATCTGTACGGCGGGGTAGCCCACGGGCAGATCATAGAGCGACCCCGCGATGGTGGCCGCACGAATCCAGAGGGCCCGCGCGCAGAATGTGCGGTGGTTGGCAAAGCCCTGCTTCAGCGTCCCGTACACGAACAGGTCGACGTAGCCCGACATCGCTACTCTCGCGGGAGCTTTACCACCGGGCGCCACAGACGCGCGGACTCCGGGACCTGACCGGGCCAGTCGACCACGTAGTCGATCAGAGGGAGATCAGGGGCATCGCACTCGCGGATGACCCGGCCGGCCACGGAGACGCGCGCGCGCTTGACCGTCTCCGGATCCCCCGTGAGCAGCGGGTGCCAGGTGGGCAGTGGCTGGCCCTCGAAGCGCAGCCGATAGGCGCAGGTAGGCGGCAGCCAGTGGTAGCTCGGGAGGTCCTGCAGGGTGAGCTGGATGCAATCGGGCACGAAGGAACGCCGGTTCGCGTAGTCCGAGCAGGCGCCCGTCTCGCAGTCGAGCAGATCACAGGCCAGCCAGGTAAAGGCAAGATCGCCCGAATCCTCGTCTTCCAGCTTGTGCAGGCAACAACGGCCGCAGCCGTCACAAAGGGCCTCCCACTCGGCGTGGTTCAGCGTCTCGAGCGGACGTTCCCAGAACGGGACCTCGTCTGCAGGATCACTCATGGTCCTCGCCGATCATGCGCCGCCCCTCGTCGCGCAGGCGATTCATGGTCTCGCCCCAGCGCTCCTGGGTCACATAGTGCATCAGCACGCGGCCCCGGCGCGGCACCATGATGGCCAGGCCGCGATCAGGATAAAGCCAGTAGCTGTGGTCGGAATCGACCTGCATCCGCTCGGCCGGTTCGCCAAAGCGCTCTTCCAGGACGTCGGGGGTCCAGCGCGCGCGGGGGATGTAGCTCATCTCCACGATCGGCACATTGCCCAGCGAACTGAGCGCCTCGTCGCTCAGCCCGTAGCGCCATGCCCCGCTGGGCATCGGCCGGTCGGAGGTCGTCTGGGACTCGATGCGATCAAGCTCGGCCTCGTCCAGATCCGGACGCAGCACCAGGTTCGTTTCGAACGGCGGGATGCGCGCATTCACGTAATAGGCCTCGACCGAACGGCTCCCGTCCGGGTCCACGAACAGGCGGATATCCGGTACCGGCAGGCGGCCCATCTGGTCGGCCATGGTCGATTCACCCAGCGTAAAGCCCAGCACGCGGGTGCGCTGCTCGTCGATCACCTGCACCTGCCAGGGCAGGTCGGTGAACTGCTGGGTACGCTGACCGCCCGGGTTGGAATAGACCCACATCGCCAGCGCCATGATCACGGCCATCGCGATCAGTCCCACGATCCAGCGTATCTGCATGCGTTGCACTCTCCGACGCGGGGCGGCCCCGGCGCGCCGGCTCTCGTATAATGCCGGCCCTCCCGCTGACCACCGGATGACAGCACGCCATGTTCTCACGTTTGTCCGCCTGGATCACCGCCCGCTCCGTGCCTGCCGGCAGTGCCGGTCGCATCGTCCTGCTGGCCCCGAAAAAGACCCTGCTGGCCGCCGGCGACTGGCTCGACGACCTGGCCGCCACCGTGGGCCCACTAACGCTCGGCGTAACCGATGCCGAACGTGATGGGGGCTTGCCCGACCCGGGTGGTGACCGGCCCGCAGTGGCACTGCCGCCGGAGCTGGCCCTGGAACGCCTGGCACGCCTGCAGCCACGAGCCGTGGTCGTCATCGGCCCGGTCGGCGAACTGGGCTCGTCACTCGCCACGATCAGCGCGCCCCGCCTCTGGGTAAACGCCGAGGGCGACGCCTCGACCGACATCGAGTGGGCCGAGGTCTTCGCCGCGCGCGATCAGGCCTGCAACGCGCCTGGGGCACGGGTAATCGGCGACCCAATCGCCGGTGCCGTCGATCTGCCCGCGGCCCCGGCTCCCGACACGGACTTCTGCGAACGCTTTCGCGAATACCACGAGAAGGGGCACCCCATCCTGCTCGCCCCCAACACGGGGCCTGGCGAGGAGGCCTTTGCGTTCGCGGTACTGTTCGCCGTGCTGCGCAAGACCGCGGCGATCCTGCTGCTGGCGCCCGCGGACCGCGAGCGCCACGAGCCGGTGTACCGCGACGCGATCAAGTATTCGCTCCCGATCATCCGCCACAACCGCTTCATGACGTCCTTTGTGCCCCGCAAGAATCGGGTCTATTACATTGAGGATCCCGACACCCTGCACTCGGCCTACGGTTGCGCGCACGTGACCCTCCCTGGCGGCACACTGGCCGCTAGCGAGACGCCACCGGACCTCGGGCTGCCCCTGGCTCACGGCAGTGCCGTTATTTGTGGACCGGCGGAGAACCCGACTCAGCCGGACGCCGCCACCCGTCTGCGCCTGGCCGCCGAGCACACCGGCCTGGTTTCGCGCTGCAGCACACCAGAAGAGGTGGCCGACGAGGTGCTCGCACGCCTGGCAGAGAGCCGGACCGCACAGGATCGACGCGACGACCTGGCGCAATGGCAGCAGCGCCAGGCCAATGCCCGCTCCAGCGTTCGCGATGCCCTGACCGACAGTCTCGCCAACACATGAAGCGTCTTCCAAGTAATTGATCTATAATTATCAAGACGTTCATTAAACGGATTCACTCGATGATCGATGGTAGCGCGTCCCTGACGGGCATCCAGAACGGTGTCACCAGCATGCGCGAGCAGGCGCATACGGTGGCCACCGAGCCGGCCGGCGGGCGCGAAAGCACGACCGCACAGGTCGGCATGATTGCGAGCCAGAACCAGGTCGAGGCCTCGGTGAAGACCCTGCAGGCCGAAGACCGGTTGATCGGGTCGCTGCTGGACGTGCGCGCCTGAGACAACGGGTTCCGGGAGGCGGACGATGGAAGTCCCAGTCAGTAATCCTTCAGCGGCGGTCCCGCTCGGCACCCGGCCGACGGGCTCTGATCGCCTGGGGCTCGGCCAGACTTCGGCACCCGCGGAGTTTGATCGCCCACTGAACGACCCCGAGGCCGGCGAGGCCCGCCGCCCGATCGAGGACGACGCGGAACAGGATAGCGATCGCCGCGGTGGCGACCAGAGTGACCGCACACTGGAGTTCGACGCGCGTTCCGAACAGGAACTGTCGAGCCGTGCGCGCATCAGCGCCGAGCAGGAGGCGGCCCGCATGCGCCGCGATGGCGACACGCTGGACGATGCAGCGATTCATGATGGCAGTTCGCTGGGGCAGGACGGCGTCGAGGCCTTGCGCCGCCGGGTGGAACTGGCCGTGCGCCTGGCAGGCCCCACCGAGGAGCCACGGCGCGAACTTAACGTGGTGGTCTAGTCACGCCACCTTAAGCACCAACCCCGCCGATTATTGCAGCCGCGTCACCGGCTGTCCCTGGCTTTGCAGCCACTCGCGGGCCTTCTCGCCCGCATGCAGGCGTTCGTCAGGGGTCAGTTCTCGGGCCACGCGCTCGCGATAACGGGCCGCGTTGGCCACACCCATCTCGGCGGCAATCGCATACCACTTGAACGCCGACACGTCCGAGCGCTCCACACCCTCGCCCATCGCGAACAAACGTCCCAGATTCGAGGCACCTCGTCCCTCGCCGCCCTCGGCTGCCAGCAGATACCACTGCGCGGCCTGTTCGGCGTCCTGCGGCAGCCCGCGCCCTTCATCGAACTTGAGTCCGAGATTGAACATCGCCTGAGCATTGCCGCGCTCGGCCGCTACGTGAAACCAGCGGGCGGCCTCGTTGGCATCGGGGGCAACGCCATCGCCCTGTTCGTAAAGGACGGCGAGATTGAAAGCGGCATCGGGAAAGCCTGCCTCCGCTGCACGGCGGTACCAGCGCGCGGCCGCCTCCGGATCGCGCGGCTGATATTGTCCCTCGTCGGCCAGCACCCCCAGGTTGTAGGCGCAGCGGGCATCGCCAGCAGCGGCACCGGCCCGCCAGCCATCGATCGCAGCTTCGATATCACCACGTCCCCAGGCCTTGCGGGCCTGCTCCACGAGATTTTCCAGTTCAGGGGTATCGGCCATGATCGGTTCTTTGTTACCCAGTCGCTTCCGGGACTCTCGGCATCGATATGAGTTCAACTTTACCGGGCGCCACGCCGGGGGTCGATTCGGCACACGGTCTTTCGTGATACCCGGCACAGGCGCAGTTGAAGCAGAAAATTCGGTCGAACTCGTGACGCCTGGGACTGTCCCCTGCTCCGAAAGCTCGGTGTTTTTTTCACACACCTCTCACACCAAGCCTTCGAGGAAGAGGAGAGTAACCATGAAACGATCCACTGGAATTCTGGCGACGCTTGCGATCGCCCCGTTCGCCCTGCTGGTCGGCTGTGGCGATGGCGAAATGGACATGGAAGAGTTCGAGCAGCAGCAGATGGAGCAGCAGGAACAAGGCGGGGGCGAACCGATGCAGCCACCGGCCGACGAGGGTATGCAACAGCAGCAGCCCCCGCAGGAAGGCGGCCAGATGCCGGACGAAGAGGGCAGCATGGAACCACCCGCGGACGGGGGTGGCGAACAGGACTTCTAGTCCTGCCGCCCGCCTGAAGCGCACAAAGGGAGGGGCCTGGCCCCTCCTTTTTTGTGTCTGGCCGACTGCCTCGAACCGCAAAAAAGAGGGCAGCGGCACAGGCCGCTGCCCTTTCACGCCAGCACCCTGACAACGAACAATCAGTTGTCGAAGGTGTCTTCCATCTCGTCACCAGCGTCGTCCATCGCATCGCCGGCATCGTCCATGGCGTCATCAATGTCTTCGCCCGCCTCTTCGGCCGGACCCTGGGTATCGCAGCCGGCGAGGCTGGCACCGCCCAGCGCCAGCATCAGCGCCAGGAAGAAAATCGTCAGTCGGGATTTGTCGAGCATCGGTTCACTCCTTTACCGGAAAATGGATCCTTCAAGTAGATAGTCCAATCGGCGACCTCTGTCGAGGACCGCCGCTTGCTGGACTCGGGCATTGGGACCATAAACCAGCCGGAATGATCGCCGCTCCGCCCACCGGCCCCGCCACACTGTGATCGCCGTCTGGTTTTCGGCGGGCTCGCTGGCAAACCATCAGAAACGGGCATTCAGCGAGACGAACAGGCGCCGGGGCTCGTAGAGGTTGTTGTAGACATTGCTGAAGGTGGTTTCTCCGGTGTCCTCCCGGGTATAGGGCCGGTAATCCTTGAAGTCCTTGTCGAAGAGGTTGTAGATCGTCGCGTTCAGGGTGACGTTCTCGGAAATGTGGTACGCGGCACCGACGTTCACCATCGTGAACCCGTGGAAATCCCCCAGGGCATCGTAGGCACCCTGCGCGCTGCCGCCGTCCTGCGGCTCGTGATAATTGCGCGGGCGGAAGGCGCTCGAACGGTACTCGGCCTCGGCGAAGGCCTCGACCCGCGGGGTCGCCTGCCAGTCCAGTCGGGCATTCAGCATGTGCTCGGGCACGCTGGCCAACGGGTCGCCGACGTTGCTGGCGGCGGTCCCGCCCCGTTTCACCTCGCTGTCCGTCCAGGTGTAGTTGGCCGAGAACGCCCAGTTGGGCGCAAAGCGGTAGCGCGTCGCAAGCTCGACCCCCCGCACCACGGACTCGCCAATATTCACGTCGATGCCTTCATTGGCCCCGGTGCCACGCTCGATCTTGTCCTTGAGCTCGTTGCGGAACACGGTCGCCTGAGCCGAAAAGTCCTGGCGGTTGTCATAGGCGACAGTGAACTCGACGTTGGTGCTGCGCTCGGGCTCCAGGTCCGGATTGCCGAACAGCGGCGTGGAGCCCCCGTCGCCATAGCCGATCACCCCGTCGCTGATCTGTTCGATGTACGGGGCGCGAAAGCCCTGGCCGATCCCGCCCTTGAGCGTGACGGTGTCCGTCGCACTGAACACCCCGTAAAGGCGCGGTGTAATCTGACTACTGAAGTTCTCGTTGTCGTCAAACCGCAGACCACCGGTCAGGGTGAAGCGGTCCGTCATGAACCACTCGTCTTCGACGAACAGGCTGTACTGCCAGAAGGACAGCGAATCCGGCAGGATGCCGTCTTCCAGCTTCGGACGCAGATACTGCCCCCCGACCGTCAGCACGTGGTCATCCAGATACGTGACCACCTGAGTATCCAGGATTGTGGTGTCCAGGCGGAGCGTTCGCGGTGCGCCTTCGCGCGAGGAATCCGGAACGGCCCCCTCGTTGATCGTACGCCCGAGCGTCTCCACCCGATCCTGGGTCAGAGTGGTCTCCCAGGTCCCGAAGTCGTAATCGCCCCGATGGCCGAGACGCACCTGATCGCGCTGGAACTCGAGTTCGCGCGAATATCCGCGCAGGAAGTCCTCGCGTGAATCGCCCGTGCCCGTCAGGCGCCCGAGCTGTCCGCGCGAGTTGTCGTAGCTTTGCCGCGTGGTATCCAGCCGCAGGGAGAATTCATCCTGCGCATTGGGTGTAAACAGCAGGCGGCCGCCAAAGGTCTCGACATTCGCGCTCGTCGGGTTCTGCCCCATAGTGCGGTTGTCCGTCAGGCTGGGCTCGGTGCCGGGGATGTCGATGCTGGAGGCCGAACGCTCGTACAGACGGGTATATAGCTGCATGGACAGGCGTTGGTCCACCAGCGGGCCGGCAAGATAGCCCTCCAGGGTGGAGTAGCCGCCAAAGTCGGAATCCGACTGGAACGTATGCCCCAGCGTCGCGGAGCCCTCCCACTCGTCGTCCGGCTTGCGGGTGATGATGTTGACCACGCCTCCGATCGCGTCGGAGCCATACAGGGTCGACATCGGCCCGCGAATCACCTCGATCCGTTCGATGGCCGCAACCGGAGGGATGAACACGCTGGAGGTATCAGTGAACGCATTCGGGGCCACGGTGCCGGAGACGTTCTGGCGTACGCCATCGATCAGCACCAGGGTGTACTCCTCGGGCAGCCCGCGCAGGCTGATCGTCTGATTGCCAGTCTTGCCGCTGCGGGCATCCAACGAGCGTACGTTCACCCCTTCGATCCCGCGCAGTGCGTCCGCGAGGCTGGTGACCTCGCGGCGCTCCAGCTCTTCGCGCGTCACCACGGAGATGCTGGCCGGCGCCTGTTCGAGATCCTGCTCGAAACCGCCCGCCGTGATGACGACCGGTGCCAGGCGTTGTTCTTCCTCTGGCGGGTTGGCCTGTACCGCCTCCTGGGCGTGGACGACCGAAACAGCGAACGGAAAGCCGAGAGCGGCGCTGGCGATACCAGCCAGCAGCGGAGTATTGCGGGTTGTTTCGAGCATGACGCAGTCTCCCTTTTGTAAAGGTCGCCCCCTTCACGGGGCCGGGAGGCTGGCTGGCTCGAACCGGGGTCTCGCTGGCTGGCATTCGGATTTTGGACAGGCTTACTTGGTCAGGATCAGTTTGTCGTTGGCAGTCTGGCGCAGGGTGTACCACTCGCCCCGGTGCCGGATACGGATCTGGCGCGCGGGACCGAGCAGGTCCTCGCTGGCCACCTCGCGCGGGCCGGCGGCCGGGCGCGAAGATGATGAACCGATGGTTCTGTCTCGCGCGTTCATCGCTCGGCCTCCGGTTCGGAGACAAAGGCCATGCGGCTCACGCCCGACTGGCGCACCTCGGCCATCACCCGGGCCAGCCGCTCGTAGCGCGTGTCCTGGTCCGCGCGCAGATAGATCGCGACGTCGGGCTGCTGCTCGACCGTCTCGCGCAGGCGCTCCGGCAGGCGGTTCAACGAGACCGGGTTGTTGTTCCAGTAGATCTCGCCGTCCCTGTCCAGCGAGAGCGTAACGCTGTCCGGCAGCTCGTCCGCGGGCTCGCTGGTCGCCTGGGGCAGTTCCAGCTCCACCGAGTGAGTGATCACCGGCGCGGTAATGATGAAAATCACCAGCAACACCAGCATCACATCCACCAGCGGGATCACGTTCATGTCCGACATCGGCTCATTGCTGTCGCCCAGGCGTCCAAAGGCCACGCTCACACCCCCTGGGGCAGGCCGGCCCCGGCGGAGGCACCCGCCTGGACATCGTCACGTGCTGTGTCGGCGCGGCGCGCCTGGCCCGGCTGCAGATCGGAATGCATCAGCAGCGCATGCAGATCATGGGCGAATGCCTCCAGCGTCTGGTGCTGCAGCCTCTGGGCGCGGTTGAATACATTGAAAAATGCCACGGCGGGGATCGCAGCCGCCAGGCCTGCCGCCGTCGCAATCAGCGCCTCGCCAAGCGGGCCGGCGACCAGGTCCATGGAGACACTGGCCTCCGTCGAGATATCGATCAGGGCCGCGTGGATACCCCAGACCGTACCCAGCAGCCCCACGAACGGTGCCAAACTGCCGACCGAGGCCAGAATCGTATTGCCCGCCTGCATGCGCAGGTTCTCGCGGTCCATCGACTGGCGGATCATGCGGACCACGTGATCGTCCAGCTGCTGCTCGGCCTTGTCGCTGCCGTCGCGCACGCCGCGATAATGGTCGAACGCGTGGTAACCATCCTGCGCAATCGATGCGAGCGGCCCCCGGCAATTGCCCGCGACGTTGCGAAAGCACCGAGCACTCTGGCTCTCCTCGAACGCGGCCAACGTCCGGCGGTTCTGCCGACGCACGCCCAACAGTGTGAAGAACTTTCCTGCCGCGATCGCCCAGGTGGCGATGGACATCACCAGCAGGGTCAGGAACACCCCGACCAGCAACGGGTCGCCGTGGCGGAATACATAAAAGACGTCGAAATCACTCATGGCTCTTGGCACTCGGCATTGCGTTTGAAGGGTTCGACTGAAAAGCACCGGGGCGCGTTAGCGCAGCTGGAATTCCATCGGCACGACAACCTCGGCCTCGACGGCACGACCACCCCGGCGCGCCGGCTCGAATCGCCAGCGCTCGACGGCCGACAGAGCGGCTTCATCCAGGCGGTCGTAACCACTGGATTCTTCGACCTCCCAGCGGACCGGTTCGCCTTCGGCCGACACTGTGACCCTCAACATCACGGTTCCTTCCTCGCGACGGCGCTGCGAGATACGCGGGTAGTCGGGCGGCGGGTTATCCAGATAATCCGCTCCGAATCCGGGCTCCTCGAACGGCTCATCCCCCTCGCCGGGCTCACCCACCGCGTCCTCTGAGGCGGTGTCCGCCGCATCTTCAGAGTCCGTGTCCTCGCGAGAGTCCGCTTCCGAATCCGTGGTCTGTTCTGGTTCTGGTTCTGGTTCTGGTTCTGGTTCTGGTTCTGGTTCTGGTTCTGGTTCTGGTTCTGGTTCTGG
>NZ_KB906241.1:732500-763266 GCF_000381245.1 Thioalkalivibrio sp. ALD1 | reverse complement strand
GGCTCCGGCTCCGGCTCCGGCTCCGGCTCCGGCTCCGGCTCCGGCTCCGGCTCCGGCTCCGGCTCCGGCTCCGGCTCCGGCTCCGGCTCCGGCTCGCCCGAGTCTTCAGCGAGCATGTCCTCGGGCTGAATGCTGTCAAGGTCGATCCAGTGGGCCTGCAGTCCACCACCGCCCCCGGACTCCATCAGCTCGGGCTCTTCGCCGTCGCGAACAAGCCAGAGCCCACCCAGCACCGCAGCATGCAGCGCAACACTGACGGCCAGGCCCAGCGCGAGGGGGCGGGCGGGATCTTGACGAGGTGGTTTCATGAGAGGCATTGGCGTGATCCGGACACCGCATTATTCGGCGCCCGACGTCCGTCTGCCAGCACCCCACTTTTCCGCGCGTCGTTCCGCACGGACGCTACACTATAGAGAATGCGAATGGTTTGCAACACCATTTACGAAAACCGGGAAAGATGATGCATGGACACAAAAAAGGCCCCGGAGTCCGGGGCCCTTGAGGGTCCGCCCTGCGCAGGGCGAGGCATGCGGACGCGCTCAGTGCTGGTGACCGCCGACGCCGTGGGCATGGCCATGCTCCAGCTCCTCGGCGGAGGCCTCGCGCACCTCGACGACTTCGACGTCGAAGTTAAGGTTCTCGCCGGCCAGCGGGTGATTACCGTCCACGGTCGCGGTCTCACCCTCGACCTTGGTCACGGTCACGGTCAGCGGGCCGTTCTGGGTCTGTGCCTGGAACTGCATGCCCGGCTGCACGGAATCCACGCCCTGGAAGGCCTCCAGCGGGATCTCCTGCACCATGGCCTCGATCTTCTCGCCATAGCCCTCTTCCGGCGTCACCTTGGCCTGAACTTTATCACCGGCGCCCTTGCCCTCGAGTTCGCGCTCGAGACCCGGAACCAGCTGGCCGTTCCCGTGCAGATAGGCGAGCGGCTCGCGGCCTTCGGAGCTGTCGATGGTCTCGCCAGCGTCGTTGGTCAGGGTGTAGTGGATGGACACCACGGCGTTTTGTGCAACTTGCATGGGCTTCGCCCTCTCGATACATGAACCGCACAGGGTAACGCGCATGGCCCCGTGGCGTCAGGTCCACCCTTTTCCGGGGCGGTTTCCGGGGCTGGACAACAGCCTTCCCCGGTCTCGCGATCAGGCCTTTTGCAGCAGTAGACGGTTCAGGCGCGAGACGAAACCGGAGGGATCCTCTAGCTGACCGCCTTCCGCCAGCAGCGACTGATCGAACAGCAGCGAAGCCAGATCGTTGAAGTCGTCGCCTTCGGCGGCGCGCAAACGCTCGACCAGCGGGTGTTTCGGGTTGATCTCGAGCACTGGCTTGCTGGAGAAGGTCTCCTGCCCGGCCTGCTTCAGCAATTCCTGCAGATACAGCGCCATCTCGTGCTCGCCGAGCACAATGCAAGCCGGCGAATCGACCAGGCGCTTCGAGGCGCGCACGGAGTCGACGCGCTCGCCCAGCGCGGTCTGGATACGCTCCGGCAGGTCGCCCAGGTCCTGGTCGGCCTTCGCGCTGTCGTCCGCGGCATCCTCTGTCGCCGCCTCCTCGCCGATAATCTTGTCCAGATCGAGGTCACCCTTGGCGACATTCTTGATCGGCTTGCCATCGAACTCGCGCAGGTGCGAGAGCAGCCACTCGTCGACCCGGTCGGACAGCAGCAGCACCTCGATATCGTGCTTGCGGAAGATCTCCAGGTGCGGGCTGTTGCGCGCCGCGCTGGCGTTGTCGGCTGTGATCACGTAGATCGCATCCTGCCCGTCTTTCATCCGGCCGATGTAGTCGGCCAGCGAGACGTTCTGGGTGTCGTCATCATTTTGCGTGCTGGCGAAGCGCAGCAGGCCCGCGATCTGTTCGCGGTTGGCGTAATCCTCGCCCGGACCCTCCTTCAGCACGCGGCCAAAGTTCTGCCAGATCTCGGCGTATTTCTCCGGCTCGTTCTTCGCAATGCTCTCCAGCAGGCCGAGGATCTTCTTCACCGAACCGGAGCGGATGGAATCCACCAGGCGATTGTCCTGCAGGATCTCGCGCGAGACGTTCAGCGGGAGATCGGCCGAGTCCACCACCCCGCGCACGAAACGCAGGTAGTTGGGCAGCAGTTTCTCGGCGTCGTCCATGATGAACACGCGTTTCACGTAGAGCTTGACGCCGTGGCGGGCGTCGCGGTCCCACAGGTCGAACGGGGCGCGTTTGGGGATGTAGAACAGCGTGGTGTACTCCTGGCGTCCCTCAACATGGTTGTGGGTCCAGGCGGCCGGGTCCTCGAAGTCGTGCGCGACGTGCTTGTAGAACTCGCGGTACTCGTCGTCGCTGATCTCGCTCTTCGGCCGGGTCCACAGGGCGCTGGCGCGGTTCACCGTCTCCCACTCGTCGGTAGGCTTGCCGTCGTCGTCCGCCTTGCGCATGCGGATCGGGAAGGCCACGTGGTCGGAATAGCGGCTGATGATGTGACGCAGGCGGACGGACTCGAGGAACTCGTCGGCGTCCCCCTTCAGCGTCAGCGTGATCTCGGTCCCCGCCTCGGGGCGCTCGCAGTCGCTCAGGGTGTACTCTCCGTCGCCGCGCGACTCCCAGCGGGTGCCGGCGTCCTCGGGTGTCCCCGCGCGACGGGTTTCGAGGCGGACAGAGTCGGCCACGATGAACGAGGAGTAGAACCCGACGCCAAACTGGCCGATCAGCTGCGAGTCCTTCTTCTGATCGCCGGTCAGCTTCTCGAGGAAGGCCTTGGTGCCGGACCGCGCAATGGTCCCGATGTGCTCGATCACTTCGTCGCGCGACATGCCGATGCCGTTGTCGCGCACGGTGACGGTCCGGGCCTCCTTGTCCACCTCGACGTCGATCGCCAGCTCGGCTGGCTGCGGGATCGCGTCGGGCTGGGCCAGCGCCTCGAAGCGCAGCTTGTCGCAGGCATCCGCCCCGTTGGAGATCAGTTCGCGCAGGAAGATTTCGCGGTTGGAATACAGCGAGTGGATCATCAGCTGCAACAGCTGACTGACCTCGGTCTCGAAGCGGCGGGTCTCGGTATGGCCCTGGGCGGCCGATGCGGTCTGCGTGTCCGTCATGGTCCTGTACGTCCTCTCGTGCGCTCAAATGGGTTTGACAGCACGCAACGTGGGGTCGCCGGGCACGTTTTCAAGACCTGCGGCCATGTAAAGCCCTCCCAGGCCGTCGGGATCCAGGAGTGTATGCACTGGCAGCAGAGCTTCCTCGAGGCGCGCTTCCAGCTGGCAGGGTGGATTCAGGATCAGGACACCGGAACCGCTCAGGCCAGCATGCGCGGAAGGGTCGCGGTGCATCCTCAGCTCGCTTACCAGCCAGGGATTCCTCATTTCCGCAATCAATGTTCCCCGCAGGAAGCGGTCGAGACGCGCCGACATCACCGGATACCAGATCATGATCACCGCGTCGTGCCACCGCGCACGGATCAGCCGCGCGATCCGCACCACTTCCATGTACTCGTATTGTCGCTTGTAGGGTGGATCGAGCAACCCCAGACCACGTCTACGCGGCGGTATCTCAGTGCGTACCGCGTGGAGGGCGTCGACTTGATGGACCTGGCACCGGGCGTCGCTGCGAAGTGTCTGCTGCAGAACGGCATGAGGGTCGGCATGCGGTTCACAGGCGACCAGTGAATCCCGCTCCCTAAGGCCCGCCTGTAGCAGCACGGGCGAGCCGGGGTAGGATCGCAACCGCCCCGGATCCGACTGCCACGCCGCGATGGACGCAATATAGCCCTCCAGAGGCGAGCCCCGCGCGACGTCACCGCGGACACGCCACAAGCGCCCGATCCCCTGCTCCCATTCCCCCGTGCTGCTGGCAAGTTCGCCTGTCAGGTCGTACTGTCCGGCGCCTGCATAGAGGTCCATGGCCACGAGGGGGCGGGCAGATTCCTGCAGGGCCTTGAGCACGACCCACAGCACCAGGTGCTTGTGGACATCGGCAAAGTTGCCGGCATGGCGTGCATGGTCATAGCGGATCATCCGCCCTCCATACAAAAAAACCACCACGAGGGACCCGCGGTGGTTCAAGCAGGGTAGCCCGAAGGGCCCACCCGCAACCGTGTGTACGGCTTACTGATTCACCGGCGATTCCGGATCGAGCAAATAAGCCATCACGTGGCTGATCTGCTCCTCGGTCAGGAAATTCCGCCCGAATCGCGGCATGTATGTGCAAGGGAAATACTGGTGCGGGTTGCTTACAACCTCGTGCACGTAGTTCAGGACCGACTCATCGGTACCGCGCTCGCGTCCGTAGTTCGCAAGGCTCGGCCCGATCGTTCCGTAGGTGGTTTCGGCCGGATCCATCTGGTGACAGGCATAGCAGTTGGCGCCTGGCTCGCGCGTGCCGTGGTCATCGTTGTTGTGCCCGACGCGATAGCCATACCCCGAGCGGGCCAGCTCGGCACCCCGACGCCAGTCGCCCAGTTGCACCCCACCATCGGGACGCTCGTAGGATGCCCGCGCGGCGGCTACCACCTGTCCGGCGGTCTCGCTATTCGGGGAACCCTCCAGGGAACACAGCGCCTGGATTTCATCCTGCTGCATGCGCTCACGCGCGGTACCCCCTTCCTGGACATCCTGGTCCAGACGGAAGCTGTTGGTCTCGAGTACCAGATACTCGGCCAACTCCTCGGGGCTCATCTGGGTAATATCCACCTCGCGGTCCGAGGTGTCCTGGAAGAACTGGTCACAACCGGCCAGTGCCGCCGAGGCCGATACAACCACCGCGGCAGTCAGAATTCTACGATTGAACATCCCTGAGCCTCCCCTCACGTCCGTCAAGACCGATGGTTTCTATAGCCTGTGCCGCTGCCCGCGGCCCATCGGTGCCCCTGTTCAGCCCATCTGTGCGGCCCGGCGGGCATACTGGTACAATGCCCAGATCTGCAAACGCCCGACCGCGGAAATTCGTAAGGAAGCGGACTGCCACGCACAAGGCGTGACAATCCGTTACTGCTTTGCTTCTTGACTGCCCGGCCCAACAGGACCGGGCAGTTGTCGCACGAGGCGACTTACCGGTTGTTAACCGGGGACTCCGGATCGAGCAGGTAGGCCATGATGTGGCTGATCTGCTCTTCGGTCAGCAGCCCCTGGAAACGCGGCATCTGCGTGCAGGGGAAGTACTGGTGCGGGTTGGAGATCACCTGATGCACGTACTGACGGATCTCCTGGCTGTCGCCACGCTGCGCACCGTAGTTTTCGAGGTTCGGGCCGATGGTGCCCTGTACCGAAACGCTCGAATCCATCACGTGGCAGTTGTAGCAGTTGCCACCCGCCTCGCGGGTACCGTGGTCGTCGACGTTGTGGCCGATGCGGTAACCGTAGCCGGAATCCGCCAGCTCGGCACCCTTGCGCCAGTCACCCAGTTCAATGTCGCCTTCCGGGGCCTGATACTGCTCCCGGGCGAGCGCGACGACCCGACCGGCAACCTCGCCGTCCAGGTCATTCCGCGTGGAGTCGAACGAGCAGGCCTTCTGGATTTCGTCCTGGGTCATGCGGTCGCGCCAGCCACCGCCTTCCTGCATTTCCTGATCACGCCAGCTACCGGTCTCGAAGATGAGATGCTCGGCCAGTTCCTCGGCGCTCATGGCCGTGATATCCACGTCATCCGCCTTGTTGCCGTCGGCGACGGCACAGCCGGCAGCCAGGGCGACGGATGCAAATGCGGCTACACCGGCCGCAACAGTGTTTTTATTAAACATACTTGATGTCTCCTATTGCGTCCGTAGTTACCGCTTCAGGTCGGGCAGGATGGCCGGTTCGCCACGCGCCGCGTCATTCCAGTAGGAGATCAGCGCGGTGTTGACCGGGGTATCCGGCAGGATACCGGCATGACGCATCTGCCAGATGCAACCACGGATACGGTGGTTCTGGCTGCGAACGTTGTCCTGTCCCGCACGGTGGGCCGGCCAGGAGACCGCCTTGGTCCACTCCTGCGAGTTGCGCATTTCCGGCAGCACGGATGCACGGATCTGCTTGCCCGAATCCCCATGGCAGGCCGCGCAGTTGAAGTCCATCGCACCACCACGGCGGAAGAACAGCACCTCGCCGGCATCACGCATCGCCTGTTCCTTCGGGTGATCCAGCGGCGGATTCCAGGCATACCCGGAGGACTGGTGAGCGATGTAGGTGGTCAGGCGCATGATGTCCGAGCCGGAGCCGTGACGCTGCGAGACCGCGGAGTCATCGGACGTAAAGCCCTGGATTTCCTTCATGCAGTGCACCAGGCGCATTTCGAAGTCCATCACCTTGCCGGTGTCCTCGAAATAACGCGGCAGTTCGACATAGGCGCCTTCCAGCACGCCCTCGCCCTTGCCAAAGTCACAGGACTCCAAGGAGGCGTTGTTCGGGCCGCGTTCCTTGTAGAACAGCTCTTCGCCATCGTCCAGCAGGTACAGGGCGGGGTTGTCCGGCATCATCATGATGTTCATTTCACTCTGATGCAGGTACTTCGAGTCGGGCTGCGCCTCGAGCAGCTTCTGCAGGACATCGTTCGGGTCCTGCCATTCGGCCTGGGCAGCGGTGCCCGCAACCCCGACCGCCATTGCTACGGGCAACGCAAGCAATGCTTTCTTGAACATGGAAACCTCCATCACACGGTTTTTTCGATACGGTCCGTGGCCGGAACGGCCCGGACCTGTGTAGCAGAGTGCTGAACCGGGGTCCGCGCTGTCAACACAAAAGGCTATATTAGCTTTTTCTAACAGTCTGTTTTTCAAGGATTCTCGGGGCTCAACACCGTCAGGCAGACGTTGATTGCACCGATTCTATTCCGCTACAAGATGGATTTTTTGACGAATCGAGGAGTCGACCAAGGCCAGGTCCGGCTATGCCGACCAGCAAGTCATTGAAGGGTCGAAAGGAAGTAGTGTCCCGCAGCGCGAGCGCGCCGCATGGTCGGACGGATAGACCTAATCGAGTTGGAGCACGCCCTCGTGGACGAGCAGGGCTCGCTTCACCTCGGCCAGCGGGCCGTCCTGGTCACCCGCATAGCCGCCAATGTCGCGCGCACCCCGGTAGCGCGCGGACACGACCCGATGACAGGGAATAAACAGGGGCCAGGGGTTGGCCCGGCAGGCCTGCCCCACAGCACGCGGGGCCGACCCAATCTCGGCGGCGATCTGCGCATAGGTACGGACCTCGCCCACCGGGATCGCCGAAAGGGCCGACCAGACGCGACGGGCATGCGCGGTCCCCGGGGGCACCGCCGACGTGGCCCGCCATTGCAGCGGGTCAGATGCGTAGTCCGCCGGGTCGAAGGCAGGGGAACAACGATCAGCCGCGGGGATGTCCCGCAACGGCGACAGATCGTATACGTCGTCGGGGCGCTGCCAGCCACAGGCCAGCAGGTGTCCCTGGTCGGACTCCAGCCACGCAAAAGCCAGCGCGACTCCCGGCAGGAGACAGCGCTGGCTTCGCAAGGCCGATTCGGCCGACAACGGAAAACCGGGCGGGCGCGAGCGGGGCTGCGCGGCCACCGCGGTCATCAGGCGCCGTTCCGGTTCGCCTTGATGTCTTCCTTGATACGCGCGGCCTTGCCGGTACGATCCCGCAGGAAGTACAGCTTGGAGCGACGCACTTTACCGCGGCGCTTCACCTTGATATCGGCGATTTGCGGGCTGTGTGTCTGGAAGGTCCGCTCCACGCCGTTGCCGTAGGAAACCTTGCGCAGGGTGAACGCCGAGTTGAGGCCACGGCTGCGCTTGCCGATCACCACACCCTCGAAGGCCTGCAGGCGCTCACGCTCGCCTTCGCGCACCTTCACCTGCACCACCAGGGTGTCGCCCGGACCAAAGTCCGGCACGTCGGACTTCATCTGTTCGGCTTCCAGTTCCTGAATCACGCTGTTCATCGTTCGACCTCAATCATCGCTTTCGGTATGCGGACCGCCCGTCCGGCGTTCCACACGGTATTCGTCCAACAGGGCCAGATCCTCGGCCCCGAGTTCTTCGCGCGCCAGAAGATCCGGCCGCCGTTCCCAAGTACGCCCCAGCGCCTCGCGTCGGCGCCAGCGCCGTATGGCGCCATGGTCGCCTCCCAGCAGGACCGGCGGTACCGCACGCCCCGCGGCGACCTCCGGCCGCGTGTAGTGTGGGCAGTCGAGCAGGCCCTCGCTGAACGAGTCCTGCCCGGCGGAATCCGCATGCCCGAGCACACCCGGGAGCAGGCGCGCACAGGCATCGATCACCACCATCGCGCCCAGCTCGCCACCAGACAGGACATAGTCGCCCAGCGACCATTCCTCGTCGACCTGCGCCTCGATGAAGCGCTCGTCGATGCCCTCGTAGCGGCCGCACACCAGGGCCACACGCGGCTTCCTGACCAGCTCCCGCAACATCGCCTGCCGGATCGGCCGCCCCTGCGGGGTCAGGGCGATCACGTGCAGGGGTGCCGTCGCGTCGGCCCGCGCTGCCTCCAGCGCGGACGCCAGCGGCCCATACTGCATGACCATGCCGGGACCGCCGCCATAGGGGCGATCATCCACCGCCTGGTGGAAACCGGCACCCCAGTCACGCGGGTTCCAGGTCTCCAGCGCGAGCCGGCCCTGCTGCACCGCCCGCCCGGTCACCCCGGACTCGCCCACCGCCATCACCAGCTCCGGAAACAGCGTGACGATATCGAAGCGCATCGTGCGCCTCAGAATTCCGGGTCCCAGTCGACCCGCAACCGCCGGGCCTCCAGGTCCACATCCAGAACGTACTGATCCCGTACCCACGGGATGAGTCGTTCGCGGTCGCCGCGCACGACCAGCACATCATTGGCGCCGGTCTCCATAAATCCGGAGATGTGCCCAAGCGCAGTCCCGTCTTGATGCTCGACTTCCATGCCCAGCAGGTCGGCCCAGTAATACTCGCCGTCCTTGGTGGGCGGGAGCCAGTCGCGCTCGATCGCCAGCTCGGCGCCCATCAGGCCGTAGGCCGCCTCACGATCCGCGGTCTCGGCAAATTTCATCACGACGCCGGGCCCGTGGGCCCGGCCCGCTTCGACCTCCGCGAGCCGCCAGGCGGCGCCGGAACGCAGCCACAGGCGGGGGAAGTCGGCAATCGCGGCGCGCGGCTCCGTCTCGGAAAAGATCCGGACCCAGCCCTTCACGCCGTACACCCCGGAGACGCGCCCGACGCGGATGCGTTCACCCGCCTCGCTCATCACCGGGGCTCGGACTACGCGTAATCAGCGAGCCGACGGCCTCAGGCCGCGGCTTGCTGCTTGCGGTAGCCCTTGACCAGATGGTTCACACGCTCGGACAGGGCGGCGCCGTGGCCCAGCCAGTAGTCCACGCGCTCCAGGTCGATGCGCAGCGGCTCTTCCTGACCGCGGGCGACCGGGTTGAAGAAACCGATCTGTTCCTTGTAACCGCTGTCCCGACGCTTGCGCGAATCGGTGACAACGATCGAGTAGAACGGGCGCTTTTTGGCGCCGCGGCGAAGCAGGCGAATCGTAACCATATGTTCTGTAGAACCCCGTTTGAGTCCGTTTTCTCGAGAAAACGCGCGATTATAACGAATCCCGCCGCCAGCACAAGGTGCCGAGGGCAAGCCCGGCGGCCAACTAGCGAAACGGCATGCCCCCACCGGGGCCGCCCATTCCACCCATGCCGCCGACTTTTCCGCCCAGGGCGCGCATCATCTTCGATGCGCCACCCTTGGAGAATTTCTTCATCGCTTTGCTCATTTGCGCGTGCTGCTTGAGCAGGCGATTCACGTCCTGAATCTGGGTACCGGACCCGGCGGCGATCCGGCGCTTGCGCGAACCCTTGATGATGTCCGGATGGCGCCGCTCGTGCTCGGTCATCGACGAGATCACCGCCATCATGCGACCGATCTCCTTGTCGTTGGCCTGGTTCTTCACCGCGTCCGGCAGCTTGCCGCCCCCGGGCAGCTTTTCCAGCATCGAACTGATCCCACCCATCTTCTGCATCTGGCCGAGCTGCTCGCGCAGGTCGTTCAGATCGAAGCCCCGCCCCTTCTTCAGCTTGCGCGTGAGCTTGGCCGCCTTGTCCTGGTCGACTTGACGGCTGGCCTCCTCGACCAGGGACAGGACATCGCCCTTGCCAAGGATGCGCGAGGCGATGCGCTCGGGATGGAACGGCTCGAGCGCATCCGGGCGCTCGCCCATGCCGATGAACTTGATCGGCACGCCGGTGATCTGGCGCACCGACAGCGCGGCACCACCACGGGCGTCACCGTCGGCCTTGGTCAGCACCACGCCGGTCAGCGGCAGGGCCTCGCCAAAGGCGCGCGCGGTATTCGCCGCGTCCTGGCCGGTCATGGAGTCGACCACGAACAAGGTCTCGATCGGATCGATCGCCTGATGCAGGCTCTTCACCTCGGCCATCATGTCTTCGTCGACATGCAGCCGCCCGGCGGTATCCACCAGCAACACCTCGGTGCCGTCACGCCGCGCGCGCTCCACCGCGCCGCTCGCAATCGCGTCGGGGTTCTGGCTAGTGTCACTGGAATAGAACGTAACCCCGACCTGCCCGGCCAGCGTCTCCAGCTGCTGAATCGCCGCCGGTCGGTAGACGTCGCAGCTGACCACCGCGACCTTCTTCTTCTCGCGCTCGCGCAACAGGCGCGCGAGCTTGCCGATACTGGTGGTCTTGCCCGCGCCCTGCAGGCCGGCCACCAGCACCACGGCCGGTGGCTGGACCGCCAGGTTCAGCGAGGCGTTCTCCCCGCCCATCGTCGCGATGAGTTCGTCATGGACGACCTTGATCAGGGCCTGCCCCGGGGTCAGGCTCCCGATGACCTCCTTGCCCAGGGCCTTTTCCTTGACGTCCTTGACGAACTCGCGCACCACCGGCAGGGCCACATCGGCCTCCAGCAGGGCCATGCGCACCTCGCGCAGCGCGTCCTGAATATTGTCCTCGGTGAGCCGCGCCTGGCCTTTCAGGCGCTTCATGGTCTCCTGGAGGCGGCTGGAAAGGCCGTCGAACATCGTCTGTCCTCGTCTCGCTCGGGCCCCGGTCATCGCCGGGAAGGACCGCACAGTATAGCGGGCCCGACACCCCGGCTGCACGGCCCCAGTCGCATTCCGGGTTTGCCGGCACGAATGTGCATTCAGGCGCGCGAGCGGGGATAATCGCCAGCCATGACCACCGTTGCCGGATTGCTCGCCGTAGCGCTGTATCTCGCCACCACGGGATACCTGATCGTCGCCACCCGCACCCAGCCCCTGGCGGCCGGGCAACCGCGCGCGCCCCTGATACTGTGGCTGGCCGCCCTGATCGTGCACCTGGCGGCCCTGATCCCGCTGGTGGTAACCGAGGCCGGCCTGAACCTGTGCCTGGGCAATGCCCTGTCCGCCTCGCTGTGGCTGGTGGCCGCGCTGCTGTGGCTGACCGCCCTGCGTCACCCATTGGCCGTGCTGGGTGTGGTGATCCTGCCGCTCACCGCACTGGCGGCCCTGGGTGCCCTGCTGTGCGAAGACGGCACGCGCTACGCGACTTCGGCCGGGATCGACGTGCATATCCTGTTTTCGGCGCTAGGCTGGGCGTTCCTCGCGCTCTCCACGGCACAGGCCGCGGTGATGGCCACTCAACACCGAGCACTGCACAACCATCACACTTCCGGGATCGTGCGCTTCCTGCCGCCACTGTTCTCGATGGAGATCTGGCTGTTCCGCATGATCTTCATCGGCTGGCTGTTCCTCGGGCTCAGCCTGCTCTCCGGGCTGATCTTCGTGGACGACCTGTTCGCCCAGCACCTGGTGCACAAGACCATCCTGTCGCTGCTGGCCTGGGGGATCTTTTCCATTTTGTTGCTCGGGCGCTGGCGCCTGGGCTGGCGCGGGACGCGGGCGCTGGCCTGGACCACCGGTGGTTTCGTGGTACTGGTGCTGGCCTACTTCGGTTCCAAGCTCGTGCTGGAAGTCATCCTCGGGCGTGTCTGATCAGGGCACGCTCGGGCTTGACACCCCGGCAGCGCTTGCCTGAAATGACCCGGACGCCCGTCACCGGGCGAACATCCCATCCCTGACCCGCAGGCCGCCCCTTGCAAGAGATCCCGCTCTCCTTTCTGTTCGGCGCCCTGATCGTCCTGTTCCTGCTGTCGGCGTTCTTCTCCGGTTCGGAGACCGCGCTAATGGCGCTTAACCGCTACCGCATGCGCCACCGCGCCCAGACCGGGCACCGGGGCGCGGCGATCGCCGCCCGCCTGCTGGAGCGTCCGGACCGCCTGATCGGGCTGATCCTGCTGGGCAACAATTTCGTCAACATCCTGATTGCACAGATCGCCACCTTTATCGGCTGGCGGCTGTTCGGCGACACCGGCGTCGCCATCGCCACCGGCGTGCTCACGCTGACCCTGCTGATCGTCGCCGAGACGGCCCCCAAGACCCTCGCGGCGCTGCACAGCGAGCGCGTCGCCTACCCGGCAGCCTGGATCTACTCGGGTCTGCTGAAAGTCCTGTGGCCCGTCGTCTGGATGATCAACGTGCTGGCCAACAGCGTGCTGCGCCTGTTCGGCGTGCACATGCAGCCTGGGAGGCGATCGGCCCTGAACACTGACGAGTTGCGCAGCGTGGTCTCCGAGGCCGGCGCCCTGATCCCGGCCAACCACCAGCGCATGCTGCTGAACCTGCTGGACCTGGAGCGCACCACGGTCGAGGACATCATGATCCCGCGTAACGAGATCGTGGTCCTGGACCTGAACGAGCCCTGGAACGAGGTCGTCGAGCAGCTGGTACACGGCAGCTTCACCCGCCTGCCGGTGGTCGAGGGCGAGCTGGATCATATCGTCGGCTTCCTGCACCGCCGCGACGTGATTCCGCTGATCGAACGTGACGACTTCGACGCCGAAGACCTGCGCCAGATCCTCACGCCGCCCTATTTCATCCCCGAGGGCACGGCGCTGAACCGCCAGCTGATCAACTTCCAACAACAGAAAAAGCGGATCGGCCTGGTGGTGGACGAGTACGGCGACATCGAAGGTCTGATCACCCTGGAAGATCTACTGGAGGAGATCGTTGGCGAATTCACCACCGATTCCCCGGCGATGAGCGACGACGTGCTGCGTCAGGAGGATGGCTCGGCGATGGTCGATGGCGGCATCCACCTGCGCGAGCTGAACCGATCGCTGGGTCTGGAGCTCCCGGTGGATGGCCCCAAGACCTTGAGCGGGCTGATCGTCGAGTACCTCGAGAGCATCCCCGAGGCGCCGGTGAGTGTACGCATCAACGGCGTGGTGATGGACATCGTGCAGATCAAGAACAACACCATCCGCACCGTGCGCGTGGTCGCCCCCGACCTACCAACAAGCCCGAACCACAAGGAAGCCTGATGGCGAAGGCGAAGACCCAGTACGTCTGCCGGGAATGCGGCGCGGTAAGCCCAAAGTGGGCGGGCCAGTGTGGCGACTGCGGCGCCTGGAACACCCTGGAGGAGGCCGCACCGGCCACCCAGTCCGGCCCACGCGGCGGTTACGCGGGCGAGGTCGCCGGCATCACCCGACTGGGCGAGATAGAGGCAGGCGAGGTCCCTCGCACCGGCACCGGCCTGTCGGAGCTGGACCGCGCCCTGGGCGGCGGGTTGGTACACGGGTCGGTCGTGCTGCTAGGCGGCGACCCGGGGATCGGCAAGTCCACCCTGCTGCTGCAGACCCTGGCCATGCTGCCGGTCGGCGACACGCTCTACGTGACCGGCGAAGAATCTGCCCAGCAGATCAGCATGCGCGCGCGGCGCCTCGGACTCGAGGTCGACGGGCTGCGCCTGCTGACCGAGACGCAGGTGGAAAACGTGATCGCCACCTGCGAGCGCGAACGCCCGCGTGTGCTGGTGATCGACTCCATCCAGACGCTGTACACCGCCGCACTGCAATCCGCCCCCGGCTCGGTCGGGCAGGTGCGTGAGAGTGCCGCCGCCCTGGTGCGCCTGGCCAAGCAGCGCGGCATCACCGTGATCCTGGTAGGCCACGTAACCAAGGACGGCCAGCTGGCCGGCCCCCGCGTACTCGAGCACATGGTCGACACGGTGCTGTACTTCGAGGGCGACCCGGACGGGCGCTACCGCATGTTGCGCGCGGTAAAGAACCGCTTCGGCGCGGTCAACGAGCTGGGTGTATTCGCGATGCTGGAGAATGGGCTCAAGGCCGTCTCCAATCCTTCCGCCATCTTCCTTTCCCGGCATCAGGGGCCGGTACCCGGCTCCGTAGTCATGGTCACGCGCGAGGGCACCCGGCCGCTGCTCGTGGAGGTGCAGGCCCTGGTCTCCGAGAGCCATGCCCCGCAGCCGCGGCGCATCACCGTGGGGCTGGAACAGAACCGGCTGACCATGCTGCTGGCTGTACTGCACCGCCACGGTGGCGTGGCGCTGTTCGATCAGGACGTGTTCGTGAATGTGGTCGGAGGCGTGCGCGTAACCGAGACCGCGGCCGATCTGCCGATGCTCGCCGCCGCGTTGTCGAGTTTTCGCGACCGGCCGCTGCCGCAAGAGATGCTGGCCTTTGGCGAGGTCGGGCTGGCCGGCGAGATCCGGCCGGTACCGAACGGCGAGGAGCGCCTGCGCGAGGCGGCCAAGCACGGCTATACCCGGGCGATCGCACCGGCGGCCAACGCGCCGCGCAAGCCCATCAAGGGCATGGAGGTGGTTGCGGTCTCCCGCCTATCGGAAGTCCTCGACGCCCTGTAGCGCCTGGCCCCGCCGCCTCTTGTGGCAAGGCACCGTTCGGCATCTGGAGTTTACGGTGGCTTCGTCCGGCCGCCTGCCTGCGCTGTCTCGCCAGCGCGCCGCGAGGTACTTTCTTGCTTGCCCAAGAAAGTACCCGTCGAGGCGCACCCGGATTCCGCCCGGGAACCTTGCTCCAGGGCCCTCGGGCCGGCGGCGCTGAAACTCGCTACGCTCAAACAGTCAGCGCCTCTCTTCCGTCCCGAAGACCCTTCCGCAAGGGGCTTCATACGGGGGAGGAAGGTCAAAACAGAAGGCCTCCCCGCGCTTATGCTTGGCTCCAACGCCATAGGGTGCGGTTGAGCGCAGCGAAACGCACCGTTCCGACGTCGGGGCAACTCTGATGCGATTCGCTGCACTCATCCGCATCCTGCCCGCCCCCCAGCGCCCGCTGGCGGGCGCGGCACGCCACGGCCGCAGGCCGCGCGTGCCGAAGATGTCCGAAGACCTAGCCTCCATCTACAAGCAAAATCGCCGGGACAGCTGCTGTCTTGACCTTCACCCCCCGTTGTCGTCGCGCCGAGTGGAGAGGGTTTTCGCGGGAAGAGAGGCGCTGACTGTCTGAGCGGAGCCGAAGGCGTAGCGAGTTTCAGCGCCGCCCGCGAAAACCCTCGGAGCGAGGGAAACCCCGGCCCGCACAGCGGGCCGGGGTCGCGGCAGTCGGGCGTGTTTCTTGGGTACTTCTTTGCACGAGCAAAGAAGCCCGTTTTTGATCAACAACTGGCGCGGCGCGCTCGCGAGTGAGCGCATGGCAGGCGGTGGACCGAAGCCACCGTAAACACCGGATGCCGAACCAGGGCCAGCCACAACCGCCACCGGCGTGAACCGGAAACGAAAAAGGCGCCCGGAGGCGCCTTTGGTGAAGCGGGCAAGAAGGCCGCGTCAGTTGACGGTATCGAAGTCGGACGCGAGAGACTCGCGCGTGCCCTCGGAGACGGCGTCCAGCCGGTGGCTGTAGTTCTCGTGCTCCACTCCCATGGCAATGGCCGCACCGGATTTCGCGGCGGAGACCATCTCCGGGGTCAGCTCGAAGCGCAGGAAATGCACCGAGGAGGTCTTGTCGTCGGTTTCCCGATCCAGGTCCTCGTTCGCAATCGGGTAGACCTTGTCGTGGCCTTCGACCTGCACATAGGTCTTGAGCTCGATCCCGATCAGCTTGGACAGCTGCACCTTGCGCTCGTCCACGTCCGGGTACTCGACCATCATGGTCGCCTTCCAGTTGGAACCGTCCGGGATCAGCGGGTTGTAGGCGTCCAGCTCGTCCTGGATGCCTTCGGAATCGAAGATCTTCTCGACCCGCAGCATCTCCTGGATCTGGTACTGCATGGTCTTGCGATCCTCGAAGTGCAGGGTCACGGCCGGGCCCACCTGCACCACGCGGTTGCGCTTGTGCTGCATGACCTCGTTGCGAAACTGGGGCCGCACCTCGTGGTACTTCTCCAGCGAATACAGGTCTTCTCGACTCAGTTTGTCCACACTTGCCTCCATCTCGATACCTCCGTCACGTCGGCATGGTCCGCGGGACCACTCAGTGATCGTGGTGCCCCATCTGCGTGTAGTCCTTGTCGGACCAGAGGTTGTCTTTCAGTTCGTGGTCGAACACCGGGTTATGGCGCCGAATCCATTCCAGCACCATTGCCGCGTGCTCGATCTCCTCGTCGCGGTTGTGCGCGAGGATCGCCTTGAGTTCTTCGTTCTTGCAGGCGTCGATGCGCTGCTGGTACCAGTCCACCGCCTCGAGTTCTTCCATCAGCGAGACGATGGCGCGATGCATCTCGCGCGACTCGTCGCTCAGTTCCTCGACGGGTTCGTGGTAGCTGTCACTGGCCATGTCTTGTCTCCATCCGCGATCGCCCCGGCGGGCGCACGTCGTGTTCTGTTGGCAAACAACCGGCGCTACAGGCCGTAGGCCTGACGCAGCAGGGTCAGCGGGTGCTCGGGCGCCTTGTCCTCACCCTTGCCCTGCAGTCCGTTCTCGATCATGTGCCCGGCCATCGGGCAGTCACTCGAGTAGTGATCGGACTCGGCCTTCTGCACCCGGTTCACTACCGGACGGCAAATCTTGGCCGCAGTCTCGTAGAACTCGCTCTTCACACCGTAGGTGCCGTCATGCCCGGAGCAGCGTTCGATCACGTCGATCTCGGTATCCGGCACGAGCTTTAGCAGGTCGCGGGTCTTGAGCCCCATGTTCTGCACCCTCAGGTGGCAGGCGGCGTGGTAGGCAATCTTGCCGAGCCTGTCGGGGAAGTCGGTATTGAGCTTGCCGTCCTTGTGCCGCTCCATCAGGTATTCGAACGGGTCGAAGATGCGATCGCGCACCGCAATCACGTCGGCTTCTTCCGGGAACATCAGCGGCAGTTCCTGCTTGAACATCAGCACGCAGGACGGGACCGGCGCGACGATGTCATAGCCCTGGTCGATCATGCGCTTCATCGCCGGGATGTTGGCCTCCTTGGAGGCCTCCACCGACTTCAGGTCACCCAGCTCCAGCTTGGGCATGCCGCAGCACTGTTCCTTGTCGACCAGTGTGACCTCGATGCCGTTGTGCTCGAAGACTTTGACCAGGTCCTCGACCAGGTGCGGTTCGTTGTAGTTGCCGTAGCAGGTCGCATAGAGGGCGACCTTGCCCTGGGTGGCGCCGGCCGGCTCGGGGTTGCTGACACCCTTCGCGGCCTTCGCGAGGCGCGAGCGCCCCTTTTTCGAGTGGTATTCGGGGACCGGGGCATCCGGGTGCACGCCCATGGTCTTGTCGAGTACTTTCCGCACGGCACCGTTCTTGTTTGCGGCATTGACCGCGCCGGCGACCACCGGGATGCCCGCCAGCTTGCCGACGGTGTCGGTGCTGGACATCAGCTTGTGCGAAGTCTTCGCACCCTCGTTCTGGAAACGGAAGGCCTTGGCCCGCAGCATCAGGTGCGGGAAATCCACGTTCCATTCATGCGGGGGAACGTAGGGGCACTTGGTCAGGTAGCACAGGTCGCACAGGTAGCAGTGATCGACCACTTTCCAGAAGTCCTGCTTGTCGACCCCGTCGACCTCCATCGTCTCGGACTCGTCGACCAGATCGAACAGCGTGGGGAAGGAATTGCAGAGGCTGACGCAGCGCCGGCACCCGTGACAGATATCAAAGACCCGCTCCAACTCGGAGAACAACGATTCCTCGTCGTAGAACTCGGGATTCTTCCAGTCCAGCGGATGGCGGGTCGGTGCTTCCAGGCTTCCTTCACGTTGGTGCGTCGGCGCAGACATGCATCCCTCCGGTATCCGTATCAGTGACGATGCTTCGAGGGAAACACGGAACAACATGCGAACGCAGCCGCGGGGCTGACTTCACAGGCTGTTCCGTACCTCCCGGAAAAGCGGGACCGGCCAGGGCCGGCCCCGCGTACTACAGCCGGGAAATGACTTAGTCGTCCAGCTGGTCCAGCGCCTTCTGGAAGCGGTTGGCGTGGGAACGCTCCGCCTTGGCCAGGGTCTCGAACCAGTCGGCGACTTCATCGAAGCCCTCGTCTCGGGCCGTCTTGGCCATGCCCGGGTACATGTCGGTGTACTCGTGGGTCTCGCCGGCAACGGCGGTCTTCAGGTTCGCGGAAGTGGAACCGAATTCCAGGCCGGTGGCCGGATCGCCGCAGCTCTCGAGGTACTCGAGATGGCCGTGGGCGTGGCCGGTTTCACCTTCGGCGGTGGAACGGAACACGGTCGCGACGTCGTTGTAGCCTTCGACGTCCGCCTTGGAAGCGAAGTACAGGTAACGACGGTTGGCCATCGATTCGCCGGCAAAGGCCTCCTTGAGGGCTTCTTCGGTCTTGCTACCTTTCAGTTCCATGGGTCTCTCCTCTTGCTGGTTGGGATCCACACACCATTGCGACCGTTGTGCGGATCAGGAATTTAGACTTTGTCTAAACCACTTGAGAACTCTAGTCAGCACCCGGTCGCATGTCAACCGATTGCCCCGCTGAGCGTGGGGGCACGGTCACGAAACACAAGCCCCCGGTCGCCCGGCTGCTTTCCTCGACGCGGCGGATCGGATACTTTCTCACCTTTTGGCCCCCGTGATCCAATAAGAATCCAACACAGTAATCCGACACCATGACCGACCCGTCCACCGACAGCCCCGCCGAGTTCGAAGCCAGCCTGGAGGCCCTGGAGGCCCTGGTCGCGCGAATGGAATCCGGCGAACTGGGCCTGGAACAGTCTCTGGAGGAATTCCAGCGCGGCATGGAACTGGTCGGCCGCTGCCAGAAGGCGCTGGACGACGCCCAGGCCCGCATCGAGAAACTCGCCAGCACGCCTTCTTCGGAGGGCGCCGCGACCGGGGGCGCCCCCGACACCCCGACCGACCCCGACGACGTCCCCTTTTAGGCCTCCGCCGTGAGCATCCCAGATCCATCCGAGGCGCTGAAGGCCTATCAGCGTCGTATCGAGACCGTACTCGACCAGCGTCTCGCGCCCGACGCCGCGCCCGACACGCGACTGATCGAGGCCATGCGCTATGCCACGCTTTCCGGCGGCAAGCGCCTGCGCCCAGTCCTGGTATACGCGGCCGGGGCCACCTGCAGTGCCCCGGATGAAGTGCTCGATGCGATGGCAGCGGCCGTGGAGATGGTCCACGTCTATTCGCTGATCCATGACGACCTGCCGGCGATGGACAACGACGACCTGCGCCGTGGCCGGCCCACCTGCCACCGCGCGTTCGACGAAGCCACGGCCATCCTTGCCGGGGATGCGCTGCAGGCCTGCGCCTTCGAGATTATGACCGCTGGCGTACGCGCGCTGCCGGGCCAGGCTAGCCTGGACGCCCTGGCCGAGCTCGCCCATGCCGCGGGCCTGCACGGCATGGCGGGGGGGCAGGCCATCGACCTCGGCGCCTGCGGCAAGCCGATCGATCTGGCGGAACTGGAGCGCATGCACCGGCTCAAGACCGGCGCCCTGATCCGCGTGTCGGTACGCCTGGGCGCGATCGCCGGTGGCGTCTCGGAGGACAGCCTCGGCCACCTGACCCGCTACGCCGAGTGCATTGGCCTGGCCTTCCAGATCCGCGATGACGTACTCGACGTGGAGGGCGACCCGGAGGTGCTCGGCAAGGCCTGCGGCGCGGATGCCCGGCTGGACAAGGCGACCTTCCCCTCGCTGCAGGGCCTGGAGGCCTCGCGCGAACGCGCGGTGTCCCTGGTCGACGAGGCACTGGCCGAGCTGCAACCCTTTGGCCAGGAGGCGGACTTGCTTCGCTTCCTCGCGCGGTACATCGTCGACCGCATGAACTGATACGGCCCGATCATGACCCCCACCCCCCTGCTGGATGCAATCGAATGGCCCGCCGACCTGCGGGCACACCCGGCCTCGGAGCTTCCCGGGCTGGCTGGCGAATTGCGCCAGTTCCTGATCGAGAGCGTCTCGCGTACGGGCGGGCACCTGGCCGCCAACCTGGGCACGGTGGAGTTGGCGATCGCGCTGCACTACGCGTTCAACACGCCGGACGACCGCATTGTCTGGGATGTCGGCCACCAGGCCTACGCGCACAAGATCCTGACCGGGCGGCGGGCCGGCATGGCCAGCCTGCGCCAGCACGGCGGACTGGCCGGCTTCCCCAAGCGCGCGGAAAGCGAATACGACGCCTTCGGGGCCGGGCACTCCAGTACCTCGATCAGCGCGGCCGCCGGGATGGCTCTGGCCGCCAAGCACGCGGGACTGGACCGTCGCCATGTGGCGGTGATCGGCGACGGGGCGATGACCGCGGGCATGGCCTTCGAGGCGCTCAACCACATCGGCGATCTCGACTGCAATCTGCTGGTCATCCTGAACGACAACGACATGTCGATCTCGCCCAACGTCGGCGCGATGAACCAGTATTTCACCCGCCTGCTGTCCGGACGCATCTACAGCTCGGTGCGTGAGGGCTCCAAGCGCATGCTGGAGTTCGTCCCGCCGGTCAAGGCCTTTGCCGAACGCGCCGAGGAACACATGAAGGGCATGCTCGTGCCCGGCACGCTGTTCGAGGAGTTGGGCTTTCGCTACTTCGGGCCGGTGGACGGACACGACGTAAACAGCCTGGTATCGATCCTGAAGAACCTGCGCGGCGGTCACGGTCCGCAACTGCTGCATGTGGTCACGCGCAAGGGTCAGGGCTATGCCCCGGCCGAGGAAGACCCCTGCCGCTACCACGGGGTCTCCAAGTTCGAGCCGGAAAACGGCCTGAAGCCCTCCGGCCCGAAGGCACCGACCTATACCGACATCTTCAGTCAGTGGCTTTGCGACCAGGCCGCGGCCGACGAACGCCTGCTGGGCATTACCCCGGCGATGCGCGAGGGCTCCGGCCTGGTCGCCTTCTCCGAACAGTTCCCGGAACGCTACTTCGATGTCGGCATCGCCGAGCAGCACGCGGTCACGCTGGCCGCCGGCATGGCCTGCGAGAGGCAGAAGCCCGTCGTCGCCATCTACTCGACTTTCCTGCAGCGGGCGATGGACCAGGTGATCCACGACGTCGCCCTGCAGAACCTCCCGGTGCTGTTCGCGGTGGATCGTGCAGGGATTGTCGGCGCCGATGGCCCGACCCATGCCGGCACCTTCGATACCGCGTTGCTGCGCAGCGTCCCCAATATGCTGCTGATGGCCCCGGCCAACGAGCGCGAGTGCCGCCAGATGCTGTCCACTGGTTACGCGTACGAGGGCCCGGCGGCGGTGCGCTATCCGCGCGGGGGCGGCCCCGGCGTCTTGCCGGAAGGGGGCAGTGACGACCTGGAGACCCTGCCCATCGGACGCGCCGAGGTCGTGCGCGAGGGACGGGGCCTGGCGATCCTCAGTTTCGGTGCACTGCTGGAAACCGCCCTGGCCGCCGGCGAGGCGCTGGATGCGACCGTGGTGAACATGCGCTATATCAAGCCGCTCGACACCGACCTGCTGGCGCGGCTGGCCGCCAGCCACGAAGGCTTCGTGACGCTCGAGGATCATGCCCGTGCGGGCGGCGCGGGCAGCGCGGTGCTGGAATGGCTGTCCGCCGAAGGGCTAACCCTGCCCTGCCAGCTACTGGGCATCCCGGACGCCTTCACCGAACACGGCTCGCGCGAGCAGATCCTGGCCGACTGCGGCCTCGATACCGAGGGCGTGCTGGCCGCGATTCGCCACGCCTTTGGGCAGGAGAATTGCGCCCCCGACAGCGGACGGCTAGGCTTCGCGGGCTGAGTATCCTCGCGACCCTGTGATGGTCGCGCTAGCCGGAATCGATCCATGAGCGCCCGTTACACTCTTCGTGTCCTGACCGACTTTGCCTCCGCGCATACCCTGCGCGACTACCCGGGGCAGTGCGCGAATATGCACGGACACAACTGGAAGGTGGAGGCCGAGGTCCAGGCCGAGACCCTGGACGACGCCGGCATGGCGGTGGACTTCAAGGTGGTCAAGACCGCCGCGCGCGAGATCGCCGGGCAGCTGGACCACCGCTATCTGAACGACGTCCCGCCGTTCGACACGGTCAACCCGACCGCCGAGAACATCGCGCAGTGGTTCTTCCGTCAGATGGCGGAACGCCTGAACCGCCCGGGCCTGCGCATGCACTCGCTGACCCTGTGGGAGACCGACCGCGCCTGCGTACGCTACAGCGAGGACGGTTAGCTCCCCTCCCACGCCCCGTAATGCCGGGACGCCCCCAACAGCCTCTACAGGTGATTCGAGGCGTAGTCCGCCAGGCGCGAGCGCTCGCCGCGGGTTAGTGTGATGTGCCCGCTGTGGGTCCAGTTGCGGAAACGATCTACCACGTAGGTCAGGCCGGACGAGGTCTCGGTCAGGTACGGGGTGTCGATCTGCGCGATGTTGCCCAGCGCCACCACCTTGGTGCCCGGCCCGGCACGGGTGATGAGGGTCTTCATCTGCTTGGAGGTCAGGTTCTGCGCCTCGTCCAGGATGATGTAGCGGCTGAGGAAGGTGCGCCCGCGCATGAAGTTCAGCGAGCGGATCTTGATGCGGCTGGTCAGCACGTCGTTCGTAGCCGCCCGGCCCCAGTCGCCCGCGCCCTCGGACTTGGCCAGGACCTCGAGGTTGTCCATCAGCGCGCCCATCCAGGGGGTCATCTTCTCCTCCTCGGTCCCGGGAAGGAAGCCGATGTCTTCGCCCACCGGGACCGTGACCCGGGTCATAATGATCTCCTTGTAAGTGTTGTCCTCCAGCGTCTGCGCAAGCCCCGCGGCCAACGCCAGCAGGGTCTTGCCAGTACCGGCAGCCCCCAGCAGTGAGACGAAATCCACCTCCGGGTCCATCAGCAGGTTCAGGGCGTAGTTCTGCTCGCGGTTGCGGGCATTGATGCCCCAGACGCTGTGGCGCGGGGTCATGTAGTCGTCCACCAGCTCGATCACCGCGGACTCGTTCGGCTGGTCAATCTCCAGCACGATCGCGGACAGCGGGTTCTCGCCCTCGCGGTAGACGAACTGGTTGGGCTGCCACTCGGCCACCAGCGGACCGGTCACCCGGTAGTAGGTCCGGCCGGACTCCTGCCAGGAGTCCATCTTGGTCCCGTGGGTCTCCCAGAAATCCGCCGGCAGCTCGGTCATGCCGGAGAACAGCAGGCTGACGTCGTCCAGGACCTGGTCGTTGTAGTAGTCCTCCGCGTGCAGGCCGATCACCGCCGCCTTGATGCGCAGGTTGATGTCCTTGGAGACCAGCGTGACCGGGAGGTCCGACCACTCCGTCTTGAGTGCCTGTGCGGTGGCCAGGATGTCATTGTCCGGGGTCGAGCCGGGCAGCGAGTCCGGCAGGCGCGAAGTGAGATTGCGGGTCTGGAAGAACAACCGACCGGAGGGTGCAAGCGTGGACTCGCTGAGCGATTCGGCCTGTAGTGGCAACCCGGCGGCAATCTGCTCGTGGGTCGCGCCACTCATCAGCTCGTCGACAAAGCGCGAGACCTGGCGCACGTTGCGCGCGACCTCGGAGACCCCCTTCTTGCCACGGTCGAGTTCCTCGAGCACGACCATGGGCAGGAAGATGTCGTGTTCCTTGAAGCGGAACAGCGCGGTGGGGTCGTGCATCAGGACATTGGTGTCCAGGACAAACAGGCGTTTCGGGTCGTCCGGTGTTTCGCTCATGGCGCCTCCGCGGCCGGGGTGAGTCGAAAACAAATGGGTCGAACGTCTACTGCCAGTACTCTCGAAGAATTCGCGGGGCGCCTCACTTGCCGGCCATCTCGCGTACCGCGGCCAGGACCTCGTCCACATGCCCCGGCACTTTGACCTTGCGCCATTCCCGGCGCAGCACACCCTGCTCGTCGATCAGGAAGGTGGAGCGTTCGATGCCGCGCACCTGTTTGCCATACATGTTCTTCATCTTGATCACGTCGAACGCCTCGCACAACTGCTCGTCAGCGTCGCTTAGCAGGTCGAACGGCAGCTCCTGCTTGGCGCGGAAGTTATCGTGGCTTTTCACGCTGTCGCGCGAGACCCCGAGAATGACCGCACCGGCGGCGTCGAACGCAGCCTTGCTGGCGGCGAAGTCGCGGCTTTCGTTGGTGCAGCCCGGCGTGCTGTCCTTCGGGTAGAAATAGAGCACCACGATCTTGCCGCGAAAATCACCCGGGCCCAGCGTCTGCTCGCCGGTGGCGGGCACGCGCAGGTCTTCGGGAACGGTCTGGTCAATGGCGATCGTCATCAGGTGTCACTCCGTGTCGAGGTTGGGCCGGACGGCACCGGATCGGAATCAGGCCTTGATCGGATCCAACACGCCGTCCAGGTTCAGTTCGTCGCAAAAATCCATAAATTCCCCGCGCAGGCTGGCCAGGTGCTGGCCCGCCGGGATATCCACCACCATGTTGGCGGCGAACATGCGTGCGCCCGTGTGCTGGGCGGTATAGACACGCGTCTGCACATCGCGCAGGTTCACGCCACGGCTGGTGAAAAAATCGGCCAGGGCATTGACCAGCCCCGGGGCGTCCAGCGCGACCACGTCTACCGCATAGGCCATCGCGGGATGACTGGATTCATCCAGCGGGCCACGGCGTACCGTCACCACAAGATCCAGCTCGGCTTCCAGGCGTTCGAGGCGGGATTCCAGCGTAGCGAGAGTCTTCCAGTTGCCACTGGCGCTCAGGGCCATGCAGCAGTAACCGTCGAGGGTAGTGATGCGACTGGATTCCAGGTTGCAGCCCGTATCGACAATCACGCGGGTGACGCCAGCCACCAGACCCGGCTGGTCGGGCCCGATCAGATTGAGAACCAGGTGGGTGTGCGAACCGGCCCCGACAACGTCAGCCATGCCGGCCTCGGGAACGCATGGCGCAGCGGGGCGGCCACTGGCCTGGGATAACGCTGGGCGGGTTGGATGCGTCTGCGGGCATGATGGCTGGGAACATACCACCTCGCCACCGCGGCGCCAACGGTGGCCCTGTGCCTCAACGCGGCGTCTGCGCGCGGCTTCTTGAACGCCTTGTCGCGCGCCCGTTAGACTGCACCATTACCGTCGCTGGAGGAGTCGATGTTTCAAGGCAGCATGGTCGCACTGGCGACCCCGATGCACGCGGACGGCAGTCTCGACTGGCCGGCGCTTGATCGGCTCCTCGAATTCCACATCGAGGCCGGCACCGACGCCATCGTGGCAGTCGGCACCACCGGCGAATCCGCCACCCTCGATTTCGACGAACACTGCGAAGCGATAGCCCATACGGTCAACACCGTGGGCGGTCGTCTGCCGGTGATCGCCGGCACTGGTGCGAACTCCACGCGGGAGGCAATCGCACTGACGCGCTGCGCCCGGGATGCCGGCGCCGATGCCTGCCTGCTGGTTTCCCCGTATTACAACAAGCCCACACAGGAAGGCCTGTATCTGCACCACAAGGCCATTGCCGAGGCCGTGGACATCCCGCAGATCCTCTATAACGTCCCGGGACGCACGGCCGTCGACATGCTTCCCGAAACCGTAGAACGACTGGCCCACATTCCGAATATCGTCGGCATCAAGGAAGCGACCGGCAGCAACGAGCGTACCGCGGAGCTCGTCGAGCGTGTGGGCGGCCGCATTGATCTTTTCAGCGGCGAAGACGCCAACGGTCTGGCCTTCCTGCTGGCTGGTGGGCAGGGAGTGATCTCGGTGACCGCGAACGTCGCCCCGGCGCTGATGGCCCGCATGTGCCGCGCCGTGCGCGAGGATCGCGCAGACGAAGCGCGCGAGATCAATCGCCAGCTGGATGGTCTGCATTCGGCCCTGTTCCTCGAAGCCAATCCCATCCCGGTAAAATGGGCCTTGCAGCGCATGGGGATGATAGAGGAAGGTATCCGCCTGCCCCTGACACCCCTTTCCGAACCGTTCCATGCACCGGTACTGGACGCCCTGCGCCAGGCCGGCATTGAGGTCTGAGTCCGATCATGAAATCGCCTTTCAAGCCCTATCACTCCGCCGCGCGCGCCACCCTCGCGATCGCTACGGGTCTCGCCGTCGCTGGTTGCGGAGGCTGGGGCGGTGACCGCCAGTCTGGCCCGGAGTACGAAATGAGCCGCCAGATGGAGGACCTGGAAGTCCCGCCTGACCTGATCGCGCCGGACACCGAACGCGCCTACCGCCTGCCCGATGACCCGGGCGGCCGCATCAGTGCCCGCGACATGCAACAGGACACGGCCCAACGCCAGCAGCAGCCCGCGCAGGCCCAGCCCGGCGCCCCGACCCGCACCGTCCAGGTGCTCCCGGAATCCGCCGAAGTACAGTTGATGCGTGACGGCGGGACGCGCTGGCTCCAGGTCGATGGCGATCCCGACGAGATCTGGGATCGGCTGGTCGCCTTCTGGGACAGCCAGAACCTGCGGCTGGAACGCAACGAGCCCCAGGTGGGCGTGATGCAAACCGAGTGGGCGGAGGACCGCGCCGGGATCCCGCTTCGCGGCACCCAGAACATCTTTGCCCGTGCTCTGGGCAACGTGTACGACGCCAACACCCGCGACCAGTACCGCATGCGCGTCGAACGCGATAACGGACGATCGGAGATCTACATTACGCACCGCGGCGCCGAAGAGCAGGCCGAGGGCCAGTCCTGGCGCTGGGCCATGCGCCCTTCGGATCCGGAACTGGAAGCCGAGATGCTGAACCGGTTGCTCGTATACCTCACCACCGGGGATCCGGGTGAAGGGGGTACACGCGTCGCCGAAACCCTCGTTGATCGCCCGACAGAGCTGCAACTCACGGAACATGATGGCTCGCCCGCTCTGCTGCTGGGCGGCGAATACGACCGCGTGTGGCGCCAGCTCGGTACATTCCTCGACCGCGCCGGACTGCTGGTCGACGAGCAGGATCGCCAGGCCGGAATCTACGAGGTGACCTACCGTCCCGGCATGACCGGCGAACGCGAAGAGCGCGGCTTCTTCAGCCGCGTGTTCGGACGTGGTGGAGACCGCCGCGAAAACGAACGCTACCAGATCCGCCTGCAGGACCGAGGCGATGGTGACCTGCTGATCGAGGCACGTGACCTTGAGGGTGACCGACTGAGTGATCGCGACGCCGAGTTCGTCCTCGAGCGCATCCAGACACAGATGCAGCGCTAGCAAGTCCGGGGTATGCCCGTCCCTGTGTCCCCTGCGCCAATGGCCCGGGGGACACAGGGACATCTGCGAACCCGGCAACATCGCCAAGCAATCACCTTCGGAGCAACCCGTGATCCGATTCTGTTCACTTGGCAGCGGGAGTGGCGGCAACGCGCTCGTGGTCGAAATAGGCTCTACCCGCCTTCTGGTGGACTGCGGCTTCTCGGTACAGGAAATTGAACGCCGCCTCGCACGCCAAGGACTCGCCGCCTCCGATCTCGACGGCGTATTCGTCACCCACGAACACGGCGACCACCTCGGCTCCGCACCAGCCCTCTCGCGCCGCTACGGCCTGCGCGTCTACGCTTCCGCAGGCACCCGCCTCGCGGCGCGCGACAGTGGGTTCGCCCATTTCGAGCCGATCCAGCCTGACCTCCCAGTAGAGGTCGATGATGCCCTGGTCATCCCCTACACAGTCCCGCACGACGCGCGCGAACCCACCCAGTTCGTCTTTTCCGACGGCGCCTCGCGCCTCGTCTTGATGACCGATGCGGGGCATATCTCCCCGCACATGATCGAGATCGCCTCCGGCGCCCAAGCTCTGCTTCTGGAGTGCAACCACTGCCCCGAGTTGCTCGCATCCGGCCGCTACCCCCCGAAACTCAAGCGCCGCATAGGAGATGGTTACGGCCATTTGCCCAACCGCGATGCAACTCGCCTACTCCAGCGTGCCGACACGAGTCGGCTCGCACACCTGATCGGAATGCACTTGTCGACCGACAATAACCGGCCCGAGCTCGCGGAACGGGCGCTGTGCGACGGTGTAGGGGCCGGTCGGGACGAGATCGAGATTGCGTCACAGGAAACAGGCTTCGACTGGCGCTCCATCCCCTAGGCACCGGACGCCCGTGGGACGAAATTCCGTGTATCCCTAACGGCGCGATTCCCGCAGGAAATAGATCCCGCCCGCAATAAACGCGATCCCGATAATCGTCGCAATTGGCCCACCAAACCCGGATCCCTCGCGTGGTGCAATGGGCGTAAAAGCGACCTCGCCCCCAAGCACCGCATAGAGGCCGATCCCGATCAGGACTAGTCCGACTGCGACCAGCCCGCCATCCGTTCGTTTCTTGCCTCGAGCCATAACCCAATCCGTTTCAGCCATTTCCCGCACCTTATGCGCCGGCCACCGACCCGCATGCGCCATCTCCCCATAAAAAAAGCCCGGCCCCCAAAACGGGAGCCGGGCTTCGGATTAATGCCTGGCGGTGACCTACTCTCACATGGGGAGGCCCCACACTACCATCGGCGCAGAGCAGTTTCACTTCCGAGTTCGGGATGGGATCGGGTGGTTCCTACTCGCTATTGCCGCCAGACAAACTGGCCAGATCACCCAGCGCGAACGCTGCGTCATCTGAATTCGGAATGCATTCTAGGTGATGTGTACAACAGTGATGTGTCAGTCGAGACCAACCATCAACACCTTGGGTGTTATATGGTCAAGCCGCACGGGCAATTAGTACTGGTTAGCTGCACGCGTTACCGCGCTTCCACACCCAGCCTATCAACGTTGTAGTCTTCAACGGCCCTACAGGGACCTCGAGGGTCCAGGGAGATCTCATCTTCAGGTGGGTTTCCCGCTTAGATGCTTTCAGCGGTTATCCCTTCCGCACATAGCTACCCGGCAATGCCACTGGCGTGACAACCGGAACACCAGAGGTGCGTCCATCCCGGTCCTCTCGTACTAAGGACAGATCCTGTCAAATCTCCGACGCCCACGGCAGATAGGGACCGAACTGTCTCACGACGTTCTAAACCCAGCTCGCGTACCACTTTAAATGGCGAACAGCCATACCCTTGGGACCTGCTTCAGCCCCAGGATGTGATGAGCCGACATCGAGGTGCCAAACACTGCCGTCGATATGGACTCTTGGGCAGTATCAGCCTGTTATCCCCGGAGTACCTTTTATCCGTTGAGCGATGGCCCTTCCATACAGAACCACCGGATCACTAAGACCTGCTTTCGCACCTGCTCGACGTGTCTGTCTCGCAGTTAAGCACCCTTTTGCCTTTGCACTCGTCGCGCGATTTCCGACCGCGCTGAGGGTACCTTCGCACTCCTCCGTTACTCTTTGGGAGGAGACCGCCCCAGTCAAACTACCCACCACACACGGTCCCCGACCTGGATGACAGGCCTGGGTTAGAACTCCAAAATTGCCAGGGTGGTATTTCAAGGTTGGCTCCACTAAGACTAGCGTCTCAGCTTCAAAGCCTCCCACCTATCCTACACAAACAATTTCAAAATTCAGTGTGAAGCTGTAGTAAAGGTTCACGGGGTCTTTCCGTCTAGCCGCGGGTACACAGCATCTTCACTGCGATTTCAATTTCACTGAGTCTCGGGTGGAGACAGCGCCGCCATCGTTACGCCATTCGTGCAGGTCGGAACTTACCCGACAAGGAATTTCGCTACCTTAGGACCGTTATAGTTACGGCCGCCGTTTACCGGGGCTTCGATCAAGGGCTTCGCCGAAGCTAACCCCATCAATTAACCTTCCGGCACCGGGCAGGCGTCACACCCTATACGTCCTCTTTCGAGTTTGCAGAGTGCTGTGTTTTTAATAAACAGTCGCAGCGGCCTGGTCTCTGCGACCTCGACCAGCTCAGGGAGCAAGTCCCATCACCAGCCAAGGCGTACCTTCTCCCGAAGTTACGGTACCATTTTGCCTAGTTCCTTCACCCGAGTTCTCTCAAGCGCCTTGGGATTCTCACCCTGCCCACCTGTGTCGGTTTCGGGTACGGTCCCGCGTTAACTGAAGCTTAGAGGATTTTCCTGGAAGCAGGGCATCAGTCACTTCGCTCCCGTAGGAGCTCGTCATCGTATCTCAGGATTGTGTCCCCGGATTTGCCTAAGGACACTCCCTACATACTTAAACCGGACACCAACAGCCGGATGACCTAGCCTTCTCCGTCCCCCCATCGCATTAACGCGAGGTACAGGAATATTAACCTGTTTCCCATCGACTACGCATTTCTGCCTCGCCTTAGGGGCCGACTAACCCTGCGCCGATTAACGTTGCGCAGGAAACCTTGGGCTTTCGGCGGATGGGTTTTTCACCCATCTTATCGTTACTCATGTCAGCATTCGCACTTCTGATACCTCCAGCATGCCTCTCGACACACCTTCACAGGCGTACAGAACGCTCCTCTACCACTTGCAAAGCAAGTCCGCAGCTTCGGTACATGGCTTAAGCCCCGTTAAATCTTCCGCGCAGGCCGACTCGACCAGTGAGCTATTACGCTTTCTTTAAAGGATGGCTGCTTCTAAGCCAACCTCCTGGCTGTCTCTGCCTTCCCACATCGTTTCCCACTGAGCCATGATTTTGGGACCTTAGCTGGCGGTCTGGGTTGTTTCCCTTTCCACGACGGACGTTAGCACCCGCCGTGTGTCTCCCATGCTCGCACTTCCCGGTATTCGGAGTTTGCAATGGTTTGGTAAGTCGGGATGACCCCCTAGCCATAACAGTGCTCTACCCCCGGGAGTGATACATGAGGCGCTACCTAAATAGCTTTCGAGGAGAACCAGCTATCTCCGAGCTTGATTAGCCTTTCACTCCGAT